>DASQIH010000184.1:0-2278 GCA_035631655.1 Terriglobales bacterium
CAGGTCCTGCGCAAGATATCCGTCCCTTCGGCCGAACACCTTGCGGAGCGTTTCTTCCGCTGCTTCGACCGCGAAACCTGTGATGCCGTAATCTCCATCGTGGAGCAGATCGGGTCTCCCGCTCTGGAGCAGCTGCGCGACACTCTGCGCACGGGCCCCCCCGCAAAAGCCTCCTCCGTCGTCGGCCTGCTGAGCCGGCTCGATGTTGCCACGCTTCTCGAGTTACTCCCCGGACGCCTGCCGGAAATGAACCGCTTCTACCATGACGTGGTCGTCCGCCAGATCGCCTACGGGGCCGCTGCCGACCGCGGACGAACCCTGGTCGAATTGCTCGAACTGCTCGATAAGGCAGTTCTGCCCCAAACAGTAGACGAGATTGGCATGAGCGGCGACCGCACCGCCTCAGCGCCCCTCATCGCGATGGCGCAGGAGGGACAGAGTGAAAACCGCACCCCCTTCCTCCAGGTCAAGGCGATTGAGTCGCTGGGCCGTCTGCGCGAGACTGAAGCAACCGCTACTTTGCAATCCGTCCTGAGCTCGCGTCGCATGTTCAAATGGACGCATCACCGCGAACTGCGCATCGCCGCCGCACAAGCCATTGCCAAGATTGATCCTCGCTACAGCAGCCAGATCCAGTCAGAGTCGGGCTTGAGCGCTGAGGACTTGGCCCTTCCAGCACTGGATCCGATGGCGAACTGCCGTTGGGTGCGGCAGCGGCGCTACGAGAGATTTGTACTGGCCAAGGCCATCCCCGCCCATCTCGTTTCTTCCGGGTACAAGGCACCGGTAATGATTCGCGAACTGAGCATGGGAGGCGGGATGGCCGGCAAGGATGCGAACCTGCGCTTGCCGTCAGAAGCGATGCTCGAATTCTCCGCGGGACTGCGCGGCGTCAAGGCGCAGGTGCTGGTCCGGCGCTCGAAGCAACTCGAATTTGGCTTCGAAATTGTCTTGATTGATCTGGACAGTCGCAGCCGCCTCCGTCGCCTCCTTACCGAAAGCTTCGGCAAGGCACCTGAGACCAAGGCGGGTGACTGGGACGGCCAGCGCAACAGTTAGTGAACATCCCTGATAGAAAAAGCCCCTGCCGAAAAGCAGGGGCCTTTTCTTTCTTCAAACCTTCGCTATTTCACCTTGGCGAAAATGATCACCAGCGTGTAGAGCGCCAACGACTCGATCAGCGCCAAGCCGAGAATCAGCGCGAACTGAATTCCTGGACGCGCTGCAGGGTTTCGTGCCAAGGCTTCCGCGGCCGAACCGGTCGCGCGCGCCTGGCCGAGGCCACAAAGCCCCGAGGCGATTGCCATTGCCAGGCAGGCCGCAGCTATCACCAGGCCGCCTCCTGATGCCGCTTCGCCTCCCTGCGCAAACGCCGGCACTGCTGCAAAGAGTGCAGACGCAATCATCAAAAACGAACTGATCTTGCTCATCGTACTCTCTCCTTTGTATGAATTGCCGCCAGTGGGTGGTTGGCGTTCACCGTGCTGACGCCCTCACGCTCGCGACGCAAAACAAAATCCGAGAACTTTAGTGCTCTTCTGCCACCGCCCCGGCCAGGTACACCGTGGTCAGCAGCACAAAGATGTAGGTCTGCAGAAACGACACGCCAATGTGCAACCCTAAAAAGATGATCGGCACGCCCACCGGCACCAGGGAAAAGAAAACCAGCGTGACCATATCGCCCGCGAACATATTCGCGTACAAGCGGATGGTCAGCGACATCATGCGCGCAAGGTGGGAGATCAACTCGATCGGCAGCATCAGCCATCCCAACCACCACACTGGCCCAAAGAAGTGCAGCAGATATTTCGGGCCCGCATGCCGAAAACCCTGCGCCTGGTAGTAAACCCACGCCACAAACGCACAGCCTAGGGGAACCACTGGACTCGCCGTCGGCGACTCAAAACCGGGGATCAGGCCAATCAGGTTGTTGAGCAGGATGAATAGACCCAACGACATCAGGAACGGGACGAAGCGCTCTCCGCCGTGCCCGATAACCTCGTGTGCCTGGTGCTCGACGAATCCCTGCGCTCCCTCAAAAACGTGCTGCAAAGCCCCTGGCTTGTCCACCGACAGGCTGGAACGCACGAGCAGGAAGACGACAATCAACAGTGAGAATACGAGCAGTTCGACCGCAAACGCGTTGGTAATCGGGGCTTGGGGATACGTCGGCTGAATCCCGAGGCGGTGCAGAAGTGATGTCACCGGACCGGCGAACCAGTGGTTCAGGATCTCAGTGATCCACAATTGTTCAGGCATGACGCTGAGTATTTCCTAC
>DASQIH010000185.1:0-4302 GCA_035631655.1 Terriglobales bacterium
TCATAAAGTGGCAGGCGGTGGAGGTGTCCGGCTCCACGTGGTGGAGACGGGAAACCCACAAGGTCGCCCGATTGTATTCATCCACGGTGCCTCACAGTGTTGGATCCAGTGGAGGCGCCAGATGAACTCGCGTCTGGCGGAGGAGCATCGATTGGTTGCACTAGATATGCGAGGTCATGGTCTCTCGGATAAGCCGCGCGACGCCTACAACGACTTCAAGCTGTGGGCGGATGACCTCAACGCGGTCATCCTAGCGCTCAACCTGGATCATCCAGTCCTCTCCGGCTGGTCGTACGGTCCGCTCGTCTTCCTTGACTACATTCGGCATTATGGCGAGGACCGGCTTGGTGGCCTCCAGTTCGTGGGCGCGGTCACAAAACTGGGCAGCGAGGAGGCCATGTCGGTCCTCACTCCTCAATTTCTCAGCCTTGTCCCACAGTTCTTCTCCACGGACACAGAATCGAGCGTCCGCGGTCTGGAGGGCTTGCTGCGGCTGTGTTTTGCCCAGGAGCCCCCGCCCAACGAGCTGTACCTCATGCTGGGCTACAACGTCTCGGTCCCACCGTATGTCCGTCAGGGGCTGTTCTCGCGCTCCATCAATAACGACGATCTCCTGACGAAGATCCGTAAGCCAGTATTGATTACGCACGGCACGGCGGATGCGATTGTCAAACCCGCCGTCGTCGATCAACACAAGGCGGCGATGTCTCACGCGCAAGTTCAGTTGATGGTGAATGTGGGGCACGCAGCCTTCTGGGACGACGCGGTAGGCTTCAATGAACGGCTGCATGCGTTTTGCGAAAATCTGTAGACCCCCGATTACCCCATTAACCAGGGCCTCGTTCTTGCAGCCGGCGCCAATGCGTAGAGAAGCAGCGGTTCACAATCGTTCCTCTTGCTGGGAGTCAGCTGACCCGATCTACTTCCGGGCTTTTTAGCCTTCTCTGCTTACTACCACGGCTTTTGGCCCTAGCAGCGGAAGGTGGTTTGGAGCCTTTCCCTGCAGAACGACTCCGCGGGGCGTACCCTCATCGACTACATGGTTGTCGCAAAACGAGTCGTCTGTCGCCGACTCGTTTTGCTCGTGGCGCAGCTAGAAAATCAGCTTCAATGCAAGCTGCAACTGGCGCGGATCACGTGCGCTGGTGATTTTGTTAAACACCCCGCTGGTCAACGATGTTGAAGCTGGATTGTTGAGATTGGTGTGATTCAGCACATTCAATGCCTCCGCACGGAACTGCAGGCTGAAGCGCTCGCTTATTTTTGTGTTCTTGAAAAGCGCCGCATCCCACCGACCATAACCGGGGCCAATGATGGTGCCGCGGCGCTCGTTCCCCGGACGAATTTCCCCGGCGGGCACGGCGGCGAACGCCGCGCGGTTAAACCAGTGGGCAATGGTGTGCGGTGCGCCGCTATTGGGGTCACTCAAGAGGTCCGGACGTCCACCCTCGAAGGTATTGGGATCGCGCAGGCCTAAACCCGCCGGGTCGCGGGACAGGCTGGCAGTGAGGTGGCTGCCAGTGTACAGGTAAGCGATGCCGGAGACTTCCCAGCCGCCGAGCGCGTGTCCAGTAAAGCCTTGCTGGTTCTTATAGAACGGCAGGGTGTAGACATAGCTGGCAGTAAAGATGTGGCGGCGATCGTAGTCGAGGTTGCCGTATTCCGCCGCGATATCATTCGAGACCTGCGGTGCACGAAAATCGTTGGTGGCAGTCCCCAACGCATGCGACCAAGTGTAGCTGAGTACGATGGTCGAGCTCGATGAGAAGCGTTTCTGAAACTGGGTCTGCAGGCCGTTGTAGTTCGATGTGAACACCGGGCTGAAGAGATCGATCGAAGCAAAACCCCGGAAGGGACGAACGGCATTCAGCTGCTGGGTGTGAAGCCCCGCGCCGACGGGAGAGGTCACGCCAGGGAGGCTTTGGAAAGCGCCCGCCGGAGCCTGGTTGATATCGACCACACCGACCAGATGGCGTCCCGCGGTTCCATAGTAGCCGATGTCGAACATGGTGGAAGGCGTGATCTGATGCTGCATATCCAGATTCCACATCATGGAATAGGGCTGCTTCCAATTGGGTGCCACGCCGCCGATGTCGGGTGGCGAAAGATTGACGTTGGTAATCCCAGAGCCCGGATCCGACAACGGAGCGTTGCTGATGGAGGTGGTTTGCACGAATGGAGGATTGAATGGTTGGAACTGCTCCATGCTGTTGACCGCGGGTGAATCGTAAAATATCCCGAATCCGCTGCGAATCGAGGTCTTTCCGTTGCCGAACGGGTCCCAGGCGATTCCAAGACGAGGAGCGAAGGCTGTTTTCTGGGTCTGCTGCACTGCGCCCCCATAGGGAGATCCCTTTCCCCCGATGAGTATGCCATTGACGTAAGTGGGTGAAGGAGCACTGAGGTAGAGGCCGGTGCTGGGGTCGATTGCTGGAACGTTAGAGAAATCGAAGCGGGCAGGATCGAAGGTGGTAAGCAGGCCATTTCCGTATGTGGGCGCGAAAAACAAAGAATAACGCAGGCCGTAGCTTAAGGTGAGGTTGGGACGGACGCGCCATTCGTCCTGGCCATACAACTCGAACTGCTTTTGATGCACTAGCGCGCGGAAATCGATATTCAGTTGGGTGAAGCTGGCAATGTCGCCGCGCAGAAAATTCGCCCATTCCTGAACAAAGGTTCCATCCGCCGGCGCCCCGCCACCAGCGTCAGAAAGGAAGAAGGCGCCGTTATTTCCACCAAAACCGTTCACGTTCTCATCCTTCGTGTAGTAGTTGAACGAAGCGCCAAACTTGAGCGCGTGATGGCCGCGCGCCTTGGTAATGTTTGCGAAAAAATTGTGGTTGCGATTGAAGTCGCGGTACGGACCAAATCCCGCGATACCTTGTCCGTCATTGAAATTGATGTCCGGTATGCGAGGTGACAACCCAAAGGGAAGAACGGGTTTGATATCTGGCGAATTGGCAGTGAGATTTGTTCCGCTGGGGCTGCTGATCACAGCACCGTAGGAGTACGCGTAACCCAGGTCTGCCAGCAAGGAGCGAGAGATGCTCCAGGTTGCGTGGCCGGCGATGTTGCGTCCAGGAGAGTTGGTGCTGGTATTCGCCACGCCGGGAATCCCCAAATTCGTAAACAAGCCATTTGGTTCCTGAGTCGGGATCGAATCGTCAAGGTAGCGTCCGAAAACGCTCAGCTTGGAGGTGAAGTTGTGATCGATGCGGACGTTTTCTTCACGATAGTTGAAGATGTTTCGTCCAACCCAGGTCAACGTGTTATCAGTCAAGTTGTTTGCCGGCGGGATTTTGGAGTAGATATCCGTAATGTACGCCTGCGCGGTAGGGTCGATGCTAGTGATCTGGGTAGTCTGGCTTGTACAGTTGCCGCTCGAATTGAACGCCACGCAGGCAGCTGCCGGCAACGTTCCCTTCAGCATCGCCGCAGTCGGGAGCTCGCCACTGGTAATGGTCGTGTAGGTGATGATGCGCCGCCACTCCTGCGAGTAAAAGAAGAAAGTCTTGTTCTTGATAATCGGGCCACCGACAGTGAAGCCGAAATCGTTCCAGCGCAAGGGAGGCCGCACGATTCCGTTGCGATTATTGAAAAAGTTGTTGGCGTTCAGATCATCATTGCGGAAGAACTCGTAAGCACTGCCATGGAACTGGTTGGTACCACTGCGCGTGATCACGGTTATTTCGCCACTGGAGCTGCGGCCGTGTTCGGGCAGGTAGTTCGAACGCAGGACATTAAACTCAGCGATGGAATCGATACTGGGGTAAGCCAGCAAGGTCAGGTTGGCGCCGCGGTCCACATTGTCAGCGCCGTCGATGGTCCAGTTGTTCTGAGTGGGGCGGTTGCCGTTGATCGAGAAGTTGATCTGGTTCGAAGCGCCGGTGGGGTTGCTTACGCCGATGAAAAGCTGGTCGGAGGCCAGGCTGGTCGAGATCCCTGGAAGCAGTGAAACCAGTTGTTCGTAGTTGCGAGTCAGGATCCCCAATTCCCGGATCTGCGTGCCCGTGACCAGCCCGGAGGCAGTTGCGGTTTCCAGGTCTACCGGTGCGGGAGCACCGGTCACCTCTATGGTTTGCGAAGTTGCGCCTACCTGCAGGCTCACGTCAATGATCCGCCGGTCGTTCACGTTAATGACGATGTCTCTCGCGTCATATTCCTTGAAGCCTTCCGCTTTGACCACGACTTTGTAATGCCCGACCGGCAAAAGTGGCGCAATATAGCTGCCGTCCGCGCCCGTCTTGAGAGTCCGAATGACGGTATTGCGGTCGGAGTTGATGACCTCGACGGTGGCGCCAC
>DASQIH010000186.1:0-3067 GCA_035631655.1 Terriglobales bacterium
GCGAGCTTCGCAAGCGGGGCGTCAGTAAGGACCTGGCGGCGAAAACTGCCGGGAGTCCTCACGGCCCCTGGCGGCTCGCGAACTCGCCCGCTCTGGCGCTTGCCTTGCCTAATGCTTACTTTGCTGAGCTCGGGCTTCCGCCCATGGTCTGTAAGGTTTCAGCTTAATCCGCCGAACCGCCGTATGCGGACCCGCATGTACGGTGGTGTGGCAGGGGAGACGGGGTGACCCGTCCCCCTATGCCGATTTAGTGTTACCTGGTGCGCTGCAGTTCCAATTCAGGACTGCCGTCTCGCGAAGCTGTGGCGAAGACCCGAAAGTAACTTGATGGAATCGAGCCACAGATATGAGGATAGAAGTGACGTGGCCACAAGCGACATTCCAGGTGAGCTGTCGAAGCTCGACGAAATCTCGACGCCCGAAGTGGCATGTACGGCAATCGCGCGTCTGTTCCATGTGCAGCCCGGCGAAGTGGCGTTGTTGCGACTCGAGAAAGCAATGCTCAAGTTTATTCACCCGCCAGTCTTGAGCGCGGCAGGAACCATTCCGCTTTCCAGTCCAGCCGTGGCGGCGCGCACCGCGGCGACCCGGACCGCGATGTTGTCCAACAACTTCGTAAAAGTACGCCACATGACCATTTTCGAGGGTGTGAAATCGCGTACACCGGAGAACAGCGAAGCGACCGAGCCCGTGCCTATTCAGAAAATCATATCCGTGCCAGTGTTGGATGAACAGGGGAAGGTTTTGGGAGTGATCCAACTCTCGCGGAAGGGTTTATCCACCTCTTCGGCGGGGCCGGATTTCACCAGTGGTGATCTGCGGCAGTTGGAGCAGGCGGCGACCCTGCTGTCCAAAAAGGCCTTCATGCTCTAATGCAAATGTAAAACACCACGGACTGGACCTCCCACGCAGCTTCGGTCAGTCCAGGGGCTCGGCCTCGATGCCGATATTCTTCTCGCCTGCAGCTTTCTTTTCCCGGTATTTCTTCACCCAAGCCTCAAAACTCTTGCCGGCGGCGGTGTCTTTGCCAGTGAAAGCCAGAGCGGCTATGTCACTATAGGGAATTGTCACTTTGCCGCCTTCCCTAGGCATCAGGCGTACCAGGCATTCGCTAAGACGCGGGCTGTCGGCGCGCCGGTCGAAAATATAGCCTTCGATCTTCTGACCATTTCTTAATGTAATGGTGAGGTCTCCGCGGTAGTCGAAAGCCTTTTCGAAAGCGGCGCGGATCTCTTCTTCGCTGGCCATGGATGGCACCCAGCCCTGGAGATTCTCGTGGACAACGCCTAGCTTTTCGTCCTCTTCCTGGGAACCGGAAAGCTTCGAATCAGACATGCGCAGGCTCTACGCTTCGGTCCTGGAAATTTGAACCAGAGGTCCGGAACTGCGGGCGGGGGTGGTAGTTGTGAAATTGTCGACGTCCGGGTCTTTGTACCGGTTGAAGATCGTGGCCCGCATAGTCGCCAGAAAGCCGCTCAGCGATCCGAACGTGTCGTTCACGGCGCTGGTCTCATAGCCGCTGTGCACCATGCAGTTGGCGCACTTAGGATTGCCGCTCTCGGTTCCGTAGTGCTCCCATTTCGTGTCGCGAATCAGTTCTTCGAAGGTTTCAGCGTAACCATCCTGCAGAAGATAGCAGGGCTTCTGCCAGCCAAAGATGTTGTAGGTAGGCATGCCCCACGGTGTACAGCGGTATTCCCGACGTCCCATCAGGAACTCGAGGAACAGCGGACTCATATTGAATTTCCACTGCTTGCTGCGATTGCTGAGAATTTGCCGGAAGAGGCGCCGGGTTTTCTTTCGGCTGAGGAAATGCTCCTGGTCGGGCGCCTTGTCGTAGGTGTAACCGGGCGAGAGCATGAGTCCCTCGACGCCCAGATCCATCATCTCGTCAAAGAAGTCACGCACGCTCTTTGGGTCGGCGCCTTCGAACAGCGTGGTGTTCGTGGTCACGCGGAAACCGCGCTTGAGAGCTTCGCGAATGGCCTCGACCGCTTTGTCGTACGTGCCTTCGCGGCAGACCGAGAAGTCATGGTGCTCGCGCTGGCCGTCCATGTGGACGACAAAAGAGAAGTACTTGCTGGGTTGGAACTGGTCTAGCTTCTCTTTGAGCAGCAGGCCGTTGGTGCAGAGATAAACGTATTTCCTGCGCGTCAGGATGCCTTCGATGATCTCGGCAATGCGCGGGTGCATGAGCGGCTCGCCCCCGGGGATGCTGACCATCGGGGCACCACACTCATCCACCGCCTTGAAGCACTCTTCGGGGCTGAGGTCCTTCTTCAGAACATGGGCGGGGTACTGGATCTTTCCGCAGCCGGCGCAGGCCAGGTTGCAGCGCATCAGCGGCTCCAGCATCAGCACGACAGGGAAATGCTTTCGCCGCTTAAGCTTCTGCTTGACGACGTAGGACGCAACCGTCCACATCTGGGATACAGGTACTGGCATATAGTCTGTTGAGGCTGTACGAACCGTGCTTCTCGACCCCACCTAAAGATAAATCTTACAGGATGCCAGGCAATTTGGGGGAAACTAACCGCCGGGGTGCTCGCGAAAGGCAATAAGATCCGTCAGATCAAAGGATTACGCAGGCGAATTCTCGTCACGCGGTGCGGCGGTCGCCAACCAGCTGACTGATTTTCCGCACCAGTTCCTGCAGGGGAAACGGTTTCCGGAAAAATGGGACTCCCCGGCGAGCCAGTTCGTTGAACAACTCGGTCTCCTCATTGTAGCCCGACATGTAGATAGTCCGAGCCTGCGGGCAGACCTGTTCCAGCTTCTTTCCCAGCTCCAGACCGTCCATCACCGCCATAACAATGTCGGTCACGACCGCGTCAATCGCCTCGCGATGCCGCTTGGCTAGTTCGAGGGCTTCGGCTCCGTTTTCCGCCTCCAAGACTATGAACCCCCGCGACGCCAACATCTCGCTAGATCTGCGCTGCTACGAATGATCATAAGCAGGTGTTGAAATCATGGGCTACGCCTCCGGCCAGACGTCCAATGGCATCCAGTTTCTGAGCCTGGCGCACCTGCTCTTGCAGCTTGTACCAATCGGTCATGTCCCGCACGA
>DASQIH010000187.1:0-35042 GCA_035631655.1 Terriglobales bacterium
TACATGAGGTGGCTATATGCGCTTTGGAAAATATGAGTCTTCCGACAAGAGCACCGCGGGAACTGCCGTTACATTCCTGCTAATCGGCCTGGGCGCTGGCGCCCTGGTCGCACTCCTGTTCGCTCCCCAGAGCGGCAGACAATTGCGCCGCGATCTCCGCCGCAAGTACGAAGGCGCCAAGGACGCCGTAGAGGATTTCACGGATGAAGCGAAAGAACGGATGGAAGACGCGGTGGACCGCGGTTCCGAATGGGTGGAAACTGCGCGGGAAAAAGTAGAGCCGCTGCGGGCTGCGATCCGGAAAAAGTAGCTCTCAGCGGTCAGCTCTCAGTGGTAAGCCTCGCGTGCTGAAAACTGAGAGCTGATAGCTGAAAGCTTCAATACAACCGGAACGACACTTCCACGTTGATCTGGACGGCCACGGGCTGGCCATCTTTGCGCGCCGGCTCAAACTTCCACGTGCGCACGGCTTCGATCGCTTTCTCGTCCAGACCCATGCCCACCGAACGCGCAACTTTGATGTCGCGCGGACGGCCATCCCGGTCGACAATCATCCACAGCACCACGGTACCCTGGTATTTCGCTTTGCGAGCTTCTTCGGAGTACTCGGGATCAGGCTGATAGATTGCGCGCGGCGCACTCACGCCGCCGCCGACTCTATACACGCCGCCGCCGATCCCGCCGCCGTAGCCAGGACCCACACCAGGACCGTGCCCTGAGCCCACACCGCCGCCACTGCCGCTACCAATGCCGCCGCCCGAACCAGTTCCGCTGGACGGTGGCCCGATGATCTTGGAGAGCGGATCGCCGAGCACCCCCATGGAAGGCAACTGAATCTGCGGAGCCACCACGGTTGGGTCGACCGCCAGCTTGGGCGCTTCGTTCCGCACAATCACCGCCGGCGGCGTGATCTGCTCGCGCGATTGCCGAGGCAGAGACCCCTTCGAGGCCTCCAGCTTGTCGCGCTCACCCCCACCCCCGCCGCCGCCCGACTCTTTGGCGGAGGGCGGGAGAGCATAAGGACTAATATCGGTTACCAATCCGACTACCTGTTGCTTGATCTGCTCCCGATGCTGAACTACCCAGTGCCCTGACCACACCAGCAGGACAGCAACGAGAATGTTGAGGCTAAAAGAAAAAACAAAGGCCGAGGGGCGAGTGCGATAGGTTCCGTAGCCTTCGCCGAACAGAGTAGGTAAAACGCTAGGTTGTGCTGATGGCGGCGAGGCCGCCGTCGTCATCCTCTGCGCCACCGACATGGCAACAATCCCGTCCCTTTTAAAGTATAGACGTTTCCCCCTAGTCAAAGTCTTTCAATTTTCGTAGAAATGCGGGAAAAGCCCGCACTTTGGGGTGTAACCCCAAGTGCTTCAGTCAGGTGTGGGGGCAGGTCTCCGACCTGCCCTGGGCGGGCAGAGACCCGCCGCCCCACAGATCGGGTCATTGCGATTCGGAGAGAAATTCGTATTCGTCAATCACCGCGGCTACGGCCATTTTCCCGCCCGTCGCCTCGCCGTCCACCCGCACCACCTTACCCTTGCAGCGCACGCGTATGGCCTCGGTTAGCGTGATTTCCGGAGGCAGGGTCAGGGTGAATTCAATCGGCGCGCCGGTAGTAATGGCGGTGTCCACGTAGAAACAGATGCCCCGCGCACTGACATCCCGGGTCTGCGCGGACTTCTCCTGCTGAGCATTCTCGCCATAGGTAACCGCGACCGGAAGCCGCAGCGCAAACCGCCGCGTAGCGCGCTTTTCCGGATGGGGCTCGGCCATGAATTCCTCCCCTAGAGCCCTGTAAGCATGGCGTGCCTCGTCCGGAGTGTCAAGCGCAATTACGAGCAGTTGACATGGGAAGAGAGGGTGCAACGGGTAAGCTGGTGTGGCGCGCACATTCCTGTCCGCGTTCCCAGCTAGCCACTAGCCACTCACCAGTGATCACTATGCTGCTCCCTTCACCTACAGTGCCAGGAAATTCTTAATCAACCGTTTCCCCTCATCCGTCAGCACGCTCTCCGGATGGAATTGCACCCCTTCAACCGGGAAACGCCGGTGCCGCAGCCCCATAATCACGCTGTTGCCGTCGCGCTCTTTGGTTCGCGCACTGATCTCCAGGTCCGGCGGCAGTCCCTCCTCGGCCACGATGAGGGAGTGATACCGGGTTGCCGTCATGGGCGAAGGCAATCCGCGGAAGATCGTCTTGCCGTCATGCTCCACTTGGCTGGTCTTGCCGTGCATAAGGTTGTGCGCGCGCACGACCTTGCCACCGAAGGCCGCCCCTAAAGCCTGGTGTCCGAGGCAAACTCCCAATAGTGGAACTTTGCCCGCGACTCGCCGGATCAGCTCGATACTGATTCCAGCTTCCTGCGGAGTACACGGCCCGGGGGAAATAACGATCCGCTCTGGGCGCATCGCCTCCACCTCATCCACCGTGACCTGGTCATTGCGGCGCACCTCGACCTCGGCGCCCAATTCACCCAAGTATTGGACCAGGTTGTAGGTGAACGAATCGTAGTTGTCTAAGACGAACACCATAGTGGTCAGTGGTCAGTGGCCGGTGGTTAGTGCGAACCGGGAGCGCGCAAAGCAGTGTCCGCGTCACGTCAGCTTACTGGTCACAGCCTCCTCTCGCCATCTCCACAGCTCGCAATAGCGCTTGCGCTTTATTCATACATTCCTCAAATTCGGACGCCGGATCCGAGTCTGCAACAATTCCTGCTCCCGCCTGGAGATACGCTTTCTTCCCCTTCAGCAGCATAGTCCGAATGGCGATACAGGAATCGAGGTTCCCGGCAAAGTCCGCATAAAGAACGGACCCGCCATACACACCCCTCCGCACCGGTTCCAGTTCTTCAATAATCTGCATGGCGCGTACTTTGGGGGCGCCGGAAAGTGTCCCCGCCGGAAAGCAAGCGGCGAAAGCATCCAAAGCGTCCATTCCTTCACGCAACTTTCCTTCAAGCGCCGAAACAATATGCATGACGTGGGAATAGCGCTCCACATACATCAGATCCCGCACCTTGACCGACCCGTACTCGCTGACTCGGCCCAGGTCATTGCGTCCCAGGTCCACCAGCATCACATGCTCAGCCCGCTCTTTTTCATCGTGCAGCATTTTCCGCTCAAGCTGCTGGTCTTCGACTTCGTCACGGCCGCGAGGATGCGTCCCCGCAATCGGGCGGTATTCCAACTTGCGTCCCGTCACGCGCACCAGCATCTCCGGTGACGATCCAAGCACGTACGCGTCGTCGAATCGCAAGAAATACATGTACGGCGAAGGATTCACCTGGCGCAGTGCCCGATAAACATTGAAAGGCTCGGCTCCAGGCACGAAGTCCAGGCGTTGCGAAAGCACAACCTGAAAGATATCTCCCGCTGCGATGTACTCTTTTGCCTGTTCCACACTTTTCAGAAAACGTTCGCGGCTGGTTCCGGCGTGGACCTTCAATTTTCCGCCACGCCGCTGAGAACTCATCTGCCAAAGGCCCGGCTTCAATCCGCCGGCCAGCTTTTTCTCCAGTGCCGCAATGTCGCGTACGGCCCGCTCGTACTCCCGTTTCGGACTCTCTTTGGAAACATCGGCCGTCGCCACGATGTGAATCTGCCGCCGCAAGTGATCGAAGGCCAGGATGCGATCGAAGAACATCAGCGCGCAGTCGGGCAGAGACAACTCATCCGACGCATGCTCGCCAATCTTCTCCAACTGCCGCACCACGTCATAAGAAAAGTAGCCCACGGCTCCTGCGGTGAACGGAGGCAATCCCGGCACCACGGCGGAGCGATGCTGCCGCAGCAACTCCTTCACAAGCTGGAATACATTCCCCGCCCGGCGCTCCCGCCGCTCGCCGCGGCGCTCCAACACAATCTCGTCGCCGCGGGCGCGAATTTGCATATAGGGTCGCGCTCCGAGAAACGTGTAGCGGCCGATCTGTTCTCCCCGCTCCACCGATTCCAGCAGGAACGAGTTCGGCTCTGTGGCCGCGACCGCCAGAAAAGCAGAAACCGGAGTCAACAAGTCCGCACTAACGGACTTCACCACGGGAACCAGCGTGGATCCCTGCGCCAGCCGCACAAACTCCTTGTAATCAGGCCGCACCATGATCGGGTGCTTCATTATATGGGAGCGATTACTGGTGCGCTGGGGGGACGTCCACGCTACAGCCGGCGAGACGCCGGCGCTACAACGTACCACTCTTCCAATTGACGTAAACCGGGCTGCATTGGAAGATGGATAATAGCGTCGGAATCGGAATAGGGCGACAGTCATGCTAGTCAAATTCTGGGGCGTGCGTGGGTCCACGCCTACCCCTCAGGCGGAAAATTTGCGCTACGGCGGCAACACTTCCTGCGTGGAAGTCCGGGTGCAGGATCATCTCTACGTCTTTGATTGTGGCACTGGCTTCCGCATTCTCGGTCACCATCTCGCCCGCCGATATGAGACCCAGCCCATGCTAGCTCACGTTTTCGTCTCACATTTCCACTGGGACCATATCCAGGGAATCCCCTTCTTCGGCCCGCTGTACGACCGCAGTGAAAATCGCTTCGTGTTTCATTCCTCGAGTCGCACTCGCAACCTGCGCCGGGTCCTGGAAGAACAGATGGCTGCCCCGTACTTTCCCGTGAATATGAACGAAATGAAGGCAGACCGCGAATTCCACGACATTCAGGAAGGGCGCGTCGCCCTCGACGACGCCGTGACCATTCAGGCCATCTGGCTTAATCACCCCCAGGGATGCCTCGGCTTCCGCATGGAAACCAAAGATGGTGTGTTGGTTTACGCCACGGATAACGAACCCGGAGACGCTGTCTTCGACAAGAATGTCCGCAAGCTAGCCGAAGGCGCCGATATCCTGATTTACGACGCCCAATATCTTCCCGAGGAATACGAAGCCAAGAAGCGTGGCTGGGGGCACAGCCACTGGCGCGAAGCCGTCAACGTTGTTATGGAAAGTGGGGCCAAGGAACTGGTCCTCTTCCATCACGACCCCGATCATGCCGACCTCTGCATCGATTCCATCGTCAAAGAAGCCCGCAACTACTATCCCCGGGTCCGCGCCGCCGCGGAAGGCATGGAGATGAACTTAAAGAGCCTAATCGGTGACGCACAACCGTAGATATCAGAAGTTCTGGGAGACCTAGAGCAGAGTATGCTTCCCGCTAACGTGCGCCATGTAGCTAAGTGAAATTGGATCCCTCCGGAGGAATGCTAGTGCTTGGTGGTCTACCCACTCCCATTCTGTTGGATACAGCAATTGTCGTCACTGCGCTGTGCTGGGGCGTTGGGTTCTACATTGCTGACAAACGGGTCTACATCTTTGCATCGCTTGCGGTCGGATGTTTCGTCTGCCTGTTCGGATACAGCATCGAAAGCCTTGGTGCTCCTGCCTGGGCCGTTGTAGCTGGGCCAGTTCCTTTGGACTTACTGCTCCTCTGGTACGTGTTGAGGAAACCCCAAGAGATGCTAGTGGCATATCTAGTAACCTGGGCGATCTATGTCCTCATCCATATGCCTCTCGGTGCGTTCCTCCGTTACGACTCGCTAACTCCAGCCTGGAGACTGCATTCGTAAGACTGAGTCAACTCTGGGCACTCTGGGCTGTTCGGCTTGCCTCCCCGTCCCTGCCCCCTTATACTCAAGCGTTTGCCGCCCAACGGGGTAAAGACTCTCCCGTATCAGCTTGACTGAAATCATCGGAGATCACATGCGGACTGTTGCCATGGAGCAGGAAGCCAACCCTTGGGAGTCACAAGCTGCCCGCTTTGACTTGGCCGCCAACAAGCTCAACCTTGACGAGGGTCTCTGGAAGGTCCTGCGTTATCCCACCCGCGAAATCATTCTCCACATCCCCGTGGCTATGGACGACGGACACCTGGAGGTTTTCACCGGTTTTCGCGTGCAGCATTCCATTGCCCGAGGCCCGGCCAAAGGCGGCGTTCGTTATTCTCCCGATGTCACGCTCGATGAAGTTCGAGCCTTGGCCAGCTGGATGACTTGGAAGTGTGCCGTCGTGAACATCCCGTTCGGCGGCGCCAAAGGTGGCATTATCTGCGACCCCCACAAGATGTCCATGGGGGAGCTGGAACGCATGACCCGCCGCTATACCGCCGAGTTGGTCGAGTTCATCGGCCCTGAGAAGGACGTTCCCGCACCCGACGTGAATACTAACGAGCAGATCATGGCCTGGATGATGGATACCTACTCCATGCACATGCGGCAGACTGTGACCGCTGTGGTTACAGGCAAGCCGATCAACATTGGCGGATCACGAGGCCGTCGTGAAGCCACGGGCCGCGGCATCATGATCGTCTGTGACGAAGCCATCCGCAAGCTCGGCCTGAATCGCGACACCACGCGCGTAGTCATTCAAGGCTTTGGCAATGTCGGTTCCAACGCTGCCCGCCTGATGGCCGAAGCCGGTTACAAGATCATTGGCATCGTCGAAGTGGGTGGAGGCCTGTACAACAAGAACGGCATCGACATCGAAGCGCTGTGGGAGTTCCGGCAGCGCAACGGAACGATCCATGGTTTCCCGGGAGCGGAGAAGTACGATCCCGCGGAGTTGTTGCTCATTGACTGCGAGATCCTGATTCCCGCCGCCACCGAAAACCAGATCACCAGCCGCAACGCGGATCGCGTGAAGTGCAGGATCCTGGCCGAAGGGGCCAACGGCCCGACCACCGCCGCCGCCGACGAGATCCTGGCTGACAAGAGAGTCTTTATTATCCCTGACATCCTGGCCAACGCCGGGGGCGTTACCACTTCGTATTTCGAATGGGTCCAGGACCGCCAGGGGTATTTCTGGAAAGAGTCCGTCGTAAACGAGCAACTCGAGCACATCATGAAAGCTGCTTTCGAGGACGTAGTTCGCTACTCGGAAACCCACAGCGTCAACAACCGTATTGCAGCGTACATGCTGGCCATTGACCGCGTAGCTTACACAATCCGCCAGCGCGGCATCTATGCGTAAGTAGCGCCGGCGTCTGGTCAGCCCAGCCGCAAAGCGGCTAACCTTCAGGTCACAAAGGAGACTCCTACCCAGGAAAAAACGAAGGAGATCTTATGAACCGCAAATCCCTCGCAACTCTGCTCTGTACCCTATTGCTGCTCACGGCCCTGAGCGGCTTTTCGTTCGCTCAAGTTTCTTCTCCTGCGACCGGACCGGCCAAAACATCGAGTACTGCCAGTAAGAAAAAAGCAGCGAAGAGTGAACTAATAGACCTCAACTCAGCCAGCAAGGACCAGCTGCAAGCTCTTCCGGGAATCGGCGATGCCACCGCTCAAAAGATCATCGACGGTCGTCCCTACAAGCGGAAGAACGAGTTGGTCAGCAGGAAGATAGTTCCCAAGTCCACGTACGACAAGATCAAAGACAAAATTATCGCTAAGCAAAGCAAGTAGCGTAGCGCCGGCGTCCTCGCCCGCCCTATTGTTTGTGTGCCGAGCAGGTTCGACAGCTTGAGGGGGAAAGTCCCTTTGACAACTTGATGGAAGTGAAGTGCTAGCGAAGCGCAAGGGGGAGCAGCCGACAAGACTGAGAATCTAGCGAGGTGGAAGTTCTCGCGCCGTCAATTGCCTGATTACCGAGTAGCCAGGCAGCCTTGCGGCTGCCCGGCCCTCTCAGAACCGGACGTGAAAGTTTCCCTTCATCCGGCTCAAGCCCTTCAAATGCCTCCCAAAGGGAGACACGGTTTCGATACGGCAATACGCTGACGATGAACCCTGTCATGGCACTCCGGATGAAGTAAAACGCGGTTCGCGGCATTGGTCGAACCCCCCAGGGCACGGGGGACGCAGTGGTGAAGGCGCCAACCTGTGATCCGGGTAATTCTCTCGTTGCACACGGGACAACATCCTCGTTGTTCATACCAGAGAAAGCGAAGAGTACGCGTACCCCGAAACGTGTCCTGCATGTGATCTGCTTCGCGTTTCTCGAAGTAGGTCTCATAGGCAAGATCGTACGGGTTGGCCTCGCCTTTGACTTTGACGTGTCGTTTAATGGGCATGCTCACGGCGCGGTATAGCCAGACCTTGTTTGGCTGTCCCTCGTCGTCGCAGGTTTCAACGAAGAAGGACCAGTCACGACCCTGGCGCCGCTCAAAGTATTTCTGCTTGAGCCAGCGCAGGCCTTTTTTCGGGTGCCTTCTTCGGGCCCACCGCCACAAGCTGGAGAAGATTTCGTGATCCACGCGGTCAAACGTGCGCTTGCTCACTACATGCCGATGATAGTTGGCCCAACCCCGGATTTTAGGGTTGAGTTCGTCGATCAGGTCGGCGGCAGACGTGCCCCGCGCAGCTTTGATCGTTCTTCGGATGCCACCCAGGAAAGTCTTGACATTTTTCTTGGAGGGCTTGATGAGCAGTTTTCCGTTGGAATATCTGCGCACGTTTTGTCCGAGGAAGTCAAAGCCCTTCTCCACGTGCGTAATGACTGTCTTTGTTGGAGAGAGTTTCAGCCCTCGTTCTTGCAGGAATTGCTCAACAAGGGGTTTGACTTCTCCTTCCAGTAATTCTTTCGATTTACCGGTAATGACGAAGTCATCCGCGTACCGGATGAGATTGACACAAGGTCTTATCCCCTTTAAGGAT
Source organism: Terriglobales bacterium (assembly GCA_035631655.1). Classification (GTDB taxonomy): domain Bacteria; phylum Acidobacteriota; class Terriglobia; order Terriglobales; family Acidobacteriaceae; genus Gp1-AA122. Next base: position 8,585 of record DASQIH010000187.1, read on the forward strand.
TTGAGAGGTCTTCCTTTTGGGTACTTTTCCTTCAGGAGCCGTTCAAGTCCATCCAGCGCACCATTAGCGAGCGCCGGGGAGATAATACCGCCTTGTGGCGTCCCATCGGTGGTTTCGTGAAGGACGTGTTTTTCCATGTACCCGGCGGTCAGCCATTTTTTAAGAATGACTCTATCCATGGGAGTATGGGTTAAGAGCCAAGCATGGCTAATCCGGTCGAAACAGCTTTTGATGTCGCCTTCTAGAACCCACTGCGTGTCTGCGCTCTTGAGTGCTTTAAAACACTGGTCGATCGCATCGGCGCAGGACCGCTGCTGGCGAAACCCATAGGAGTTGTGGTCAGCAGTGGTTTCCACCACGGGGTCGAGTGCAAGCAAATATAAAGCTTGCATTGCTCGATCCTTCATAGTGGGAATTCCGAGCGGGCGCATCGTTTTGCCATCCGATTTCGGGATGTAAACACGTCGGAGAGGCTGCGGTTGATAGCCTCTTCGCTTGAGTGCATGTACTGCTTGTGTCTTCTTTTCCGGTGTGTTCCAGACTTCTTTGTCCACACCAGGGGTTGTCTTGCCCGTGTTTTCCGTCACTCGTCGAACGGCAAGAACTTTGCCGCTGTACGAGTGGGTCAGCAGACGTTGCAGGGCTTGCACCTTGCCCCATCTGCGTTCCTTCGTCGCCTGCGCGATACGCACTTGGAGTCGGCGAACGTTGCGGTGGATGGTTGGCCAGTCAATGGCATACCATTTCGCCGCTTCGTCCGAGACCGCACCAACAGCTTGCGCTGTCGTCATCTGCCTTGCCTCGTGAGCCGATTAGTCAAGTTCTCTCGCGTGAAGCACCAAAGAGAAGTCAGCATGCTTTCGCATTCGGTAATGTGGTTCCTGTTGCCAACGCAACCGATATCCGCTCCATTACAGAGCGGCCTTCGCTTCCTCTCTCCTCTCATACCCGCATCGTCGTCGGTCAGCCTTACGGCTTCGCTTCCCCTTGCGGGGAGCGATACGGGCTTACCCTGTTTCGTGGAAGTGACAGGATAGTGTAGGTGTTCTCTATACGCCGGCAGTGTTGTGTGCCCATGACGGAGAGAGTCCGAGCCCTCCGTACCCACTGCAAAAAGAGCGCCAAGCATCTTCCGCTCCCTGCTATTTACGACGCTTACGAGATTTTGCATATACTCACCTTGCTATCCACCCTGGCCCCTCTCCGCGTTGATGCTGGCAGATGCACCGTTGCCTCGCGACCTCGGCGCCAACCTTTCGGCTATGGGATTCGTTGTCAAAGGGCTCCAGGACGGTCCGTTGCCTCGCCGCCCTGCCTTCTAGGGTAGTGCTGATGGGGCAGCACGTCTGACAGTTTGCTCCTTTCTTCAGACAATCATTTCCACGACTTTCAGGTCGCAGGGGATGGCTAGCATGTCCGATGCATGCGAAGGTGACGACGCATGTTGTGCTCGGAAGTAAAAGCCACAGACTGCTCTGCTGGAAACAGCAGAGTGGTGAGCGACCGGAGTGGCGAGCCAACTGGGAGGCCTGAACATAAAGAAATGGCGGCTGCCGCGAAAATTCGCTCCGCGGGGAAGTCGCTTGAGCGGGTACTCACGGTGAGCCGAGCCGACCCGGGTAGGGGAAGGCCGAGGTTGCAGGGGAAGGAACCGGCAAAAGCGCCCTGCCAACCGTCGTGGTAAGGGCCCAGGCATGGCAGGAAAGATTCACAGACAGGCGACTGTCCCCCCTATCCCGATTGACCCTCGGGCTTGTTCCGCTCCTGAAACCTGCGACCCCACGCCTGCGACCTCCTATCCTTTCGTTGCTTTCCCTATCGCACGTGGAGGATAATTTAAATTCCATCAATCTTGTTTGTGCGCTGGAAGGCTCTCTGCACCCGCGGTGAATCTGCCCAACTACATCACGATGACCCGCATCTTCAGCATCCCGCTGCTGATGTGGATCTTGCTCAGCCCACGCTTCACCAGCGTGCACGGCGAAAAGGAGCTGCTTGCCTCCGCCTTGTTCATCTGCGCCTCGATCACCGACGGCATCGATGGCTATCTCGCGCGCAGACGAGGCCAGATCACGACCCTGGGCATGCTGCTCGATCCGCTGGCCGACAAGCTCCTCATTGCCGCGGCCTTCGTGACCCTGGTGCAATTCAACCCGCAACTGGTTCCCGCCTGGATCGCCGTGGTGATCATCGGGCGCGAGTTCCTGGTCAGCGGGCTGCGCTCCATTGCCGCCTCGGAAGGGTTCACCATCGAAGCCAGCGACCTGGGTAAATTCAAAATGCTGGTCCAAATCGTATCGGTGGTGGCGGTCATTCTGGATCATCGCTGGAAAGAGTGGCCGCTTTACAAGTCTTTCTTCTTCCCGGTGCACTGGATCGCATTGGTTGCTATCTGGTTTATGGTTTTTCTCTCTCTGGTCTCGGCGACCGACTACTTTGCCGCTTTCTGGTCGAAGATCGACCGGCACGTGGTGAAGCGCCGCCGCCGCGCCTTCGTCCTAAGCCGGCGGAGGAAGCGTGATGTCGCCGCAACCTGAAAACCCGCAGCTGGGCATCTCGCCGCATCATTCCTCAGATTCGCATTCCGAAGCCTCCGAATATTCGTCTGAAGAGCGTGCGGTATTGCTGAGGCTGGCACACCAGTCCATTGAAGCCGCCTTGCAGGACCGCGACGTCTCTACGAATCCGCCCACTGCTCACTTGGCCGAACCACGCGGCGCTTTCACGACCTTATACCTGCATCGGCAACTGCGCGGTTGCGTAGGCTACGTCTTCCCGGTTGCATCTCTTTATCGCACCGTAGCCGAAACTGCGCGCGCCGCCGCCTTCGAGGACACCCGCTTCTATCCCGTCACCGAGCGCGAGGCGCCCGAACTGGAAGTCCACCTTAGCGTGCTTTCTCTGATTCAGCCGATCCGTCCCGAAGAGGTGGAAATTGGCCGTCACGGACTGTTGATCTCCATGGGTGGAGCCCGCGGGCTGCTGCTGCCGCAAGTACCGGTCGAGCACGCGTGGGACCGTCTCACCTTCCTGGAACAAACCTGCCGTAAAGCTGGCCTGTCCCTCGACGCTTGGCAGAAAGGCGCTCGGCTGGAAGCTTTCACCGCGGAAGTCTTCGGCGACCGCGACATCAGTCCGTAGCAGGGCCTGCGGAAACGACTTTTCTCGCGCCTGGGAAGGGCTCCGAACCGTCAGAACGAGCGCCAGCTCACCACTTTCTGGAATGAGGTTCGACGCGTGGGGCGCGGGCAATCCTACCCGCGAATTTCGGTTATCTCGATTTTGTGTAGCTCGTCAGTTATCCCGTTCAGCCATGAGCGTTTTGAATCGTGCCAACAGGTCGCGCGCATCGTTGGCACCCGGGCCGGTGGGCTCTTTTTCCAAATAGCGTTCCAGTTCCCGGGAGGCCTGAGCGTAATTTTTCAATCCCGCCAGTGCACCAGCTTTGGGAAGAAGGAGGAGCGAGACCTCATTGGGCAGAGTCCTTTCCGCTCGGCTCAGGACCGCCAAGGCCGCCTCGTACTGCTTCACGCCTACCATGGCCAGAGCCATTTCGTAGTAGCCCCACCAAAAAGTGGGCGCCAGAGCCAGACCCTGCTCTGCGCTGCGCATCGCCTCATCGAAGCGCAGCTCAGCGTTATAGGCGGCACCTAAACCGATGTGTGCCATGTGATACCTAGGATCGCATCGCACAGCTGCCTGGAATTGCTGCTCCGCTTCCGCGACTTGGCGAGTGTTGAGGAGTAACAAGCCTCGTAACGTCAAGGCGGCGGGATACCCGGGATGAATTGCCAGAGCTTTGTCCAGGCTCTTCTCAGCCTGTGGCAGGCGCCGAGCGCGATAGTCCTCGACAGCCTGGTTGTAAGCTTTGCGGGCTTTCAGCGGAGCCTGCAGGTCCACGAACGAAACGGGAGATCGTTCCTGCGATGCCTGCGCAAGCGCTGTGGATGCTGGCGACTGGAGGCTTCGCCCCGGGGGCATGGTTTGGGCGATGCTGAATCTGGAAAAAAGGATGGTGGAAGAAAGCAAAAGAACGGTCACACGCAAGAACATCACAGTAGCTCCCGCACATCGAGGGCCCGGCAGCAGGCACTCGCTGTCTCCTGTACTGGAGAAGGGGAGTTGGCTACTGCAGGAGATAATTCTTAGCGCTCACGTTAGGCATCTTCAGTGACCAAGCTCACAGGTCTGGTAACGAAAGTCACATGTCAGGCAGCCGCCCTCAAGCACTTCGTCATTTGGGCGAGCAGGAGGATCAAGGTATTTCGGTTTGTCAGGTGAGACTCCGCTTGGACCCCCCTGGTGGGCGGACGGGTCTCCCAATTTGTCATCCCGACGAGAGCCAATGATGAGCTTGCGAATCATCCTGCGGAGTCGCAGGACCTGCTGGGCTGATGATACCTGGTTTACCGCACCGCCGACCTGGCCGCATTCGACGAATTCAGGACCGCGACCGCCTCACGCAGCGTGGCGTCGTGATGGCGACGAAGATCTTCGAGTGTAAGAGGTACCGGAACGTCGGGCATGACCCCGGTCCCTTCCAGGCGGTTGCCTTTGGCGGTGAGGATGTTGAACTCGCTGATGTCGAGTTCGCCGCCGCCTTTGACGCGGTGGGCAATGCTGGCCAGCACGCAACCGCAGGTCTGGCGTCCCACGATAGCGGCGCGGCCGTTTTCTTGCATGCCCGCAGAGAAAAGTTCGGCGTCGCTGCCGGAACCTTCGTTGACCAGGATCACTACCGGTCCGGAATAAATCTGTCCGCCGGGACGGCCGACCTCGAGCTCCGAAGGAACGCCCAGAATCCGCAACAGCAGCGAGGGCGCCTTGCCGGAGCGGCTGATTACTTTTCCGAAAGAAACCTTGTCAGCGAAAAAGCCGCCGGCGATGCGCAAGGCTGTTTGCAGGTCCCCGCCCGGGTTGCCGCGCAGGTCAATGACGATTCCCGGCGCGCCGCTGGCTCGGGCAAGCGCTTCCTTGAACTCCCTTGCGGCGGTTTCGTCGAACATGCCGAATTTGAGGTAGATGTATCCGGAGGGAAGCTGGCGTGTGAATACTGGAGGCGCAAGTGGGATGAGGTGACGGGTCAGCGTTACATCCAACGTTGTGCCGTCGGGCCGCAGCAGGCCGAGACGCACGCTGCTTTCGGGCTCGCCCGTAAGAATGCGGTGATAGCTGATCAGGGCAGTGGCACGCTTGGAGGAGGATGTGCCGACTTCCTCGCGCACTTGCGCCAGGCGCTCGGCGAACGGCACGCCGTCCACCGTGGCCACGATCATGCCCGGCTCAACCCCGGCGCGTGCAGCTTCCGAATCCGAGTCGACCGTGATGACTACGGGAGCGCCATCAAGCTCCCCGACCGCAATGCCGGGAGTCGAGGCCTGTGATTTGTCCGAGCGCTCCCGCTCGGCGGGAGAGCGGAAGCGGGTATGTGCGTCGTGCAGCTCTCCGGTCATCTCTTTCAGCAGGGTGTAGAAGTCGTCGTCGGAACTCGCTGAAGCAATATGGGGGCGATAACGTTCCCGCACCGATTTCCAGTCAACACCGTTGAAGGCAGGATCGTAATAGCGCTCGTTCACGAGTTGCCAGACCTGGTCGAAGAGCTTGAGGCGCTGCTTGGGGGAAAGCGGCTTGGGATGACCAGCCCAAGCGAAAACCGACAACCATAGGAACAGCAGAAGCGGAAAGAATAGGGCCAGAAGCTTCGGGAATTTCAGTCGGCTGAAAATGGGTGTCATCTCCGCCGTAGGTGGCTGCTAATAAGAGTAACCAACCTTGCATAGGGTTGGAAGCCGGGGAAGAGGAAATTGTGCGGGAAGAGCCGCCCCACAGGTCGGATCCAAAAAACTTGGGGAGGCCTACTGGCCTCCCCCTATCAGGACTGTCGAGTTGCGGTATGAGTTATTGCTGGGCTTCGGCATCCAGTTCGACGTCGTCGCCGATGTGTACATCTTCCAGCGCGAAGGTGATCATGCCGGTAGCAGTGGTGGGCGTGACGCCAATCACTACGACCTCGCCCACAGCGCGGCGGGGAAGATCCGCCACATTAATCGTGGGGCCGCTGTGATAGCTGGTCTTTTCGTACCAGGGTGTGTTCCAGGCCGGCGGTTTCTTCTGGGTGTCTTCGCCCATGGTTGCCTTGAACGAGAGCGAGTCTACCGGATCGTGGAAGTCGTCCGTGTAGGGGCGGGTAGCACGGAAGTAGTCGCCCACCTTGACGCCTTGATTGGCCCCGACGTTCATGTAGACCTTCATCCCGGTGCCGAGAATCGCGTCAAAGTCCTTGGCCAGAACGATACGACCGGAGAGGCGACTCGACGGCGGGGCAAAGCGGTCGAATTTGGCCGGCGGCCGGAACGAGACAGCCGGCTTCTCGGTGAACGGGACAACGGTATCGCCGGGAAGAATGGCGTCGCAACTATATTCGACCTGGGCGATGGCAGTCTTGCTGCGGGTATCGAGAATCTTGACCCGGCCCAACTCAGCGTAAGGCTGGCCGGTAGCCGCCAGCAGCCGGTGTTGCCCGGGATACGCCTCGAATCGATTCACGTCGCTCAGTTCACGAACAATCGTGTATTGAGCACCAGGCTGGTAGCCTTGCCCGGTTAAATAGACGATGTCGCCGTTGACGTACTTGGTCGTGTTCGGGGTCTGCAGTCCACCCGCGACGTAATTGGCGTTAGGTAGAAGCTGCTTGCTGATGAACCCCGCGCAGTACAGGTCAGCATACGTGGGTGTGGCAAACTGCACGCGGGGATAGTTCTTGCTGGTTTCCAGGTTCGTTGCCGAGTTGGAAGAAGTCTCCGGATCGGCCGGGCTGGCCACCGGGATCGGATCGGCCTGCTGCGCCCACGCCGCGGCGGCCACGAGCAACGTCAATATCAGTCCTGTTTTCTTCATGTTACCTCCGAGTCGTGAGTCCGACTCGATCTCTGCCCCGCCTCCAGCTAAGTGCTCCAAAAGACAAGGGATTGCATTCGGAAGTTAGCAAGGGGGTACCTTTGGGTCAAGGTTACGAGGGTGTCATGCGCGGCACCGGCAAAAAGTTTATTGGGGGTTTAGGGATAATCCCTTGTTGCATCTGGAATTACGGGCCTGTAATATCGCGCCGACTACCCTAAATGGCCACTGCTGCTAACCATGTCGTGCCGCGGCTTTTGCCGCTGCGTCTGCCTAAGGTGTGCGTGGCAGTTACCGGGCGGGATGCCAGTGAGATGGTGGAGAAGGCGGAAGCCCTGGTTCGCGATAACCCCTTCCTTGAGTTCCGGTTAGATTACCTGTCGAAGCCCGGGCTGGCGCTGCCCAAAATCAAGAAGTTCACCGAGTTCCACCCCAGCGCAGTCTCCATTGCCACTTGCCGGCGTGCGGCCGGCGGGGGCAAGTTTCGCGGGTCGATTGCGTCCCAGTTGCAGATTCTGGCAAGAGCCGCGGACAGCGGCTGCCAGATCGTGGACGTTGAGTTGCAGAGCGCGCTACGAACCAAGCCCGAGCAACTGCAGCGCCTCAGGACGCGCGCGGCGTTGCTCCTCTCTTATCACGACTTCCGGGCAACGAAAAAACTCGACGAAACCCTGGACAAGATGGCGGCGATAGCGGTGGACTTCTACAAGCTGGTGACCACTGCCACCACGCTGTCGGACAACGTGGCGATGATGAAGTTTCTGGAAAAGAATGGCGACCGGCATTCCATCATCGGCTTGTGCATGGGCGAGCAGGGAATCATCAGCCGAGTGTTGGGAGTGCGCGCGGGCAGCGTCTTCACGTTTGCGGCAGCGACTCCCGGCGAGGAGACTGGGCCCGGGCAGGTGACCGCGCAGGAATTGCGTAACACCTATCGTATCGAGCAAGTGGATGCGGCGACGCGTGTCTATGGAGTTGCAGGGGATCCGGTAGCACATTCTCTTTCCCCGGTCGTCATGAACACTGCACTGCGACGGGAGAACGTGAATGGCGTGTATCTGGCGCTGCACGCGAAGACCCTGTCTGATCTGCTGGCGTGTGTGCGCGAGATTCCCATTCACGGGCTCAGCATCACGATGCCTTACAAAGAGAGCATCGTTAAGCATCTGGACAATACCGATTCCAGTACCACCAAGATCGGCGCTTGCAATACCGTGGTTCGGGCCCAGGATGGAAGGCTGTACGGCTTCAACACGGATACTTCCGGGGTTGTGCGTCCGCTGGAGCAACGGATTGCTCTTCCAGGAGCGAAGATATTGGTGCTCGGTGCGGGTGGGGCAGCGCGAGCGGCGGTGTACGGATTAAAGGAACGGGGATGCGAAGTTTACATCCTGAACCGCAGTGTTGGGCCGGCTCAAAAACTAGCACGCTCCGCGCGAGCCCGTTTATTGAAACGCGCGGACCTGAAGAAAATGTCTTTCGATGTGATCGTCAACGCGACTCCGGTAGGCATGGGGAGTTCCAAGGAGTCTCCCCTCGGCGAGAAGGAAATCAACGCGCGCTACGTGTTTGAAATGATCTACGATCCGCCAGAAACTCGCTTGGTGAAGCTCGCGAGAGAGCGCGGGGCCGAGATCATTCCCGGCATTGAAATGTTTGTACACCAGGCGGCGCGTCAATTTGAGATTTGGACGGGCAAGCCTGCCCCTTGGGATGAAATGCTGCGGGTAGTCAACCTAGCCTTGCAAGAGCGGGCGGCGGCAACTGCGGCGGGGAAGAAAAAGTAGAGGGATCTTATTGATTTTTAAGCAGGTGCCGGGGGATCGGATGTTTCTTTGGGATTCGCCTTCTTTCGTATATTGTTCGGCCGTCCCGGTTGCAGCGCTTCCGCGATGGGCAGTCAAAGACCGGCCGCCACACGCTGCGTCGCGTGCCACGAAAAGGTTGCAATTTTATAGTAAGGAGAAGTAAGATGAAGCCGAGGACGTGATGTGACGTCCAGTCTCGTCGAAGTACCTTGCCCAATCTTCCAGATTCGAAGTTCCAAACTTCGTAAAAACGCCTGAGGCCGATTTTTCGCCTTGGGTCCAGCTTTTCGGAGATACAGGATATGGCGTGGTACGCATACTGCCTCACTGAGTCACAAACCCTCTCCAACGGTACACGCACCCGGCGGCCATTCTTACTGGAAGGCATTCAAGGAGTGAATGGCGCCCCGGTCTTAGGGTATCCGAGTGGAGAATTTTCCGTCATAGTCAGCGAATACGAACGCAACGGGGAACTGGATGAGAAGTCGGTGCTCGAGCATGCGCGCGTGGTGAGCGTGTGCTTCCGGCAAGGGACGGTGCTTCCCTTCCGGTTCGGCACTGTCTTTGAAACCGACGACGCCCTGCGGCAGGCGGTGCGCACTAACCGGCGAGCCTTTGGCCAGAGTGTGCAGCGACTGCGCGGCAAGGCCGAAATGCACCTCAAGCTGGTGGTGCGGGATGGGTCCTTGCGCGAGGCCATGACGGACACCCAGTTGCCGGATACCGTCGGTCGAGAGTACCTGGCGCAGTTGCGGGTTAAGGCATCGCGCGACCGGGAACGTCAGACCAAGGCGCGAGCTTTGTCCGTACAGGTGCACAAGCTGTTTAATCCGCTGGAGGAAGAGGTCAGCTGTAAGAAGGTGGACGCGGAAGGCATGTTGATCGATATCGCCCACCTGATCGATTCCAAGTCGGTGGAGAAATATCAGAACCGGTACAGCACCGCCGCCAAGCAGTTGAAGAATTGCGAATTGGTGATCAGCGGGCCTTGGCCGCCGTATCATTTCCTGCCAGGCAAGCTGCGGACGGTCACGGGCAACAGCTAGGCAGCCGCCAGTTCAGGGTCAGGGCACGGCGAAAGCTGTGCCTTTTGTTTCATTGGGTGGAGCATAGGAGTTCGGTCACGCCCCTGGTGGGGGCTCGTATATTGTTTGGGCTCGATTCTCACCGCTTCGGTGGTGAAGTAACGAATTTTGCCGCTCCGCGGTTGGCCCGCTAGTGAACTGCGAACAGGTGCTGCGGGCTGGACTCTCTGAAAGCATCGGCCTGCACAGGAATGTGCAGTTTGCTGCAGCATTGAGCACGAAGATTTTTCCCAGCGGGGCCGGGCCTTGTCCGGTGAGAGTTCGTAACTGCCTGCCCGGCAATGGGTTGTGATTTCGGTGTCGCGTGCGGGTTGGGGGCCTGGCTTTGGCTGCGCAAGTGCACAATTGGCTCGCAAGAAAAGAGGCCGTCAAAAGGTATGAAGTTAACACCATTCCAGTGCTCTCGACTTCTGTTAAGCCGTTCCGGCTCGCGGAACGACACCTAGCAATCGCCTTCCCAGTTTCCCACCGTTTGCCTCTTTATGACGGCCCCAGAGATGGGGCCTCTTTTTTGTTTCAAACCGCGGGCCCTGCGGGGGACAAAAATCTCAATTGGCCAAACCGTTCTGGTAAGCTTTCCGGTTCAGTAAAGGAACGTCCGCGCGAATGTCCATCAAGAAATCGCCCTGCCTGCGTGCTGTTACATTGATTGCCCTTTTTTTCATTGCGGCTGTCAGCCGTGCCCAGCGTCCCAGAGAGCCGGAGGTGGTTTATCCTCCACAACTGCTCAGTGATTTGGCCGCGCTGCGTGATTCGGCGTTGACCGGCGAGTACGCCTATCGTCAAGTAGCCCATCTGACGGAGAACATCGGACCGCGCATGGGAGGATCGCCGCAGGCGGAACACGCGGTCGAGTATGCCGCCGAGGAACTACGGAAGCTGGGGCTTGAGGTGCGTCTGGAAGAAGTCCGGCTGCCACGCTGGGTCCGTGGTCTAGAGACAGCCGAGCTGGTGCAATATCCCGGGCAGGCTCCCGGCAGCACGCAGAAGATTGTGGTAACGACCCTGAGCGGCAGCAGTGCGACGGCGGCCAGCGGGATCACAGCCGAAGTGGTGGTGGCTGGCAGCTTTGATGAGCTGAAAGCTCTGGGCCGGGAAAAGGTCGAGGGCAAGATCGTTTTGTTCAATGTGCCTTTCGATAAGAGGAAAGCAGCGGCTGGCTACGCAGGAGAGGCGTACGGAGAAGCAGTGGCCTACCGGAGTGCCGGGGCCAAGGCAGCAGCAGAATTAGGAGCTGCCGCTTCGCTGATTCGGTCGGTCGGAGGAGCGGATTACCGTCTACCTCATACCGGCTACAGCGTGCCTGCGGGGATTCCGGCGGGCGCCGTGACGGCGGAGGACGCTGATCTTATTGCCCACCTCGCCAGTCAAGGTTCGGTGCAGTTGCACCTGACGCTTACGCCTCAGACTTTCGCGGAAGTCGTGTCGCACAACGTGGTCGCGGACCTGAAGGGAAGTGAGCATCCCGAGCAGGTGGTGGTCGTCTCCGGCCACCTTGATTCGTGGGACCTGGGTACGGGGGCGATCGATGATGGAGCGGGCGTAGCGGTGGCTATGGAAGTGGCACATCTTATGCAGGAGTTGCATCTGCATCCAAGACGTACCATTCGGGTGATTGCCTGGATGGATGAAGAAAACCGTGGGCGAGGGCACGACGCCTACGCCAAGCAGCACGCCGCGGAGATCGCGAATCACGTAGCGGCCATTGAGAGCGATCTCGGCGCGGGGCATCCTATGGGATTTATCGCCAAAGCCAACCCCAATGTGGCACCGCTGCTTCGACCTATGCTGGAGGTGCTGCGCAGCATGGGGTGTAATGTATTACGCCAATCGGAGTACAGCCCTGGATCTGATATTTCACCCCTGGTGAAGGCAGGCGTCCCAGGGTTCGCTCCTCTGCAAGATTCGCGAACTTACTTCAACTATCACCATACCGCTGCCGACACACTAGACAAGATCATTCCGCGGGAATTGCAGGAAAATGCGGCAGCGATGGCGGTGCTGGCCTATACACTGGCTAACCTTCCACAAACGCTGCCGCGATAAGAGAGAACCTCGGCGGCTAAGGGGGCCCTTTAATCCGTTACTTCGATGCCAGCATCTGATCGCGGTTCTGAGCGAGTGTCGGCTCATGACGCGCTGGCTGATTGGTCTGGCGCTGGGAGCGAGCGGTGGAGGCGACCCGTTGCTTCCGTTTAGCTGCAACCACGGCCGTTTTTGCGGGATGAGCAACCGTCTTCGTTGCTTCAAGGAGTGGATAGTTCGTGGGATCAACTTCCTGTTGACCGAGAGCGGGGATCACGAGGAAAGGCGCGGCCATCGTCCCGAGCAGGACCGCCTTCAGGGTTAGCATTCTGACTGACTTCATGGGCCACCTCCAGACCGAAATTTGGACCGAGAGCCGATCAGCGCTCTCGATCGTGGTTGAGCATGAAGCACGGAGAATTCCAATTCGTCGCTGGACCAGCAAAAGAGTCAATGCCACCGCGATAACTGCGTGCATCGAGGGAAGATGAGATGAATGAGAAGGAACTTCTCAGAATCTGGGGAGGGTTTGAAAGCGAGGAAAACATCTATCTGTTCAGGCACGGTACTATCCAGATGGATAGGATTCGCGCCGGTTGCTCCGAGCCGAACCGGCGAGCTGGCCAGTTGGATGGTCCGCTGGTATGACTGCCTCCACTTACGATCCCATTTTGGAGATCGTCTCGGGATTAGTTCGGCGCCTGGCCAGTTGACGCATCTCAAGTTTGGCAGATATGATTTTTGTTTGGGCAAAACACAGGAAAGCTTTCGGGGCAGCGCCCGTGCGGGCTGTCCGAGTCTTTACATGGAAAAGAAAAAACTGGAACAATTCAAAAAGAGGCTGGAAAACCGGCAGCAGGAACTGCGGCGCACCGTGTCGCGCACCCAGCAGGATGGGCGGAGCGCGGATGAAGATTCGGCGCAGGATATTGCTGACCGGGCGGCCAGTTCTTATAACAAGGAATTTCTCTTTCACCAGAGCAATAACGAGCGTCAGCTGCTGCAGATGGTGGAGAGTGCGCTGGACCGCATCCGCAAGGGTGTCTTTGGGGAGTGCATCTCTTGCGGCAAAGAGATCAATCCTAAGCGTCTGGAAGCGGTGCCGTGGACGCGGCATTGCATCGAGTGCCAGGAAAAACTGGAACAGGGCCTGCTGGAAGAGGCTCCCAGGTAGCTTCCGTCCGACCCCCTGAAGGTCTCAATCGTAGTTCGCAGAAGGGAAGTTCGTGCGCGCAGAAACCCGACATTCACTCAAACAAGATAAGTTCAGCAAGGCCACCATCAATGCGGCGGAGAAGACCGTCCACTGGACCGTCGAGCACCAGGGCAAGATCATCAGCGCGGTCGTGATCTTGGTAGTGGTGGTCGCGGCCGCACTGGCAACCTGGTACTACCTGCAGCAGCAGGATCTGAAAGCCAGCACTGATTTTGGCAAGGCCATCCGGACCCTGAACGCGCAGATCCGCCCGGCGGGCGTACCCGCGCAACCGGACGTCCCGAGTTTTACTTCCACAAAAGATCGGGCCACCGAAGCTCATAAAGAATTTCAGGCGATCGTGGATAAATATCCGCACACCCGGGCGAGCGAGTTTGCCCGGTACTTCGCGGGAATGACAGCGTCGGAATTGGGCGACAATGCGGCAGCGGAGCGCAACCTGAAGGAAGTTGCGTCGTCTCATCACGAAGACGTGGGGGCGCTGGCGAAATTTGCCTTGGCCTCGGTTTATCGCAAGACCAATCGAGACAAAGAGGCAATCGATATTTACAAGCAATTGATCAACAAGCCCACGCGCTCGGTAGGCAAGGCTACGGCGCAGTTGGAACTGGCAGATCTCTACGAGGAAAAGCAACAGCCGCAGGAAGCCAAGCGCATTTACCAGCAGATACAGAAGGAAAACCCCAATAGCGAAGTGGCTAGTTTGGCCTCGTCAAAGTTGGCAGGGTTGAAATAGTCGGCAGCGGTCAGTGGCCAGTTGCTGGGCCCCGTCTCAAGTCACTCTTCATTCATCTTCTTCATTCCACCGAAAATAACTTTGTCCAGTCCTCGGCGGCAGTTGGGGGACTTGCGGCCGGCTTCAGATTGGCGGCTACATGCTGCTTGCGGCCCATGCCGACAAGTGCGGTGGTCAGGCCGGGGGCCGAGCGGGAGAACTGAATTGCCGTTTCCGCATCGGTGGAAGTGCCAAGGCGCCTGCCGAGGAAGTCCGGTAGATCGTTCGTGAGATGACCCTGCTGAAGGGTGGCGCTGCCCATCACCGCGATACCTAGCCTCTGGGCGGCGGTTAGTAGCGGCATTTTTTCTTTATCCGAGAACTGGTTGGCCAAGCCAAATGCTTCCGGCATCGCTAGATTGAACGGAAGCTGGACGACGCGAAAATGATGCTCTCTGCCAACGGCTTCCCGGGCAATCCCCTCGGCTTCGAAGAGGTTGATGTAATCGCGCAACTGCGGAGCGGCACGAAAGGCGTTCCACGTGGCTACGCCGTAGAAACGTATTCTTCTTTCTTTCACCTCCTTCTCCAACATGGCAAACGCATCTCCCAGGCGTTGGCGGAAAACCTCGCGAGAGATATCGCCCAATTGCGATTCTGGGTTGTGGACGTAAAACAGGTCGATGGTGTCCAGCCCGAGATTGCGGCGTGAGCGCTGGATCTGATCTTGCAAATAGCGCGGAGACATGCAGTGCATGCTTCCGGCGAGTTGGGCGGGATCGAGGATGCCGGGCTCGACATACTCGCGCAGCAAGTAAGCACGCGGGTCGGGCGGCATAGCGCCGTCAAAAGAAAGATAGCCAGCCTTAGTGCAGACGAGAACTTCGTCGCGGTGGAGTTCGCCGGAATCGATGAGTTGCTTCAGGGCTGCGCCGATGTTTCGTTCCGAGCGCTGGTGACGGTAATTGATGGCAGTATCGAGCACGTTGATGCCGGAGCGCAGGGCAGTGACGAGCGCTTCCGTATAGGCGGCGTCCGCCGCCTCGGTAGGTTCACCGAGATACGTTCCTAAACCAATCGAGGAGAGCCAGAGTTCGCCTATGCCGGGCACGTGCTGCACACGGCGGAAGTGACCTGCGCCGCGTAGTTGGGGAAAGCGGTCGCGATAACGGGCAGTCCCTTCGGGAGTAGCGTGTCCGGACAACATAGGCGGACAGTGTAGCAGGGCCGTTTTCACAGGGGAAAATGCGCTGCGGCGAGCGGGAGTCCGCAGCGCTTCGCCGCATGAGGTCTGCGGGCAGGCAAGAAGTGGAGCAAGATGCCGGGAGAGGTAGTTGCAGTTTCTTCAGTAGTCATTATAATATGACCATAGACATATGGGGTGGTCATGAAACAGATGGCGGCGGGAACATTCAAAACTCATTGTTTGCGCCTAATGGATCAGGTCCAGGCCACGCGGGAACCCGTGCTGATCACGAAGCGGGGGAAGCCCGTCGCAAAACTCGTGCCCGTGGGAAGTACGGACGGAGATCATGATGTATTCGGTTGCCTCAAGGGAGTAATGGAAATTGTTGGAGACATAGAATCTCCGGTAGTGTCCCCGGCAGACTGGGAAATCCTTCGTTGATTCTGCTGGATACGCACGCTGTCCTGTGGCTGGTGATTGTGCCCGAGCGACTGTCGCGCGCAGCGGCTTCCGCCATCCGCCGCGCACGGGCGAGCGATGGAATAGCGATCGCTGACATTACGCTGCTCGAATTGGCGATCTTGTTCAGCCGTGGTGCTGTCCGACACCGGGGCACACTCGAGAGCGCAGTTCAACAAATCGTCGATTCCTCTCGCGCAAACGTCAGATCGATTACGCCCGAAATTGCCGCGCTGGCTACGCAGTTCCCCAACGATTTTCCACGCGACCCGGCCGACAGACTGATCGGCGCCACCTCCCGCGCCGAAGGTATCTCTCTCATTACCCGAGACGAACGAATTCGCAGCAGCCCGCTGCTCAAAACAATCTGGTAAGCCACCGGCGGCAATGCGGTTCCTCTTTTCCCCGATTTTGAGTACGATGTTTTGCCTTTCCAAAAAAAAGTGGGGCCTACTATGGCGGAAATCTCTCTTCGGGTAAATGGCAACGAGCGGAAGGTCAGTGTTTCTCCGGAGACGCCGCTGCTCTGGGTTTTGCGGGACACTCTGAATTTGACCGGCACGAAGTTCGGGTGTGGGGCCGGCTTGTGCGGGGCTTGCACGGTGCACGTTGAGGGAGCGGCCGTGCGGTCGTGCTCTACGCCGGTTTCCCAAGTCGCTGGGAAAAACGTCACGACTATTGAAGGCCTCTCGGCCAACGGACTGCATGAGTTGCAGAAAGCGTGGATCGCAGTAGAGGTTCCGCAGTGCGGCTACTGTCAGCCAGGACAGATCATGGCTGCGGCGGCATTGCTGGCGAAGAACCCGCATCCTTCCGAACAGGAGATCACCACGGCAATGACTGGGAATATCTGTCGATGCGGGACGTACGACCGGATACGACGTGCCATTCAGCGAGCAGCAGCAGGAGGTGCGCGATGAGCCCACTATCGCGCCGCGCGTTCCTCGGTGGTGGAATTGCTGCCGGTGCCGGCTTGGTTATCGGATTCTACTTGCCGCACGGAAATTCGAAAGGCAAGAATTTTGCTCCTAATGCGTATCTGCGGATTACGCCGGACGGAAAAATTACTGTCGTGGTAGCGCGCTCGGAAATGGGTCAGGGCGTTTGGACTGCTCTGCCGATGATTCTGGCGGAAGAGTTAGAAGCGGATTTGAACCAGATCACAATCGAGCAGGCGGGAGCGAGCACGCTTTACGGCGATCAGACCACCGGCGGAAGCGCCAGCGTTCGCACCACCTGGGACCCGATGCGCAAGGCTGGTGCCGCCGCGCGCGAGATGCTGATCAGCGCCGCAGCCCTAGAATGGGGAGTGCCGCGATCCGCTTGTAAAGCCGAGCACGGCGCCATCACTCATGCCGCGTCCAACCGGCGGCTCACCTACGGAGAACTCGCCAGTAGCGCTGCCCGACTGCCTATTCCTTCTGATCCTCCTCTCAAGCAAGCTAAAGATTACAAGGTGGTGGGCACCTCCGTGGCGCGACTCGACACTCCGGCCAAGGTGCAAGGCACGGCAGGATATGGAATCGATTTTCGACTCCCGAATATGAAGTATGCCATGCTTTCCCGCTGTCCAGTGTGTGGCGGCAAGGTGGCGAGCTTCGATGACAAGGAGACGAAGAAGATTGCGGGCGTCAGTTACGTGGGAAAGGTTGGCGAATCGGCGGTGGCCGTGGTTGCCGACACTGTCTGGGGCACAATGGAAGGACGGCGGGTACTGAATGTCAGCTGGGATGAGGGCGCGAATAAAGACTTGAACTCAGAGACAATCAGCGCTGGGTTGAAGCAGGCGGCCACGAAGAAAGGTGTCGCGCTGCACGCGGTGGGAGATGTCTCGAAAGCGAGCGGCCGCCGCATTGAGGCCGCGTATGAACTCCCTTTCATGGCGCACGCTGCGATGGAGCCGGGTAACTGCACGGCCGATTTCCAGGGATCGAAATGTGAGCTGTGGGCGCCGACCCAGGTTCCCCAGGATGTGCGCGATTCGGTCGCGACCGCGCTGGGCCTCGATCCTGACCAGGTGAAGGTGAATGTCACCCTCATGGGTGGCGGATTTGGACGGCGCCTGGAGCACGATTACGGCGTAGAAGCCGCGCTGGTCTCCAAGGCAATTAATGCGCCGGTGAAGGTGCTGTGGACTCGCGAGGATGACATGCGCTGCTCCACCTATCGTCCTGCCAGCTATCACAAGATGAGCACCGTGCTCGATGGGCGAGGATGGCCCGTGGCATTTTCCCATGTACTTGTCGCGCCCTCCATCAATGCGCAGAAAGGAACGCAACTGGAAGGTGGCGTTGATCCTGATCTGAAGGATGAAGTGGCGCTGGTTTATTCGTTTCCCAACGCCTCGCTGCAGTATGTTCAAACGGAAACGCCTGTGCCTCTGGGTTGGATGCGTTCGGTGTACGCGCTGCAGGCCGCTTTTGCGAGTGAATGCTTCCTGGACGAGTTGGCCGCCGCAGCCGGCAAGAATCCCCTTGATTATCGTCTGCACCTGCTTGCGAAAGACGAGGACATCAAGTTCTTCGATGCCACCTGGAAGACGGCGCGCATGCGCGGAGTCCTGCAGTTGGCGGCGGAGAAGGCAGGCTGGGGCAAGCCGCTGCCCGCGGGCCACTATCAAGGGATTGCCTGCTTCGGATGTTTCAGCACCTACATGGCGGAAGTCGTCGAGATTTCCATGGAGAACAATCAGCCCAAGGTGCATCGTGTCGTGGGCGCGATCGATTGCGGGCAGGTGATTAATCCCAACCTTCTCGAGCAGCAGATTTGCGGCGGCGTGATTTACGGCCTGACTAATGCTTGGCGGGCGAAGATCACGATCGATAAAGGCCGAGTGGTGCAGGGAAATTTCGACGACTACGAGCCGATCCGGATGAATGAGGCCCCGGTGGTAGAGGCATATTTTGTGGACAGCCACGAGGCTCCCAGCGGAGCGGGCGAGCCGCCGGTGCCGCCGGTGGCGCCGGCGCTGGGCAATGCGATTTTCGCCGCGACCAAGAAGCGGATCCGGAGCTTGCCAATCCTGGGCTGACCATATGGAATCAAAAAATCGCGCGCCTTGCGGCGCGACTTGCCAACGATCAAAAACCAATGACTAACGCCCTTTTTAACCCTTGGTCTCGCGGTTCTTCAGGACCTGGATCGCCTTCTGGAGCTGGTCGTCCTGCTGGGGACGAGCTCGCTTTCCCTGGTCAGGAGCGCTCTGCTGATCTTCGTCGGGCAGGAGGCCGTCATCATCGTTGTCAGCAACGATGACATTAGGCGTCACTGCCGTATCCTGAATGGCTTTGCCATCCGGCGTGTAGTACTTGGCCACAGACAGGATCAGGGCGGCGCCATCCTGCATCTCGATGAGTTTCTGAATCGATCCGTCGCCGAAGGTCTTGTCGCCAACCACGTCGCCGCGGGCATTGGACAGGATGGCGGCGGCCACGATCTCCGCGGGCCCGGCTGTTCCGCGGTTCACCAGTACTACCAGTGGCAAGCTGGTGATGGCCTTTTGCGGGTCAGCGTTGAAGGCTTCTCGGGGGTACTTCTGCCCCTGCAAGTAGGTGATCGTGCCGTGATTCAGGAAGAGATTGGCAGTAGCAATGCCTTCCGACTCCTCGCCTTCCGCCGCATTACGCAGATCCAGGATCAGCTTCTTGGCGCCCGACTTCTGGAGAGACTTGACGCGGTTGGCTACTTCCTGCGTCTTGCCCTTAGAGAAGGCGTCGACTTTGATCAGGCCGATGTTGTCTTCCAGCATCTTGTCGCTAACCGGCGGAATGGCAACCACGTCGCGCGTGATGACAATCTTCTGCGGCTCAGCGCGGCGGGGGCGCACCACTGAAATAGTTACATTGGAGCCCGGTTGCCCGGCTAACACATTGTGAATTTCGGCCAGCGACATCTCGCGCGTGCTCTTGCCCTCGATGGCTTCAATGATGTCGGAACCCTCGACACCGGCTTTGTCGGCTGGACCGCCCGGAATTACCGAGACCACGGCAGCATAGCCAAACCGCTTGGATACGGCGGCTCCAATATCGCCGCGGGCTTCGGTCTTGTGCTCCTTATATTCCTTGTATTGCGATGGATCGAGGTAGCTCGAGTTGGCGTCCAGCGATTCCAGGAGGCCGTGCAGGGCGCCATCGGTCACGGCAGGAATGTTGGGCTCCTCGACGTACTCACTGCGTACGCGGGACAGCACCTCGCTGTAAACCTGTAGCTGCCGGTAAGCGCCGTCGTTACTGGAGGCGTGCACGCCGCTCAGGCCCAGGGCCATGAACAGCACAACTGCTAGCGAAGAAACGAGAACTACTGCCTTGGTTTTGTTCGACATCGGATTTTTATTCTTCTCGGATGGAGCGATCACTTCCTCGGAAGTGCTTCCATTATAGCCGTTTTGATGCGAGCGTCCTATGGTTAGTTTCCGGAATTTGCCTCGACGGTAACCACTAATTCAGCTGTTTTGTCAGTCTGGAAGCGCATTGAAAAGCGGCGCCCAAACGTGCTCAAGTCCTTGTTTCACCGTAGATTGGCTAGCGCCCGGAACGCGGCGACCGTGGCTCCTCCAGAAGTACGTCGAGAAGCCGAGCCAGTTGGGTCTTCTTGTCGTCGGGAGGAGCAGGTACGGTCCCGGTGTCGGACATTGCGGCAAGTTGATGGGCAAGAAGGCTAACGGCAAGGGGGCGCGGCAGGTAGACAGCGTCAACGGGTAGGGCCAGTTCCCAGCGGGTGCGATCACGGCGCGTCAATCCCCAATGCTGGTGTTCCGAATGCTTCTTCAGGTTGGCATGGCCTTCCACCACCGATGAGGGGCCACTGATGCGCACCTCGGCCCAGCCATCGTCTCCGCTGAGATGGATTTTCCTGACTTCGAAGCTGTCAAAGACAATCAGCGATTGGGACAGGTTGAAAACGTCCTGGCCGCGAAGGGCTTCCCCGATTGTATTGAAGGTCGTCTCGAGTGCCTCGCGTACCTGCTGGGCTGTGGGCCGAGCGGAGTTGATGATCTGAATTTGTGGAATCGCCGGAGGCTGAGGATCAGCCACTGCGCTGGACGACAGCGCACTGGTTGCACGATCTTCTTCCGGATCGGGATCTGAGGCCACCGGCTTGTCCCAAGCAGCATCCGCGATTGCCGCTGGTTTCAAACTGGCAACCTCGGTTTTGGCAGCAAGAACACTCGGCGGAGTGGCCTTGATGTAGCGGAAAAAGTGCGGGCGACCGCGACCTTTCCAGTAGACCGCATCGTATTTCTCGACGCCTTTGCCAGACCGCAATGCGCTGAAGAAAGAATGCTGCGTGGGATTGATTACCAGGCCCACGTGTCCGCGCCATACCACCAGGTCTCCCGGCTGCGGCCGTGTCACTTGCCGGAATGAATCCACTCCCGCGTAAAGTTCCGCCGAACTCGCGTACGGATAAGGGAAGCCGGCCCGTTCGTAAACGTCGTGCACCAGATGCGAGCAATCGGCGTTGCCGGGGATGTGCCGGTGGCGGGATTCCAGGGCGGCGCCTAGAACTGCCAGGCCCTCGTCGGGCGTCAGCAGCCGGGACGTAGGTGGTTTTTGGGCACGATCCGCAGAGTGAGTAACTGTTCGATGAGCCGGTTCAGAGCTGGCGCGGCTCTGTTGCGCTGCCAAGACACCTGGAGCGAGGGTGAGAAACAAAACAAGCACCGGGGTTCCTTGGTGTAGGCAACGCATAGTTCGTGTTGTAACGCGGCTTCATGAAAGGGCACAGGTCACAAGGGTGCAACCTGGTCCGCGAAAACTACGGGATGTCAGATGCACCTTAGGGGCCGGGGAGTTGTTGCCCCGACCACCTAAGGATGCACCAGAGTACCCCCTGTCAGTTACTGGTGGGAACCGGCAAGCGAGGACGCGGCGGCGTAGCCGGCGGCGCCTGCGGGGCGGATTGCCCGCTGGGCGCGGTATTTGCCGTGTTCGTTCCCGAGGGGTTCGCCATGGCCTGCAAGTCCGAAGATTTGTACTTGGGCTCGCTGACGTAGCCATGGATGTGGTTCTTGTCGATCTTATTGATAACCAGATCGACGGGTTGCCCGTTCTCGGCGGCATAGAAGATGACCGGCTCGAACACGTTGACGTGCTTCTTCGAGACCTTAAAGTCATCCACCATCATCTCCAGGTCAGCATATTGATGCTTGGTATTGGCCTTCTTCAGGCGGATGCCGACTGGGCCGTCCTTCTGGAACTGGCCGCTCTTGTCAATATCGAACTCGAAGTAGTTGCGTTCGCCTTTCTTCTCCAGTGCCACCAGTTCGTCGTGAGTGCGGGCAATAGAGCCTTGAAGTTCGGTGCGAGCGCTGCCCAAATCCTGGCGGGTGGCGTCGATTTGCTTCTGCTGCTCTGAGAGTTGAGATTGGATCTGCTTCCAGCGCGGGTCATCGCGGCGATGAACCGCGGTGCGATGCACTGGACGTGCTGGCGCAGCGGCTTGTGCAGCAGGTGCTTTGTTGGACGCCTGCTCTGCGCTGAGCTCGTTCAACTTCGCGGTCAAGGCATCGACCTGCCCGCGGGTGGAGTTTAGAGAGGTCGTAACCTGGTTGTTCTGGGCGGCAAGCCGATCGGCGAGGCTGCGCTCGTGAAAAGCATACACAGCGGCTGCCACAAGGAAGAGCAACAACAATATCAGGGTTCCACTGAACCGGCTGGAACTGGAAGTGGCGGGCGTTTCTTCGGGCGCGGGCTTTAGGGTCTCATCAGACATGGGAGTTCTCCTAGGGATTTTCGCAGCAACTTACGTTCCAGTGTAAGTGATTGGTAATCAGCAACTTGCGTTTTGCAAGCGTGCACCAAATTCCGGGGACATGAAATCTTTTCCCCAGGGTTGTGGAGAGCGGTTAGTGTTAGTAGCGCCGCCGTCCCGGGCGGCTGTCCGGCAAGCCTCCGCGCGCCTGGGGCCGGCAAGATGCCGGCGCTACCCAATGAATTAGCCAGCCGCGCTGGGGTTTGGCGACGCGGGGGACAGGCCTTCTCTTTGCGCGCGGCGACGGCCGCTGGCCCACCAGCGCAACCGGTCAAGATAGATGTAGACGACCGGGGTGGTAAACAGCGTCAGCATTTGGCTGACGATCAGGCCTCCGACGATGGTGATGCCCAGCGGGCGCCGCATTTCGGAGCCTACGCCCGTGCCCAGGGCGAGCGGCAATCCGCCCAGGAGCGCGGCCATGGTCGTCATCATGATGGGGCGAAAGCGCAGCAGGCACGCCTCGTAGATGGCATCGACCGGCGACTTGCTTTCGCGGCGTTCGGCATCGAGCGCGAAGTCAATCATCATGATGGCATTTTTCTTGACCAGGCCAATCAGCAGGATGATGCCGATCAGACCGATCACATTCAGTTCGTTGTGCGTCAGCAGCAGGGCAAGAAGGGCGCCTACTCCTGCCGACGGCAATGTGGACAGAATCGTGATGGGGTGGATGTAGCTCTCGTAGAGCACGCCGAGCACGATGTAAACAGCGACCAGCGCGGCAAGAATCAGCAGTGGCTCGCTCGAGAGCGACTGCTGGAATGCTGCTGCCGTTCCCTGGAAGCTCGGATGGATGCTGCCGGGAAGGCCGATCTGCCGTTCCGCGCTTTCGATCGCCTTGGTTGCGTCACCGAGAGACACGCCGGGTCCTAGGTTGAAAGAAATCGTGACCGAAGGAAATTGGCCCTGGTGATTCACGGCCAGGGCGGTGTTGGAGGGTCTGAAGTGAGCGAACGCGGAGAGTGGCACGGTGGCTCCGGTGTTCGATTTCACGTAGATGTTCTGCAAGGAATCGGGAGTCTGCCGTAGGCGCGGGTCCACTTCCATGACCACGTGATACTGGTTCAACTGCCGGTACATGGTGGAGACCTGGCGCTGCCCGAAGGCGTCGTAGAGGACACTATCAATGGTGGCGGCGTCAATGCCCAGGCGCGCCGCGGTATCGCGATCGATTTCGACGCGCGCTTCCAGGCCGCGATTTTGCTGGTCGCTGTTGACGTCACGCAGGCCGGGGAGTGTCCGCAACTTGTCGAGCACCCGTGGCGCCCAGGCATTGAGTTCATTCAGGTCTTCGCCTTGCAGGGTGTACTGGTACTGAGCATTGCCGAGCCGGCCGCCGATGGTCAGGTCCTGCGCGGATTGCAGGAAAAGCGTCGCTCCTGGGACCACGGCCAGCTTTCGCCGCAGGCGACCGATCACCTGGTCGGCGGTAAGCTTTCGTTCCTTCAGTGGCTTTAGCGTGATGAACATGCGGCCGGTGTTCGAGGTGGCGCCACCCCCGGCAAAGCCAACCACGGTACTTACCGCGGGATCGGCTTTCACGATGTTGACGAACTGCGTCATCTTGTCGCGCAACGCCTCGAAAGAAATATCCTGCGCCGCCTGCACCGAGCCGAACATCCGGCCCGTGTCCTGCTGCGGGAAAAAGCCCTTGGGAACGATGATGTAGAGGTAAATACTCAAACACGCCGTCGCGATAGTAATAAACAGCGTGAGCGGCTGATGACGCAACACCCATTGCAGACTTCGGTTGTACACGTAAAGAAGAGATTCGAATAAGCGTTCGCCAAAACGGTAGGCTCCACCGTGGCGCTGTGCTGCGAGCGGCCGCAAGAACTTCGCGCACATCATCGGCGTGGTCGTCACCGATACCATCAGCGACACTCCAATGGCGATGCTCAGGGTGACGGCAAATTCCCGGAACAGGCGGCCCACAATCCCGCCCATCATCAGGATGGGGATGAAGACGGCGACCAGCGAGGTGCTCATGGAGAGTACTGTGAATCCGATTTCCCGGGCGCCCTGGAACGCCGCTCGCACCGGAGCGACACCCTTTTCCAGGTAACGCGTGATGTTCTCCAGCACGACGATCGCATCGTCCACCACGAAACCGGTCGAAATCGCCAGCGCCATCAGGGAAAGATTGTCGAGGCTGTAATGCAGCAGGTACATCACCGCGAAGGTTCCAATCAGCGAGAGCGGCACGGCCACGCTGGGGATCACAGTGGCGCGAACCGTGCGCAGAAACAGGAACACCACCAGAATCACCAGCACGATGGAGATCATGAGCGTGAACTCGATGTCGGTTACCGATGCGCGAATCGTGGTGGTGCGGTCCATCACCACATCCAGGTTGATGGACGGAGGAATGGATGCCTTGAGCAGGGGCAAGACCTCATACACATGATCCACGGCGCTGATGATGTTGGCGCCGGGCTGGCGGAAGATGATGATCAGCACGGCCGGCTTGCCGTTCGCCAACCCGACATTGCGCGTGTCCTCCACGGAATCCTGCACGTCGGCAACATCGCCCAGGCGCACGCCGGCGCCGTTGTTGTAAGCCACAATCAGGGAGCGGTACTGCGCGGCGCGATAGATCTGATCGTTATCGTGAATCGACCAGGCATTGATCGGATCTGCCAGCTCACCCTTAGGACGATTCGCATTGGCAGCACCTAGAGCAGTGCGGACCTGGTCAAGACCAATTCCGAGCTTGTTCAATAGCGTGGGATTGAGTTCGGCGCGAACTGCAGGACGCGCTCCGCCACCGACGAAAACCTGGCCCACGCCGCCCACCTGGGCGAGCTTCTGCGACAGGATCGAGTCGGCCACGTCATAGATACGCGGCAGGGTGATCGTGTCGGAGCTGAGCGCAAGAATCAGGATCGGCGCATCTGCCGGATTCACTTT
This sequence comes from Terriglobales bacterium, assembly GCA_035631655.1. GTDB lineage: Bacteria > Acidobacteriota > Terriglobia > Terriglobales > Acidobacteriaceae > Gp1-AA122. The sequence continues at coordinate 33,642 of DASQIH010000187.1, forward strand.
GCGATATCCGGGATTGTTGGGGAGGTTGGCGGGGAGCTGTCCGCGTGCGGCGTTGATCGCGGCTTGCACATCGCGGGCGGCAGCATCGATGTTGCGGTTCAGATCGAACTGCAAGGTAATGCTGGTGGAGCCCAGCTGACTGGTGGAAGTCATCTGGGTAACGCCGGCGATGCGCCCGAACTGGCGCTCCAGGGGCGTGGCAACGGCGGAGGCCATGGTCTCGGGACTGGCGCCGGGCAGGCCTGCGGAAACCGAGATGACCGGGAACTCAACTTGCGGCAGCGGCGCTACTGGGAGGAAATTGAAGGCCAGAGCGCCCGCCAGTAAGAGCGCCAAGGTGAGCAACGAAGTGCCCACCGGGCGCTTGATAAATGGAGCCGAGATATTCATCCACTAATCTGCTCCTGCGGGCTCCTCGATGGGATTGCCAATGCGGAAACGCGCGAACCGCCTGGCCAGACGATCGAACCAGAGATAAATGACGGGAGTGGTATAGAGCGTGAGCAACTGGCTGAGCAGCAAGCCACCGACAATGGTGATGCCCAGCGGGTGGCGCAACTCGGAACCAGTGCCGGTGCCGAGCGCCAGCGGCAGGCCACCGAGGAGCGCGGCCATGGTGGTCATCATAATGGGCCGGAAGCGCAGCAGGCTGGCCTGATAGATAGCTTCTTCCGGCGGTTTGTGTTGTTCGCGCTCCGCCTCCAGGGCGAAGTCAATCATCATGATGGCGTTCTTCTTCACAATGCCGATCAGAAGAATGATGCCGATCAGCGCCACGACCGTTAGATCGTTTCCTGTGAGCATCAGCGCCAGAATCGCGCCCACACCCGCGGAAGTCAGCGTCGAAAGAATCGTGATGGGGTGAATATAGCTCTCATACAAAACGCCGAGCACGATGTAAACCGTGATCACCGCGGCCAGAATCAGGTAGGGCTCGGACGCCAGCGAGTTCTGAAACGCCGCCGCTGTTCCTTGAAATGCCGCATGAATACTGGCAGGCATCTGAATTTCTTTTTCGGCTTGCTGAATCTGCTTGGTCGCGTCTCCTAGCGATGCTCCCGGAGCAAGGTTGAACGACAGAGTCACCACCGGGAACTGCCCCTGGTGGTTGACGGCGAGCGAGGCGTTCGTAGATTTCATTCGCGTGAAGGCCGTGATCGGTACCGGCGCTCCGCTGGTCGCCACCGTCGCACCATTGGCCGTCGGGGCTCCAGAGTTCGGTGTCACAGTGCTGGGGCGGATGTAGATGTTTTCCAGGTCATCGGGACTGTCTGCAAAATTGGGCAGCACCTCCAGAATCACGTGATACTGATTCAACTGCGTAAAGATGGTCGACACCTGCCGCTGTCCGAAAGCGTCATAGAGGGTGTTGTCGATCGCCTGCGGGAAAATTCCCAGCCG
>DASQIH010000188.1:0-60412 GCA_035631655.1 Terriglobales bacterium
TTCCCGGCAGATGCAGATGCCGAGTTGGGGTTGATGAAAGTTCTTCTCGGCCGCATCGAAACGGCTAAGAAGCAATCGTCACCTGCGAAAGCGTAGCAATCGGGATAGGGGGACAGTCGCCTGTCCTCCCCTCCCTCACCCCGATAACGATTCGGTCCCTTCCCAGACGCCCCGCGGAGCTTCACTCCTCCTGGCGTCCGGAAGGTCAAACAAGGCGGGCTTTTCTGCCGCAGGTCGCTCCTGAGATCGCGCGATTTACTCGCCACTCCCTTCCGTTCGGGCCTTCCTCCGGTCTTCTGGAGTAGTACGCCCTCTGCTGACGCGACACGGTCAGGATGAATCGCTTCACCCTCAGTCACGATTCCGTGACCTGCCGCAGATCTCCCGAGGTAAGCTCGACCGCCTTCGATGCACACCGCCGGATTTACCACCCGTGCGCTTGATGGCTATGGGCTTCGCAGTCATTGGCCCGCTCGCCCGCCACCGTAGGCCTCCTATCCGGTTCTGGTTCATCGGCTCGCATCTTTGCTCCACGCTTCTTTCAGGCCCCGCCTCGCGGCGAGTGTTATTTCACCTTTGCGCTTCGCTAACCCTTCACCTCCATCGGGTTGGGTGGAGGACTTGCACCTCCAAGCTGTCGACCCTGCTCGGCACACCAAACAAAACCGGCGGCCGTAGCCGCCGGCTAGAAAACCCAGCTTCTTGTTTATTGGTCTTGCGAGTCGGGTCTGCGCTTTAGAGTCGGACGATCGTCATCGTTCTTCGTATCCTTGCCGCTCTTGTCGGGCGAAGAGGTACGCCGCAGGCTGGGCTTGCTGCCTTCCTTCTGGTCGATGACCTTGCGCCGGTTCTCAAGCACGGCGAGCCGCGCCTTCACATCGTCGAACTCGGAGGTCGTCACAACATACTGCGGCCGCGCCGGCAGGATGCGAGCAATCTCTTCCTGTGACTTGGCAATTCGATCCGGTGTTTGCGGGTGAGTCGCAAATGCCTTCGCCAAGGTGCCCGGCTTCTTCTTCTCCTGCGCCTGAACCTTCTCGAAGAAGGAGATAAAGGCGTTCGGGTCATAGCCTGTCTTGTACATGTACTGCAACCCAAGGTAATCCGCTTCCGCCTCAAAGTTCCGCGAGAAATGCAGGAAGGTCATTGGCAACGCCAAACCTGCAGCCTGGTAAGCAGCATACCCGATCCCGCCGCCAACAAAGATCAGAGGAATCGTCCCCAGGTTCGCCCAATTCCCGCGAGTCATCTGGCGCGTGGCATGACGAGCCGCCACGTGAGCAATCTCGTGGGCCATCACGCCCGCCAGCTCTGCCTCTTCATCCGCCGCCAGAATCAGCCCGGAGTTGACGTAGAAAAAACCGCCTGGAAGCGCGAAGGCGTTGACATCATCAGAATCAATGACTTTGATCGTAAACGGCACCAGGGCATCGGAATTGCGCACCAGGTTCTGCCCGATGCGGTTCACGTATTCGTTGACCACGGGGTCTTGCACCAGCTTGGAACTGGCTTCCACTTGCTGCGCATACTGCTTGCCCATGCGGATTTCGCCCTCAAGCGAGTACCAGTTGCCCAAACCGCGACCGCCCATCTTGCGGTTGCCAATGGCGTCGACGTCGTTCTTGCCCCCCCCATGCTTGACTTTGGTGTTGTCGGGCTGCTGTGCCGGCTGAGGCTCGGTCTGGGTGGTGGTGGAGGATGTGTTCTGGTCCTGCGAAGGTGCGTTCTGACCCTGCGAATCCTGCGCCAGCGCCGAAGGCACCCCATAGCTGCCCAGCATCAGCGTCACAACCCATGCGATGCGGTGAAACTTCATAAACATTCTCCGATCAGTCCCCAAGCCGTATCCTATTGTCATTATACCTGCTTGGGCACACCACCTCTCCACATACTTGGACGCAGGATGACTCCGGAAAGTTATCCAAGAACTTGGCCGGACGAACACGGGGCTTGTCGATAAGGCAGCAGGATGGCGTATCAATTCCCGCGAATATCGAACTCGATTCGCACCTCGTTTTTGACCTTCACGGTCCCTCCTGCCACCGCCACCGGGGTGATGCCAAAATCCTTTTGTTTCAGCCCCGTCCAGCCGCGATAATGCCCGCTCTGCCCTTCCACCTGAATCTTGACCGGCCGGACTTGGCCGTGCAGCGTCAAGTTGCCTGCGACCGCCCACTTTCCGTCTCCCAGACGCTCCACTTGGACCGACTGGAAAACGATTTCGGGAAACTTCTGGCTATCGAGCACCTCGGGGCCCATCATTGTCTCCTGGATTTTGGCCCGGTCCTTGTCGGAAACCTCTCGGTCCAAAACCCGAAGTTGCCGAGCATCTACGCGCAGCTGCACTGACGGGTTCTCCTCGTTGAAGCTGCCGGCCGCAATGGGGGCCGCGATCTCGTGATCATGACCGAAGGCGGAGAAAAGGCCTGATTTGTAGACATGCACGGTCATGACGGATGCTTGAGTGTCGATAGTTCTGGGAGCTGCGGCCCCGGCCACCAGGCAACCGCTCAGTAGGCCGACCGCGATCGTAAATGAACGCTTGTGCGTAGCTCCATCCTTGAGCATAGCTCCCTCAAAGAAATGTCGTCATTCTGAGCGGACCTCAGTCCGCCGAGAATCTCGCGTGCACCAACAAAAGTCTCTTTTCGTGAGATGCACAATCGATCCTTGCCAGCTCTGATTGCCGGTCGTAACATAAACGTCCCTTGAGTGTCAGGAGGTGCCCCTTGCTCGACCGTCGCAGTTTCCTCAGCGCTGCCGCTGGAGCCACCGGAGCCCTCGCCTTCAGCAACCGTCTTCTGGCGCAAGTCGCAGCCGCTCCCCAACAATTGCCCGATCCCGCTCTCTACGACAAGAACGAAGAGGCCTACTGGGGAGAACTGCGCAAGCTCTTTCTTATTCCCGAGGATGAAGTTTACCTGAACAACGGCACCGTAGGGTCCAGCCCCGCGCCGGTGTTAAAAGCCATTTTCGACGGCTACAACGAGACCGAGAAAATGGCGCAACAGGATCCCGAGGATTATCCCATCTGGGGGTACGCGGCCTGGAACGAGTTCCGCGACCCGCTCGCCGCTTTTGTCGGGTGTACCCGCGACGAGATCGCATTGCTGAGAAATGCCACCGAGGCTAACAGCTACATCGCGAACGGCGTGGATATGAAGCAGGGTGATGAGGTGCTCATGACCGATCAAGAGCATCCCGGCGGCGAACAGCCCTGGCAACTCAAAGCCAAGCGCTACGGCATCGTGGTGAAGAAGGTCATACTTCCTAAACCCGTTCAAAACACAACTCAAGTCTTGAATCTGTTCGGCGATGCCATCACCCCGCGCACGCGGGTCATGTTCTTCAGCCACATCACGACCGTCACCGGCGTTGTGTTGCCGGCAAAGGAATTATGTGGACTGGCGCGCTCCAAAGGAATTCTGTCGGCGGTAGACGGTGCGCACGTCCCCGGCATGATGAAGTTGAACCTGCACGACCAAGGCTGTGACATGTACTCTTCCAGCCCGCACAAGTGGCTGCAAGCCACCAAAGGCTCGGGATTCCTTTATGTGCGGGATGAGGTTATCGACCGGCTCTGGAACACAATCGCCACCGAAGGCTGGAATGATCCGAAACTGCGTGCCGAACGCTTCCAACGCATCGGCAGCTCGAACGTTCCTGCCTTGTGGGGACTGCGTGCTTCGATCGAATTTGCCAACAAGATCGGCATGGATCGCATCGAGAAGCGGCACCGCCTGCAGGCTGATTACATTCATGGCGAAATGGTGAAGCGGCATGCCGAGTCGTGGACCTCTCCCGATCCAGCCCTGCGCTGCGCGATCGCCAGCGTGAACGTTCCGCCGATTCACATTGGCGAGTTAGAGAAGTGGATGTGGACGCAGCACAAAATCCGCATTCGCGGTGGCGAGCCTTACAAGATCCGGCTGTCCACGCCGTATTACCTGCGGCGTACGGACATTGACCGATTCCTGGAAAAATTTGACGAATACAGGAAAGAGAAGAAGATGAGCGCCTGATGAGGCTGATTGCGATGTTTCAACATCAGTTAGCGCAAAGCAGGCCTCTTCACAGACGAGACGCAAAGTCCAGCATCTCATCTTCGGAATACTCGACGAGGAATTTTCCGTGGGTCGGAAGCCCCTTGGCTATGGCGATAACGCCGAGTATGGCTCTGACCGCGTCCGGTTCTGCGGTACGCGAAATCTCGGTGGTGCCAATTTCCGCCAGTTCCCGAATTGCCCGAAGATAATCCTCTTCCAACCACTTCGGTACTTCGGGATTGGTGCCCTTCCCACGATCGAGTTCGATGATGGCGACAATCGCGTAGGTGTTCCCGGCATCTAGGCCGCCCTTTCGATGAATCCTCACGAGATGTGGTACGGATGCGTACGACGCCTCACCCACGTCTCCTTGATGGTGAAGCTCCTCCCAATTCATGCCACGCCGTCTCTCTGGTCTGCTCACTCTCAAGTTGGGTAAGGAGAGGTCGTGGGTCGCATTTCATTCTGTGCCCGCCTGTCAGGTTATTCCAGCGATTGTCATCAAAGCTGAGCATACGAACGGAATCTACCATAGCCACAGGTGGCGTCGGGATGGTTTACGTAAGCAGGATTTTGCAACAAGTAATGGCAGACCCTGGGTTCGCGGTACGAGCGTACATGCACATTAGGTTGTTTACATTCAATCGCAGTAAGTGGAAGATTACGGTCGATAACCCACGCTGGTGCATTGGAGCTCTTGCCGTGAGACCCCAACGAATTTGGCTGCTGATTCTGGCGGGCATTGCGATAGCCGCGCCTTTGGCGGCACAGGACACCAACGCGGCGAAGCCGGAGACAGGACATATTACCGGCACAGTAACCGATGTGAACGGCGACACCCTTTCTGGCGCCATCGTCGTCCTCCAAGGTCCTGGCCTCAAAGATCCCCGCGAGGTCCTGTCGGACGACAACGGATTCTTTGAGTTCAAGCAACTCGATCCCGGAACCTATCGCGTCACCATCACCGCCCAAGAGTTTGCCGACTGGACCTCGCCCGACTTTGTCCTCAATCCGGGCCAGTACCTGATCCTCACCGACAGCAAGCTCCATATCGCGGAGGTGGCGACCACGGTAAGCGTGGTTGATACGCCGCAGGAAGTCGCCACCGAGCAGGTCAAGATCGAGGAGACGCAGCGCGTCTTCGGCATCATCCCCAATTTCTACGTCGTCTATGATCCCAACCCCGCGCCGCTTACCACCAAGCTGAAGTTCCACCTCGCCCTGAAAACCTCCACCGACGTTTTCACCGTTCTCGGGGTAGGTGTGCTTGCCGGCGTGAACCAGGCGGGTGGCACTCCCAACTACGTCCAGGGGGCGAAGGGCTACGGCGAGCGCTTTGGCGCTGCCGCTGCCGACGGCTTTTCCGACATCATGATCGGTGGCGCCATCTTGCCCTCGCTGCTGCGCCAGGATCCCCGCTACTACTACAAGGGGACGGGGACAAATAAGTCTCGCGCTCTCCACGCGCTCTCCAGCCCATTCGTCTGCAGGGGAGACAACGGACGGTTGCGACCCAACTACTCGAGTATAGGTGGCGATCTGGGCTCGTCTGCCCTCTCCAACCTTTACTATCCGGCATCGAACCGCGGCGCGGGGCTAGTGTTCCAGAATTTCTTTCTCTCTACCGGGGAGCGCATGCTCAGCAGCCTGGTACAGGAGTTCGTCTTGAACAGGCTCACTCCGAAACAAAAAGCTAAGAACTAGTCGCGCAGGATACGGCAAGCGGCGCAAGACGCAGCCCAGGCCGCAACCCAATTTGCGACCCAGCTAACGCGGTTTCCAATATTGCTGTGTCCCGCCCGCACAGGGACAGCCGTCAAAACCCCGGCCACCGCCTCGATTGTCGTAATAGGGATTTGCACCAATTACGACAGATCACATCGCTCCCCATACAGTGAACACGGTATGGGCTAAATCGTGCGTATTGTTATGGTGGATGCGCTCGCGCCATGTTTTATTGGTGCGGGGTCACTGAGCGTCGGGCCGTGTCGGTGATAGATATAGCCCAGCCAAAGCGGTCGAAACGGCGTCGAGGAAAGGAGAGGACCTGAACACATGAAATCGGATTCGTGCAATTCCATAACCGAACAAGATAACTTGAAGCTGCCTGATCAGTACAAGGCGGAAACCCACATGACCACGCAGTTGCCGGCTTCGTCTGATCTTCTCAATCCCGGTAGCCAAGCCTGTCTGATTGAGCTTTTTCCGATGGCCGCATATGCAGTCCGAGCGCCCGATGGTGTAATCGCCTGGTTCAACTCCCGAGCGACCGAACTTTGGGGGCGTGTGCCCGTTCTGGGTGACACTGATGAACGCTTTTGCGGAGCGTACAAACTTTACCATGCCGACGGTACCCCTATGGCCCATTGCGATACTCCGGTGGCCCTCGCATTGGAGACGGGCATCTCGGTACACGAAGACGAAATTGTCATCGAAAGGCCGGACGGAAGCCGCGTTAGGGTCTCGGTGCACATTGATCCGATTCGAGACAAGGACGGCGCGATTGTTGGTGTTGTGAATTTTTTCCATGACATCACTGAACGAAAGCAGGCCGAACGAACGACCAGTCTGCTAGCAGCTATCGTAGATTCCTCAGACGATGCGATTGTCAGCAAGAATCTGGATGGCGTGATCACCAGCTGGAATAAAGGTGCACAGTGTTTGTTCGGCTACAGCGCTGAAGAAGCGATTGGCCGGAACATTACACTGGTAATTCCATCCGATCGTCGACGCGAAGAAGAAGATCTTCTGGAGCGGCTCCGGCGAGGTGAGCGCATCGATCATTTCGAGACTGTCCGCGTACGCAAGGACGGTACGACGGTCGATATTTCTCTTACAATTTCGCCAGTGAAAGACGCAGCAGGTCATGTCGTTGGGGCATCGAAAGTGGCGCGGGACATTACTCAGCGCAAGCGAGCCCAAGAGGCTATCAAGGAAAGCGAACTCGCCGCCCGCCTCCTTCAACTGCAGGAGGAAGAAAGAAGGCGGTTGGCCCGCGAATTACACGACGGGGTGGGGCAATTGATTTCTGCTATCGGCATGAACGCTTCTCGGATAGCCAGTGAGAAATCGACACTTAGCCCTGTAGCCGCACGATGCGCCGAGGAGAACTTAAATCTCACTGAGCAGATTTCGAGGGACATTCGCACTGTGTCCTACCTGCTTCATCCGCCTTTGCTGGATGAGGTGGGACTGCATTCCGCGTTGTGCTGGTACATAGACGGATTCACTGAGCGCAGCAAGATTGCCGCGAAACTGGAAGTTTCTGAGCGTCCGGATCGATTGCCGCACGACCATGAGTTGTGCCTGTTTCGGATTGCGCAAGAGTGCCTGACGAATATCCATCGTCATTCAGGAAGTCCGACCGCCCTCGTGAGGCTGTTGCAGACGCCCGAAGAAGTCAAACTAGAGGTGAGAGACGACGGTCGAGGGATAGATCGGGAAACTCAGTCGAGAGTATTTGCCGGAGACAGTGTGGGAGTGGGTTTGCGTGGAATGCGCGAACGCCTCAAGCAGTTGGGGGGCAATCTGGAAATCGAGTCGAACGGAAGGGGAACGCTGGTGGCCGCCACTCTCCCGGTTAAACATCCGGAGACATCTACCGCCAACCAATAGTCGCTCAGCGCCTGCCACCTGCCGAATTCGATTCGACAGACCGGGTGGAACCGTTCCTAAGCATCGACACCTCGACCAAGACGAGGTCGTCTTCCTCCAGAGCGGTAAGGCGCGTATCACGCTCAACGGTAGAGACTACGATGTCAACTATGGCGGTATCTTCGCGCCCATGAACACTTGGATGGCGCTGCAAAATGTTGGCACTGATGACATCCAGTTGATCTTCATTTACTCAGCGCCCGGATTCGAAGAGTACATGCGCTGCACCTCCGCCCCGGGCCGGAGAGCCGACTGTGCAACTCTCGACCGATCAGCCGCGCTCCTGCGCTCGCCAAGGACACGTCGAGTACAAGAGGCTCTCTGGCACGTCAAAAAAGTAGATGTCGAGCTACACCTTGGGAAGCTCGCCGTAACTGTTCTAATCGGGCCTTAGCGCTCATTAACCGCAACACTCTGGCAAGAACGTGAACAATAAATGTCCCGAAGTCCCGGAGGGACATTGGACGTAGCCCGCCGCTTCAGCGGCGGGTAAACCCGCAACAAATGTGCAAGTCCTGTAAGGACGACACTAAACGCGCGGACAAGAGTGTCCGCACCACACAATTAGTCGTAATACTCCAGCCCCAGGTGCGTGATCAGCTCTTCGCCACGCAAATGGCGCAACGTGTTCTTCAGCTTCATGGACTGGATGAACAGATCGTGCTCGGGATACAGGCCCGGAATAGTCATTGGGGACTTGAAGTAGAAGCTTAACCATTCCTGGATCCCAAGCCCGCGCAACTCCGAACTGCGCTTGGCCAGGTCGAGGAACAACACCAAATCCAAGACGATGGGCGCGGCTAGGATCGAGTCGCGGCACAGGAAATCCACCTTGATCTGCATCGGATAGCCGAGCCAGCCGAAGATATCGATGTTGTCCCAACCTTCTTTGTTATCACCACGCGGCGGGTAATAGTTAATGCGAACCTTGTGGAAGATATTTTTGTACAGGTCGGGATAAAGCGCGGGCTGCAGGATGTGCTCCAGCACCCCCAGCTTTGATTCCTCCTTGGTCTTGAACGACCCGGGATCGTCCAGAACTTCCCCATCCCGGTTGCCCAGAATATTTGTTGAGTACCACCCGCTCACGCCAAGCAGGCGAGCCTTGAATCCGGGCGCGAGAATCGTCTTCATCAACGTCTGTCCCGTCTTGAAATCCTTGCCGCAGATGGGAGCTTCGTTCTGGCGGGAAAGTTCAAGCATCACGGGAAGGTCGGCGGTGAGGTTCGGAGCGCCATTCGCAAAGGGGACGCTCTCCATCAGTGAGGCGTAGCAATAGATCATCGAAGGCGCCACGTTCTCGTCGTTCTTCATCATCGCCTTCTCGAACGACTTGACATCCTGGTGCGCCTCTGTAGGCTGCAGGAAAATTTCCGTCGAGCCGCACCAGATCGTGATCAGCCGGCTTGCGCCCGAGTTCTTCTTAAAGTCACGGATGTCCTCGCGCACCTGTTCGGCAAGCTCCATCTTGTTCTTGCCTTTTTTTACGTTGGGGCCGTCGAGCCTGCGCACATAATTGCGATCGAAAACCGCCTGGCGCGGTTTGATGGACGACAGGAACGGCTTCACCTGTTGCAGCAGCTCGCGTTCGAGCACGCCCGCCTTGGAAGCGGCCGTGTGCATGTCGTCTTCAAAGATGTCCCAGCCGGTGAAGACGAGATCCTCCAGCTTGGCTAAGGGAACGAAATCTTTTATGGCAGGCGAGTTATTGTCGGTGCGTTTACCCAACCGAATCGTGCCCATCTGGGTAAGCGACCCGATGGGCTTGGCCAAGCCCTCGCGCACGGCCTCCACGCCTGCCACAAATGTCGTGGCCACCGCGCCCATGCCCGGAATCATGACGCCCAACTTGCCCTTGGCGGGCTGAATTTCCGACCCGCCCTTTCTCGCTTCAGACTTCCAGTTTGCAGTTTTTTGCCGCGCCGCCATTCCTTGGCTCTTCCTTATGTGAATCTAGGTTGTAATGCGAACGGTTATGTTCTCGTATTGAGCGGGGAAATGCAAACACGTGGGCGCCAGTGGCGCCTCAGAGCGGCCCAGTTGCGCGTAGTTCCATCGGAGCAGTTTCGTTTCGGAAGAAAAACTCTGGTTGCCTCTCTTCACCTTGCCGATGACACCAGCAGAAGCACCACCACGGCCGTCAACAGCATGCTGGCAATCAGCGAAAACGCTTCGTGGAATGGGTGAAGCTGGAAACCGTGATGCCCACTACTTCTCCAGTGTGTCAGGGTACGCATGTCAAGCCTCCCTGCCCGGACCGGGAGTTTTAGGACAAACTCCTCCTCCCGTGGTAAAAAGTCTCTATCTAATTAGACCCCATGTCCACAAAAATTGCAGTGATCACCGGCTCTTCCAGCGGCATTGGGCTGCTGACCGCAGTCGAGCTGGCCAAAAGTGGATTCCAGGTAGTCGCGACCATGCGCGACCTGGCGCGCCGGGAAAAACTGGAACAGGCTGCGAGCGCAGCCGGAGTGCGCCCCTATATCGACATTCGGCGCCTCGACGTAACTGAGTTTGATCTGATTCAGCCCTTTGTCGAAAAAGTGGTGCGCGATTATGGCCGCATCGATGTCCTCGTCAATAACGCCGGATTCGCAGTTGCCGGCTTCGCCGAAGACCTTACCCTCGGAGAAATCCGCTCGCAGTTCGAAACCAATTTCTTCGGGCATGTGATGATGACTAAAGCCGTCCTGCCCACCATGCGGCAGCAACGCTCAGGCCACATCATCATGGTGTCGTCCATCAGCGGCTTGCACGGGGCATTCAGCATCAGCAGCTATTCTGCCTCCAAGTTTGCACTCGAAGGCTGGAGCGAGTCGCTGCGCATGGAACTCAATTCCCTGGGAATCAAAGTGGTGTTGGTGGAGCCAGGATCGTACGAAACGGACATCTGGACCCGCAACGCCCGCATCGCGCGGAAGACGCTGGATGGTACTTCGCCCAATCGCGACCGCGGTCACAAGATGCGCGACCGAATCCAGGCCCTTCCCAAGCGCGACCCGATGATCGTGGCCCGCGCCATTGTGCGTATAGCGCAAGATCCCAATCCCCGGCTACGGTATGTTCTTGGCCCCGATGCCCACATTCAGCTATGGCTGAAACGGGTGTTGCCCTGGAAGTGGCACGAGAAGTTCGTGGCGCGATTGTTGAAGGTTGATTGAGAAAGTAGTTAGTACCCAGTTCCCAGTATCTAGCTGGAGACCACAGGCTACTCGGTACTGGGTACTAGGTACGCGTGGCTTCTCTGCGATCTGGGCGGTGAATTATTTCGCCTCGATCTCCACCGGCTTAACGGGCAAATCCCAATGAGCCAGCAGGATCTCGAAACGCCGCTGCTCTTCCCTCTTGAAAGTCTCCTGGTCGGGATAAAGCTGGCGCTGCAGCGCAGCTTCGTCGAAAGGCTCATTCGCCACGGTGGCATTCTTGAACACAATCGTGACGCGATAATCCCAGCGCCCATCTTCAGTGGTGTGGTACCGCGGTTGATCCATCCAGACCTTCACAATTCGTCCCATCTCTTGTTCTTTCTTCAGAACCGGATAGTGATTTTTCTTGAACAGCTGCAGGAATTCGTCCGCATAGCCCCACTTGGCCTTGTAGTAGTACTCGACCACAGACGGCTTGTCCTGGGGTGCAGACGCATTCTGTGCGACGAGTGTGCCGGTCGAGGTAAGCAAGAGAATGAATAAAACAAAGTGCACAACCTTGCACATTGGAAGCTCCTCAACAAACTATTATTCACCGCCGAGCGCGCCGAGACCGCCGGGAATTCTGGATTCTTTCTTGGCGATCTCGGCGGTTAATCGTTTTCCTTTGACCACCGAGAGTGCCGACATTTACGAGGTGGCGCGAATACGGTTCTGCCAATGGGACCAGATGAACCAGATAATTCCCGCCAACAGCACAATGCCGATGACAGTATCGAACTGATGGAAGTACTTGCCCATGGTGCGCCAGTTTTCACCCAGCTTCATCCCGAAGTACGCAAGCAGGAAACACCACGGCCAGGAGCCTAGGAACGTGTAGACATGGAACTTTCCGCGCGGCATGCGGGCAATCCCCGCGGGAAGCGCGATGAAGGTGCGAATAATCGGTAGGAGCCGCGCGATGAAGACCGCAGCCTGCCCCCAGCGCGCAAAGAAGCGATCGGCCCAATCAAGCTCGCGACGGGAGAGCAGAATCCAGGCGCCGTACTTTTCCACGAGTGGCCGGCCACCGTAGTAGCCGATCTCGTAAGCGGCTAGCGAGCCCAAATTGCATCCGACCGCCCCGAAAGTCGCCACCCAGAACAGCTTCATCGTGCCTTCGAAGACCAGATAGCCGGCAAAGGGCATGATCAATTCCGAGGGCAAAGGAATACAAGCGGACTCGATCGCCATTAGCAGGACAATACCGCCGTAACCAGTGAAGCTGATCACTGATTTGATAAAGACAAACAGGATGGCGAGGATCTTTTCCACCATGGAAGGATTGTATCGTGGAGCAGCGGAGGCTCTCTGCTATAGGCTCAGAATGTCCCGTCTTGCGTGAAGGTGTAGCCTGGCAGCGTGGCGCCGGCATGGGTTTTGACCACGCGCACCCGCACCGTTTCTGCATCGGGAGCGTTCTTCTCCGCGGGGCGAAGCATTGCGTATTGCGTGAACACCTCGCTGTAGACCTTAGTTACGAGGTAGTTCTGGCCGTCGAGATCGCTGCGCCATACTTGACCGAGTTGTACGGATTTCACCGCCATAATTTCTTCTCTCAGCTTGTATTTGGCTTAGTTTCAGAGTAACCAGCCGGCGGCCACGCGTCAATTGTGTTTCCCGGAACCCGGATTACGGAGGGGTTAAGAGGTTCCGAGGGTCTGCTAACATTTACAGTCTCACAGCAACACAGGAGAAACTATGGTACGCGGCGTAATTCCCCGCCAGCCTGCTAAAACCGGTCGCCATGAAGGAGCTCGCTCCGTTCCCCGCGGCTCGCAATCACGAGGCTCGTCTCGCCAAGCGAAGACATTCGGGGCTGGACGAGCAGCAAGCCCTGTCCCCAAGCGCACGATGCCCAAGCCGGCAGAGGCCGCTAAAAGCAAGGGCTACGATTCTCTTGCTCCCGAGCGCATTCAAGAAATCCTCAAGCGTCTGGACCGGCTTTATCCCGATGTCACCTGCGCCCTGACTCACAAGAACGCCTGGGAGTTGCTGGTCGCCACTATCCTTTCGGCGCAATCCACCGACGTAAACGTCAACCGGGTTACGCCCGCCTTGTTTCAGAAATATCCGACGGTGCAGGATTTTGCCGCACTTACACCCGAACAACTCGAGCCAGACATTCGTTCCACAGGCTTTTTCCGCAACAAATCGAAGTCCGTGGTCGGTGCCGCCAAGAAGATCGTCAGCGCGTTCGGCGGAGAGGTTCCCGACGAAATGGACAAGCTTCTCACGTTGCCTGGAGTCGCACGAAAAACCGCCAATGTCGTGCTGGGAACCTGGTTCAAGAAGGGTGTAGGGCTCGTAGTTGACACCCACGTCACCCGCATTGCGCGCCGACTGGAACTAACTAAGAACAGCGATCCGGCCAAGATTGAACAAGACCTGATGAAGGTCATTCCTCAGGAAAAGTGGATCCTGTTCTCTCATCAGATCATCTGGCACGGCCGAAAGCTGTGTTACGCGCGCTCGCCCAAGTGTGTGGATTGTCCGCTGGAGACCGTGTGCCACGCGGCGGATAAGACTTGGAGCACGGTGGAGATTCACAAGAGTGCAAAGCCGTAGGACTAAAACTAATCGGTTGTCATCCTGAGCGAGGGCGTCAGCCCGAGTCGAAGGATCGCTATGCTAACTGGGCAGCCTATGCCTCTGCGACGCATTCTCACAAGAAACTAGTGGTGAGAACGCCTCGATGCAGCCATCGTGCAGCCCACGTGGCTAAGGATCCTTCGACTTCGCGGCTGCTTCGCGATGCCAAGCAGCCACTTCGCTCAGGGTCACAACAAGGAAAAAGAGACTCCCAATGCGCAACATTCTGATCTCTGCTATGGTCGTTGCCATGAGCACGACTGCCCTCAGCCAAACCCTTCCCGCTCCTCAGGCCACCACAGAACCCAAGCAGATCAAGAGCAAACCCAACGCTCAGGTCGAGAAGAATCTCTCGATTGAAAAGCTCTACATGACCCGCATCGTCGGGGGGACGACGTGGTCTCCAGACGGGAAGACGATTGCCTTCATCTCGAATATCACGGGCAGAAACAACCTCTGGCTGGTCCCTGCCGAGGGTGGCTGGCCCACGCAACTCACCATCAGCGAGCAGCGCCAGGCGGCGCCTGCCTGGTCCCCCGATGGCAAGTGGATCGCCTACCAGTCTGACTATGACGGCGACGAGCAGTGGGACATCTTTCTCGTTTCCCCCCAAACCGGCCAGATAGTGAACCTGACCAACACGCGCGAGATTGCTGAGCAGCATCCAGTATGGTCGCCGGATGGCCGTTATCTTGCTTACATCGTCAAACCGAAGACTTCTTCGACCTACGAAATTGATGTTTATGACATGCTGATGCGCGAGGTGAAGCACCTCACCACTGGCACGCCCAAGGACAAGGGCAACTTTGCCCCAATTTGGTCGAAAGATGGCAAGTGGATCGCCTACACTCAACATCAGGCCAAAGGCACCGACTCCAGTGTTTTTGTAGCAGAAGTCGCAACTGGGAAAAGTACGTTACTAACCGAGCACAGGGGCGAGAACCTGTATAGCGCAAATGACGTCTCGCCCGATGGCAAGCATCTGCTCATCACCAGCAACGCGGGAAATGGCTACGAAAATGTCGGCTTGCTCAATATTGCAACCAAGAAGATTGAATGGCTCACGCAAGACAAGTGGGAAATCAATGGCGGAAATTTCTCGCCTGACGGCAAGACGATCATCTGGACCGCCAACGTCGATGGCAACACGGAAATCTTTCTCCACGATCTGGCTAGCGGAAAGACCTCGGCCGTGCCGCTACCTAAGGGCGTCAACGGGCTGGGCGGCTCGGAATCGTCATTTACTCGCGATGGCTCCCGCCTGCTCTATTACCACAACGGTCCTAACGCTCCCAATGATGCCCGGGTTTATTCCCTAGCGACCGGCAAATCACAACAAGTGACCCATTCGTTGGTGGCGGGAGTGCGCAGCGAGGACATGGTTGAGCCCTATCTAGTTCACTATCCCAGCCGCGACGGCAAATGGACGATCTCAGCCTTCGTCTACATGCCCTACAACCTGCCGCACCAGCCTGTCAGTCCGGCAATTGTGTACGTCCATGGCGGTCCCACGTCACAGACGGTTAATTCGTTCAATCGCATTGTTCAGTATGTCGTAAACCAGGGGTACATCGTCATTGCACCCAATTACCGCGGTTCCACCGGCTACGGAAAAGAATTTCAGCATGCGAATCTTTTTGACATGGGTGGTGGCGACCTGCAGGACGTTCTTGGAGCCGCAGACTGGATCAAGCAAACCGGCTATGTAGATCCCAAGAAACTGATCCTGATGGGTGGCAGCTACGGCGGCTACATGACGATGATGGGCGTGACCAAGGCGCCCGATCTGTGGGCAGCAGGCGTACCCATTGTTCCCTTCGTGAACTGGTTCACCGAAATTCAGAACGAAGATCCGGTGCTGCAGCAGTCGGATATGGCCACCATGGGCGATCCGGAAAAGAACAAATCACTGTACGAAGACCGCTCGCCTATCAACTTCATCGACCAGGTCAAGGCGCCGCTGTTGCTCCTCGCTGGCGGGCACGACCCACGCTGTCCCAAAGAGGAAACGCTTCAGGTCGTAGAGGCAATCAAGAAGCATGGCGGGACCGCGGAGTACAAAATCTACGAGAACGAAGGCCACGGCTTTGCCAAAGTTGAGAATCAGATTGATGCTTACCAGCGCGTGGCCGACTTCCTTAAGGTGCACGTGCCACCCGCCGATTGCGGCTGTTCGTTGAACGAATAATGGACGTGGTCGCCGCGTTAGCGTTCTGGTGGCCCTGCCTGTAGGGCTCCCGCTTTGCCAGTTTGCTGCTCTTTTTTCGCGAGTTCGGCAAAAAAATCGCCTTGGTTCCACGTGGGCCTTGTGGTTTCTTCCGCCAGCAGGTAGCCGACCGCGAAGTCCACGCGGGTGAACTTGGCGGCGGCATCGAAATTCAAAGGCTGATTCATGTCATCTTGTGCTGGGTGATGGCGCGTCTTCTCCCACTCCAGCGCGATTTCCTTGCCATTGAGCTTCGGATCGACCGCCTTGAACCCCTTCACTGAGGAACATCGCGGGAACACCCTGCCGGACAACGAATACTGATCGCTGCGGATGAAATAGACCTCTTCCGGCATCGGATCTGGGCTGACTTCAAGTCCAACATGTTGCGCCACCGCGTTCCCATCTCGCATAAGGCTTGAGTGCTCCGCTCCATTTCTTCGAACTGGGCGCGAATGTAGTTCGCAGCCAGCTCATAGCCTCGTGTGCCCGTGCCACGGCCTTCCAGCAAATCGTCCGCAAGAAACTGCATGTGCGCGCGAATACCTTCCACCCGGATGCGCTGGAGTACAGCGTCAGAAGGAAAATCACGGGTTGAAATCGTCTGTGCGAATGCCGCCCCGACCACCAAGATGACAAGGCACGACTGAGCGATGGCCTTCAGCATGGAAATGACCTCGGACAAGAATGCTGTAATAGTAGAGAACGCTCGCTGTTCTATTACGCTGGACAAGACCCGTACAGGAATCAGAAACTTACTGATGCGAGGCGCTCGCGGAAATCGCCTTGATCAGGCCCGGGATGGTGTACTCCCGGGCTTCGATATCAACTCGCAACCCCAGTTCGCGCAGGGTGCCGGAAGTAACCGGACCGATGGAAGCCAGCTTCACACGTTTGAGAACCTGGCTGTGATCATTGCCAAGCAGATCCACGAAATTTCGTACCGTCGAAGAACTGGTAAACGTGATCACATTGGGGGCACGCTTGGACTTCCGTAGGACGGCGCGCAGTCGGATGCGCGATGCTTGCGGGACGACGGTTTCATATGCCTCCACCACATCCACCTGCGCACCCGCAGCGCGCAAGTCGCGAGGAATCACATCGCGGGCGACTTTCGCGCGCACCAGCAGAACTCGTTTGCCTTTTACCCGTTTACGCAACCGCCGCACCACCGACTCGGCAATGTATTCTTCAGGCACGACATGAACCTTGAGGCCTCGGCCTTCTATAGCTTTCTTTGTCGCCGGGCCGATAGCCGCGACCTGCAGACGCCGAAGCTGATTCCTGGTGAGCCGCAGTTTCCTGACCCGTTCCCACATAGCTTCCACGCCATTCACGCTGGTCAGGATTAACCAGTCGTAGTCGCGCACATTTTTGAGAGCGGTATCCAGCGGGCGAAAGGAGTGGGGCTTGCGAATCTCAATGAAAGGAATCTCCAGCACTTGCGCTCCCAGTGCCCGCAGGCCTGAGGAGAGAGCACTCGCCTGGTGGCGCGCGCGGCCGACGAGAACACGAAGCCCACGAAGCGGCTGCGATTTTGCGGTGGATTTCATCTTAGTTGTGTGTGGGCCCGGGTCCTTGACCCGGGCAGGCGGGTCACGAAGACCCGCCTCCACACAAGGATTTAAGGCTGCTGGGGCGCGGCGGCCGCTTGCCCGTACACTTCTTGCAGGATCGCGTCTCCACCTCTGCGCAGCAGGACCTTCCCCACTTCGTGGCCAAGCTCCTGGGGATCATTCCCGTCGCGGGATTCGCGCAGCACCTGGGAACCATCAGGGCGCGCCACCACTGCCTCTAGATGCAGGCAATCCTTGCGTACTTCCGCGAAGGCGCCGATCGGGACCTGACATCCGCCACCCAATTGATTCAATAGAGCCCGTTCGCACGTAGTTGTCACCCGCGCCGCCGCATCATCAAGGAAGGCCAGGTGCTGACGAATGGCCAGATCTCCTTTGCGAATTTCAATACCCAGAGCTCCCTGCCCGGCTGCCGGACACATCGTTTGCGCAGGGATGACCTGCTTGACCAAAGCCGTAAGCCCGAGCCGAGTGACGCCGGCCGCAGCCAGGATGATGGCATCGTACTCCCCGGATTCCAATTTCCGCAGGCGCGTGTCCACGTTACCGCGCAGTGGATGAACCTCAAGATCGGCGCGGAGCGCCTTCAGTTGCGCCTGCCGCCGCAGGCTGCTGGTCCCCACCCGAGCGCCTCGAGGCAAATCTTCAATATGCGAGTACTTCTTGGAAACGAACACGTCGCGCGGGTTCTCCCGCTTGGTAATGGCGGCAATCTCGAAGCCGGGCGGCACCTCGGTCGGCAAATCTTTCAAGCTATGCACCGCCAAATCCACACGCCCCGCGGCCAGTGCTTCTTCGATTTCCTTGGTAAACATTCCCTTGGTGCCGACCTTGGCCAGAGCCACATCCGTGATCTTGTCGCCGGTGGTCTTAATGATCTCCAGTTCCACCTCATGACCGCGCTCGCGCAATAAGTCAGCGATGTGATTGGCCTGCCAGAGAGCGAGTTGCGACCCACGAGAACCGATGCGTAGGTGGGCCATCTAGTTTTTCGCTCCGGCGCCCGAAGCTGAATTGGACTTCCCTTCGGCTTTCTTGTCTTGGAGATTGAACAACCGGCGGACTAGGTCAATCACGGTGGTGGCCTCCGATTCGCGGGCGGCCGTCTTCAGTGTGGTAATCGGCGTGTGCATGATCTTGTTGATGATGCCTTTGGTGAGCACGTCCACCGCCAGCTCCTGGTCGGGACTCAACTCGCCCAGGCGTCCACGCACGCGATCGATCTCCGCCTGCCGGATGGTCTCGAGATGATCTTGCAAGCTGACAATGGTGGGCACCACCTCCAATGTTTGCAGGCGAGCCTGGAAGCGCTCCACTTCGTTCGCGACGATAGCTTCCGCCCGCTCTGCCTCTTTCTTCCGGTCGGCGACGTGGGCGGAAACAGCTTGCTGCAGGTCGTCAATGTCGTACACGAAGATTCCGTCCAGCTTGTTCACTTCCGGATCGACATCGCGAGGCACGGCTATATCAATGAAGAACATCGGCCGGTTGCGGCGCCGTGCCAGAAAAAGTTCCCCATGCTCGCGGCGGAAGATCGCGTGCGGCGCGCCGGTTGACGTGATGACAATATCGGCGCGGTCGCAAGTTTCATAGAGCTGCTCGAAAACAATCGCCTTGCCGCTGAATTTCCTGGCAAGCTGCACCGCTCGGTCGTAGGTGCGGTTGGCAACAAAAATAGAAGCGGCCCCGTGCGCGAGCAGGTGGCGCGCCGCCAGTTCACTCATCTTGCCCGCCCCTACCAGGTACACGTGCCTGCCGTGCAGCGAACCAAAGATTTTCTTCGCCAGCTCCACCGCGACCGACGCGACCGAAACCGCCGATGAGCCGACTGCCGTTTCTGTGCGTACTCGTTTGGCGACCGCAAAGGCGCGGGTCAGCAGCGAATCGAGCTGCGAATTCACTGACCCCACGGCGCGCGCAACCGCGTAGGCCTCCTTGACCTGGCCCAGAATTTGCGGCTCTCCGACCACCATCGAGTCCAGGCTGGAGGTTACGCGGAAAACATGGCGCACCATATCCTGCTCGCGGTACTCATAGAAATATCTATCCAGCTCTGCCGGATCCAGGCTGAAAAACTGGCCGATAAAGCCGCGCAGGTCAGCTTTTCCGTTGGTCGTCCTCGCCAGAACTTCCACGCGGTTACAAGTCGATAGGATCATGCCCTCCTCTACGCCGAGCTGCTCGGTCAAGCGCTTGCAGGCGTCCGCAAGACGCGAGTCAGGCAGGGCGAGGCGTTCACGTACCTCGACCGGCGCGCTCTTGTGATTGACGCCGATGAGCTGAAAGTTCATGAGGACACAAACCTGTGAATACCGCTGAAGTAGTTGGCGGCCCAGGCAACGACGGCCGCCACAAACGCGAATGTTGCCAGGTAGGCAGCGCGACGACCGCGCCATCCGGCATTCCAGCGCGTATACAACATGATCAGGTACACCGCCCACATCAGCACCGACAGCAGTATCTTGGGATCGAGCAGGTTCACTCGACCGTAGGTCGATTGAGCGACAACCGTGCCGGCGATCAATCCCAGCGTCATAAAGGGGAAGCCGAGTAGCAGGGAGTGATAGCCGATTTCGTCAATGGTTTCGAGCGCCGGCAGGCGAGACAGCATGCCATTCGATTTTTTCGATTTTAGGCTGCGCTCTTGAACCAGATAGAGCAGGCTGGCTCCAAAACTCAAGAACAACGCCGCATACCCGGTGAAGATCAGGGCAATATGCGCAAACAACCAGCCCTTCTTCACCCCCGGCGTGACAAACAGAAATGGCTGCTCGCCCGTGGCCGCGACAAACGTCAGTAGGAACACAATGGGAAAAATGACGATGCCCGGCGAGGTGGTTCGATAGAAAAGATACACCACCATGAAGAAGACCATGATCAGCAAGGCCAATAGCGATTCCGAGTTGTGCACCGATGTGAGAGTCGGGTGATCGGAAAGGAGCACGGCTTCGGTTAGCGACACAAATTGGAAGACCATGCCCGTCACCATGGCCGGCAATGCGATCCGATTGAGCAGTTCGCTGCGTCGGGTCAGGGCCAGCAGGGCGTAAAGCAGGCCAACCGCGTAGAAGCCGAGTGCAACTCGTAACCAGAGTAGAGGCATGATCTAGTTTATCGGACCTGGAGGGCAGTCCTCGCCCAGTCAGGTGATTATAGTCTGCTCCGCGAACCCGCCGGAGGCAGTTGGCTTTATCACAATCGATTGTGACCGAGGTCACGATAGGGGGGTTGGCCTTTAGGCCACCCCCAAGGTGGCCAGTAGTTCCTCCAACGCGGAAGCGTCCAGGGAGAGGCTGCGGCCCTGGCCCATCATGTCTTCGATCTCGTCAAAGCCGCGAAAGAGGCGCATTTTGACCGCGGCGTATTCCTCCGCTTCGGTGAGCTGGCGGCCGTGGCGCGTGGCCCACGTGCCCAGCGTGTCCTTCTGGACAAACACGCTCACGGAAAACATGGTTTTGCGATCCGAAGTGACGTCGAACACGTATTCGACAGCGGCCGCGTCGGACAAGCCAACCGTGGCCGGGCGTTTTCCGACGTAATAGTACTGGTAAACATAGCCTTGCTCGCCGGTATAGGTTTTCAGACGGCGAATAGTCATCAGCAACCAACTGGATGGCCGAGGTGCGGCCGTCTCCACGTATTTTACGGCTTGCTGCTGTTGCTGGGCGATACTACCCGGCCGTACTCGGAGGCACGACCCAAACGATCGAACATACGGTAGGCCAGAGCAGAGATTTTGGTGATGGCGTCCTCACCAGCACGCTCGTTCTTAAGGTAGGTCGTCATCACGCAAATGACGTACGGGCGATTCTTGGCAAATACGATGCCGGAATCGTTGCGTACTGCCTCCAGCTCACCCGGTTTATTTGCGGTCCGCACGTCGTCTGGCAGGTCGCGCGGAATGAAGCTTTCCTTATGCGTACTGAGCATTTTCAGAAAATCATCTGTCATTTCCTTGTTCAGCACCTTGCCTCGGTAAATGGCCTCCAGCAGGGTCATCATCTCGCGTGGGGTGGAGACGTTTTCTCTTCCCTCGCCGGCTGCCTTTACGTCCATCATTTTGCGGCGCAAGCGTGTGTGGGTTAGCCCCAAGCTGTCCATGAGCGCGTTGACATTTTCCATGCCCGCTCGATCGATAAGCACATTCGTGGCCGAGTTGTCGCTAACCGCGACCATCATGGTAGCGAGATCACGGTTGGTGATGCGTGTGATTCCGGGCGTGAGCCCACCCATGATATCGCTGTCCGGAACCAGGTCGGAGGATTGCACGGTGTACAGATCCGTGAGCTTGAGCTTGCCCTGCTGTGCTTGGCGATAGAGTTCGGCGAGAACCGCGATTTTGATCGAGCTCGCCTGCGGGAAAAGGTCATCAGGGTGCAATAAGAATTTCTGCCCCGTAGTGAGGTCGAGGATGGCGACGCCCAGTACGCCATCCAGATTTCGGTCGACGTCTGCTATACCGCTTTCCAGCTTTTGCCACAGGACTTCCTGTTTTTCCGATTGCTGTGGAGTTGCCGCAGTTTGACCGCAGGCGCCCGCGACCAGCAACAAGAAAGAAATCATCCATCTCAAGGCAGGGACCTCCCGAAGAGGTGCCATTATAGGCTTCACGCAGGGACTAGGGCTCGATTCTGGCTTCGCGCAGCCGTTGCACAGCGGTCTCGGAAGTTACGGGCGAGTAGTACACCTCTTTGAAGGTATACGACTTGTTCTTGGAAGCAAGCACCGGCATGATCTCGATATGCCAGTGGTAGTCCTCGTCAAGAGTTTTCCAGTAGCCCAGGCTCTCGGAGCGATGCAGGCTGTTGGGCGAAGTGTGCAGAACCAAATGAAAGTCTTCGGTAATGGTCCGGATGCGTGCCAGGGTTCGGCGCAACAGGGCTGCCAGATCGGCCATTACTCCCGGCCGTGAGACGGCGGAACGCTCAAATGCCGCCTCATGGGTGCGCGGCAGTAGCCAGGTTTCGTACGGAACCCGCGGCGCATAAGGGCAGAGCGCAATGTAGTCCCCGCGAGTCTCCAGCACGCGCTGATTTTGCCGCTCCTCCTGCGAAAGGATGTCGCAGAAAACGCAGCGCTCTTTTTGATCGAAGTAATCGCGTCCGGCGCGCAACTCGTAAAGTACACGGCGTGGAACAAAGGTTGTGGCAGTGAGCTGTGAAGTCGGATGTTCGAATTCCTGCCCCGCGGTGACACCGTGGTTTTTGAAGATGCTGATGTACTTGAAGCGCTGGTCCCGCTTCAGATCCTGGATCCGGTGCCCAGCCAGCATCAGGAACTGCTCGATTTCGCGCTCGCTGCCGCTCCACAAATGGCGGTCATGGCGAGGGTTCTCCACCAGGACTTCGTGCGCGCCTACCGAACGCATGCGGTCATAGAGTCCATCGGCGCGACGCGAGGGCTCCCCCTCAATGCGGTAAAGCGGGTTGGGATGCACTACGGAGCGCGCAGCCCAGGGGCTGCCATCCAGGCCGGGCGTGGTGGAAATCACCTGCAGGGGACTTGCTGAGTCCGCGCAAAAGCGACACAAGCCTTCGGCCCGAGCACCGCTTTCAGGAACGTCGTCCCCGGTGATCACCCAGGAACGAGTTATCGGATCCTTCCGAAGCTCCATGAGTTTAAGGAAAACACCTAAAGTGGGTTGCGTCAACTGGCACACACGGCCGTGATGATTGCCGCCGTGAGAGGACAGCTTCCTTTGTTATAATCCGCGCACGCACCCGCAGCAGATGACCGAGCCGTCCACTCCGCTGATGCGGCAGTACGCCGCCATCAAGAAAGAGCATCCCCAGACTCTTTTGTTCTTCCGCCTGGGGGATTTCTACGAGCTGTTTTTCGAAGATGCGGTCGTGGCCGCACGCGAACTGCAGATTACGCTCACCTCGCGCAACAAGGAGAAAGGCATTGCCGTCCCCATGTGCGGGGTGCCCTACCATGCCGCCGAAAATTACATTTCCAAGCTTATTCGTAAGGGTTTCAAGGTCGCCATCTGTGACCAGATGGAAGATCCGCGGCTGGCCAAAAAGTTGGTGCGGCGGGAAGTGACGCGTGTCGTCACCCCCGGCACGGCGGCCGATGCCTCCCTCAGTTCGGAGGAGAACAACTTTCTCGCGGCCGTCGCCGAGGTGAACACAACGGTCGGGTTTGCGGCCCTGGATCTGTCTACCGGCGAATTCCGCGCGACCGAGTTTCACGGTGTCGACGCGGCTCGCCGCGTGCAGGAAGAGTTGGAGCAATTAAGGCCGAAAGAACTGCTCTACGCCTCCACGGCGCCGCTATTCGAGAATCCGGCTAAGTCCGGAGACACCTCTGCCTTGGGGCGACCGTCCCCACGTGACCCGCGCTGCGCCGAAACCCCTCTCGACGACTGGATCTTTGCGCCGGACCATGCCATTCCGCTGCTGGAGAACCATTTTGGCGTGCTTTCTCTGGAGGGTTTCGGGCTCTCCGGTAAGCCGGCGGCCGCATCGGCAGCTGGCGCGATTCTTCATTACGTGCGTTCCACCCAGCGCGGCAAGTTAGACCACGTCGATCGTATCGGGTTTTACGAGCGGCAAAACTGCCTCGTGCTCGACGCTGTCACGGTTCGCAACCTCGAGTTGATTGAACCCTTGTTTGCCGGAGCTGATGCCGGGGTCACCTTGTTCCGCTCACTGGATGCAACCGTCACACCCGTGGGCAAGCGCTTGCTCCGGTCCTGGATGTTGCGCCCGTCGATTGATGTGACAGAAATCCAGCTCCGTCTCGACGCCGTGGAGGCCCAGGTCAAGGACACCATTGCCCGCGAACAACTACGGCAAGCTCTGGACGGGATCCTTGACCTCGAACGCTTGCTCAGCCGTGTAACCCTGGAAACCGCGAATCCTCGCGACGTACTCGCTCTCTCCGCCTCGCTGGCGAAGATCCCGGCGGTCCGCACGGCCCTGGGCCGCCTGTCCGCGGAGCGACTGGAAGCCCTGCATAGTTCCATTGACGAACTAACTGATCTGCGGATGCGCATCGACCAGACCATCGTGCCCGAACCGCCACTTACGTTCAGTGACGGAGGGGTCATCGCATCCGGTGTGGACAAGGATCTCGACGAACTCCGCGATCTCAGCCGCAACAGCAAGCAATACCTGGCGCAAATCGAGCAAAGGGAACGGCAGCGAACAGGTATCGGCTCGCTCAAAGTGAAGTTCAATTCGGTGTTTGGCTATTACATCGAGATTTCCAAGGCGAATCTGCATCTGGCGCCGCCGGATTACGATCGCAAACAAACCCTCGTCAATGCCGAGCGCTTCACCACACCAGAGTTGAAGGAATACGAGTCGAAGATTCTCGATGCTCAGGAGAAGATCGTTGAGATTGAGCGACGGCTCTTTGCAGAACTGCGGGCAGCCGTAGCGGCGGAAGCCAGGCGCATCCGGCAAAGCGCGCTGGCCTTGGCGGAAGCCGATGTCCTGTCAGCCCTCGCCCACCTCGCAGCCGTGCAGAATTACTGTCGTCCCAAGTTCGACGATAGCGGGGATTTAGAAATCATCGAAGGCCGCCACCCTGTCATTGAGCAGCAGGAATTGGCGGGCGGAAACGAACGCTTTGTCCCTAACGATCTGTTTCTGAACTCCACGACTCATACAATCCTGCTCCTGACGGGCCCCAACATGGGCGGCAAATCCACTTACCTGAGGCAGGCAGCGCTGATCGTCATTCTGGCGCAGATGGGGTCGTTTGTGCCGGCCCGCTCTGCGCGACTAAGCGTAGTGGATCGCGTGTTCACCCGCATCGGAGCCAGCGACAACCTGGCCCGCGGACGCTCTACGTTTATGGTTGAGATGACCGAGACTGCCGCGATCCTGCACACGGCTACGCCGCGCTCTCTGATTCTGTTGGACGAGGTGGGGCGGGGCACGGCTACGTATGATGGCTTGGCAATTGCCTGGGCGGCCATCGAGTACATGCACTCGCGGACTCGCGCCAAGACCCTGTTCGCCACCCATTATTTTGAGCTGACGGAACTGGCTGATCGCGTATCGGGAGTGAAGAACTACCACGTTTCTGTGAAGGAGACGGGAGGCGGCATTGTCTTTCTACGTAAAGTCGAAGCCGGAGCGGCAGATCGCAGTTACGGTATTGAAGTCGCAAAACTCGCAGGCCTGCCTCATGACGTCGTGGTTCGCGCTCGCGAGGTTCTCGAGGAACATGAAAACGCGGAGCAGCGACTAACCGACCAGTTGGCCAGCGATGAATTGCAACCCCGCCGGCCTGCGCAGCTGACTATCTTTACTCCGCTGTCGCATCAGGTGGTGGAGCGATTAAGGGAGCTTGACTTGAACCGTCTCACGCCGCTAGAAGCACTGAATCTGTTGGCGGAACTGAAGAAGCAAATTGAATAGAACTGCTTTCCCCGTCGCTCTTGGCGGGACATGGCTCCAGTGGGCGCGTGAGAACGGGTCTGCGTGCTATACCAGTCGTAAAGAGTCGCTCGAGAACAACCCGGAGGGATGTCGTGAAAATAGCCCAGCGCTTCAGCGTTGGGATCGAATAGGAAAGTGGAACAAGTCCCGTAGGGACGACCGAGATTGAGATCGATGCACTTCAGCCGCCGGGCAATTCAGCTTCCGGTTTGAATAACGCACGCAAAATCCTTCGCGGGCTGGATACCTGCTCGGGATAACAACATGAAATCGAGTGAGCAATAAGAGACAACTAGCACCCATCCGCGCGCAGGTCGGCCAACTGCTGATTATCGGCTTCGAGGGGACCGACATGTCGCCGCGGCTCAGTTCCCTGCTCAAGCGTCTGCAGCCCGCGGGCGTGATTCTTTTTGCCCGCAATATCGTCAGCGCGCAACAAACTCATGAGCTGCTGAAAGCGTGCCAGCAACTAGTTTCAACGCCCTTGTTTCGCTGTGTCGACATGGAAGGCGGATTGGTTGATCGATTGAAAAAAGCTCTCGAACCCGCACCCTCACCGGCGGCCGTATTCGCCACCGGCGACCGCAAATTATTTCGCAAGCACGGCAGGGTGATCGGCGATGAGTGTTACGCTCTCGGTTTCAATACGGACTTTGCCCCGGTTTCGGATTTGGCATTCGAGGCCTCGCGTTCAGTGATGAGTTCGCGCGCGGTCTCTGATAATCCCAAACAGACCGTGCTTTACGTTCGACAATTTCTACGCGGCCTTGCGGAGGCAGGCGTTCTGGGATGCGGCAAGCATTTTCCGGGCCTGGGCGAGGGAAATCTGGATTCCCATCAATATCTACCTGTCGTTAACAAGCCCTGGAAGCGACTCTGGGCCGAGGACCTGTTTCCTTATCGTGCGCTACGTCGCAACTATCCGTTCGTGATGGTGTCGCATGCTGCCTATCCGACCGTGACCGGCGACAAGATACCCGCATCACTCTCCAGCAAATGGATCAGCGACGTACTTCGCAAGAAGATTGGTTATCGTGGCTTGGTCGTCTCGGACGACTTGGAGATGGGAGGCGTCCTAAGCGCCGCTCCTATCCACGAGGCTGCGGTGGAGCACATCCGCGCAGGCGGAGACCTGTGCCTGATCTGTCACAAAGAGGAATCCATCACGAAAGCGTACGAAGCACTCGTCAAAGAGGCGGAGCGCGACTCTAAGTTTGCTCATCGAATCGGCGAGTCCGTCAGGCGCATTCTGAGTTTCAAGAAAAAAGCGCGTGAAGTGAAGCGGGGCATGCCTCCCCCTACCGCTTCAAAAATCGAGTGGCTCACTCGTCAGTTGTGGGAGTTTTCCGAACAAGTGCGGCTGGAGACGCTTGGGCGTGAGGAGCAATCGTGATCGTCGCCGGCGTAATGAGCGGGACCTCAGCGGACGGCATTGATGTTGCGCTAGTCCGAATCAGTCCTCGCAACAGGCGTACTTCGAAAACACCAGGTTTCCACTGGCCGACCTTTCAACTGCTGGCTCATGCAGAATACCCGTATCCCAAAGACGTGCGGCGCGCCGTCCTGGCAGCCATGAATGCACCCCATGCCAGCGTGGCCGATCTTGCCCGGCTGAATTTCCTGCTCGGAGAACTCTATGCCGAGGCCGTAGTAGCCACCCGGCAGAAGTACGGCCTCAAAGTCGAACTCGTAGGGTGTCACGGGCAGACGTTGTATCACCAGGGCGAGCCCGAGCCATTTCTCGGTCGCAACCTGGCGGTCACCTGGCAGACTGGCGAAGGCTCGGTGATTGCCGCCCGTGTCGGCGTGCCGGTGGTCACGGATTTCCGGCCGGCCGACATGGCCACGGGTGGCAAAGGCGCGCCTCTGGTCCCTTACCTCGACTACATTCTTTATCGCAGTCCCAGCATCGGCCGGGTGGTGCAGAACATCGGCGGCATTGCCAATCTGACCGCTATCCCGGCGGGTTCCTCGCCGCAACAGGTGCAGGCTTTCGATACGGGGCCGGGCAACATGGTGATCGATGCCGTCATGGACCAACTGTATGACAAGCCTTATGACATCGACGGGTACGTCGCGGCCACCGGGACCGTTCTGGAACATGTCCTGGCAGAATTGCTGCGCTCCCCATTCTTCCTGCGTAAGCCGCCTAAGACCGCAGGACGTGAGGAATTTGGCCGCGAGTTTGTCGGCGACTTCCTACGTCGCTGCCGCCGTTCGCGTAAACAGGACATCGTGGCCACCGCCACCGCGCTCACCGCCCGATCCGTCGCCCATGCGCTGCGGCGATTTGTGGTCAAGCGGCCGGGATCATACAAGGAACTTGTAGTCTCCGGTGGTGGCGCAAAAAATCCAACCTTGCTGAGCATGATGAGCGCTGAACTAGCGAAGCTAGGTATTCAACTTCGGCTCTCCGATGAATTCGGCTTGCCCACCGAGGCCAAGGAGGCCGTGGCCTTCGCCGTGCTCGCCTTCCAGAGCTGGCGCCGGCAGCCCTCGAATATTCCTTCCGCCACGGGCGCCAGCCGCCCCGCGATTCTGGGCAAGATCTCCTATGTCTAAAGCCAGGCAGCGGCTCGTTGCTTTCGCAGGGTACCTGCTGCTGCTTCCTCTGCTTTCCTGTGCCAGCAAACCAGCGCCCGACACGCTGGTTATGATTATCGAGAGCAGCCCAACCAATCTCGACCCGCGTGTGGGCATCGACGCCTTTTCCGAGCGGATTGACACTCTGCTGTTCGATGACCTGCTCACGCGTGACGAACACTTCAACGTCCAACCTGGCTTGGCCGAGCACTGGGAAATTCCTGATCCGCGGACATATATCTTCCACCTCCATCACAGGGTACGTTTCCACGATGGCCGGCCTTTGACATCCAAAGACGTAAAGTGGACGTTTGACAGCCTGCTGCAAGGAAAAATTCGCAGCACGAAGTCTGCAGTCTACCGGTTTGTCGACCATATCGAGGCGCCGGATGACTACACTGTCATCTTTAAATTGAAGGAGCCGTTTGCCACCCTGCTTTGGAACCTGTCGGGTGGCGCAATGGGCATTGTTCCCTATGGCAGCAGTGGAGACGAAATCACGCGTCATCCTATGGGATCAGGACCATTTCGGTTTGTAAGCGCTGAGCAGGACAAGGAAGTCATCCTGGAGCGCAATGAAGATTACTGGGGTGAGAAAGCACATCTGAAGCGAATTCGGTTCGCCGTGGTGCCGGACACCACCACCCGCGCCCTCGAGTTGCGCAAAGGTAGCGCTGACCTGGAAAGCAACGCGCTCACGACTGACATGGTGCTGGCTCTGCAGCGCAACCCAACCCTCGAAGTCGCGCACGGACCGGGGTCGATTCTGGCCTATATCGCGCTCAATTGCCGGGATCCCGTTTTGAAGGATGTTCGCGTGCGCCGGGCGCTCGCTTACGCGATTGATCGCCGGCCTATGCTCCAGTATCTCGTCAACAGTTTTGCTCGGCCCGCTGACAGTATTCTTCCGCCCGAGAGCTGGGCGTACGACAACGATGTTCCCCGGTATGAACACGATCCCGCGCACGCCCGTCAATTACTCGACCAGGCCGGCTATCCCGCCGTAAGCGGTATTCGCTTTCATCTCACGATGAAAACTTCCACCGAAGAAAATGTCCGGCTGCTGGCCGCCGTTCTTCAACAACAACTGCGGGAAGTGGGCATCGCGCTCGATATCCGCAGTTTTGATTTCGCCACCTTCTTCTCGGATGTAACCAAGGGTGCTTTTGAGATGTATTCGCTGCGCTGGATCGGCGGCAATGAGGATCCTGACATTTTCGAATATGCTTTTCACTCCTCCAAGTTTCCGCCGCATGGTGCGAACAGGAGCTTTTACTCCAATCCGCGGTTGGACCTGCTTATAGATCAGACCCGCAGCGAACTCGACCAGAACGTTCGCAAGCAGCTCTATGCAGAGATACAGACGATCCTGGCGCAGGATTTGCCTTACATCAATCTTTGGTACATCGATAACGTAGTGGTGCACTCCAAACGGGTGCAGAATCTCACCTTGAATGCGTCCGGTAATTACGACTTCCTGAAAACAGCGGAACTCACTTCGGAAAAAACCGTGATATCCGGAGCACATTGAGACCCGCCAGCGAGAGCGCAGCGCTAAACGCGTGTTACCATCGAGTTCGTGCGCATTCTTTTTATTGGAGACATCTTTGGCCGGCCGGGACGCACCATCGTCAAGGAGCGTCTCCCCCAACTCGTCCAACAGCACAGCATCGATCTGGTCCTCGCCAACGGGGAGAATGCTGCTGCCGGATTCGGAATCACACCCGCGCTCACGGAAGAGCTCTTCGAAACGGGCATTGAGGTCCTCACTTCGGGCAACCACATCTGGGACAAGCGCGAGATCATTGAGTATTTCCAGTCGGCTGACGGGAATCCCTACAGTCCGGCGCGGCGGCTGCTCCGTCCCGCGAACTACCCAGCCGGAATGCCGGGATCGGGTGTCTACGAAGGGCAGACTCGCGGCAATGTTCCTTACGCCGTGCTAAACCTGCAGGGCCGAGTCTTCATGACCAGTAACGATGACCCTTTTCGGGTGGCCGATGAACTACTCAAGGGAATTAAGGCCAGGGTCATCCTGGTGGACATCCATGCCGAGGCGACTTCGGAGAAGATTTCGATGGGGTGGTACCTGGATGGACGAGTCACGGCTGTCATCGGCACTCATACTCATGTTCCGACCGCGGATGAACGGGTGTTGCCGGGCGGCACCGCATATATTACCGACGTCGGCATGTCAGGTCCGTACGATAGCGTCATCGGAGTAAAGAAAGAAATGATCATTAATCGCTTTCTGACCAACATGCCCACCCGCTTTGAAGCCGCCACGGGCGATGCTCGTCTCTGTGCCGTTGTCATTGAGTGCGACGAGAATACTGGCAAAGCGCGCGCCATCGAGCGTCTCATGGTGAGCTCGTAAAATCGCCAGACTTTTACGAACTCGAGGACAGGTACCACCGGCACCTTTTTCCCATCTCACGAAACTGCCATCCCGGGTACAATCTGGTGGATGCGCCTATTGTGGCCTATCCTGCTGACGTCAGTCCTGCAAACCTTCCTGTTGGCGAGCGATGTGCCACCGGCTACAGCTCCTACAACTAAGCTTTGTGTAAGCAGCGCACAGGGCGCTCCTGCCTGCGATGTTTCGAAGAAAGACCTGAAGGAAGCCAAAACCGCCTTCTCCCGCGCCCTAAAGCTCCAGCATGAGAAGCGATTCGATGAGGCCTTGGAGGAATTCGAAACAGCGGCCCGACTGGTGCCTCAGGATGTTGAATTCCTCACGGCGCGTGAACTAGCCCGTCAACAGCTCATTTACAACCACCTGGAGCGCGGAAATACGGCGCTGACCAACGGCAGTGAGGTCGAGGCCCTGGCCGAATTTCGCATGGCGCTGCACCTGGACCCAGACAACCAGTTCGCGCGTCAGCGCCTCAATGACGCCTTAGGCGAATCGACACCGCGTGCTTCCGGCCCGGCCAATATCCTGGCCAACGCAGGCGAAATTCGACTCCTCCCAGGGACTGGGCGTACCGATTTTCATTTTCGCGGCGATTCCCGCGAGCTCTTAACCCAAGTGGCGAGAGCTTACGGCGTAACGGCGATCATCGACGATTCTGTCCAGTCCCGCCGGGTCCGCTTTGATATTCAGGATGTCGATTTCTACACCGCCATGCAGGCAGCGAACGCCGTCACCAAGACTTTCTGGACCCCGCTGGACGAAAAACAAATCTTGCTGGCCAGTGAAACTGCCGAAAATCACCGCCAGTTCGATCGCATGGCGGCGCGCACGTTCTACATCCCCGGAGTCAGCTCGCCGCAGGACTTGAACGACATAGTGAATGCTTTACGAACCCTGTTTGAGATCCGTTTCATTGCGCAGCAGCCCAGCTCCGGCACCCTTACCGTGCGCGCGCCCCAGCGCATGCTGGAGGCAGCCAGCGAATTCATCGAGAATCTGGACTCTTCCCGCCCGGAAGTTGTGCTTGACATTAAAGTCTACGAAGTAAGCCGCACGTTGTCGCGTGATCTGGGACTACAGCTTCCCACCCAATTTCAGATGTTCAACATTCCAGCTGGAGCCTTGACCGCACTCGGTGGGCAAAACATTCAGGATCTCATCAATCAACTCATTGCCGGTGGTGGCATCAACCAGGCCAACACCACGGCCATCTCGGCTCTGCTCGCTCAATTGCAGAACCAACAGAATTCAATCTTCTCGCATCCATTGGCCACCTTCGGCAATGGCACTACATTGTTTGGTGTCACCCTGGGCAGCCTTGGCGCTACTCTGTCGCGCAACGAAGGTTTAGCGCGGAACCTGGAGCATGCGACCTTGCGTGCCGGTCAGGGTAAGGACGTCAACTTCCGGCTGGGAACGCGCTACCCCATCATCAACGCCAGCTTTGCTCCCATTTTCAACAGTTCCGCCATCTCGCAAGTTATCGGCAACAATAGCTTCGTTCCGGCCGTGCCGTCGGTCAGCTACGAAGATCTGGGACTCACGATCAAGGCCAAGCCCGAGGTACATGGCAACACGGATGTGAGTCTCACGCTGGACGTGGAGCTCCGATCCCTGGGCGCTCAATCTGTGAACGGAGTGCCCATTATTAACAATCGCCACTACAGCGGGACCATCACGCTGAAGGACGGTGAACCGGGAGTCGTGACGGGTTCGGTGTCGCGCAGCGAACAGTTCAGTATGAGTGGTCTTCCTGGCTTGGCCGCTTTGCCTCTTATTAACCGGCTGGCCACCAGCAACAACAAGCAGTACGAAGAGGACGAGCTGCTGGTGGTGATCACGCCACACGTCGCCAGCGAAGCGGCCTTCGGTGCTGGTTCGGAAGTCTGGCTGACTCCTGCGAGGTGATTCCTCTCTACTGCACGTTGATCGGATCGCCCGTCTTGTGCTCTTGAATCTGAAATCTCAAAAATTGTTGGATCGCTTCGACCGCCGCGGGGTTGCTGGAGGAAATGCTCAGCGTGCCTCCTTGAGAGGTTTTTCGGAATTCGTACCTGATCTGGCTCTTTAGCTTCTTCATAGTCGGGACGCCTGGCGGGACTTGGCCATGAGTATGCTCCGGAGCCCCGAAGTCTCCGAGCGAAAACTTCTCTTTCTGCAGCCCAAGATGGTGTTGAATTTGGGCAATGCTGACCACATCCGTGGGATCCTTTGCTTGAACCTGAACGACTCCACCATCCTGCCGCAAGCGGAAGTGGTGCACCGTCTTATCCTGATCAAAGCCCATGGCCTCGGCGCCGTGCTTGCTGAGGTCAGCCATGTGGTGCTCGTGTTCCGTCGCAGGATTGTCCTGCATCGCCACCAGGTCCGTGATGCTGAGAAACATCACGAGAATAATTACAGCTAACCCTTTGCAGAGGGGGCCTCCGCTCATGTCGTCACCTCCTGGGATTGGACGCGCGAGCCATGCCGGGGTGAGCTTAGGCTGTCTGCCCTACTTCACCTCTTTTGCGGCAAAATCCACCATCCCTTTCAAAACATCGGGCGGAGTGCCGCCTATGTTTGCAATCTTTCGGCCATTGATGAACAGAGTAGGAGTGCCGGTGACATCGACCGCCTTGCCCAACTCCACGGAACGGTCTATGCGCGCCTTGGTTTCCGGCTTGGCAGCGCAGGCTGCGATGTCGGTGCCCTTGGTTCCTGCGTCGGTTGCGATTGCGGTGAGCTTTTCGTCAGCATTCGCTTGCGTGATGTCGGACTGTGCGTTATAGACTGCGTTCACAAACTTCCAGAAGGCGGCGTTATTGGCTCGACCCACGCAGTCGCCGAAGGCCGCGGCCTTAGCAGCCCAGTCATGCGAAGGCAAAGGAAAGGGCTGGAAAACAAATCGCGCGTTGGGCTCGTCGGCGAGCAATTTCTCGACAGCCGGCTGGCCCGCTTTACAGTGCGGACACTGCAAATCGCTGAACTCAACGATAGTCGCGGGAGCATTGGCCGGTCCGCGGGAGATGCCATTCACCCCTTTCTGCAGCTGCTCTTTAGCTGCCGCGAAGGGTCGTGCTCCAAAAGGCAGAATCTCTCCCACCAAGGCGTGCTTGCCATCCTGAGTCACGTACAAAACCGTGCTCTGCTGGCCCTGCTCTTTGGCCAAAATCACCGTGACTTCGGCCAAGCCCTGCGCCTCCGAGGGCTTGATGGAGTTGATCTTCCAGCTGATCGACGGATCGTACCCAAACATCTGTTGCAGGAAGGAATTGACGGTCTCCTCCGCAGGCAGGCCCGGGGTAGTTTCGGCTTTTTCAGAGGGCCTGGCGCCAGCGACAGCGTTTTGGGACTTGGGTTTCTGTTGAGCCGTCATGAGACTTGCCAGCACAACAATGATCACTAAGGGAACGAAATAACGTTGCATGCGGTCCTTTCGATGGATGTGATTTTGCCAGGATGGTGACTTTCTAGGCCTCATATTTCGCAGCAATCGGAAAACGGCGGCCATAGCCGAAGGCTTTAGCCGAAATCTTTATGCCCGGAGCAGCTTGCTGGCGCTTGTATTCGTTACGGTCCACCATACGTATCACCTTGCGCACCAAGCCAACATCAAAGTTGTGATCCGCGGCAATCTGCTCCGCGCTATGCATATCCTCAATGTAATCTTCCAGAATTGGATCAAGCACCTCGTAGGCTGGAAGTGTGTCGCTATCTTTCTGATCGGGTCGCAATTCGGCTGATGGCGGTTTCTCCAGGCTGGCCCGCGGGATGACTTGACGCCTGGAATTCACATAGTGGCTCAGCCGATACACCATGGTTTTAGGCACGTCGGAGATCACCGCTAGCCCGCCCACCATGTCGCCATACAACGTGCAGTATCCCACTCCCAACTCGCTCTTGTTTCCCGTGCTGAGCACGATGCCGCAAAACTTATTCGCCAGCGCCATCAGGAGTGTACCGCGAGTCCGTGATTGAATGTTTTCCTCGGTCTCGTCTTCTTTCCGCCCCGCAAACACTGGTTGCAGAACTTTCCGATAGGTCTGGAACACTTCCTGGATAGAAAGAAGTTCGAATCGAATACCGAGATTTTGCGCCAACGTTTTTGCATCCTCAATGGATCCCGGCGAGGAATAGGGCCCCGGCATGCCAACGCCGATCACGTTTTCGGGACCCATAGCATCCGCCGCGATCACAGCCGTAAGAGCCGAATCAATTCCACCACTCAGACCCACAATCACTCTGCCAAATCCACATTTGCGAACGTAATCGCCTGTTCCAAGGACCAGGGCGGCATAAGCCTCCGCTTCTTCTCCCGCAATCTGCTCATGCATCTCGCCCCGCAGCTCGTTGGAATCGAAGTACACCAGATCTTCTTCAAACGACTTCCCCTGCGCGATGACTTCTCCGGCAGGATTCAACACCATGCTGGAACCGTCGAACACCAGGCTGTCGTTGCCGCCCACCTGGTTCACCATGACCACTGGCACCTTGTGGTTCCGGGCAATCGAAGCCAGCATCCTTCGCCGAAACTCCCGCTTTCCCACCCAGAAGGGCGAAGCCGAAATGTTGAGAACGAAGTTTCCGCCGGCGCGGATCAGTTCCTCAACGGGATCGAAGGTATAAAGCCGCTTGTTCCAGAAGTGCTTATCGTTCCACGCGTCCTCGCAGATGGTGAGCGCCATCTGCTTCCCGCAAAACGAAAGAAGGTCCTGTCGCGTGGCAGGCGCGAAGTTGCGCATCTCGTCGAAAACGTCATAAGTCGGCAGCAACATCTTCGACTGAATAAAGGCTATCTTGCCATCCTGCAGCAGCGCGGCCGAATTCATGGCGGACTTGCCCGTGTCGGCCTGGGCCCGCGTAACCAAACCACAAATCACGGCAATGCCCCGCGTGCGCTCCGCGATCGATTCCGCCGTCTCCCGATTGCGTTCCAAGAACGATGGCCGCTCCACCAGATCTCGTGGCGGATAGCCGCAAATCGAAAGCTCCGGAAACAGAATTAGTCCCGCTCCTGCAGCCTGCGCTTGACGCGAAAATTCGACGATCCTGGCAGCGTTGCCGGAAAAGTCGCCAACCGTAGGATTAATTTGACCGAGCGCGATCTTCACGGTTCCAGTGTAAAGCCGGAACGCACGCACGCCAAGATGGGGGATGGGGAGCGGGGAACCGGAACTCCACGGAAGCGTGCTAGACTCGACCTAGTCGCAAGAGCGCGCCCAAGCCGATGCGCATTCTGACCCGCTACATTCTGAAGGAAGTCCTCTCTCACGCGCTGATCGGTGTGGTGGTGTTCACGTTTGTGCTCTTCACCCGCGACTTGGGACGCATCCTGGATCTGGTCGCCCGCGCCAGCGCTCCCCTGCCCAGTGTGGCCGAAATCTTCTTCTTCACCGTACCGGTCGCCCTGACCTACACCATTCCGATGGGCGTTCTGGTAGGAATTCTCATCGGCCTCAGCCGCCTGGCTGCCGACAGCGAGATCACCGCCATGCGCGCCAGCGGCATCGGGGTGTGGTCGTTCCTGGGGATTGTTTCGATCTTTGTGCTGGGGGCGTGGCTAGTGGCGCTGGCTAACGGCATATTCGTCGCGCCCAAATCCCAGGCTGCACTTGGGCGACTTCAAGACAAGCTCAAAAGCTCGCAGGCGTCGTTTGAAGTGCAATCCAACGTCTTCTATGAAGGCTTCCCCCACTTGGTTTTGTACGTCCGGGATGTTCACACGCGGCCGGGAGCAGCGGAATGGAAAGGCGTCTTTCTCGCCGACATCACCGATCCAATTTCGCCCAGGATCACGCTCGCGCAGAGCGGAATTCTAGTCAGTGAAGGTCCTCAAACACTGCATCTCCACCTGACCCATGGCTCGACCCACGAAACCATCTCGGGTTCGCCCGACCACTACCAGATTTCGACCTTTACTCAAACCGATATACCAATTCTCCTGCCCGCCGCCCCCCCACAATCGCAACCCGCCCCTGTCAGCGAGTTAGGCACTCGCGAACTATGGCAGCAAGCCAAGAGCGCGGACCCTTCCACTCAGCGTTGGGACCTGATTGAGTTTCATCGTCGGTTCGCTCTATCCACCGCCTGCGTTGTGCTGGCCCTGGTGGGCATTCCGCTGGGACTCTCTTCCAAGAAAGGGGGCAAATCCGCGGGCTTCGTACTCACGATCCTGCTGGTGTTTGCCTATTACTCCGTGTCCCTGGTCGGTGTGTCCCTGGCAAAACAAGACCGAATGTCTCCCGCCCTGGGTGTATGGATGGCAAATATCGTCTTTTTTGCTGCTGGCATGTTTCTCTTGTGGAGAGTGGAGCGCCGGCCCGTCGACATATCTTATCTGCGCGCGCTGTGGAAACCCTTCAAAGCCGGTCTGAAGAAAAGCGGCGAAATCTTGACCCTGAACGGCGGCCCCCAGGACACCTTTGAGCGCGTAGCCAGCCGCAGGCGCGTGTTTTTCGCGCGCTTTCCCATGCTGCTGGACGATTACATCTTGCGCGATTTTGTGATGTATCTGGGGATGATCCTGGCCTCGTTTCTGATGCTGCTGCTGGTCTTCACCTTGTTCGAACTCATTGGAGACATCTTGCGCAACCAGGTTTCCCCCATCATCGTGGGCGAATACCTACTCAATGTCTCTCCCTATTTCCTGTACAACGTCGCCCCCTTGAGCATGTTGCTGGCCGTCCTGGTTACCTTCGGCCTGATGACGCGCTCCAACGAGATCACCGCCGTGAAAGCGACCGGGATCAGCATCTATCGCGTGATCGTGCCGGTCCTGGTGGCGGCGGCGGCCGTGGCGGTCGCTTTATTCTTCTTCGACCAGCTTTATCTCCCACACACCAACAAGCGCCAGGATGAGCTGCGCAACCTTATCAAGGGGAAACCTGCGCAGACTTACCTGCTACCCGATCGCAAGTGGATCAAGGGCAAGCAGTCCACCATTTATTACTACCGGTTCTTCGACGCGGATCGAAATCAATTCGGAAGCCTCTCGGCGTTCACTTATGACCCCAACACCTTCCAACTTACCCAACGGATTTACGCAACCCGCGCCCATTGGGGAGACAGTCTGCAGAAGTGGATATGCGAGCAGGGCTGGCAGCGGCAACTGCGCGGACCTGCCATCAAGGATTACCACACGTTCGATGTCGCCACCTTCCCCACCCTGAGTGAACCGCCGGTCTATTTCAAGAAAGAAGTAAAGCAGTTCACTGAGATGAACTACCAGGAACTGAAGAAATATATTCACGACTTGCAACAGAGCGGGTTTGAGGTGGTGCGTCTCCGGGTGCAATTGCAGAAGAAATTTGCCTATCCCTTGATCACATTTGTGATGGCGGTCCTGGCCATCCCCTTTGCACTCTCTGCCGGGCGTCGAGGAGCCCTGACCGGGGTGGCCATTGCGGTGGGAATTGCCGTGGTTTACTGGACTATCTCAGGCTTGTCGGAGTCGATGGGCAACGTTAGCCAGTTGCCCCCCGGCCTTGCAGCCTGGGCGCCTGACTTTTTCTTCGGGATGATAGGCGGATACCTAATCCTGAAAGTGCCAACCTAAGAACGGTCGTTCTGCCGACGACCCCTGCTCCTGCCAAACTGATTGCTTAGCTTACTTGCCGAAGGCGATCCCTGTGGGCTGCGTGCCCGTGGTCACCGCCGGGGTCACGGTCGACAAATTGCCGCCCGCAGGGTCAATGGAGAACCCGGCAACGGTCGCCGCTGCATTGTTGGACACATATAAGAACTTGTTGATGGGCGATATGGCAACGAAGATCGGACCAGCCCCCGTATTGTAGGGAGATCCTATGGTGGGGCTGAGATCTCCGGTTGTAGGGTTAATGCGATAGCCGGAAATTTGATTAGAAGCCTGGTCCACCACGTAGAGGAACTGTCCTGACGGATCCACCGCCGCTGAAATCGGGCCCAGTTCGGCCGCGAAGGGCGATTTATCCAAAGGAGTCAGGCTTCCCAAACCCTGCTGGGCAGTTGTGCCAATCGCAAATCCGCTCACATTGTTTGAGCCAAAATTTGCGACATACAACAAAGTGCCCGCGGGATTCATCGCAGCGGCGGCGGGCGCTGTTCCAGCAAGAGTGCCCTGCGTGGAATTTGCCGGCAGTACCCCCGTGTTGGAATCATACGGATACGTCAGCACGTAACCATCATTCTCATCGACCACATACAACAGATTCAACGCTGACTGGACAACCATTCCGACTGCTGCAGGGTTGGGATTGGCAAGCGGAAAGTTCAGGGGCAGTCTCACTGTAAACGGGGAGCCCGGAACTGGAGTGAGGGCGGCCCCCGATCCCACGGAAAAAACCGAGATGCTGCTGGACCCTGCGACGCCAGTTCCCTGATTGGCCACGAAGAGGAACTTGCCCCCGGGATCCATCGCCAGTGCCACCGGACTCGCCCCGCCCGTAGGTACCCCCTGGCCTCCGCTAACTGGAACCAACGACCCATTCAGATCGAAAGAGAAACGCAGGATCTGGCCGGCCGTGGTGGCAAGATAGGCGAAGCTTTGGGTCGGGTCGATGAGGATGGCGAAAGCGGGCTGAGCCGTAAAGGGGGAGCCGTTGATCGTCGACAAGCTGCCATTATTAAAATTAGCCCGATATCCCCAAACCTGCGCTGCGCTTTGGGTGGCGACGTACATCGTATTCGTACTGCTGAACTTGGAGTTCTTGCCACAGCTCATGAGGAAGCAAAACGCGACCGCGATCAAAGCCAGCCAGCTGAACCTCATCAACATTTTTTCTCCTGGTTTTTGCCGACGGCAAAACCAATCGGCCACCGCAGCGGCAAAAGAACGCGCGCGCCGCTCCTGATGTGTAAGGAATCCATACTTGTGTATCAGGAATGCGTCAGAAAGAGCAACTTGGAGGTTAGAAGCAGGCCGGCCCAACCCGGCTGCTTTCAAGCTCACTCGCTACGATTTCGATTCGAGAGAACGTACTCCGGGGAAACTGGCGGCGTCGCTTGTGCGATGGCAGGCAGCCGGATCTCTACGAGCAACCCGCCGCCCGGACGATTGACCGCTCTTACGGAACCTCCGTGCAGGCGCACCGCGCGTTCTGTGATGGCGAGGCCCAGGCCCACGCCGCCCGTCTGCCGTTCGCGCGCGTCGTCCAGCCGATAGAACGGCTGAAACAACTTATCGAGGGAAGCTTCTGGTACGCCTGGACCCTGGTCGCTCACGCGGATGAGCGCGTCCGGGCCATTCGCTTCATCCACCTGCTCGAGGCGGATTTCCACCTCGGTTCCTTCGTGGGTGTAGCGCATTGCGTTGCGGACAACGTTTTCGATGGCGCTATGCAGCAACTCGCCATTACCCAGGACCAGGCAATCGTCGATGACCTCGCATTTCACGCGGCAGTTGCGGCCTTGGGCTTCGAACTCCGCGTCCTCAGCAATCTCTCGAACCAGGTCTTCCAAGTGGATTTCCGACTTCTCCACCGCTTGCTCGCCACCCTCCATGCGCGCCAGGACCAGGAGCCGCCCGATCATCTCGTTGAGACGGTTGGCTTCCAGTTCCATGCGATCCAGTGTGCTCGCGGCATCCGGACCGGTGCGCTGGCGAGCCAATCCAAGCGCAACGTTCAGGCGGGCTAAAGGAGAGCGTAGCTCATGGGAAATATCATTCAGCAATCGTGACTGGGCATTGACCAGATTTTCGAGGCGTTCTGCCATGCCATCGAAATCACGCACCAGTTCCGCCATTTCATCGCGCCTGCGGCTGCCCACGGTTCCGGCACGCGCCGTCAGGTCCCCAGCTGCCAGTCTTTGCGTTGCCGCGCGCAAGCGCACCACCGGGGCCGTCAGATAACGCGCAAGGAGAAAGCAGACCAGTCCTGACGAGAGAATGGCAATGAAAATTCCTAACCCAGGCGTTCGGTTAGGACCGAAGAAGAATCGCGGCGGCGCCGGCCGCTGGATGACGAGTGTATAGCGTTTTCCGCTCGGACCCACCACCGCCTGAGTTGCGCGATGCTCCGACTCCAACCATCCCCACAATCCTGCAGGCTTGGGCTGAATACCGTTGGCCAACTGCGCGGCCCATGGCGGCACCCGGCGGCCAGAAAGTTCCTGCCCCTGCTCATCAAACAGGAAAAGGCGATCATGGACAGATTTCTCTCTCTCTTCGAACTCTTTCAGCAATTGCGCTTGGCCACCGCGTTCATAGGCCTGGGCTGCCTGAGTCGCGGCATTGAGCCGGAAATATTCCCCGCGCGGGTCGGTCTGCGGACGAATGGCCAGCGTGACCAGGATCGCCAGCACCACGAACAGTGCCTGGGCGACCCAGTAAGAAAGAAAAATCTTGAGAAATAGGCTCCTCATGAAGTTCTGCTCTTTGCTTCCCGCGGCCGCGTGAATATATACCCGGCGCCTCTGACTGTTTTGATGTGCTCGGTGCCACCCTCGGTATCCCCCAGTTTCTTCCGAACCTTGCTGACGTGCATATCAATGCTGCGGTCGAAAGGAGAAAACTTGCGCGCCAGAACTGTCGTGGCCAGCCGCTCGCGGGTGACTACCCGTCCTGCCTCGCGCAATAGGACCTCCAGCAGGCTGAATTCAA
Organism: Terriglobales bacterium; assembly: GCA_035631655.1. Classification (GTDB taxonomy): domain Bacteria; phylum Acidobacteriota; class Terriglobia; order Terriglobales; family Acidobacteriaceae; genus Gp1-AA122. Next base: position 41,214 of record DASQIH010000188.1, read on the forward strand.
CGGAGGTCAGGTCGACAGGCTTACCGTCCTGCCGGACCGTGCGCGTCGCAGGATCCAGTTCAATGTCGCCGACCCGCAGGATTTCGGGCACGCTGGCCGTCCCCGACTTCCCTTCCTTGGTTCGACGCAGAATGGCGCGGATTCGGGCCACCAGTTCCCGCGGGTTAAAGGGCTTAGGCAGATAGTCGTCGGCGCCAATCTCCAGGCCGACAATGCGGTCCACGTCTTCCCCACGAGCCGTAAGCAGCAGCACGGGAATGCGCGAAGTGGCACGAATCCGGCGGAGCACTTCAAAACCATTCATTCCGGGGAGCATTACGTCGAGCACCACCAGGATGTAGTCACCCTTCAAAGCCCGTTCCAGACCGCGCTCCCCGTCATAGGCGGCTTCCACCTTGAAGCTCTCTGATGCGAGGTATTCCCCGACCAGGCTGCAAAGCTCCACGTCGTCGTCGATGACCAGAATGCGGTCCATTCCCAGTCTCATTTTTACAATAATTGCCGGGCAATTCCACGTAAAGAATTGTCAAACTTGGATTTAGCCCATTTACGAAACTTTACCCGCTTTGACCGACTCTTTACCGCGCTCAGCCCGGAAAAGTGTTCCTATAACTGCAAGAGATTTCAAGGGCTGTCCGAAAGGACGTCCCAGGAGGAATAGATGAAAGCAGGTCGTAGCAAGATACTCGCTATTGTGCTGGCAGTCACGCTGGTGGGGGCGGTGGCGGTTTCGCAAACGATGGTCAAGGCGCGGCACCACATGGGCGGCCAAGGATTCGGGCTGGAGCATATGGTCGGCATGATGACCGATTACCTTGATCTGACCGATGCGCAGCAGGCGCAGGCCAAACAGATTATTCAAAACGAAAAGCCCAACATCCTGCCGCTGGTTCAACAACTCCATCAATCGCAGCAACAGCTCCGGCAACTCGAGCAGAGTGGAACGTTTGATGAAGCCAAGGTGCGGGCCGTCGCTTCGCAACAGGCCCAGACTATGACGGAGCTCACTGTCCAAAAGGCAAAGATTCACTCCGAGATCTTTAACATCCTGACGCCGGATCAGAAAACGAAAGCCACCCAGTTCCTCCAGCGCAGGGAAGAACGATTCCAGAAGCACATGCAGCGCATGGAGCAGGGCCCGCCTGCCCCTCCTGCACAGCAATAGAGGCACATGTGGTCGGGACGGGAGCTTGAAATTCCCGTTCCCGCCCCGTTCCGCCGATCCAACCCGGAACTGTAATCTCAGAAAGGAGTGGTCTGAAATTGCAAACAACACCAATCCAGAAAGATTTTGTGAACGCGGTAGCGGCCGAGATGGTGACCTGCGTTGATAAAGCCGTGGAATGCTGGATGGCGGAATTCGAATCGGTTCTTGAGAACCCGCGTCTTACCACTCTGGGCAGATTGCAGGCCATGGGCGAAGTATTGGCGCGCTACAAACATCTGACCGGAAAGACGCAACTCCGCAGGCGGAGCAACTGAAGCGCCCATCACTCCGGAGTGGAAACAGCATGGACCTTGAGCGTCTGTACTCATACTTCTTCGAGATTGATTGCTTTTTCCTGATCAGTTGTGTGCTGCTGGTCGCGGTCGCTGGCGTGATTGTCTTTCGCGATGATCTGTTGCTAAGGACTAAAGACGCGCTCCAAGCTGATTCCGACAGTTCTGGAAACTGAAGCCTGTGCTGCTAAAATCGCATCTAGTAGAAGCACATGGTGCCCAAGAACCTGCGTCCACTCCTGCCTTATTTGCAGAACTATCGCCGCGGCTACGCGGTGGGGACACTCTGCATTCTGCTGACTAACGGCATCTGGGCGTTGTTCCCCCAGGTGCTGCAACGTGCCATTGATCACTTGCGCAACGGGGTTACCTGGCACGGACTGCTTCCCTATGCCCTTCTGCTTATCGCCGTGGCCGTGGCAAAGGGTATTTTCCAGTACTTGACCCGCTGGATAATCATCGGCATCTCGCGCGACATCGAGTTCGACCTGCGCAATGATTTCTTTCGGCACCTGGAAGGACTCAGTTACTCCTATTACCAGCAGACGCGCACCGGCGACATTATGGCCCGAGCTACCAACGATTTGAATGCGGTCCGAATGCTGCTTGGCCCTGCCATCATGTATTCGGCCAACACCGTCGTGTTTGGCGCTGCAGCGCTGGTTTTCATGCTTCACATCAGCCCGCGACTGACGCTTTATGCTTTCCTCCCGCTGCCCCTAGTAAGCATTGTTGTGCACTACTTTGGCAGGCAAATTCACGAGCGGTTTGAGCGGATTCAGGCAATGTTCTCGGATATTTCTGCGCGCGCCCAGGAAAATTTCTCCGGAGCCCGCGTGGTTCGCGCATATGTGCAAGAACAGCCAGAGATTGAGGCTTTCGAAAAAGCTAACCAGGAATACGTTGCACGCAGCCTGAAACTGGTTCGGTTGATGGGCATGTTGTGGCCAACCCTGGAGACGATGCTGGGGTTTGCCATCGTTCTAGTGCTTTGGCTAGGCGGCCGTGAAGTTCTTCTTGGTCGTATTACAGTCGGTCAGTTTGTCGCCTTTAATACTTACATGGTTCAACTTACGTGGCCCGTGATTGCTCTCGGCTGGGTCATTAACATTTTCCAGCGCGGGACTGCCTCCATGGGCCGCATCAACGAAATCCTGGTGGAGCAGCCCGAAATCAGGGACAGCGAAGCGTTAACGCCTAGTACCAGCGGCGCGCCCGTACCTCCATTAGATCTGCGTGGCGAGATCGAGTTTCGCGGCTTGAATTTCGCTTACAACGGCACAGCGGTGCTCAATGACATCAACTTGCATATTCCTGAGGGAACCAGTCTCGCGATTGTGGGACCAACAGGGTCGGGCAAGACAACGCTGGTGAGCCTCATTCCTCGCATTTATGACGCCCCGTCAGGGACGGTGCTCATCGATGGCCTCCCAATTCGCGAGTTCCCGCTCCAGGCACTGCGCCGCAACATCGGGTTTGTGCCCCAGGAAACTTTTCTTTTCAGTGATACCGTGCGGGAAAACATCGCATTCGGCACCGAAGAAGTCACGGACCAGGAAATTCACGATGCGGCGGAAGGAGCCAATATCGCGGCCGACATTGAGAGTTTTCCGGAACAATATCAGACCATCGTGGGCGAGCGCGGCATTACGCTTTCCGGTGGACAGAAGCAACGGACGGCCATTGCCAGGGCCATCATCCGCAATCCTCGGATCCTGATCCTGGATGATGCCCTTTCCAGCGTGGATACTCACACGGAAGACAAGATTCTCAATCATCTGCGCGAAATCATGGAGGGGCGCACCACCATCTTCATCTCCCACCGTGTGTCGACGGTGCGCAACGCCGATCGCATTGCCGTCCTCCACGGCGGACGCATCGTGGAACTCGGTACGCACGACGAACTGCTTGCCCTCAACGGCTACTACACCGATCTGTATAACAAGCAGCTGCTGGAAGAAGAACTGGCGCAGGTTTAACTTTGCCTCCGATCGGGTAAGTGTCAGTGGATAGTGGCTAGTGGTCGGTGGTCACGTCATTAACCACGAGAAATTGTCGCGGCAGTAAGGGGCGGCACTAGCCACTGACCACTGGCCACTGGCCACTGACTACATGAAGCGGGTACCCACCACCGAGCTGCTGGACAGTGATGCGGGTACGCCTGCCGAGATCACCACTTCTCTGGCGGACCTGCGCCGCGTTAACCGCTGGTTCGGAGGAGTTGCCACCACCGAAGCCATGATCGAGCGAGTGGCGCGCCAGCTTGCTGTCTCTCAGCTTTCTTTGCTGGAGATTGCCGCCGGATCCGGAGATGTCCCAAAGCTGGCCGCAGCGCGACTCCGCCGACGCGGAATCAATGTCAATGTCATGCTCCTGGATCGCGCCCGCTCTCACCTAAACTCCTCGAACCGCGCCGTTGTTGGCGATGCCCTCGCTCTGCCCTTTTGTGATGCGAGCTTTGACGTGCTGAGCTGTGGTCTTTTCGCACACCATCTGGCGCCGCCGCAATTCGCGGAGTTCGTGCGGGAAGGTTTGCGAGTTTGCCGACGGGCGTTACTGATTAATGACCTTATTCGCAGTCGCGTGCATCTCATGCTGGTGTACGCCGGATACCCGCTCTACCGCAGCCGGCTCACTTGGCATGATGGTCCGGCCTCTGTTCGTCAGGCCTATACGATCGAGGAAATGCGCACGATGATCGCTGGAATTCCGGGAGCCCGGGTAGAGATTCATCGGCACTACTTGTATCGGATGGGTGTGATCGTGTGGAAAGACGGCAAATCGCATGGCGCAGAATGAATGTTTATGAACGCGTACGATCTGATCGTCATCGGAGGCGGGCCGGCAGGAACGGCGGCAGCCATCACTGCAGCACGATACGGCGCACGCGTGCTTCTGTTGGAACGCGGGCGCTTCCCACGGCATAAGGTCTGCGGTGAATTCGTCTCCGCGGAGTCTCTGCAATTGTTGGCTGCTCTGCTCGACGGCTCAAATCCATCATCGCTTCGAGTATTGCAGCGCGCTTCCCGTATCGGCCAAGGCCGACTGTTCATTGATAACAGAGTGCTCGAAATCCCCATCGAACAGCCAGCGACGAGCATTTCACGTTTTGAGCTGGATGCGGCCCTGTGGCGGGCAGCGGAAGATGCCGGCGTGGATACCCGACAGCAGCAGCCTGTGCAGAGAATCGCCCGCAATGGTCAATTTATTGTCTCGAGTTTCGGGGAAGAGTTCGCAGCTCACAGTGTAATCAATGCCTCCGGCCGATGGTCCAATTTGAAAGGCTCGGATCCCGCCAGTCACGGCCCAGCGAAATGCCTTGGCGTGAAAGCCCATTTCTTCGAGTCTGCGCCTCCTACCTCGGTTGACCTGTATTTCTTTGAAGGCGGTTATTGCGGAGTACAGCCCGTGAAGCTAGCCGGGGGCGACCACAAATCCCGGATTAACGTTTGCGCCATGGTGCGTGCCGATGTTGCCTGTTCGCTGGCAGACGTTTTCACTTGTCATCCTGCGCTTCGCGAACGCAGTGCTCATTGGGATCCCTTGACCGAACCAGTGGCCACTTCGCCCTTGGTCTTTGGGACGCCGCAGCCGGAACAAGACGGCATGCTGATGGTGGGGGATGCCGCAGGCTTTGTCGATCCCTTTATTGGGGATGGAATCTCGCTCGCCCTGCGCAGCGGGAATCTGGCCGCTGAATCGTTGCGCGCATTTCTGAAGGGTCAAGCGTCGCTGGAGCAGACCGCACGTAGATATCGCGAAGCGTATGGGCAGGGCCTGTTGCCTGTGTTTCGCGCGTCTTCGAAAATCAGGGCGTTATTTGCGCTGCCCCGGCCCCTACGATCGGGATTGCTCCACCTGTTTGGGAACGCCCCTGCGCTGACCCGCTACCTGGTCCGCAAGACACGCACGGCGGGCTAACGCACGACCAGAACTTCCCGGACATTGTCGCGGGCGAGGAAGAATTTGATCGAGGCAAAATCGCGGAACAGATTTTCAATGTGGCGGTTATTGAAGACCCGTTGCAGGCGCAAATTGCCTTTCGAAGCTGCGCCGGTGCGGCCGCTCGATCCCGGACCACGGCCAGCTTCCGGGCGAGCCACAATACGCTGCATTTCCAGCGTATCTTTATTCACAATGTGGTAGCGGTAGCAGGGAGCGTCCGGCCCAGCGTCGCGCGTGTGGAAGAAAGCCAGCAGCATTCCTCCAGGTTTCAACGTGGACCAGAAGCGTGCTACCACCGGCTTGACCAGTGATTCGTCCAGATAGTCGGGCAGATTCCAGCAGAACACCACGTCAAACAGAGACGATTGATACGCCAAATTCTCCGACAGGAAGCGCTTTTCGTCGAGCACTCGATTTCCCTGCTCGTCTTGAGTAACCAGCGATGGATCGAGAGAAGCCAGCAGCACATCTTCGCTGTAACACTTGTGGCCAAGCTCCGTTAAATAGCGAATATTGCCCGGCGAAGTCGCTCCAAGGTCAAGAACGCACAGCCCTTCCTGACTCGACAAGATGCGCGAGAGTTCTGTCAAGCCGCTCGAACGACGCGTCAATCTCTGCGACGCGGTAGGGGGAGACTTCTGCTGTTCCGAACCCGTGGACGGTCCGCGGAAAATTTTCATTAGATTTTTGGGCTACGGATGCCATCCCTGAGTTTTTCAGCTCCTCATGCGGCATCCGAGACTAGTTTAGCGCGCCCGAATGCCCAACACATCATTACTTCCTAGGCTCCAGTACCGGCGTCGGAACTGGACTACCTGGCCTCGACCCCGGCGAGACCCCTGCCGTGGCCGCAGCCGGAGTTGCCTTGGACTCTGTCTTGATCTCCACCCTCGATTCCGTTTTCCCTTCCGCCTTGACAGCATCTTTCTGGATATCGACGCCGCCTTTGAAATAAGCCCCGTCTTCGATCGAGATGCGTTGCGTAGCAATGTCGCCCAGCACGACCGCGGACTGCTTCAAGTCAACCCGTTCCGTGGCGTGAATGTTGCCCTCCAGCTTGCCTTGAATGATCGCGCTACGTGCATTGACGTTCGCTTTGATCCGGCCATTCGGCCCCACGGTCAGGCGGTTTCCCCGCAACTCGATCGTGCCTTCCACTTGCCCGTCAATATAAAGGTCTTCGCTGCCGGAGAGTTCGCCTTTGATGCTCACCGACTTGCCCAGATTCGCCATTTCAGCACGGACACTATCTGGTGCTTTAGGTGTTTCCATAAGTACAGCCTCCTTGCAAAACTGGTGGAAAGTTTGGATTCTACTCCCCGCCTGCGGCTAGCGCAGGAGGCCAGAGAAGGGAGCCAAGCGAAGGGCAAACCGCGAAGCGAACTGCCGCACGCGCTTCAGAAACTATACTGGAGGTGGTGGAGACGGGCAAGCCCGGGCCGCAGGCGTGCAAGGCAACGAATGCAACAATATAAGAAGCTGCATCTAAATTGTTGTATATAGTACGAGTCACATGCGATACGTGAGAACCAGCAGCGGTCAAGGGGTTTGGGCCCGCATTCTAAGCGGTTCGGCGCTCGTTTTGGTCCTGAGTTTGCCCATGGTAGGGCAGACCTCCTCGGTCGCACCGGGTGATCTGGTCCGTCAGACGGCGGAGAACGAGCTCAAGGCCGCCAACGATACCACCAATTTCATGTTCCGTTCCCGGAGGGAAACTCCGCACGGCTCCCAGACCAAGCTCTTCGTTCAGACCCGCGACGCCATGGCAGGCATGTTGATCGCTATCAACGATAAACCTTTGAACGCGGACCAGCGTCGCGCCGAGCAAGCTCGTTTACAGAATCTTGTTAGCAATCCCGACGAACTCCGGCGCAAGCAGAAACAAGAGAAGGAAGATGCGGATCGCGTGACCCGGATTGTGCGGGCGTTGCCCAATGCATTTATTTATGAATACGACGGCATTGAGACGGGTAGACCGGGCATCGGAAAGCAGGGAGACGAGTTGGTGCGCCTCAAGTTTCGACCCAATCCTAGGTACAATCCACCTTCCCGCGTTGAGCAGGTAGTGACCGGCATGAAGGGCTACCTGTTAATTGATGCTAACCAGCACCGCATCGCCAAGATCGATGGCACGCTCTACAGGGACGTAAGCTTCGGCTGGGGGATTCTCGGCCACCTGGATAAGGGCGGACAGTTTCAGGTCGACCAGGCCAACATTGCCGATACTGACTGGGAGATCACTGGCATGAACTTAAATTTCACAGGGAAGGTCCTGCTCTTCAAAAGCATTGTGATTAAGAGCAATGAGACGTACAGCGATTTTCGCCGGGTGCCCAGTGACTTGACTTTCGCGCAAGGTGTGGACTTGCTAAAAAAAGAAGAGAGCGCTTCTGTGGCAAACCGCAGCGGAGGATAAATGGGTATTGGACACCCCTTCACTTCCCTGCTGCGGCAGCGCGGATGGTCTCTGTACGGACTGTGAGTTTCTCGATCAAGTCTTCCCGGACGCGGTATCCAGTGCCGGGTTCATCCTTGATGGCAATGATTCCCTGGGGGGAAACCTCCACCTCCGGTTCGATAATGTCTTCCTTCCAGTAACGCTTTGAGGCCGACACGTCGCCCGGCAGGCGGAAGTTCTCCAGGGTGGAAAGTGCGACGTTGTGCGCGCGGCCTACTCCCGATTCCAGCATACCCCCGCACCAGACGGGGACATTGTGCGCTTGGCAGACGTCGTGCACACTTTTCGCCTCGGTGAAGCCGCCCACTCGGCCAACTTTGATGTTGATGATCCCGCATGCCCCCAGTTCTACCGCCGTCTCCGCATCGCGTGCATTGTGAATCGATTCATCCAGGCAGATTTTGGTTTTGAGCTGTTTCTGCAGACGCGCATGAAAGTAGATGTCGTCGTTCCACAGCGGCTGCTCGATCATAAGCAAATTGAACTGATCGAATTTCCGCAGGTGTTCAACTTCGCCCAGCCGATAAGCAGAATTGGCGTCGCAACTGAGTAGGATGTCGGGCCAGCGGGAGCGAATGCGTTCCAGCACATTGATGTCCCACCCGGGTTTCACTTTGACTTTGATCCGCCGATAGCCGGCGGCGAGTTCCGTCTCAATTTTCCCCAGAAGCTGCTCGACGCTGTCCTGAATCCCGATGGAAACCCCGCAAGCGATTTCCCGGCGAGTTCCGCCCAATAGCTTCCACAAGGGCTGCTTCTTTTCCCCGGCCTCGACATCCCACAACGCGTTCTCGACTGCTGCTTTCGCCATTCGGTGTCCACGCACCCGCGAAAGCAACGGCACGCATTCCCTTGCCTGGTTTAGGGTGCGGCCAACCAGCGCCGGCGCAAGGTAATCGCGAATGGTTGGCCAGGCGGTCTCGACCCATTCGTCGCTATAAAAGGGGTGCTCTCCGGCCACGCACTCCGCCCAACCATTCAACCCCTCACAATGGATAGTAATCAGCAGGATACGGCGGCTAGTCGTACGGCCAAAACTCGTCTCAAAAAAATGGACGAGTGGCATCTGAATCTCACGAATGGTAATCGCTTCAATTTTCATTGCACCGACCCATACGACCACTTCTCATCCCACGGGCCCAGCAGGAACGTTCCGTTGCCCTGCGCGTCTCGCTCATAGCCCAGAACACTCAGGCCGTCGGAAAATGCTTTCAGGTATTGCTCACGGTTGCGATCCTGAACCTCCTTGGCCCGGGCTTGGTGGTCAGCAGACGCTTTCCAGTCGTAGACCTGCGCCGGCACGGCAATGGTCTTCACCGTCTTGAACGATGGCGGGGAGCCGGTGCGCAGTAAGGTCTCAACTCTCTTGGACTTCAGCCACCATTCTGCAACCAGCCGATCGGTGGGCAGTCCGCCTTGCAGCGGCGAGGAACTGATTCCGTACTGGTCAATGTTATAGCGTCGCGTGATTGCCCCCAGCTTTTCCAGGTTCAGGTAGGCGTTCTTGATCTCCAGCGGATCAAACGTCCATTCCATGAGCTCGAAGCCGCGGGCCAGCGCGTCGTCACGTTGAAAGAACTTCATGTGGCGGCCCAACCCAGCGTTGCGGTAGGTGGAGCGGACCGCCAGCATCTGAGAGTGCAAGTAAGGATGCCCGCTGCGGGCGCCTGGAATTGCCAGAGCGAAGCTCACCATCTCGTTTCCATCGAACGCGCCGATCACCTGTCCACCAATCTTTTCCGCCATCACGAACAGGCGCAGGGGTATCAGGTCCGCGTCGCTGAATTTCCACACTTCTTTCTGTAAGGCGACGCAAGCCCGCATTTCGTCGAGCTGGTGGCACTTGCGGATAACAATCGACTCAGCGCTCACCGGGCTTTTTCCTGCTGTTTCGACTGTTGCCACAGCGATTCGAGCTCCTTCATCGACGCCTGTTGTGGGCTACGGCCCGCACTCCGCAGTTGCTCTTCTATCCACTGGAAGCGGCGTTTGAATTTCCGATTGCTTTTCTTCAGCGCCGATTCCGGATCGAGCGACAGGTAACGCGCGATGTTGACCAGAACAAAAAACAGGTCCCCAACTTCATCCTCCAGCCGGTCGCGCAGCGCTTGGGAAATCACTTGCTTCCCTGAACCGGCGATTCCTCGCATTTGCGGCTGCGGACCCGGCGCCGGAAACTCTTTCAAGTTCTCCCTCAGCTCGTCCGTTTCTTCGTGCAATTTCTCAAACAGTCCATCAATGTTGGCCCAGTCGAAACCGACATGGGCGGCGCGGGAGCTCAACTTGATAGCTTCCAGAAGTGCGGGGATCCCGGACGCAATTCCGGAGAGTACCGACTCGGGCCTGCTTTCCTCCTTCTTTGACTTGCCTCCGCCGGCTTCCAGGCGCTTCTTCTTCTCCTCGGCCTTGAGTGCCTCCCAGTTGCGCAGCACATCCGAAGCAGTTTCGGCCTTCACATCGCCGAACACATGTGGATGCCGATCGACCAGCTTGTTCGCGAGCCGGTCCAGCACTTCGTCGATGGAAAAGTTCCCATCCTCCTTGCCCATCTGGGCATAGAAGAGGACCTGCAGCAACAAGTCTCCCAGTTCGCCGGCCAGCTCGTCCCAGTCGCGGTTATCGATCGCCTCCAGAACTTCGTAAGTCTCCTCCAGGGTGTAGGGTTTAATGGAGTCGAAAGTCTGTTCCCGGTCCCAGGGACAACCGCCAGGGGCGCGCAGCCGCGCCATGATGGAAACCGCTCGCTCGAAACGTTCTCCCGTCGTATTGGTCATTGCCAGTAATCTAAATGAGCCGCGAGCCTGTGGGCAATCAAGCGATTCCTTGACTGGAACCGCAATGTTACTTCCCTATCGTCGCGTTTCCATGCAGACTTGCAGTTCAGGAACACTGTTGATCCAGCCTCGGGCTGGAGATGGCATCCAAAACAGCATGAACATCCCACAGAAATCCCGCGCGTCACTGGATGGCCAGCGTTTCCAGGTGGTGGTGATCGGCGGCGGCATCAACGGCGTGGCGATCGCCCGCGAGTGCGCGCGAGCGAAGCGGCGAACTCTGCTGCTGGAGCAGAATGATTTTGGCTCGGGCACCACGAGCCGCTCGACCCGCATTATTCACGGCGGCCTGCGTTACCTGGAGTTCGGGGAAATTGGCCTGGTGCGGCAATCGCTCCGGGAGCGGCAACAACTGCTTCGGGAGCGGCCTCATCTGGTGCATACCGTACAGTTCCTGCTTGCGTTAGGGGAGAACAGCCGTCGGAGCGCCATGAAGATCCGCATGGGCTTGTGGCTTTACCGCCGATTGGGTGGGAAGACGCGCGTAGCAGATGGTGCTGCAGACAGAGCCAGATTTGAACGACTGCTCGATTCCGGCCAGCGTTGGTCCATTTTCAACTTTGAAGACGCACAGTGTGAATTTCCCGAGCGCCTGGTAGCAGAGTGGCTCGTGGCAGCCGCCGATTCAGGCGCGGTGGTACGGAACTATGCCCAAGTTCTTGCCGTGGATGTTGCCTACGGACGTGCCAAGGGACTGCTGTTCCGCGATCTGTTGACCGGCACCGAGCAACGGATCGAGGCCGGCTGGATCATCAACGCGACCGGTCCGTGGGTGGACCGGTTGTGCCAGCGCTCGGCAATCAACACCCATGGCCCCATGATCGGCGGAGTTCGAGGCTCGCATATCGTGCTGCCACGCTTTGCCGGCGCTCCCGATGCCGCCGTGTTCACCGAAGCGGTGGACGGACGGCCGATTTTCCTGATCCCGTGGAATGAACAAGTCATGGTCGGCACAACCGAAGTTCCCGATCAGTCCGACCCAAGCAAAACGCAACCTTCGGCAGAGGAAATCGAGTACTTACTGAATTCCCTACATGCGCTATTCCCGGGAGCTAAGGTCTTCGCCAACGATGTGCATTACGCCTTCGCCGGCGTGCGCCCTCTGCCCTTTATGCGCGGCCGGAACCCCTCTGCGATCACACGCCGGCATTTTCTGCACGATCACGGAAAGCAGGGGGTGCAACACATGATCTCCGTTATCGGGGGCAAACTGACTACGGCAGCCGAACTCGCCCGGCAATGCGCTCGCAAGATTCGAATACCGGTTGCGGAACCGAAGGGACTGGCCACGCTTGCGGAAGGCGAGATCGCGGCCACTATGGATGACTGGATTGCAGAAATTTCGGGTCTCTCCGGGATTTCTGAGAACGCCGCCGAAGCCATTGTGACCTGGCACGGGAAACGAACTCTCGCCGTCGCCCAGTTGGCGCGCAGCGGCGCCCAGATGCGAGCGACCTTATGCCCACATAGTGAACACATCGTGGCCGAAGCAGTGGACGCTTTTCAGCATGAATATGCAGTTACCCTGGGTGATGTGTTGCTGCGGCGCGTGCCGGTGGCCATGGCTGCTTGCTGGACGGAGGAATGCAGCCGCGTCGCCGCTAGCCGGATTGCCGCAGCCCTCGGCTGGAGTAAGGGCGAGGAGATGTCCGAACTTGAAGCCTTGGAGCGGGAACGGAGCGCGTTTCTGGTCAAGCCGTCCACCGCCCGTGCCGACAGCGAAGTTCCTGGCTAACTCGTTTTCCCAAGCGTGCGCACCAACAACTCCGTGTCATCGGAAATGATGGCATCCGCTCCCCAGTCGGCAAAGCGCACCATGTCCTCCGCGCGATTGATCGTCCACACGAAAACCTTCTTGTTCGCAGCATGTGCTTCCTCGACTAAGTCCCTGCTGACCAGCTTATGGTGCGGCATGACGTGCGTGATCGGGAGGTGATGCCAGCGCGCGAGCTGTTCTCGCGTATCGCAGATGATGCCAAGCGGAATTCTCGCATCCAGAATGGCCACTTCACGTACAACTTGGGGAAGAAACGACGAGACCACGAAACCGCGTTCCGGGAGATACCGCTGAAGAACCCCAAGGGTGCTGCTTTCCAATCCTGGCACCTTCAATTCAATATCGAGAAAAGCTCTACGTTGGTAGCGTACCAACAGGTCTTCAAGTACCGGCAGATCTGGTAAGGACTCCCCCTTGACTAGGGCGATCTCAACTCCATGGTGGCGCGGGTCGTGGCAGATCACTGGACGAGCATCCACGGTCCGCCTCATGTCGAATTCAAATCCATCGCAACCGTGTTGGAGTGCGAGATCAAAAGACCGGAACGTATTTTCAGCTATCGAAGCACTGGCGCGGGCTCCGCGATGGCCGAGCAGAAGAGGACGAGGCATCAGAAGTAATTTGCCAAGAAGTGAGAACTGTGTGGGGACGGGTCTTTGACCGGTCCATGCCGAGCCAAGCTCGGCTCAGCGCCCTGAAAGCATCCGATTCGTATCCGGGCATGGCTTCAGCCGTGCCGCAAGTTGTCTACAACTTGTGCGGCTTTAGCCGCTGAATTCAAGCCATTTGAGCTTTTCAGCAGTCCAAGCCGAGCCAGGCTCGCTAATTCTTATTCCAAGTCCCAGTCGCGAATCGGCTTGCCCGTATCCGGCGATTCCTTGGCTTTTTTCACGGCCTCCTGAAACTTCTTTTCCAGCAGGTCGGAGGCATGCTTCTGGGCCTCCACCGACTGCCGGAAAATCGAGTCGCGGCGGCTGTCCTGCTCTTTCATCGCCTTGGCGGCGGCCTCAATATCGGCGAAGGTCTTGGGATGAACAGGAGCGGTATGCGAGATTATCGCCTGGGTTCCAGGGTCCACTTTCAGAACCGCGTTGCAGCACGGGCACGTGACTTCGAAAGGCGGCGCATTCTTAGGCATCTTAGCCGAATCATACCCCAAAACCACTTCACCGTGGCTCCAGCTTTATGGGGAAAATATGCACAAGGTTCAGGATCTCCCAAGCCAACAGGCTTATGGAAACGATCACCACCATTACCGCCAGGACTTCCCCAAAGCTCAAGCGACTACGGTCAGGTTCGAACCGCCGCGCCACCAGGCCCAGGATATTCAGGGTGGCAAAACCGAAAACCAGAACCCAGAGGATGCTGTAAAGATCGCCTTTGTGCCCCGGGTACTGAATCATCAGCAAGGAGCCAAACACCAGGGATGGACGCGGCAGGGCGGTCAAGGCCGGCCCGAGCACACAAAGAAGTCCTGTCTTCAACGTGAGGAGCAGGGGATTCATGGTTCGCGGTCTGTCGATGCGGACAGAGCATCAACCAGCGGGTAAGAATACCACTCCAAGATGTTCAGTAGCATTTCGTCCGCTAAAATGTTCTTGATCCATTTCATGGCGAAGCATGCCAAACAGAACCGAGGTCGTGCTCTTCGATGTCGGAAACACGCTCCTGTTCCCGAACTGGCCGCGCATCCTGCAACCACTCGAAAAGCTAGGAATCACACCCACCAAGGACCAAATTCAGGCGACCGAGAGAAAGACGAAGAGGGAATGGGATGAGCTCATCCTGCGCGAACATCGGAGGGACCACGGCTTCTGGTACATCTTCTATGGTCACCTGCTCGATTTGTTTGCCATCCCTGATCTACATCTGCAGCAGAGCCTAACTGAAGCCACCGCGATTTCGGCAAACTTCGACCAGATTCGCCCCGGCACTCGCCAAATCCTGGAGCGTATTGGCCAGAGTTACCGCATGGGTGTGATTTCCAACGCCGATGGCAAAATTACCGATGTGCTCACCCACTGCGGCATTCGCGAATGTTTCTCGAGCATTACCGATTCCGGCGTGGTTGGATATGAAAAGCCGCATCCAGCAATTTTTCAAGCTGCCCTGCGGGCTATGAAAGTTGCCCCGGAACAGGCCTTGTACGTGGGCGATCTTTATTGTGTCGATTACGCTGGTGCAACGAAAGCCGGCATGCAGGCTTTGCTCTTTGACGTCTCAGGCGCGTACCGAGAAGCTGGCCTTCCCCGCGTGCAGTCGCTGGAAGAACTGAGCATCCATCTGGGTTGCTAGCACCGGTTTGCAGCCAGTCGACCCCTCACCGGGCCGTGTCATTCCGAGCGAAGCGAAGAATCTATGCATTTTGCTTGCGGCTGCGAGAGGCATTTTCCAACCAACTCCGCTCAGCTTTGAAGAGAGACCAACTGGTGGTCCAAACACTCCGTGTGGATGGTGCCATACAGCTGATGCAGCAGTTCCCTTCCATACCGCGCCAGCAAGTACACTCCTGCGACTTCGCGTTCCTGCAAACTTTTGCCTGGATAAAGCGCATTGCTGAGTTGCTCAGCATGGCGATTGAGGATTTCGCTCTGCCGCAGTTCTGCGCGGGCCGCGCTGGTGCGTAAGTGTTCGAGTTGATATTGCATTTTCGATCCAGCGCGGCTGGCCGCATCCACCAAGGTCGCATCCAGGCGGGAGAAGGACTCCCGAATCGCAGAGAGGGACTGGTCAAGGCTGGCGCTCGCCTGATCGAAAGCGGATTGCAAGTCTGCGGGCAGAGTGCGCGCCGCCAGAATTTCGCGGAGAGATTCCGGACCGTGAAATAGATCCGTCAACTTCAGCCCGTACCGTTCCAGAAGCCGCTGTGGCTTCGGTTCCACCAGCGTGGCAGAAAACCTCGGCAGGATCGGGGTGACGCGCCCGAGCAAAGCCTGGTAAACGACAGCAGCCTGCGCAAAGTAGGCTACCTCCGCTGATCCTCCGGTATAAGCCAGCGTGGGCAGCAGATAGTCCTGCACCACCGGACGCAGCAGGACATTGGCGCTGAAATGGTGGGGCGCCGACGCAATCAAATGTAGCAGCTCGGTGTGGGGAATCTTCTTATCTTCAATCACAAAATCCGGCTCTGAGCTGCCGTTCGGTCGCCGATGCACCGGCACACGCCCGCCGTTGTGCAGTGTGAACAACAAGGTCGAAGATGGCGTTACCTTGACTTGCTGGTGGTATCCGGCTGATTCCAATTCCCTGCCACGTTTAAGCAACGCTTCATCAATTTCGGCGGCACGTTCAACAGCGGCCCGGTAGATGGGTTCGGTAATTCTGTGCAGTGCGGGATCGCCGGCGTCCAGCAGGATCACACCCCAGTCTGCAAATAGCCGAGTAAAAAGGCGAGCAAAAGCGCTGCCCAAAGTCTCTCCGGGCCGATAAGAATTCACCAGGAGTTCGGTAGTCTCCGAAATGCCAAGCAGCCTGGAAGCGGTCTCAACCACTGCCTTAATTTCTTCGCCGAATTGCACCGCACCCACCGGTGCGTCTGGCAAGCCTTGCGTCGGGGTAATTAACTTTTCCAGCGATCCTTCGGCGGTCGGCAGCGAAGTGTTATTCACCTCGGCCAGGTCGTGATCCTCGGTAGCCAGCCAGAAAACCGGAACACAATCAATGCCGGCAGCGGTTGCCTGGTCCGCCAATTTGACGGCAGTAAGCGCCTTGAAAATCGAGAAAAGCGGACCGCCGAACAGGCCCACCTGCTGACCGGTTACAGCTACCAAGGCGCCATTCCGAAAACGCGCAATATTCTCCGAAGTCTTCCCAGTTCCACCCCAGGTTTTGTTCTGCCGCTCCAGGATTTCTGCCACTCGCTGGCGCCGCGAATTGTTATAACGGATCGCGGCTGTCTCTTGTTTCAACCACTCGGAAAAATGAGGGGAGCGCGGATAAAACCGTCGAACCTTGGGAGAGTAGGAGAGGAAGTCGCTGAAAAGCTGCGTGGTGTGCGGGATCTGGCTGAACGGCAAACACTCCGTCTTCACCGGAAGCTCCCCTCCGCTTGGCTTCGACAGACAGATGACAGCAGGCATTTCACTGGCTGCGCAGGTAAATCAGATGATGGAACCAGAGTGAGGATGCAAAGATAGTTCACGGCTCTCTACGCGCTATCCGCAATTCTTGTATATCCATACGCTAAAGTAACGTGGGTGACCACAGTCCGCCGGAATACGATTCGAATAAATGAACTCAGATGCCACGACAACTGCTCTATTCGGGCACGGACGCCTTCAACAATCGCGTCTCGTAAATGTCCACATCGTCATTGTTCTCCTGCTTTGCGGGTATTAACAGGCACGGACACCGACGCTTCAGGCCTCGTAACTGCAATACCAATCCCCTCGCGTAAGAGGCAGGCCACTTCTTCCACCCGCTGGCTTGGCCAGCAGTGCCTGGTACAAGTTCAGGCGGCCGGTGCGGAAGGCATGGGCGGAACCCGTCATGTAAAGGCGCCAGATGCGGTAGGTAGTGTCATCCGTAATACTGCGCGCTTGCTCCGCATTCCCTTCCAGGCGCTGCACCCAGTGATGAAGTGTCAAAGCGTAGTGCTCGCGCAAGCTCTCCACATCTCTGACTTCGAAGCCGCTGTGTTCCGCTGCATGCAGCGAGGTGTTAATCGGCACCATGTCACCATCCGGAAAAACGTACCGGTCCACGAACGACAGGCCCCGCCGGTGATAAATCGCGGAGTACGCTATGCCATGGTTCAAGAACACTCCACCCGGCTGGAGAAGACGCCAAGCCCGGGTGAAGTATTCGGGCAGCAGCGCTTCCCCTACGTGCTCAAACATGCCCACGCTGACGATCTTGTCGAATTGTTCGCGTCCGTCCAGATCGCGGTAGTCGCGAACCTTGGCGCTGCATTTGTCTTCAAGGCCAGCTTCGCGGATGCGTTGCCGAGCCAGCTCCGCCTGCGGCTCGCTAAGAGTAATGCCCAGAGCCTGAACACCGTAGTGCGCAGCGGCGTGAATGATTAAAGCGCCCCACCCGCAACCGATATCCAGCAAGCGCTCGCCCGGTCGCAGACGCAGTTTCCGGCATAAATAATCCAGCTTGTGCTCCTGGGCGGCATCCAAACTCTCGTCAAGATGCTGGAAGTAAGCGCATGAATAGATCATTCGCCGGTCGAGGAAGAGTCGGTAAAACTCGGCCGGCAAGTCGTAGTGGTAGGTGACGGCCTGGCGGTCCCGACTTTTGGAGTGCACCGCCCCACGCAGTTTTCTGGGACGCAGGACCGCGCGCGGGCGCCCCTGGGGGGGCAGTTTGCCAAGTATGGTTCCCAGATGCAGCCTTTCGCCCAGGCCGTGATCCTGCGAGAGCAGGTGCTCGCCCATTTCGAGCGCAGCTTCGATATCTCCTTCGATATCGAAGTCGTTGTAGATATAGGCCTCCCCCAACGTGAGTTCGCTGGGGTTCAGGAACATGGCCCGCAAGGCTCCGGGGTGCCGCAGGACGAGCGTAAAGCGCGGTTGGTCTGCTGCTCCCCAACTGCTTCCATCCCAAAAGCGAACCAGGAAGTCACGTCGGGGATATCCGGCAAACAGGTGCTCGAGAAAATCAGCGCTGATTTCGACCGGAGTCTCTCTGGTGACCTTCGCCAAGAGTCCCATGGCATCTCCGATATCGGAAGTGTATCCGAATTTGCCGCACCGGAACAGATTTTCCTGTCGTTCCGACGTTTTGGCCCAGCATACATATCGGGAAACGATGGAAAGCTCTCTTACGCCGGCGGTTGCAGCCGGTCCGACCTGCGGGTAGCACGTATCGATTTGGTGTAGCCCTCGGGCTTCTTTCTCACTCCTTCGGTGGCCTTCGGCTTCACTCGTCGTGGACCGAGGCAATCTTTGATCTTTGAATATCTCCCCCAGAGCCACAGGGCGCACCCTGCAAGGCGGACACCCGGACACCAACTTTGGTGCCACCCGGCTACTGCGCGCATCTAATCAAGTGTTTGACTTCCAAGCGGTTGCGACCTAGATTGGAAGTGGCTCTTTGAATGGCCTTCCCGCAATGGGGGCGTCACGGCTTCGACGGAGATGCTTGCGGCCAAGAGGCATGCCGGGGTGCACACACCCGTGATCGCGTGCAAAACAATAATTGCCAATCAACAGATGGCATACGCTGCTTAATTAATTAAGTAGCCGTCCTCCGCGGCTTTGCTCGCGGGCTGCGGAAGGGCGTCGCACAGCGGGCTGGCTCTGGTAGCTACGTCTGGGCTATCGGGGCGAGATCTTCAGGCTAGCGGCTTCGGTTTCTTGTCCGTTCTGAGCCGAGGCTGCGAAAGTTTCCGGGTAACTCCGGAAGCGGGAACGTGACTAAGCATGTAGTCTCTTGACCAGTAACATTTTCGGACGCGGGTTCGACTCCCGCCGCCTCCACCATTCTATCTATCTGAAAACAAAGCTAATTTGGACGAAGGTTGCTTCCGTGTACCTCAGGTGTACCCTTCGTCTCAGCAGAAGCAATCAGGTCTGTGCCCCAGGTGCGCCGGACATCTGACTCTAACTGCTCCTGTCGCGCACGGACCCAGGGACTGTAATGCTTCTCTGTGATCCGCATGGACTGATGACCAAGCAGGACGGAGACACGCTCCAGTGGAACTCCAGCGAGTAGCAGCTCGACAGCGAAGGTGTCACGG
>DASQIH010000189.1:0-16427 GCA_035631655.1 Terriglobales bacterium
TCACGATGAAAAAGAGCGCAAGGTACTCCAGCACATTCCAGGTGAGAGAGGAATACCTTCCCGAGCGGCTGTTGATTTCAAACACCGCCACCAGAAACCAGGACCAGTGCAAAAACAAATCAATTCCGGCGAAGCGGAACAAGCGAATCGACCCTTGCTGCGCGGTAGGCATTAGGAGAGTTATAACACGGGTGGATACCCCCCTTCCTCTGATACCCGGGTGAGCCTCTGTATCCCTTCGCCATGGGCCAGGGGGATCGTACCTCGTGTTTTTCTTGATTAATGCCTACAATTTGCAGACCAACTTCAGCGCCAGCGGGGTGGGAATCTCCTGCGTCGGATTCCCTTTTCTGGTTTGCGGCGCTCCCTTGGCCCTTCCCACTAGGGCTGGAGATTCGATTTTGTACCAGACTCCTAACATATGTTGCCCGCCGTCTGCTGTCTTCACGGCACAAGTTCAATCCGTGACGTTTTCGGCGTTCACCGCCAGGGCCGAAATCAGCGGCACTCCGCCCACCAGCTTCCAGATTTACGGCAGCTTTACCCTGGGCGCCAGCAGCAATGGGATCAATCCACTGTCGGAACCGGTAACCCTGCAACTAGGGGAGTCCGCCATCCGCCAGGCAATCCCCCGCTCACTGCCGATACCCTCGAAATACCCCACCAGCAGCGACCGGAAGTAGATGCCCGGCGTCGGTGATGGTCGCCCGTACTTGGCCGCATAGAACTTCGCGCACCGCCCCTCGACAAACTCATCGAACTTCTCTGCCTCCAGCAACTCGTTCAGCCGCTGATAAAACGGATGTCCTGGAGCCGAAGCCAACTCCGTATGCGCGATCCAGATGTCGTCTTGCTTCTCCCGCTGCTTGCGCGTCCCCATTGCCATGCGCGCATTCTACGAACCGAGCCTGTGGATACTTCAGAATATTTTCTGCTCGCGCAACCAGACTTACACCACAGGCTGCTAGGCTAGCCTAGGGTGGACACAAGGCAAAGTTGCACTGTCGTCGAACGTGGCGGCTATGGGTGTAAACGGGTGTAAATGGATATCGCTTGCGATTGGTCGAGAATCGGGTCAAAATGGGTATAAATGGATATCCGCGCCCACGAGATCAGCAACATCACCATCACGTCTGAAATCCTGAAGCTCATTGCCGAGATCGATGAGTTCAAGGGGCGTTGGAAGGTAATGGAGTCGCTTGGCCCCGAGAAGCTCACTAGCCTGAGGCGGATCGCCACAATCGAGAGCGTCGGTTCCTCCACCCGCATAGAAGGCGCAAAGCTCAGCGATCGGGAAGTAGAAAAGCTGCTCTCCGGCGTGAAGGCAAAGTCATTCGCGAGCCGCGATGAGCAGGAAGTGGCAGGTTATGCCGATGCGATGGACGTGGTTTTCGAGAGTTTCGAGTCCATAACGATCACAGAAAACCACATCAAGCAACTTCACGGTGTCCTTCTCAAATACAGCAGCAAGGATCAGGAGCATCGCGGCCACTACAAGAAAGTGCCGAACCACGTCGAAGCCTTTGGTCCAGATGGCAAGAGTCTGGGCGTTGTGTTTGAAACAGCCACGCCATTCGAAACGCCAGGGTGGATGAGGGGGATCATCGATTGGTTCAATGAGTCCGTCAGCGAAGAAACGCAGCATCCGTTGATACTGATCGGGATTTTCATTGTCGCATTCCTGGCAATCCATCCTTTCAAAGATGGCAACGGCAGGCTATCGCGTGCCCTCACGACTCTCCTGCTGCTGCGTGCCGGGTACGGGTACGTTCCTTACAGCTCGATGGAGAGCGTGGTCGAAGCAAACAAGGAGAACTATTACCTCTCACTGCGCCGCACGCAGCAGACTATCCGCAAAGGAAAGCAGAACTGGGAATACTGGCTCGTGTTTTTCCTCAAGACGATGGTCAAGCAAAAGAACAACCTCGCCGCAAAGGTCAAAGAGGAGCAATCTCTGCGTTCGTCCTTGCCGGCGCTTTCTCGCCAGATACTGGAGCTCGCCAAAACGCGGGGAGAAATCACCGTCAAGGAAATCGAGGAATCCACTGGTGCGAACCGCAACACGATCAAAGTTCACTTGCGAAAGCTGGCGAGCGACAACTACCTGGCGCAAGTCGGCAAGGGTCGCGGGGCGCGCTATACACTGAAGTAGATCTGCACGCATGCGTGAAAAAATGCTGCCCGATTTCCCAAAGCTCCGCAAAGAGATGTCCAGTCACCTAATGCTGAAACTGCACGCAATGGTCCAAGAGAAAGAGCCGCTCCTTGCGGATATACGTGGAATTACTCAGCACGAAGGGGACATCATTACTTACGACCAACTAACGGGGGAAGGAGTTCGAATAGTTACAGAAGGCTTCAAAGAAGTACAGTCGGCCTTCGTGACGCGCTTCGAAGATGTGCCTGGAGGGCCGGGCTTGGCAAGGCACAGAGGCGAAGGATGCAGCCATCAAGCACTGGTGCGAACAGGTAACCGCAGCGTCAGGTGTCAGGTGGGAGTATGCGCGGGTGAATCAATCAGATTTTTGTCACGGCAAGTTTGCTACGTTCGCCGATTGCCCAAAGGTAATTCCAGGAACTTCGGAACGCCACGACATCTTCAAGTGAATTGCTATCCAATAGGAGAAGATCGGCGCGCACGCCTTCGCGCACCTGTCCAAACTCTGCAGGTTCTCAGGCTTGTAGGGTCACAACCCAAAGGCCGCCCTAGCTAACTGTGGCTAACCGCGCTGCTCACTCGTTACGCCCACAAATGGGGTCCCCGACCTGACGCTTGTGATAACGGTTACCAGCGGCATATCCGGTGAACACCAGACTCTCGAGTAAACACGAAATTAGGACAATGCCACGGGAGCTTGAAGGACAGCAGCTTCGGACACCTCGCCAACTCGGCAATTGAAGCGCAGTATCCCCGGTATACGAGAAGAACTGTTAATAAAGGGAATGCAAGGCACCTAGTCGTCGCCACTCAAGTCGCACGGAACGGAAAGGAACGACTGCCAAAATGTGTTCGTCATACCCACAGCCTTCCCCCCAGAAAGCGGAGGTCTCCTCAAGCCTGCGTTCGCTGACGAGGGCCCAACACCCCAAGGAGGAATCCGTGAAAAAACTAGCACTAGTATGTATGTTCATGCTGCTGGCGGCAGCGATTGCAGTTGCCCAGAGCAGCGGGAATTTTTCGTATGGAAACACTGGAAGTACCCACTGCGTCCTGAACGGTAGCAACGGCCACATAACGGGCGGCGCGACCTGTGCCCAGAGCTCAGTCTGCGGTAGCACAGGGTGCACGATCGTTCCGGACCCGAACCAGCAGGACTGCGCAGGTAGCCTTGCCGCTGGCATTAAGACGAACAGCGGCGCTGGCAATGTGTTCGTTGTCGAGCCTTCGGCGGTGATTGGCCTCCTGACCAACGTCACCGTGCAAAAGAACGCCACGGTCAACATCGGAACCAGCTCAGCGTATGCCGGAGTGGACTTCGAGGTGAAAGTCACCGACCCGAGCGGCAACGCCGCGAAAACCATCCCGAACTTCCCGGTTACTTACGACGCTCGCTTCATCCAGATCAGCACCAACCTTTTTGACGTGCTCGGCACCCAGTGCACGGGTACGAACACCATCGGAGGCGTCACCACCGCCGATGGTTGCTACATCAGCTTCAACATGAGTACGGTTTCTGCCCATAGCTTCCAGTGGATCGTTCCGGAACTGCAAACCGGTGTTTACGGCATCGCAGCCAACTGGAAGGCCTCTCTGGGGAACACAGGGATCAGCAACTCGTTGACCTGCGTGGGCCCCGTGAACATGACGGTGCAGCAGAATAAGGTGTTCAGCTTCAACACGATTAACTGAACCTGTAATCACTGCAACTTTGAGCCAGGCCTTACGCCCTCGCGGCGTCAGGCCTGACTCCGGTTTACAAACACTCAGCGGCAGGCTGTGTATTTCAGCTCCATGCCGCGACGACGGCACAGAATCGAGGGAATTAAAATGCCTTCATGGCCACGGCGCTTTTCGCTTTGCGCTTTCACGCTCTTGCTTTGCTCCCTGCTTTCCGCCGCGGGAGATCTGGCCTCCGCCAAACGCGCTTATGAGGAAGAGGACTACGCTACTGCGTTCAAGCAACTGACGCCTCTGGCGGAGCAAGGCAATGGGGATGCGCAGCTCATCCTCGGCAAGATGTATTTTATGGGCCGAGGCGTTCTCAAGGATCAAGACCAGGCGATGAAATGGCTCAAGGCGGCCGGCACGCAGGGCAACGCCGACGCCCAGTTCTTCCTCGGTTCTATCTATATGCTGCCCCACAAGGACATCGCCGAAGGAGTGAAGTGGCTGCGGCTTTCCGCTGAGCAGGGCAACCAGGATGCTCAGTTGCTCCTCGGCAAGGCCTACATGGAGGGCGAACTTCCGCGCGATCCGGTTCAAGCCGATATGTGGCTCCGGCTCGCCTCTAAGGACAATCTCCCGTTCTACGAAGCCCAGCTCGCGGCAGCGGAGAAACAAATGAGCCCCGACCAAATCGCGAAAGGGAAGGCGCTGGCTGCAGTATGGAAACCGAAGACCACACCCGCAACGACTAAGAACAAAAGCACACAAGAACAGAAGAATTAACCAGAAGGTCACCTTCCCCAGCTTCTGGGCCATTGCAGCGGTGCTGCTTGCCCAAGTGGCGTGGCTGGAGTCACGCGATGCCCTTCCCCCCGCGAAGGAGGAACGGCATTTTCGCAAGGTATTGACCGTGTTGCCTGGCATGAATCGTCAGACCCTTAGCGAGACACGGAACGCCCGGGCGGCATAGTACGATTCCGCGCCGTTGTGATAGACGAAGACAGTGTCGTACCGGCGATCACAAAAGAGGGCGCCACCGAGCTCTCTGATAGCAGAAGGTGTCTTTACCCAGCTCGACGTTTTCGTATCGAACTTTCCAAGTGTCTGTAGCTCTCGATACTGCTCTTCCGTCAAGAGCTCAGTGCCCATGGCGGCAGCCATATCCATAGCATTATTCCTCGGTTTATGTTCCTTCCTTGACTCCAGCGCTTCACGGTCGTAGCAAACACTTCTGCGGCCTTTAGGACTTTCCGCTGAACAATCGTAATAGATGCACTCGCCAGTCTTTTTGTCATGGCCAACAACGTCCGGTTCGCCGCCAGTTCTTTCCATTTCACCGAGTGACCACAGTTTTTCAGCACTCGCTTCCAGCCTTGCGTGCACCTGGGCCCATGCAACACTTTTATGGCGGCTCGGGTTATTTTCAAAACGTTCTTTCAATGCTTTCAGCAGCTCTTCGCCTTGTTCTGGCGACAGCTTTTTCTTATTGCTCATCTGCTATCCTCCCGCAATTGCTGCTTGCCGATGATTTTCACTGCTGGGAAGTCCCTTTATGCTTGTAGTTCCACAAAATAGCGGAGGACCCCTTGTCAGGTGAACAGTTGGATGCGCGCACGGATTTGAGCACCACCGATCGCACCGCTACAATCATCATTTTCGCCTTTGCAGCCGTTACCGTGCTGGCGCACTGCCTGGTGGGAAACCGCTACGGTTTTCAGCGTGACGAACTGCAGACCCTCGACGACGCCCGCCACCTCGCCTGGGGTTACGTTGCTTATCCTGCGTTGACGCCGTTGTTCGGCCGGCTCTCGCTCACTCTGTTTGGCACTTCGCTGCGCGGGTTTCGCTTTTTCGCCTCGCTGGCCTTGGCAGCTTCGCTCCTGATCTCAGCGCGAATGGCGGGTCAAAGCGGCGGCCGCCGCGGCGCCCAGTTGCTGACGGTCTTCGCCCTGCTGCCGGCCGCGGTCGGCGCGGGCATGCTGATGCAGTACGTGGCCTTCGACTTCCTATGCTGGGTGCTGGTGGCGTATTTCGTTGTGCGCCTGCTCACATCCGGCGATCCCCGCTGGTGGCTCGCCATAGGTGCGGCCATCGGCTGCGGCATGGAAGCCAAGTACACCATGGGCTTCCTCGCCCGGGGTGTAGCGACAGGGACGCTCCTCACCGATGCCCGCCGGTATCTGCGCAGCAAGTGGCTTTGGATGGGAGTGGCGGTCTCCGTTGTCCTCTTCCTGCCCAACCTCGCCTGGCAGGCGCGGCACGGCTTCGTGTCGTTCGACTTTCTTAGCCACATCCACGCCCGCGACATCCGCCTGGGCCGGACCAAAGACTTCCTTCCCGATCAGTTCGAAAATGACGCTCCTGGCGGCGCCGCTGTGGATCGCCGGTCTGTGGTTTTCCCTGTTCTCGCGCGAGGGCGAGCGCTTCCGGCTGCTGGGGTGGATGTACGTTGTCCCGCTGCTGCTCTTTGTCGCCGCCAAGGGTCGCGGCTACTACCTCCAGCCGGCCTATCCGATGCTGTACGCCGCTGGAGCGGTCTGGGGCGAGCGGCGCCTCCAAGCTCTGTCGCCGGCGTGGAAAAACGTTGGGCGCACCGCGGCGTGGCTTGCGCTGGCCGCCGATGTCGTCCTGGTTAGCGCGTTGTTTCTGCCCATTGCGCCGATCGGTTCGCGCTGGTTCCACTGGGCCAGCGGCATCAATGGTGATCTCCGCGAAGAAATTGGCTGGCCAGAACTGGTGCGCGAAGTCGCACGCATTCGCGATTCGCTGGCGGAGCAGGATCGCGCCCATCTGGGCATTCTGGGCACGAATTACGGCGAGGCCGGCGCTGTGAACCTCTACGGGACAGAATACGGCTTGCCGCGAGCCATAGGTCGCGCTCTGCGGCTTGATGATGAAGCCGAACGCAAGCTCTTGGCGGTAGCCGAGCAGCCGCTTCAGGACATCATCGTGCTGATGCGAGACACGGGAATGAGGAACGGTCGCGAGCTTTACCGGATGCGTATTGAGCACATCGATTGGAACAATCGCGTGATCTTCAACCCCAGCAGCAAAACGAAAAAGGGTCGTCGTTTCATTCCGATGAGCGACCGCGTGCTGGACATTTTGCTGGTCCGTTGTGCAGGCCGAAAAGAGGGGTGGGTGTTTCCCTCCCGTCACAAGGGCAAGCACATCACAGGCGGACTGGTGAACAAGCAATGGGTGAAAGCGAGGACCAAAGCTGGACTGCCCGAAGGGCTGGTTCTTTATTGCGCCCGGCACGATTTCGGCACCTATGTGTTGCAGAAGACCGGCAACATTGCGGCGGTCATGAACACGATGGGTCACTCGGACGTAAAAACGGCGATGGTGTATCAGCACCCTGAATTGAATCTCGTGCGGGAGGCGATCAACGCACGCTCGCTCGCGGGAAATTCAGGGCACGTTTTGGGGCACAGGTCGGAAAGACCCAACTAGCAAGTGATTGAAAAGATTGGCTGCCCCCCAGGGATTCGAACCCCGATATGCTGATCCAGAGTTCTTTTGCAAACTCTGAAAACAAAGAAAATCCAGCTTCCCATGCTGCAAAATCCGGCAAAGTCCGGCAAAATTCGCACCCCAGGCGCACCAAGCCCTCATGCTAACGTAATTTGGAAACTATGAAAGTTCGGGATATCATACAGATGTTGGAACGGGATGGGTGGCAACTCAACAGAACCAGGGGTAGCCACCGGCAATACAAACATCCGACTAAACCAGGGCGCGTGACGCTACCAGGTCATCCGAACGACGACCTTCCAGCTGGCACTCTCAATAGCGTCCTGAAGCAGGCAGGGCTGAAGCAATGAAATACGTTGTTGTCTATGAAAAGTCGGCCACTGGCTGGGCTGCCTATGTCCCCGATCTGCCCGGCGTCATTACGACGGGCCGCACGAAAAAGGAGACGCAGCAGCTTATTCGAGAAGCCATAGAGTTCCATCTGGATGGGCTCAGAGAAGACAAAATGCCCATTCCTGAGCCGAGCGCCTCAACCGAAGTAGTTTCTGTTTCTTAATCCGTCCGAATCGATCTCTTCTTCGCCGACGGTCTGAACGTCATGCCTGCGAGCACGGAGTTCAACCGCGATTTGTAGAGGCAGATTCTCATCAACTTTCACTTTCATTGAATTCGCGGAATGGTTGGTACGGGCAAATCTTCTTCAGCCGATGCAGCCGCGAATGCAATTGCAGCTTGGATATCCTGAGGGGTCAGGCTAGGAAAGTCAGCCAAGATCGCCTCGGGTGTATCGCCGGTCGCGAGACTACCAAGTACCGTGCGCAGCGTAACCCTCGTTCCCTTGAAGACCGGTTCTCCTCCGCAAATATTAGGATCACGAATGATACGCTGGTCGAAACGCACGAGATCGCCGCCACGGCCACTCATAATTTGTTTCCTCGCTCGCAGCTTATCTTAGCACCAACCCGTTCCCGCCCAATTATTACGCAGTGGCAGCACGCCCGCCTAGCGGGACTCCACACAAAACTGATATCTCCACCGAAGCAGATCACGTTGGTGGGGAGAGCCCATGGAGGCGGATGCTGTGAAATTTGATCTCGCGCCTGGCCATTTGCAAACCACCTCGTGCAACGATTGACGCGAAAAGTGTTTCTTCCACAGCCTCAGTGGTAGGCAGCTGGGATTATCTCCCCGGCGCTCCTTCGGCCAAATGCAATCGCGCAAATGATCTCTTCTGAACAACAGAAGCACGACTTCGAGCCCTCCGTTCCGTTTGTCGCGTGCTTCAGCGCCTGTATGGTAATGGCGGAAAACATTGCCTGGCACTCGGAGATGCTACCTTCCTGACCGAATCCAAGACACGGGTTCCGACCTTCAAACCCTACGCCGACCAGTGGCTCACGTCTTACGCTGAGACCGAATGTAAGCCGTCAACACGGAGGAGCTACGAGCAGCTACTTCGAGTTCACATCACGCCTCGTTTTGGCTCCAAGCTTCTGACGGAGATCAGGCGCGATGAGGTCAAGCGGTTCTTGGCCGACCTTTCACAGGTTACTCACGACGTTAAAGGCCAGGCAGTACCGAAGTTTTCCAGGAACACACTCCGGCTGATCGTCTCCGCGCTGCGCACCGTGTTGAACGCCGCCGTCGAAGATGGGCTTATCGAAAGCAACCCGGCAGCGAAGATGGGAAAGTTCGCTAGGAGCGAAAAGCCGGCGCATCAGGCCAGTGCGATGACGCGCACGGAAGCTGAAGCTTTTCTCTCAGCTGTTCGAGAAGTTTGCCCCGACTGGTATCCGTTCTTTCTCACCGCCCTTCGAGCTGGTTTGCGTAAAGGTGAGCTAATCGCTCTGAAATGGGGCGACATTCAGTTCGGCGAAAGCCCCGAGGACCCTAATCGATATATTCTTGTGCAGCGCAACTACTCTGACGGCCGATTCACCAGCCCGAAGAGCAAGAAATCGCGACGAGTGGATCTCTCAAAGCATCTGCGGAACGTCTTGCTCGAATTGAGAGACAAATGCATGCAGGAGGCGGTTATGGCAGGCCGCACGAGCATCGCGGATGGTTTAGTTTTTCCTTCGCGAGTAGGAACCGTCATTAAGCCGGACAACATCGCCCGACGCTACATGGAACCGGCTTTAGAGAAGGCAGGTCTGCGGCGCTTCCGATTTCATGATTGTCGGCACACGTTTGGAAGTCTTCTCATTCAGGACGGGGCCTCACTTGCTTACGTCAAAGACCAGATGGGCCACAGTTCGATTCAGATCACGGTTGACACCTATGGGCACCTGATTCCAGGCGCGAACATCGCGTGGGTTGATCGGCTGGACAGCGAAACAAGTCGGCAACAATCCGCACCAGAGACGCACCAACCGGAGAGCGACCCACAAGCGGAATTCGTGGAAGTAGTTGAAAATAATTGGCTGCCCCCCAGGGATTCGAACCCCGATATGCTGATCCAGAGTTAGGCAATTATCGGGAGCGATTTTGTGCTGATCCACTTTTGAATTCAATCACTTGCCACAAATCAGGCCCGCACGGAAGCACCGTGGCACAAGTAGCGAAAAACCTCGCATTGGCGCGCATCGGCTCGAAGCGTATGGCACGTTTATGGCACCTTGGGGTGAACCCTTCGGTTGAGACAAAACTAAATTGGCACACTCGCAGTTCTTCCTTACTCTCGCCGCTCGCTTCGAGTGACATTCCAGAAATCGTCTCTCAGCTAGTCGACTGTCCAATCCATGTCTTGTGACCTTGAAAGTGTGCGAACGATGTGCCTTTTCTTGGGAGCCACAGAAGAAATCGTGCCCTTCATTCCGTTGATTCCGGAAGGGCGTACTCAGAACATACGATCCGGTCTCCTACGTATTTGACCTCAACCACACTATTGGTCAAATCCCGTGCACCGATGTGGTCAAGGGCGGCCTTAAAGAGCTCTCGCTGAAGAACGGGCGCGACATTGGGGACAATTAATGATGACTCCCGGATGCAATGGCTCTTTGCCGAAGAGGGCAAGAAAATCAGCACCATTGTTGGTTACAAACGTAAACTCCCTCTCGCGGATGACTGGCAACAGCTGCCAGTCTTTTAGACCTCCAAGGCTAAGGTAGTTGACATGATCGGCCACGTAGCCTGCGGCGTGCGCCACTTGCACGAGGGATGTGTGCAGACACTCGTCGATCAGGAATTTCAATGTCGCCCCGCATGTGAACGGCGATGACGGGTTGCCCGAACTGGCTTTGCTTTTGCCCAGGGCCTAGCCACCGGGCGGCCGCGGCGAGGGAACGCCTGAACATAAAACGGGGCGAGTGCGACCTTCTCCTTGTCGAGAGATGGGTAGCCTTCCACAATCTCCTCTGGAGTTGCTCCCTGGCTCAACATGTCCGCTACGAGTTGGACTGGAATACGCGTCCCACGATACACAGGCGAACCCCGCATAATGTCAGGGTCGGAAACAACCATCTCCTCCGCACGCTGAAGCTTCTTTAAGTCCTGCTCGAGTTCTTGCCGGGTCGACTTCACTTCAATTACTAACGCCGAGTCCTCGGTGAGGCACATAACATCAACTTCGGGCGACTTCTCAATCTTTTTCGCGATGGACCGACGTGCAGCCATCGGCAACAGTCGCACTCCTTTTGCTTCGAGGCGCAGATAAAGCAACTGCTCTCGGGTGAGCATTCTTTGGAGGGAACGACCAATACGGCGCAACCGAGGCCGAATCAGGCGCCGTTCGATAAGCTTATGGATTGTGCGAAGCGGCAAATTCGAGACGGTTGATGCTTGTGCCGGGGTGAATTCTATCGTTTCCATGTCATAATTCTACCCCCAATGGGGTATAATTATCAAGATGTCTGTGGGAGGTCCCCCCACTGGGCGGATCTGCTCGTACTCAGCTGATTCTCGACCGGTTCCGAGGCGAAGACGGGTCTGAAAGGTGACCGCGGACGTCTTTGGGGCCGTGATCTCTCTTTTCGTCGAGCGAATGGTCGCCTTACGGCCGATCAGCCACCCTCTATTCAATCAACCTGAATATCCGTGCTTTGATGTCGCAAGAGTGCGCCAGTTGTGTACCTCTGTTGCAAGCCAAGGAGGAAATCTCTATGGCTCGCAAAGTTGGCCAGATCATTGCACGAGGCGATCGCAGATGGCTCATCCAGGTTTATCTAGGCCGCGATCATAAAACAGGGAAACGGAACTACACAATCGAACGATCCACGGTCCCATACGGGAAGCGCAAGCATACTTGACGAAAAAGTTGCGCGAACGCGACCTAGGCCGCGATTTGGAAGGGGGCAAAGATCACACTCTGGGCACTCCGTATGGTGCACTGCTTGCCGGTAGCACTCCACAACTGGGATGCGCCCGAGTGAGTATGCGGGTCTGAAGTGGCAAGACATCGACTGGACACGGCAAATAGTCAGCGTAGTCCGCAGCATGCGGAGACTAAATGGGGAATAGTGTTTCTGCGACTCAAAACGCTCGCGAAGCCGTAGGCCGATCAAATCGCAACGTTGGATCGTTGCGCTGCTTCGTGATCTGCAGATGAAGGCGAGCGCCAACAATTTGTGTCCCTGGGCGATGACTTGGTGTTCACAACGGCATCGGGACAGCCAATCAATGCTGATTATCTTGCGAAGCACTTCAGATCGATACTGGACGTCGCTGGTTTGCCACGAATCAGGCTATACGATTTGCGCCACTCGGCGGCCACAATCGCGCTAGAGTCACGTCCTTCCACATATGCAAGACGAGGCTGCCACAAAGATAGAAGCAGTGCTCTTTCGGAAAGGCAATCTGAAACTGAGCATCTTCGACTCGGCACTTGACGCCCCGTACGACAGGAAATCTTCAGGGAACCAGGTGCCGAGCCGAAGTCCGCCAAACATCCCATAAGCCCCGTTTGAACGAAGCCAACTTCCGTTTGCCTGCTGTAGTTACGCGGCTGATGAGTTTACCGCGCCTGATCGCAATGATCGGAAGCCGGTGCGAATCTCCTCGCAGAGAAATTCGGGCTGCTCGAAAGCGGCGAAGTGTCCACCTTTCGGGAGCCGGTTGTAATGAATCAGTTTGGGATACGCCTTTTCCGCCCAGCTTCGGGGAGCAGGATAGAGTTCATCAGGAAACACGCTCACTGCGACTGGGATGGAAACACCTTTTGCATTGAAATATCCCTTGCCCCAATATTCCCAATAGAGACGGGCGCTGGAAAGCGCGGTGTTCGTCAACCAAGCGATCGTGATGTTGTCGAGGATGTCGTCGCGCGTAAGGCCTTCAGTGCCTCCAGCAAAAACGCGGGAGATTAGCTCGTAGCTGCGAGCGTCATGGTCGAGGAAATAAGCCGCCAATCCGATGGGGGAATCTGCGATTCCGTACAGAGTCTGCGGCCGCAGCCCCATCTGGAACCCGTACGCGATTCCTTTTTGATAGACGAACTGGAGACGTTCGTAGGCCAGTTTCTCGTCGGCGGATAGGCCCGCTGGTGCAGGCGCGCCAGAAAAAGCGGCTGCGTCAATTTCGCCTGGAAAGATGCCAGGCATGTTGGTGTGAATGCCGAGCAACGCTGGAGCTGCCTGCACACCCATCGTATCGACGATGACAGCTCCCCAATCGCCGCCCTGCGCAACAAACTTTGTGTACCCGAGGCGCTTCATCAAAGCGACCCAGGCGCGCGCGATACGGTCAGGTCCCCAACCCGTCGTCGTTGGCTTGCCCGAGTATCCGTAGCCCGGCAGCGACGGAATTACCACATCGAAGGCGTCGGATGCGCTTCCGCCATGAGCTGTCGGATTGGTTAGCGGATCGATGATCTTCAACTGTTCGATGATCGAACCGGGCCATCCGTGCGTAACGATCAGCGGTAACGCATTTTCGTGTTTTGAGCGGACGTGAATGAAATGAATGTCCAGCCCATCGATCTCAGTGATGAATTGCGGCAAGGCGTTCAGTCTTGCCTCGCACTTGCGCCAGTCGTATTCCGTGCCCCAATAGCGCGCGAGCGCTTGAGTCGTCGCGAGCTGTACGCCTTGAGTCGCATCTGCGACCGTCTCTCGTTCAGGCCACTTTGTATTGTTGACGCGCCTGCGCAATTCGGTAAGTTCCGCCTCCGAAACATTCACATGGAACGGGCGAATGGCGTTCTGGTTGGCTTTCTCTTCACTGACATGTGGTGTCATGGTGTCCTCCATTTGAGTAGTGTTGAAAACTTGGGGTGGTGCCATGGGCGAAAACGCCACAACGGCTGCCATCGCTGCGCCGCCCTGAAGCAGAGCGCGGCGTGATAAGACGGAATCCGTAGGTGGTTTTTGTGAGATCATCGTTTTTTCCTTTTGCGTGTGTCCCTCGAAATGGCGCCGGGATTTGCCGGCGCCCGATCCGTCTCGCTCTCGCTCATGAGGCCTGACACGCAGATGCTCGCGCCAAGCGTTTACGTTTTCCATGGCGCACTCCGGTTTACGATGCAGCCAGTATCAAACGACTGGTTCCGAACGAAAACCCCAGATAAAGTGAATGACACTGACTATATTGGGTGTGGATTCAATCAACTTTTTGGAGGCTAGGAGCAATACGCGTTGGAAAGAAACCGCGTTCCTAAGGCTGCTAAGGGTAGCTTCTAGGCCTCTAGGGGTGTCGGCCGTTGATGCGCTTCCAGCCGAAACGGCGGGCGTCAACCGACCAAGCGCCAGGTCCAATCATTGCGAGAGCTGCACCAATGGTTCCCAGCAATACGCAAATCCACGGATCGTCTGTATGCGAGAAGACGTTTCGCAGCTCAACGAGCGCTGCAATGCTTCCAGCGATCGGAGTCCATAGACCTGCGAGCAAGAAGATTCCTGCCCCGGCCGCGAAAACAGCAAACACGACCGCCTCCACCGAGTGCCCAGCAAGCAGTTGTGCGAGTTCTTGATTGAGTAGCGCCACAGCGGTAACCAGGCGCAACAACAGAAGACCAACACCCGGCCAACCACGCGCGAACGATGAGAATAGGCGTCTCAAAAGTGCTCTCAATCGCTTGAAAATTGCGATACGATTGCAACCCTAAAGGATTACACGTTTCGGAATGAGAGCAACACCCGAGAGGGGGAAATCCTGGCACTCTTTAGAGTCATTGCAATTCGATGATTCCGCGCTTCAGAGCAATTGTTACGGCGTGAGTTCGATCGTTTGCGCCCAATTTCGAAAGGATGTTCTTGACTCTGCTCTTGACTGTCTCTTCGCTGATCGAGAGCTGAATGGCAATCTGCTTATTTGCATTTCCGTGTGCAATAAGGCGCAGAACACAGATTTCTGCCGAAGTGAGAGCATCGTCGGTTGCGTGGCTAGCAAGCTCGGCAGCGAGCTCTGCGGAAACTATTTTTTTGCCTTCATAAACTTTTCGGATCGCGTCTAACAGTTCCTTGTGCAAAAGACTTTTCAGCAGATATCCCTGGGCCCCCGCTTTAAGAGCGCGCACTATGAGCACGTCGCCAGTATAGGTCGTAAGCACGATGATTCGTGCTCCAGGAAACTCGTCACGTATAGCGATAGTGGCATCGACGCCGTTGAGCTCAGACATCTGCAAATCCATTAGTGTTACGTCCGGCTTATGTGCCCGGAACTGCTGGATAGCTTCGCGTCCATTCGCGGCTTCGCCGACTAAAACCATGTCGGGTTGATCGGCCACGAGTCCCGCAATTCCGTTGCGAACCACAGGATGATCATCCACCGTCAGAATGCGGATCGATTTTCGATGATCGTTCATAGCTTCAGGCACTTGTTTTCCTGGATTGCCGATGAATAGAAGCGAAGTAGGCAATTGACGCCGGAATACTCAGTTCAATTTCCGTGCCGGAATCCAACTGACTCCAGAAGTCCAACTGCCCGCCGATAAGTTTGGCCCGTTCGCGCATGCCCGGTAAGCCCCAATGGCCAGGGAGGCCTTTGTTATCGAATACATCGGTGTCCATTCCTTTCCCATCGTCGCGAATGCGCACACGTAGCTGGCGATCGTCATAGTGTATCTCCACCTCGATCCTCTGTGCCTTCGCGTGATGGAATGCATTGCGCACCGCCTCGCCGGCTATGCGATAAACGTCATCCCGCAGCGGCGGATTCAGGTCGCGCTGTTTGCCTTCGATCGCCACATGAAACTCAGGATGATTTTCGCTGGTTTCTTTGGGAGCAAGCTCCTCACCAAGACTTTGAATTGCCAAGGCGAGATCGTTGGTCGTCACCGTGGATGCTCGCAACCCCTGTACGGCGTCCCGGCCCTCGGTGATTGCCCTGGCCGCTTGGTCAATCGCGCCTTCTAGTTTTTGCTTGGCGTCCACCGGGTGATCCGGGAGAAGGTTGGAAGCTCGTTGAAAACTTAGCAAGAGTCCGTGCAAGCTTTGCAGCAAAGTGTCGTGCAACTCCCGAGCGATGCGGGTGCGTTCATTCACTCGCGCTTCCAATCCAATGTTGAATCGGCGTTGCAATTGCTGAACCCGCAGTTGATAGATGCCCCAGAGCAAAGCAAGCAATGCGGCAGCACATAACACCCGGAACCAATTCGTTTGATAGAACGCTGGAAGCACGGAGAAATCAATTGAGACATCTTCATTGTTCCATGTGCCATCGCTGCTGCTGCACATCACTCGGAACCGGTATTTTCTGGGACCTAGGTTCGCAAAGGTGGCGTCCCGATTGCCAGTGACTTCACTCCATCCTCGGTCAACACCTTCAAGCCAATAACGATAACGGACTCGCTGAGGATTAGCGAGAGTTACCCCCAAATAATGAAACACAATTCTGTGCTCGCCAGATGGAACCCTGATCGGCTGTCCCAAATTGACTTCATTGCCATCGACTACAACCGTCTGGACCCGCAACAATGGCGGAAGAGAGTTGACAGCGACTCGATGGGGATTCACAACCGCGAGGCCATGAGTTGTAGAAATCCAGACGTTTCCCTGAGAGTCTTCAAGGACAGAACGGAAGCGCTTGACGCCTTCGGTGCTTTCCAAGCCGTTATCCCGCCCATACATCCGGAAATCTGAATCGCCGAGTGCCTGATTGTTAGTCAAACTTGCTCGATTTATTCGTAGCACTCGAGCACTCGTTGCTATCCACAGCGATCCACTACCATCCTCCGCTATTCCGAGAATCG
>DASQIH010000190.1:0-6383 GCA_035631655.1 Terriglobales bacterium
AGCAGTTTTTGGATCTGCCGTGAAACCCGCAATTGCCCCAGCAAGCTCTTGCGGCGCAGCCACGCGCTCACCCAGAAACCTTCCAGCCGCTTCCGTTCGAAGATCAGAGACCCCGGGTCGACTTGGCAAGGCGCGAACGACAATCCGCCATACACCAGCAGGCGGGCGCCCTGTGGCTGTGCGCGCAACACCTTCCCCGACATCTCACCGGCCACCGCATCGAACCCAATCGTGGCCCCGAGTCGGTGGCATAGATCATGCAGACTGCTTTCGGATTCCGCATCGCTGCTGTTTACCACGTGTTCTGCTCCAAGGTTCCGCAACAGCTCAACCTGTTCGGGACGGCGCACCACATTGATCACCGGAAGGGAGAACCTCTTGCCGAGCCGAACCATCATGCGCCCCAACGCGCTGGCGGCGGCGGTCTGGACCACGGCCTTGTGCCCGCCCCGGCGCGCTTCCTCCATCAACCCCCAGGCTGTGAAAGGATTGACCAGCATGACCGCGCCTTGCTCCAGATCGACATCCTTGGTAAGGGGGATGCAGAGCTTGGCCGAGGTCACAACGTATTCTGCCCACATGCCGCCAGGAATTTTCTCGTCGGCGGCGGCACAGGCCACGCGCTTGCCCTTCAGAAAGCGCCCTAGCATCCCGGGACCGGCATCCACTACAGTGCCGCTGCCTTCAAATCCTGGCACCGCCGGCAGGGGCTTCTTGAAGCCGTACTGTCCTTGCAGAAACGCCAGGTCGGAGGGATTCACTGGCGAAGCGAACACCTTGACCAGAACCTCGCCCGGCCCCGGACGTGGCACCGGCAGATCGACTACTGAGAGACTCTCCGGCTTGCCCTCGTAAGCGGTGATTTGCACTGCGCGCATGGTGTTCTTCATTTCTTCGGACAAAAAATACCAAATTAACCGGCCTCTACCCAAATGGGTGAGACACCAGGCGGCGCACTTTGAGGTGAGGTGGGGTTTCGACCACTATGCCCAAACTCCCTCGCAGTGGAGGGGTAGTCTGCGCCAACCCTGTTTCGGCAAAGCTAATCACCAACACTAACACTAATGCAAACAGAACAAGGATCATCATCGGGACAGCACGACGTGTGTGTGTGGGCAACGATGGCAGATCATAATTATTTCCTTTTCTTATCGAAGGACCTGGAAGCCTCCGAAATCTTTTGCAGATTTCGCAATCACGAGATGAATAGATTGCGCTCTTCCCTGCCTGAAGCTGGCTATTGGCTCGCCGGGGGGACCAAGCCGTTCATCCGCAAATAGATGACGAGTTGCCCATAGTGATCGGATATGTGCCAAAGCGCGGCGTTTAGGCATGCCAATCGCGTGTCCCCGAAGTACGGTCCGGACAACGGTTGTTCGAGGTTATCGGCGTTGGTCGAGGCAATGGCATCGTCCACCATGCGGATTGACTGGCGCAGGTAAGCAAGGATTTCCGCCTTCGTCCTGGCTGGGTTTGGGCCACCGAGATCGCACCGTTCCGGAAGCTTCTTCTCGCCCTTGATCTTTTCTGCCCACGCTTCATTGCCACAGGCAACATGCTTGACCTGCTCGCCGAAGGTGCGAACGTTGTCAAATTTTCCCTGCGTGGGCTTGAAGTTCCACTTGTCTTCCGGCATGGCTTCCGCCAGGGCGGTGAAATCATGCGCCACGTTTCCCCAGATCAGCTTGATGGAGTCGGAAACGGTCTTGGATGGCGGGGGCTGCTGGGTAAAGGAACTAACGCAAGATAGAAGCAACAGCAGAACACAGGATCCGCGCATAAGGCTCCTTCACAAGATGAGGAGGTATCAGCTAATGCACAAATTTGACAGAATCCCGAAATATGCGCCACTGAATTTGTCCATTCCACACCTCCCCACAATGGGCAATTGAGGATAGCCAGGCTCAGCCGAGCATCTCTTGCTGTCCGCCGCTTCTGCCATCGCGCCAGAAGGACGAGTTGGATATTTCAACACGAACCGCTATTTCCGGTGTAAATTATTCATCCCGAACGGAGGCCACTATGCACGGATTAAGCTGGCCCAAGAAGTCTTCAAGCTCTATCCTTCTCTTCCTCTCAATCTCGCTGGCCATCTCCGCATTTGCTCAGTCTACTGCCACTCTTCGTGGCACGGTGACAGATCCCTCGGGAGCCGTGGTTGCGAACACGGAAGTCGCCGCGCACAACGCGGCCACCGGCGCGAGGTACACGACGAAGACCAACGCTTCCGGCATCTATGAATTGGCGGCGCTGCCCGTAGGCACCTACGACGTCCAGGTACAGGCGCCCGGCATGCGCCTCCAGACCGTAACCGGCCTGGTCCTCCAAGTTGGCCGAACAGTGGAGCAGGACTTCAGGATGGCGCTCGGAGCCACGACGGAGGAGGTGGTTGTGTCCGGCGAGGCTCCGGTTATTGACACGGGTACGATTACCATGGGCCAGGTCATCGATCAAAAGACGGTACAGGAGATTCCCCTGAATGGCCGCCATTTTGTGGATCTGAGCCTGCTCACTCCAGGCACTGTCACCCCGCCTGCCAACGGTTTTCTCACCTTCCCACTGCGCGGACAGGGATCGTTTGCCTTCAATACCGCAGGCCAGCGCGAAGACACCGTGAACTTCATGATCAACGGTATCAACCTGAACGATATCGTCCAGAACCAGATCACGTTCCAACCCTCGATCAACACCGTTGCCGAGTTTAAGGTTGATAACTCCACCTACAGCGCAGAGTATGGCCGCAATTCAGGAGCCATCGTCAACATTGCAACCCGCTCCGGCACCAACGATTTCCATGGCGAAGCTTTCGAGTGGATCCGCAACGATAAGCTCGACGCAAGAAATTATTTTGCCGCCACGAAGGCTCCCTTCAAGCGGAACAACTTCGGAGCGGCGGTGGGCGGACCCATCGTGAAGAACAAGGCCCAATTCTTCCTGAGCTACGAAGGACTGCGCCAGCGCCAGGGCCTGAATACCGACAGCGTAGTGCTCAGTGATGCGCAGCGCACACAAGCTCTGGCTAGCGGCGACGCGGCAATACAGAAACTCATTCCTTTGATTCCGGGGGCCAATGCTGTCGATCCGCTTGGGAATCCCATATTCCTGGGTTCGGCCACCGCGCCCGTGAATATTGATCAAGGGACCGCTGATATCGATGTCACAGTGACGAAAAATGATCGTTTGCACGGCTACTACGTTTTGCAGCAGGACCTGCGGCAGGAACCGACTCTGCAAGGAAATACGCTGCCTGGTTGGGGCGATACCCGGCACTCACGGCGCCAGATCATGACCTTGAACGAGGACCATATTTTCGGGCCAAACCTCACCAACACGATCCGGCTAGGCTACAACCGTCTTCACATCACCTTTCAACCCAATCGGGTCCTGAACTCGACCGACTTCAACATCAACAGCGGTGTCAACGCCGCGATTGGGCTGGCGCAGATTGATGTTGGAGGCTTTGCTCTCGATATCGGTGGGCCTTCCGGGTTCCCGCAGGGACGCGGCGATACCACCGCGGTTCTCAGCGATACGGTGAGCTACCTGCATGGTCGCCATGCATTGATGTTTGGCGGCGAGATGCGGCGGGGCTACAACAACAATTTCGCGCAGGACACGACCTTCTTTAGTTTCGCCAACGTTGCAAGCTTCATCGCTGACTCCGCTACTTCCTTCCGATTCCTGGGCACGTCTGCGGACCGAATTCTGGTGCCCGCTTACGGGGCGTACGTCGAGGACAGCTTTAAATGGGCGCCGAACTTCACCCTGCAGATCGGGTTGCGCTATGACTGGAACTCAACCCCCTCCGAAGCGGATAACCGTTTCACGGTCTTCGATCCGGCCACGGTGACTCTGCAACAGATCGGAGCGCCGGGCTTTGGCCAGGTGTTCCACACCAACAACAAGAACTTCCAGCCCCGGTTGGGCTTTGTATGGGATGCATTCAAGAACGGAAAGACCATTATTCGATCCGGTTACGCCATTCTGACCGACCAGCCAGTGACTAACGCGGTTACCGGTCTGAACAGCAATCCGCCCTTTTCGCAGCCCTTGACGTCCACTGCCGCGGGCCTTTCGCTGGTAAATGCCGCTACCGTTGCCGGGCCATCGGGTCTGGCGCCCAGCGCTATTAATCGGAACTTCGACAATCCGTACGTTCAGTCGTGGAATTTGAATATTGAGCAGGAGATCACGCCGACGATGGCATTGAAGATAGGTTACATCGGTTCTAAAGGGACGCACCTGCGGATCACGCTCAATCGCAACCAGCTTGAACTGGTGAACGGAAAACTAGTACGCCCTTTCCCGGCTCTCTCGGACTCGAGCCCATTCCGGCCTGGCGCGACGCTCGGCAACATCGTCGAGAATGATAGCTATGCCAATTCCATCTATAACGGACTTTGGCTAACCCTGGACAAGCACCTTTCCCGCGGACTGCAATTTCTGGCGACATACACCTACTCCAAGTCAATCGACGACAATTCCCTCAACTCGCAGAATGGGACGTTCGTGATCCAAAACAGCTTCGATATCGCGAATAATCGCGGGCTCTCCGACTTCGATGTGCGGCATCGGTTCGTCATCAGCGGCTTCTACCAGTTACCATTCCAGAAGAACCGCCTCCTAAAAGGGTGGCAATTTGGCTTGATCACCCAGGCACAGACGGGCAACCCGCTCAATGTCATAACATCTATCAGCAGTTTTACCGGCACCACCGGCAATGGCACTTTGCGGCCTGATATCCTGAGCCCTGTTTCTGCGACCGGGCGTCCGGGGGAATGGTTCAGCAGCCCAAAGAATTTCGTTGTGCCCTGCACTAACTCCAAGGTTCCAACCACGTGCCACTTCGGCGATTTCGGACGTAATTCAATTCCGGGTCCGGGCTTCGTGAATACTGACTTCTCCATCGTGAAAGACACCAAGCTGACGGAGCGTTTGAATCTACAGTTCCGCACCGAGTTTTTCGATGTTTTCAACCAGGCCAATTTTGGCAACCCGAATCTTACGGTGGGAAACAGCAGGTTCGGAGTGATTAGCAGCACACGGTTCCCAACAGGAGACTTTGGCTCCTCGCGGCAGATTCAGTTTGCGACCAAACTACAGTTCTGACCGTAGAGCGGAGGCTCTGCCACAACGTCTCAGCTTTCACTTGATCAGGTGGGGAGATATGAGATTGAGAAATTCCTTAGAGCTTATGATTTTTGTGCTCTTCCAGAACCTCGGGAAATGACGTTGGTTGCCGGTCACCAGGTAGTCTGCGCGTGCGGCGTCAGCACATTCGATAAAGATGTTGTCCGCGGGATCGGTTGTGACCTGAGGCAAGCGCGAGGGAACGACCGCGCGAGAATGTTTCCAAATCAGCTGAAGGAACGGTTGCCTGAGACGTTTCCGAATCTTAAGCTGGGGGTACGCTAGAACCGAAGAGTATTCCGACAGAATCGCGTCTGAGACATACCACCGAGCTGGCTTTGTAATGGCGAGCAAGAAAACGGTCCGCTGTAATCCTTCCGGCTTGAGCGCCGCCGACACCACCACATTTGTGTCAAGGACGAGCCGAAGCGGGATCATCGGCTCTTGGACTGGCGCGCCGCTTTGATGACCTCATCGACTCGTTTTGAGCTGAGTTTATCAGTCCGCTTGCGCTTGGATTCCCTGCCGAGAATTCGAAGAACCTCCGGTTCAGGGACTGCCAGACGTACATAATCCCTGATGCTGAGTAGGACAGCCCGTGGGCTGCCCCGCTTTTCAATGACCAGGGACCGGCCCTCATCCTCCACACGTCGAAGAAGTTTACCGAAATTCGCGCGTGCGTGTAATGCACTGACTACAATAGCGTCATCCATATACTCTCCGGTTCAATTGTTTAAACTGTACAGTTCGTGTAAATGACGTGTCAATATCAGGTTTGTGTGCCCCAGGGTGAGTGACCTGCGTCCATGACTTCCACCAGCAAGGTTTCTCCTGGATCCCTGACCTCGGCTTTGATAGGTCGCCAAGAACAGAATTGGGCTCTGGTGAATGGTTATCATCCGCCGTGGGGCGGGCGATGAGCAACTGGTCACAATGTGATCACAAAAGAGTTGCCGACGATTTGTCCCCAGCTCGGTTGCGGCCACATGGAGGCCCATTGCATAGTGAAAGCCATGAGAACGGAAGATTTTGGACTACAGGGCGCGCATGTTCGTCTCGAACCACTCGATCACAGCCACATCGACGGGCTAGCTACCGCCGCCGCGGTTGAGCCCTCTCTCTACCTGTGGAGTCCGGTTCCGCAGGGCAAAGCCGAGGCAACCCGCTATGTCGATACCGCCTTGGCCTGGAGAGATGCCGGCACAGCGGCGCCGTTCGCCATCGTGCGCGTGGCGGACAGCGACGTTATCGGC
>DASQIH010000191.1:0-21897 GCA_035631655.1 Terriglobales bacterium
GCGGCTTACAGGGCCGCCCCGCGACCGGGCTGAACGGTCAAGCAGCTAAAGAAGAAGTGTCGGCACTATCACGAGGGGGCTGGATGCCGGAAAATATTTCTGGTGTTCCGGCAGGGAGAAGTGTTTTTCACTTGACATCCCTTTTAATAGGACTTCTGCGGCACGGTCAGGATGAATCGCTTCACCCTCAGTCACGATTCCGTGACATGTCGCAGATCTCCCGAGGTAAGTTCGACCGCATTCGACGCACACCCGCCGGATCTACCACCAGTGCGCTTGATGGATATGGGCTTCGCAATCATTGGCTCGCTCGCCCGCCACCGTAGGCCTCGTATCCGGTTCTTGTTCATCGGCTCGCGTCTTTGCTCCACGCTTCTTTCCGGCCCCGCCTCGCGGCGAGTGTAATTTCACCGTTGCGCTTCGCTATCACTTCACGTCCATCACGTTGTGAAGAGGACTTGCACCTCCAAGCTATCGAACCTGCTCGGCACACCAAAAACACCCGCCCCTCACAGGGCGGGTGGATTGTCTGCGTCGAGTTCCTGCTGGAGCGGGATGATTCCGGGAACCAGCCACTTGTTCCACATCTCATCGATCTTGCTCTGGAAGTAATCGATGTCATCGTCGGTGAAGTGCGCAAAGCGCCCCTGCTTCAGCAGGTAAGCGCGGACTGGCAGACGCTTGAATCTGCCGTTGGCGATCTGCTCGGTCTTGCCATAGAGCTTCAGCTTGCCTTCGGTGACCTCATAGAGGGGCCAGATACCGGTGTTCACCGCGAGCTCACCGAGCTCGAAGGCCTGCACCGGATCGAAATCCCAACCCTTGGGGCATGGATTGAGGCAATGGATGAAGGTCGGCCCGCCGATGGAGAGCGCCTTGCGGACGTTGTTCATCGCCTGCAGCGGGTAGGACGTCGAGATCGTGGCTACGTACTTGCAGGTCGGATGGCCGACCAGCATCAGCGGGGCCACGTTCTTTTTCCAGCGGTGATGCATGATCCGCTTCTTCTTGCCCGGAGTGCTGAACGAGGTATTCACGCCATAGGGCGACGTCCCCGAGATCTGGATGTCGGTATTGGCGTAAGACTCGTTGTCGTACAGCAGGATGAGCAGGTTGTAGTCGGTATGGGTCATGGTCGCCGAGATGGCGTTCAGGCCCATGTCGGCACCACCACCGTCGCCACAGTAGGCAATCACGTTAATGGGCTCGTCCTTCATCTCGCCTTTCCGCATCTGCGCCCGGA
Source organism: Terriglobales bacterium (assembly GCA_035631655.1). GTDB lineage: Bacteria > Acidobacteriota > Terriglobia > Terriglobales > Acidobacteriaceae > Gp1-AA122. The sequence continues at coordinate 1,244 of DASQIH010000191.1, forward strand.
AAGCAGCGGCCGCGCCCAGAGCGGCGGAGCCGGCGCTGCCCAGTTGCGTGTGCATCCAGGGCACGCCCCATGGCGTCGCGTAGTACGAGGTGTTGGCCACGTACATGCACCCCGTGCTGCCCAGGATGACGGTCCGCGGACCTGCAGCTTTTGCCAACAGCCTCATCATTTGCGCCGATTCGCAGCCCTGGCAGGTGCGATGACCGGAGGTGTAGTACTCGTTGTGGGGAACCTTCTTCACTCCCTTGAAGGCTTCCAAGTTCTGGGTTGGTTTGGTATCTACGAAACTACTCATGATCTTGTCCTTTCCGGCTTGGGAAGGCGCGCCTGGGCGTCAGCCTCGCAGCCCGATCCATTGCGTCAATGGTTGCGCCTTGCCTTGCGCGGCGCTGAAGGTGATGTCGGTCATGTTCTCCACGTCGGCCAGAGTGACTTCTCGCCCACCGAGGCCGCAGATGAAGCCCAGGACCGGCGGCCGGGTCGCGGCGCCGGTATACATGGCCGACCGCAGCTCGGTGGCGACCACGCCGCTCAGGTTCGGAGAGCCGAACGAGAAGTCGCGGTCCACCACGCCGATGGCCTTGAAGCGTTCCAGGCACTTGGCGATCTCCGGCCCGACGAAGGGACGGAACCAGCGCAGGCGCACGAAGCCGACCTTCTTGCCTTCTTCGCGCATCTTGCGGATGGCCACCTTCATCGGGGTTGACATCGTCCCCATCCCGACCAGGACCACGTCGGCATCCTCGGTCATGAACTCCTCGAAGAACGGGTTGCCATACCTGCGCCCGAAGATCTGCTCAAAATCGGCATAGACCTTGCGGATGATGTCCGGCGTACGCTCGGTGATGGCGAAGTTCTGCCGGCGGATCTCCATGACCCAGTCTTCGTTGACCTGTGGGGCCACCGAGATCACGTTGTCGGGATGGAGCAGCAGCTCGCCGCGGTTGTAGCGGGGCAGGAACTTCTTGACCTGTTCCGCCGTGGGGATGTTCACCAGGGATTGCGAGTGCGTCAGGAACGCTCCGTCGCAACTGAGGGCGCAGGGCACGAGCATCTCCGGGTCCTCGGCCACACGGTAGGCGATGAGAGCGGTGTCGAGGGCTTCCTGCGCGCTGTCTACCCAGGTCAGGAGCCAGCCCAGATCACGGACCGCTAGGGCGTCATTGTGCTCGACGCCGAATGCCCCGGGGTCGTCCAGTGCTCGATTGCCGACCATCGCCACCATCGGTACGCGAAGGGCGGGAGTGACGGTCAGCGCCTCCATGGCGTACATCCAGCCCACGCCGCTCGACCCGCAGAACACACGGGCGCCGCATACCGACGCGTGTTTCACGATCTCGAACTGCGAGTGCTCGCCTTCCGCCACGATGTATTCGCAGTCCATCTCGCCGTCGGCGACGAGCTGGCTGATGTACTGCATGACTGTGTCATAAGGCCGGATCGGATAAGCCGTGACTACGTCCACGTTGGCCAGCTTGCAGGCGACCGCAATGGCTTCAGCTCCGGTAATCAGGGCTTCCTCGGTCTTCTTCTTCTCTTCTACAGGTACTGTGAGAGTTGCCATGTCAATCTCCTCCTCGGCTAGCCTTTCTTGGCGACTTCCAGCGCCGCCGGGATCTGTTCCTTGTATTGGCCGCGATAACGGAAGCCATGCGAGCGATCGGCCGTTGGCTTAATGACCTGGAGCGATTTCAGGTAGGCCTCTTTGTCAGCCCTGAACTTCATCCATTGACTGGTGTTGTCATGAAAGTCCGCTTCCGGGACCATCGTGATGCAGTTCGAGACTGGGCACACCGCCTCGCAGATGCCGCAGCCACAACAGGATTCGAGGTTGACGTCATAAGTCGCATCCGGGGTGACATCGAAGGACCCGTCCGGGCAATTCAGCCAGCAGAGGGTGCACTTGGTGCAGGTCGAGAAATTCACGACGGGCCGCATCGTGCGCGTCGAGTACTTCTTGAACAACTCATTACGAGCCGGACGGAACCCCCCGACCTCCTTCGTCACGGGGTCGGCGAATGGCCCACCTTGCGGCTGGCCTTTGATGGAGACCCCGTCCCGCATCTTCTTCCAGCCGATCAGGTCGTAATGGACTGGAGCCTCTCCCTTCCCCTGCCCCGACGCGACATCGATCGCTCCAAAGCGTTCGAAGGCAGCGCGGGCAGAGGTCAACTTGAGTTCATTCTTGAGTTTTTCCGAGATGTACTTCTCGAGCGAGGCCAGGCTGAACAGCTCCGGCAGTGCTTTGGCGATGGCGCCGAGAATGCGTACATCGGTGTGGTCGTCCTTGTACACCCACATCCCCGAGAAGCTGGTAATCCCTTTCACCACTCCAAGCTTGTACGGCTCTTCGCGATGATGGATCTGCTTGAGCAGCTCCGCCGGCTCCTGGCGGGAGACGACGACGAGTGTTCCGCCGGGTTTCAGCGCTTGGTGCGCAGGTTTCAACCCGTACCAGGCCCACGACTCGGCTCCCTTGCAGAGTGTGTCGTCCAGGACGACCGTGATGTCGAGCTGTTTCGGCTCGTACTGCGCCATTCCAGCCTCGAGCGTCCGCCCGTCGGTGGCGACGATGGCAAAGCTCTTGGCCGGTATGCCGTTGCGCTCCGGGCTGTCGCCGTATCGTCCGAATGACAGCCCCAGCTTGCCTTCGTTGTGTGCGGCCAGGACGATTCCGCGTGATATGTTCTTGGCAAGCGTCTTCTGGAAAACGCCCCGGTAGATGAGTGCGACCGCGAATAAACGGCCCATTCCGACCTCCATTCTTGCGAAGCTACGTCTTTAGGTTTTTCTGAACGATCGTTTCGACTTCCTCTAGGTGTCGGCGCATGGCGGCCTCGGCGGCGCGTTCATTACGCCGTTTAAGAGCAGCAAAGATTCGGTGGTGCCCTGCGAGCGACTTCTCCAGACGCCCTTCTGTCTGCAACGACTGCTCGCGGGTGTCGCGCAGCAAGTCCATGAGTATGTCGAGGATTTTGAGAACCACGCCATTATCCGCGGCCATGGCAATGTTGTAGTGGAACGCACAGTCTTCCTCGATGGCCAGTTCGTGCCGCTGGACCTTCTCTTCCTGACGACGCAGTATCTGCTCCAACTCGTCAATCTCAGCAGCGGTGACGTGAGCTGCGGCCCTTCGTGCCAGTGCCGGTTCGAGGATCTTGCGGATATCCAGGAGTTCCTTGACCTTATATCGCTGCTGCACCAGTGCCGCGGATAGAGGATCCCTGTGTGACTCCGCCGTGAGCCTGCGGACAGTCGTGCCTCTGCCTTGGTGCCGATCGACCAACCCCATGAGTTCCAGGCCGCGAATAGCATCGCGGATCGTGCCGCGGCTAACGCAGAAGCTCTGAGCGAGTTGGAGTTCAGGCGGAAGAAGGTCGCCAGGGCTTAGTCCATGCAGAATCTTGTGCTGTATTTGCTGGGCGACTTCTTCGTAGGCCTTGACCCTGCGAGTCGGCTCAAATTCGACTTTGGCCGAGGAGGCCATGGGGATTGGTCTGATGAACGACCAATACTACACACCTCCGGCCAGAGTGGACGCAGTGATATGAATCACAATTCGATGTGAGTGCGTGAATACGTTGCGCGAGGCCTTCGACAATGGCAGTCTTGCCGACCCCCGGTTCGCCGATGAGGACAGGGTTATTCTTGGTCCGGCGTGAAAGTACCTGGATAACGCGTCGGATTTCGCGGTGACGACCTATTACAGGGTCCAGCTTCGAGTGACGTGCTAGTTCAGTCAGATCGCGCGCATATCGATCAAGAGCTTTATAGCGGGGCTCGCTGATCTGTGGTTCCGGAATTGGCCCCCCGCGGATGACCGTGAGCGCTTTCAGGGCCGAGGTACGGTTAATGCCCGCGCGTTCCAATAATCTTTGCGCGGGATCTCCGACCTGCTTGAAGATTCCAAGTAGCAGATGTTCTGGCGCGACATGCGCATCGCTCAATGCCACAGCTTCGACCAGTACCTGCTCCAAAGTCTTTGTGGTACTTGAAGATGGCAGAGGCTCCGAACCACTATTGGCTCGGTGTTCTGCCAAATTGTCGAGCTGATGTTGGGCCTCGAGCAGAAGCTCCTCTCGATTCACTTCCAAAGCGATAAGAAACGGTGCGACGATAGACTCACGATCTCTCAGCAATACCACTAGCAGGTGCAGGGGAACTACTTCAGGGCTGGCGCGTAAAACGCGATAGAGTCGCCGACATGTCGTTGTCTGATCACCACTCTGGTCATTGAGAGCTTCCCTCGCCCTGAATCCCCATCTCACTTCCAACGGCAAGCTGCTTGGTCTGGAAATCGCTGAGTGCCTTATCGAGTCTTTCTACGACGCCGGCGATCTGCTTGCCGTCGATCCCCGAGTGTCCTACTCCCCGGCTAAGAGCCTTGCTCTGTTTCGTGACATCGGAATTCGCTTTTCCCAGCTTCTTAGTGACATCTTTTAATCCCGCCTTCTGCATCGCTGAAAAGCTCTGCAAGAATTGCTCATTGTCAATCTGAGCTTCTTCCACCGCGCTGGTTAAGGGATTAACGTAGTGGAACAAATCAGGTTTGCTAGCGTTTTCAGCAAGCTGCAGAAGATCGTGCGCGCCTTTTCGGGCAGCCTGAGTGCTCTTGGTCAACCGTTGGAACTGGATCACCTGGTCTGGGGTGGCTTGGAGCGCAACAGCCCGATTGAAGTCCTTCAGGTCGTCAGTCTTGGATACCCCAGTCGGAGGGCGCCCTGTACCTGCGCCATGCCCTCCTCGATGCTGGGCCAGCAGCTTGTGTGGACTCATTAGGAGAACCGTCCCACAGACCAGCCACGTCAATCGATTCACGTTGGGAGCTCCGAATTGATGGTAGCCACCAGGAAACCAGTCCAGGCAAAGACACGCTTGTGTCGAGTGCACAAATATTGCCTGGATTTCAGCGCGGATCTAAGTTGGTCTGATCCGTGCCGAACGTGAAAAGGTTGCCTGGCAACCCGTTGGTGCTTCTAAGCGACTGCGGGAGCCAGGTGATATACCTCCTGAAGTTTCTGGACTGCCTTTCTCCTTGATCTGCTGGAAAAACAGCCGCTTCTTCTTCGGTGAACTCCGTGCCGGACCTAAGTTTGCCGGCGCTGATCCAAGCTTGTGCGGGGGTGCCACGGGAAAGCTTCTTGGTGCTGGGCCGTGGCGGATCGGATCGCCCGATGTCGCGATGGGCACAGTGGCTTACCAGACAACTGGGAGTGAAAGTGCGGATTTCCGGAAAACTTGATGCAATTTTACAAATACCGAGTGCAACCTATTCCGAGCAGCCGTCACATCAGACCTAGCAAGGTCGCTAAACCGCGCGCTTCCAGACACAAACTCTGAGAAGCCGCTCACAGGCTATGATGCATTACTCGAAATCGCCCGAACCTTCTGGCTGATGGCACCGTTACGAAGCTTTACCAGGTTTGACCGACTCTTTACACACCTTTACGAGCTTTCAGTTGAGAATCTGCTTTTGTTGATCATGGCGGGAGCTATGCCGAATCCTTCTTGTCGACCTTTCTATAACTTCATCGCTGTTGGCGCTCTTTCTTTCAGGCTGGGCTGTAGCTGCGGTGCGATTCAGGGCATTTTGTGACTGCGATGGGAGATTTCCTCAGGCCTCTAGTAATGATTGCTTTCTTCATACTGCCACTAGTCGGAGTGGCATTGGCAGTCGTTTGTTTTGGACGATGCATATCTGAGATATGGAAGGATCACGACTGCAGTTCGTCGATGTCAGTCGAAGACCCAGGCAGATGATTCAATCTCATTGAGAGCGTTGGGAGTAATGGCGCGCTTCTACTCGACAAAGAAGGACATCCAGCTGCAAAAACGCACGTTGGGAGCTTGCAGAGGATATCCCCCTATCATCATTCTTGGCATGCATCGGTCGGGCACGACCCTGCTCTGCCGGCTGCTCGAGTCTCTAGGTCTTTTTCTTGGCAAGAGGCAGGATGAAAATCACGAGGCCAAGTTCTTCCAACAGATCAATGAATGGCTCATTACGCAAGCGGGGGGTGCATGGGATAATCCCGCCCCGATCCGCTATCTGCTGGAGAATCCTGAAGTCCGGGGAAGGACCACTGACTACATCCGGCGCTATCTGCTGCAGTCGCCCCGGGCCATATCGTATCTCGGTTGGAGGAAGTACCTGCGCCACTGGCAGATCACCGGGTTATCGCGTCCTTGGGGTTGGAAGGATCCGCGCAACACCTTCACCCTGCCGCTCTGGCTGGATATTTTTCCACAGGCGAAGGTGATTCACCTGCACCGGGCCGGTATTGATGTTGCGCTCAGCTTGCGTCGACGAGGACGAGAGGAATGTCGCGTTCAGCATTTTTATCGTAGTTTGCGATTCTTGCACTGGATTCGGCCTAAACGTGGTGGATTTGTGCGCAGCTTGCGTTGTGATTCTCCTGAGGCGGGATTTGCTCTCTGGAGAGAATATGTTGAACAAGCAAGTCGTCACGTAACCATGTTGAAACACCGTGCGTTGGAGGTGACCTTCGAGGGCCTCGTACGAGATCCCGGCCAGAATCTGGCGTTGCTCTCGACCTTTTGTGATTTACGCGTAGAAGCTGCAGCCATCGAGCAAGCTTCCAAGCAGATCAAGCCGGAGATTCTCACGCGCTTTGAAACGATCGAAGGGGCTGAATCCTTGCTGCGGTGACTTTTGAGCTGGCAGCGGGGTGGCAATACGCCACCTCGGAATGCAGGTCAGGAGCAGCAGCTCCTTAATCGGGCTGCCGGCCACAGCAATAACTGCTATGCACACGCTGGAGGCCAACATAGCAATCCTGAAGAAGCGTGCAGCCCGCACAACGTAGTCTTGGAGAAGAAATGAAGTGTTTGTCTCGGAGGGTAGCCCTGTCCTTGAAGCGCCGCGATCATCGAGTAACGTCATCGTTGCGGATGTCCACATATTGCGTCTGTCTGCTGCTAGCGGGAGAGGCTTTCGCACAAGCGCAACTCTCGAACATGACGGGCAGTTACGGCACCCAGCTCGATCGGCAGAAAGCAGGGCAGTCTGGTGTCCAAACAGATCTTCTGAAGCAATTGAATGCTTCCTTGGAGACCCTTGTGGCGAAGGTGTCGCCGGCCGTTGTCGAGGTGCTGGTCACCGGCTTTGGGCCTGTCGACGATAGCGAGGGGACCAGGACAGCATTAGTCGGACGCCAGATCAAGCTCGGATCTGGCGTCATTGTTGATCCCGAGGGCTACATCATCACCAACGCTCATGTTGTCTCGAACGCGCAGAGTATTGAAGTGATTGCAACCGTTCACTCCAAAGACACCGAAGAGCGCGGGGCAGAGAAGGCTAGCTACATCGCCCGCCTCGTGGGTCTACATAAAGACACGGACCTTGCTCTGCTCAAGATTGCTGCTACAGGGTTGCCCTATCTACCGCTCGATCCGAAACATCCGATCCACCAGGGACAGCTCGTGCTTGCACTGGGAAATCCCGAAGGACTCGGCAATTCCGTCACCATGGGCGTAGTCAGTGCCGTGGATCGTCAACCTGATCCGAAGCTGCCGATGGTGTTCATCCAAACCGACGCGCCGATCAACCCCGGCAATAGTGGTGGTCCCCTCATTGACGTTGACGGATACCTGCTTGGTATCAATACGTTCATTGTGTCCGCCAGTGGAGGGAGCGAGGGGCTGGGTTTTGCAATTCCTTCTAGAGTCGTGAGCTTCGTTTTCGACCGGCTGCGGAAATTTGGCCACGTGGATCGTAGCGAGATTGGCGCGGCATCTGAAACGATCACGCCATTGCTCGCGAAAGGCTTACAACTGCCGGTCACGGATGGCGTGGTCATCGTCGACGTCAGGCCCGGTGCACCTGCCGAGAGTGCCGGACTGAAGATCAACGATGTCGTGCTGGCAGTCGGTGGCAAGCAGATTCGCTCGCTTCCACAGCTGGCCGGCAGCTTGTATCTGCACGCTACCGATGAACTGATGACATTGGAGGTTCTGCGCGGAGCTGGCAGAATCACACTTCGAGTACCTGTCTTGTCACAGAAGCACGATGTGGACCGGTTACTCGACCTCGTTGACCCGCAGAAAAACCTGGTTCGCAAGATCGGGGTTCTCGCCATCGATGTCGATGATCACACTTTAGCTCTGTTACCGGAATTGCGGATCCGATCGGGAGTGATTGTAGTTGCCAACACCACTTATGGTCGCGCAGTTGATGCTGGCTTGCGACCCGGGGACGTGATCCATGCCATTAACACGAAACCGATTCTCAGTCTGGCGGAGCTCCAGAGAGAGATTGGCTCATTCGATGCCGGTGCCGCGGTGGTGTTGCAGATCGAACGTAGTGAAGGAATGGACTACGTCGCATTCGAAATGGAGTGACCGCGATCACGCATCACGCACATGCTTGAAAACCCATCAACGGCTGGGATTGATTACGGCGGCCTAATTTGGTCTGATCCGCGCCCGACGTATTGCGTTTCAGTACGGTGAGTTGCTGCCGGTGCGCCAAGTTCTCCAAGAGCAGTGTGCGATGCGAACGAAAGCAACGAGCCAGTAGTCCTAACCACAGCCGGAAGAAGCGGAACATGGAGAACAGTCATAGCAAATCGGCGGGTTGAGGAAAGTGTAGGAAGGTTGCCTGACAATCTCCCCGGACCTGTCATTCACCAAAATTCGGGCCAGCCGTGAAATCAACAGCTTGCAGCACCGCAAACCAAAGGTCAGCCCCCTGGACAAACTCTTCTGGGTGCTCGCGCACCGGTTCTGGTCCGCTTGGAAGAGTTCTCTCATCCTCGTCACGCCGGAGACCGTGGTCCGCTGGCACCGTGCCGGCTTCCGCAAGTATTGGAGTCTGATCTCCAGGGTGAAAGAGCGAGTCGGAAGGAAGAAGCTATCCCAGGAGATCCGGGATCTCATCTTCCAAATGGCGACAGACAATCCGACCTGGGGTGCTCCTCGGATTCACGGCGAGCTCCTCCTGCTGGGCTTCGATGTATCCGAGCCAAGCATCTCCCGTTGGATCAAGCGAGCGCCCCGAAATCCAGGACTGGCCCGACGCTGGCAGGCCTTTCCTCGCAATCATCGCGAAGCCATCGCTGCCATGGATTTCTTCACGCTCCCCACGGTCACCTTCCAGCTGCTGTACTGCTTCTTTATTATTAGCCATGACCGGCGCCAGATTCTGCACTTCAACGTCACTCGGCATCCGACCAGCAGTTGGATCGTCCAACAGCTAACAGAAGCCTTTCCTTACGAATCAGCCCCGAAATTCCTGCTCTTCGATCACGACCAAAAATACGGCCTGGAAGTACCCGCTGCCCTTCGCTCCCTACAAATCACTGGCCTGCAAACCTCCATCCAAAGCCGCTGGCAAAACGGAGTTGCGGAACGCTGGGTGGGCAATTGCCGATGCGATCTGCTCGACCACATCATCGCCCTGAACGAGCGCCATCTCAAGCGGCTTCTTTCCGCATACGCGTCTTATTATCATGATGACCGCGCGCATCTTGGCCTCCGCAAGGAAACCCCTGGCCGCAGAATCCGTTCGGCGGCCACCGGTACGGTGATCTGCCATGCGCGATTGGGCGGCTTGCACCATCGCTACGACCGCGCGGTGCCTGAGATCCGCCGATTTCCACTGCCTTACACCTCGTGGGACGAGCGTCGGCTCTTCGGTCATTAATAAGGAGCAGCTGGCTGCGACTCAGCATCTGCGCCCACCGACTCAACCCATCTCGGGTCGGGACACTCTGTTCAGGGCCACCTTCGAGGTGCGTTTTGAATTTTGGCGAGCTACAACATTTCAGGGGAGGCTTTCGCTGTGGTGGAATCCACAGTCCGTTTACAGTCCATTAAGCGTGCCTTATACTGTGTAAACAGCTAAACAGGGCGTCCAAGTTCCCTGCAAGTCGTTGAGGATGCGTGGGAAGGACTTTTCAAATCGCCCCTTCCGCACCATCCGACTCATTTTTAGGAGATAAGAAAGGGCTGGCACGAGTGCCGGTCTGCGGTTGCTGAAAGCATGATTACACTGATTACCATCGTTCACATTATTGTTTGCTTCTTCATTATTGTCGTTGTATTGCTGCAAAGCGGCAAAAGCGGCGACATCGCGGCGGCTTTCGGCGGCATGGGAAGCCAAACCGCCTTTGGACCGCGGGGCGCGGCCAGCGCTCTGTCCAAGGCCACTACGTGGTCGGCCGTCATCTTTATGGTGACTTCGATCACGCTGTCCATTATCGTGGCCCGCCGGCCAGCGGCCAGTTCGGTGCTCTCGGGAGTCAAGACAGAGCAAAACAAGTCGCAGCCCGCAGCGCCAGCGCAGAAGCCGGCGACGCCAGCACAGAAATAGCTATCAGCTATCAGTTCTCAGTTTTTCAAGAAGCCTCCTGCAAGGAGGCCTCTTCTTTGGGGTGGCATGAGGTCGGCGCATTTTGAAAAATAAGCTAAGAGCTGAGAGCTGAAGCTTCTTGCTGGCGTCAGCATTTACAATTAGCCAATGATCCACGAAATCCTGCCCGTCGGCCCACTGCAATGCAATTGTTCGGTCATTGGCGATGAGGGAACGCGCGAAGGGATCGTCATTGATCCGGGGGACGATGTCGAGGATGTCCTGGCCCTGGTGCGCAAGCATAACTTGCAGGTTAGACAGATTGTCATCACGCATGCCCACATTGACCACGTAGGTGGGGCGATGAAGCTGCGGCAGGCCACCGGCGCGCCCATCCTCTTGAACCAGAATGATTCCACCTTGCTGAAGATGATGGACGCGCAGGCGGCGTGGGTGGGAATGGCTCCGCCGGGGAAAATCGAAATCGATCATAGTCTGGGCCAGGATGATGTGGTGAAGACCGGGTCGCTGGCCGCGACTGTGCTGCACACGCCCGGACACACGGAAGGCAGTATCTGCCTGTACTTTGCTGGGGAGAAGAAGCTGATCGCAGGCGATACCCTGTTTGCCGGAAGTATCGGACGCACGGACCTGCCCGGCGGGTCGTTCAAGAAGATCATCAACTCACTGCATGAAAGCGTGCTCGCGTTACCCGATGACACGATTGTGATTCCGGGGCACGGGGAACTGACCACAATCGGGCAGGAACGCGAGACGAATCCGTTTCTGGTGAAGGGGTGATTGCGACCGTCCCTTCGGGACGGGAATTGAGACTGGGTCAATGCTTAACCATTTTTCGAAACCGAGATTCCTCGCTACGCTCGGAATGACAAGAATGGAAGAATTTAGAAAATCGAGATGACAGGAATCACAAAAAAAAGAAAGTAGGGGAACATCCGCAAACTAGGTTTTCTTCTTTGCTAGTCGTTCCGCAACAGAGCGAAGGAAAGACTGGGTCTCGTCATTCCACCAGTTCGCAGACACCATTTCGAGTTCAGTTGCCAGATCTCTCTCGAAGAGGGCAACCAGATCCGAACGGGCCTGCTTTCGAACAATAGCCATTGAAGAGCGTGGAAGTGACAGCATTTGCTGGCACCAGCGGAGAGCGCTCTGTACGACTTGCGGAAGCGGAACCACCTCATCCACCAAACCTATGGTCGCGGCTTCTGCAGGAGAAAGCAGGAGGCCACAGACCGCGAGGCGCTCCGCCTGACGCGAGCCCAGGAGTCTCCGCAATGCTAGGTAGATTACAGGCGGCAACTGCAGTCCGACTTGCACTTCGCTGAGCCCAATCTTCCAATCACCTTCCGCGGCAGTGCGCCAGTCACAAAACAGCGTGAGCACGGTTCCGCCAGCTGGGGCGTGGCCGGTAATGGCCGCCGCTATGGGAAGTGGCGAACAAGCGAGAGTCCTCAGGAGTTCGTAGAAACTTTGCCAGAGAGTAGTGATCTCGGAACGATTGAGGGTGAGCAGCAGCGGGATGTCCAGACCCGCCGAGAACATTCCCGGTCTGCCGGAGAGCACGAGCGCACGGATTGCGTCTTGCTGCGCGGCTTTTACGGATTTCGTTAGCGCCGTAATCAACTCTGGCGAGAGTGCGTTCGCGGGAGGACGATTGAGTTGCAGTTCGCGGATTTCGCCGTGCTCGATTTTCAGAATCATTGTCTGCTGCCGTTGATGCTCCGCTGGCTCGCAAGTCATGAATTGAGTAATTCCAGTACCCGACTGATGCCCTCGCGAAATTCGCCGCTTGGCGTGATTAAGCTGACCACCAGGTAGCCGTCGCTGGGAAAATCGTAGAAGTGCCCCGGATGGACCAGCACAGAAAACTCCCTCAAGATCTCGATAGCGAGTTCCTCATCGGATTGCGTGACCGGCACGCGCAAAACAGAATACCAGCCGCCTTCGACATCAAGGCGCTTACAGGCGTCCTGCTTCGTCAACTGGCGGTCCAGTTCTTCCAGATTTGCGCGAAGGCGGTCAAGCAACATCGGCTGGATATTCTTGCGTTGGTCCAGGAGAATCGGTGTGGCCCACTGCAACGGAGCGTTCATGGAGAGAAATGTGTCGGCGATGATCTCGAGACGGGCAAGCGCATGGGTGACGTGCTCTTCCGGTCCGCTGGTAGCTGCCCATGCCACCTTCATTTGCGGGAGCCCGGAAACCTTGGATAAGCCGCTTAGGGTAAAGGTAAGCACATCCAGGTTTGCCGCGAAGGTCGCGCGAGATGCGCCATCGTGCGCGTAGTCCAGAAAAACTTCGTCCGCGACGAGTGACAGGTTGTACTCGCGGCAGAAGCTGTTGAGCGAACCAGCTTCCTCGGTGTGCACGTACGAACCAGTGGGATTGTTAGGATGCACCACTACGACGGCGCGAGTGTGATGGTCAACAGTCTTGTAGAGCGAAGGAAAATCAATCTGCCAGCCATGATCATAAAGCAGCGGGTAGGGGACCAACTTCACGTCCTGTAGGTCTGCCAGGAATTCGAACAGCGGATAGCTGGGCTTGGGCACCAGGATCTCGTCCTGTGGGTTGCACAGCAGCCGGAAAATATAGGAGTAGGCCTCGCTGGTGCTGGTGGTCAGGACAATGTGCTCAGGATCGACATCGTAAGCATCGTGCTGTTCACGATAATAGGCAGCCACCGCCGTTCGCGCCGCCAGCAGACCTTTCGGCTGGGGATCGTAATCCAGTGACTCAGCTTGCGAGAGCGATGACAGAATTGCGTCGGCATCGTAACTCAGGCCAACGCGGGTGGGATTGGAGGCGGTCAAGTCCAGCACTTCCCTGCCGGCCGCGCGCATCTCCCGCTGCGCAACTGTAAAGGCGTTCGGCGTGAGCTTCCAATCGGTGCGCTTCGTGAACATTGCTGCTCATCATAACGGATTGCCAGCAAGGAGACGGAAGCAAACGTGACTAGTGGGTAGTAGTTAGTGGTCAGGACGTATTCGTTTATTCCGCAAAATCTTCATTATCTTGAGCAGTACCTCTTCTCCACCCACTGCTATACTTCATGGCCGTGAAAGGACACGGTCATGTCCACTCTTCCCTCCACAATAGCTGCGGGCTTGGCCGGCTATTTCGAAATGGTTCGAAGCAAGGTCCACGAGTGGGTCGGGCTGCTTTCGACCGAACAGATTTGGCGGCGGCCGTACCCTTATGGCAACAGCGTCGGTAATTTATTGCTGCATCTGACGGGAAACCTCAACTACTACATTGGGGCGCAGATCGGTGGTACCGGGTATGTCCGCCATCGTGATCGCGAGTTTGCGGACACTGGCAAAGGAAAAGAGCACCTCTTGAGGGATTTTGATCAGGCAGTCGAGATGGTGATCAACACGATCAAGAAGCAGACTCCGGAGGACTGGTCCAGGGCGTTTTCCGGGCAAGGTGTTCCTCCCGCAGTGAAGACCCGGTTCGATATGGTCCTGAATTGCGCAGGACACGCCTATCATCATTTGGGCCAAATCATCTATCTGCAAAAGCAGCTGACTATGTCGGCAGCCAAGAGCGGGGACTAGCTCGCCTTGGCAAACGCTTCCTTGTTCACCACGTAAGGCATGCGGGTGACGTCGCCGCCGTAGTTGCCTTCCAGAACATCGATTAGACCCTGGACGCACCGTCCGGCCATGCCCTTATTGGGGTCGGTTGACAGGCGCGTGATGCGCGCGGCGCTGGCGAAGTGCGGATATAGCCGGCATCGGTCGGCGATGGCGGGATCGCGCAGGGGTGAGTCCGCCGGGAGCGGTTCCTTTTCGTAGACGTCAAGCGCGGCCCCGGCAATCCAGTTTTCCTTCAGGGCGCGGACTACCGCCTTTTCATCCACCACAGGACCGCGGGAATTGTTGATCAGGTAGGCGGTGGGCTTCATCAAGCGTAAAGTGCGCTCGTTGATGAGATGGTAGGTAGGCGTGGGACTCTCGCCTTCGCGCAAGAGCGGCACGTGAATGCTGACGAAATCGGCCTCTTTGAGAGCTTCTTCCAGGGAAACGTACTTGATGAAGGTCTTCTCCCTCGTCACGCCGCGGGCGTAGCGGAGGTCTTTGATTTCCTGGATGGCCTTGATGTACTCGTGATTCTGGTAGGCGGGGTCGTAGCAAAGCATGTCCATGTCGAAGCCAGTGCACTTCTTGATCATGGCCAACCCAATACGGCCCGTGCCGATGATGGCGATGGTCTTGCCGGTTACTTCGTCGCCCAGAAACGGCAGGTAGGGATGCCAGTAGTCCCACTGGTTGTCACGGGTGAGGTGCTCAGCCGTCCACATTTTGCGTGCCAGAGCGCCCATCATGAAGAAGGCAAATTCCGCAGTGGCTTCCGTTAGGACGTCGGGAGTGTGCGTGAAGGGGACCTTGTAGCGGTTGGCGTCGGCGCGATTGATGTTGTCGAAACCGACAGCAATCTGCGCGACAACCTTTAATGTGCCCTTGCCAGCTTCGAACACCTCGGCGTCAATGGGGTCGCGCAGAGTCGTGATCAGCCCGTCGACGCCGGACTTCGCCTTCTCGATGATCAGCTTCTTGGGCGGGGCTTGGGGCTGTTCGTAGACTTCAACGTCGTAGCCGCGTTTGCGCAATACATCGATGGATTCGCCAATATCGGAAGTTGCAAAGACACGGAATTTCTTGCTCATGGTTCTCTCTGGTTGGAATTCTTGCAGATGTCCGGTTCACGCCTTACCCCAGGCGGAATCGCGAAGAGATATGTTACTCCAACGGGCAGAATTCGTGGGATTGCAGCGCAAAGGAGAGATGCGGCTTGCCTCGTCTGTGGTTCTTGCCCGCATGATCAAAGACGCTGCAAGGGGTTTCACTCAGGCGTGCTGCTGAAATGCCTGTTTGCGAAATGAGTCGGCCAATCGCGCACGGGGTCCTTCGACTCCGCTTGTGCTCGTTGCGCGAGCACAAGCTTCGCTCAGGATGACAGTGCTTGTGTTCTCGGCGGTGAAAGAGTCTGTCAAACGGGAGCGCAGGGCTCTCGAGTTGAGAAAAGCAAATGCAGATTCCTCGCCCCGTCCTCGCCTTACCGCTCCGGACAGCTCGGAATGACAAGGCTTTAAGCGAGACGCGGCGAGCCGCGTCTCTACCTGAGAGTTAGTGAACCGCCGTGGTCAGGCGTTCTTCTTCGGCGACTTGATGGGCTTTCTTGACTACCATCAGCTCGGCGGCTTTTTGCGCGATGTGCTCGGCGCTGACCTCGAATTCTTTGACCAGCTCCCAGGGAGCACCGGAATCGCCGAAGCGGTCTTGGACTCCAATGGCTCCGGTGATCACCGGGCGTCCGTAGATTCGATCGTTGCTGGTGATGACGTGGCTCACACGCCATGCCAGCGCGCCAATCTGATGCTCCTCGGCAGTAACCACCACGCCGGTTTCACGGGCCGCGCGGACGATCGCGGCTTCGTCTACAGGTTTCAAGGTGTGAAGATTGATGACCCGGGCTTCGTAGCCAAAATCCCTCTTCAAGATCCATGCTGCGCGCATGGCTTCAGGGACCATGGGACCGCAGGCGATGATACTGAGGTCCTCAGCTTCATCTTTGTAATCGGCGGCTAGAACCGTGCGAAAAGCATCGGCGAAGTTTGGGAACTGCTTGCGAAAACGGATGACATTGGCCTTGCCAAACACGAATGGTGTCTTCTCGTCGCTAACGATGGGAGTCGCTTCGCGCGCAAACCGGATGTACTTCGGTCCCACATGTTTCAGCAGGAGGTGGGTCGTAGCTTTGCGAGTCTCTACTGAGTCGCAGGGGACGACCACCGACATGTTGGGCAGGCCGCACATGGCAAAGAGGTCTTCGAGTGCCTGGTGCGTCGCGCCATCCGGACCTACGGAAACACCCCCGTGGGCACCTGCGATCAGCACGTTGAAGTTGCCGTAGCAAACCGAGGTGCGAATCTGATCCAGGTTGCGGGCAGCGGCAAACGTCCCATAAGTCCCGAACACGGGCAGCTTCCCTTCTTTTGCGAGTCCGGCAGCTGCCGCCGTGGCCGACTGCTCGGCGATGCCTAGGCTGATCCAGCGCTTCTTGCGCTCCGGTTTATTGGCGTAGAACTGGCTGATGGTGATAGACCCGGAGATATCCAGGCCGAGACACACGATGCGCTCATCGTCACCGTTATCGGCTAGCGATTGCCCGAAGCCCATGCGCGTCGGCTCCATCTTCACTTTCATGGTTTCGTCGGAGTTCCACCAGTAGTTCTGGCGGAACTTGGGCATCTTGGCTTCCAGCTTGCGCTCCACGACGGCTTGATAGTTCTTCGCTTTTGCGAGCAGGGAAGGTACAGGAACTTTGTGGGTCAGGCCGAGTTCGGCCAGGGCTTTTTGCATCTCGTCGAAGCTGGGCGACTTACCGTGCCAGCCCGCGACGTCTTCCATAAAGCTCACACCTTTACCTTTAACCGTGTCGGCCAGGATGACCGTCGGTTTGCCGACATTTCTCTTGGCATTTTCCAAGGTATCGACTACTTGCTTCATGTCGTGTCCGTTGATGCGGACTACGTCCCAGCCGAAGCCGCGGTACTTCTCTTCGAGTGGCTCGACGTTCATCACTTCCGAGACCTTGCCGTCGATCTGGAGACGGTTGCAGTCCACAATGCCGATAAGGTTGTCGAGCTTGTAGTGTGCGGCTTCCATTGCAGCTTCCCAGATCTGCCCTTCCTGTTGCTCGCCATCCCCCATGATGCAGAAGACCTTGTGATTCTTGCTGTTCAGCTTGCCGGCCAGCGCCATGCCTACGGCAATACTGAGACCTTGGCCGAGAGAACCCGTGGAGGCTTCGACGCCGGGCAGCTTTATCCAATGGGGGTGGCCCTGGTAGGGCGAGTACAACTTGCGCAGAGTTACGACGTCGTCGACAGGATGAAAACCTGCGAATGCGAGGCCGAGATAGAGGCAGGGCGCCTTGTGTCCGGTGGACCAGATAATGCGGTCACGGTCCTCCCAGGAAGGATTCTGGGGATCGTGGTCCGCCACGCGCAGGTAGAGGGCAGCCGTGATATCCATAATCGAGAGGGTGCCGCCTGCATGCCCGCTGCCGGCAGCGCACAGGGCTACTAAGTCATACCCACGCATCAGGTTGGCCGCTTCTTTCAATTCCTCGATGGAATACTTCCGGACGGTTTCCCCGGTTTTGGAGTTCTTAATGGCCATGACTCTTCCTTCCGCACAGGCTTAGACGCAGTCATCCCTGCGCAAAATGATCCGCTAACCGAGGCTAGACCGCGGGGTCCCGAGGGTCAGTGAGTGATGTCACAGGAACGGGTGATGGGTGACCGAGGAGATTGCTGATTTTTGATTGTTGATTTCGGATTCTCGCTGCTTTTGCATGCCATCCAGCAGAGATTAGAAATACTTGTGTTTTCCCGTTGGTGCGGCTGGGCTTGAACCGTCATGCACCTTCGAACTTCCAGCGTGTGGCGGCGCTCATAAACTTCTTCTCAAAGAGTGCGAACACGGTCCGCGGATGAACTGAATACAGCGGATCCTTGTGCTGATAAAGAGCCTCCTCGTAGGGCGCCATGTCCCAGTTGTACTTGCGTTCGTATTTTTGGATGAAACTGACGATGTGGGCGCGTTCGCGAACTTCCTGAACCTTGCCCTCGACAATCACGGCTTCGTCGGCGCGCTCGGTGCAGATAATGCATCTGGGATTTTCTGCCAGATTACGCGCCTTGCGCGACTGACGGCCGGTGCTGAAACAAAAGATCCCGTCCAGCCACAGTCCCCAGACGATCATTGTGTGGGGCGCACCATCGGGCTTGACGGTGCTGATCCAGTAATTGTGCGACTTCTTCAGCCGCTGTTCCGCCCATCTCCATGGCAGCAAGCCCTTGCGTGCTTCGGGGATTCCGTAACCGGGCATGTAGGGACGACTGGCTTTGGGCTGTGCAGGCTCGCGTCGAGTAACCACAGTGTGTCCTCCAAAAACGGACATCCTGAGGCGACATAGCTCGGTTGTCAATGCGGAACGCGAAATAACCTGCGGATGGGCACAGATTCACATCGTTGGTTGATTGAATCGTGTCTTATAGTTGAAAGTGGCGTAAATCCGTGGCCCTTTCTACAAATTTCGTGCGGTCCACTGCTGGATCTTTTCCAGGGCCTTATTCAGGTTGTCGAGCGAGTTGGCAACGCTGAAGCGGAGATATCCTTCGCCAAAATCGCCGAACGCGGTTCCCGAGAGGCACGCGACGCCGGCTTCTTCGAGCAGAGCGTCGGCCAGCTTCTTCGATTTCCAGCCAGTCTTCTGGATGTTCGGAAAAACGTAGAAAGCACCTTTAGGCATGCGGCAGGAGAAGCCCTTGGTCTTGTTCAGGCCGGCGACAAACACATCCCGACGACGCTGGAATTCGGAGCGCATCTTGTCCACCGAGGACTGATCGCCGCGCAGCGCCTCGATCCCGGCAACCTGCGTGAAGCTGGCAGTGCAGGAATTCGAGTTGGTCATCAGGCGGGTGACATGGGCGGCAAGATCCGAACGCATTACACCGTAGCCCATGCGCCAGCCGGTCATGGCATAGGTCTTGGAGAAACCGTCCAGCAGAATGGTGCGGTCTTTGAAGCCCGGTACCGACATGATCGAATAATGCTGGCCCTCGAAAATAAGGCGGCTGTAAATCTCGTCGGAGAGCACCATGATGTTGCGGTCACCGATCGCGTCGGCGATGTCGTGAATGTCGCGCTGGGTGAGCACGCCTCCGGTGGGATTCTGCGGCGAGTTGATGATGATCAGCTTGGTGCGATCGGTGATGAGCGAGGCCAACTCCTTAACGTCCAAGCCGAAATCGCGGTCCTCGCGCAGACGAATGGGAATGGCGTGGCCGCCGATGTAGTTAATCATCGACTCGTAGATGGGGAATCCGGGATTGGGATAGATGACCTCATCGCCTTCATCAACTAACGACAGAATCGAAAAGAAAATAATAGGCTTACCGCCAGGGACTACGACGACCTCGTCGCTCTTACACTCCACCGCGCGGGTGCGGCTCACCTCTTCGGCAATAGTTTGCCGAAGGTCGGGCAAGCCAGCGGATGGCCCATAGTGGGTCCAGCCCTTGTGAAGTGCGTCGATAGCCGCTTCCACGACGTTGGCGGGAGTATCGAAATCGGGCTCCCCGATCTCCAGGTGCACGATTTGCTTGCCCTGGCGTTCCAGGGCGCGGGCCTTGTTCAGGACTTCGAAGGCGGTTTCGGTGCCCAGGCGCGACATGCGGGTGGCGAGGCGAAGTTCGTATTGTGTGGTGGTCGGTTCCATAGGCGCAAAGGTAGGCATTATACCCCCGGGCGCGGCTAGCTTGACCGCTCGTATCCATTGTCAAGCACGAGGGGAAAGGGCGTCAGGGACAAGAATCACAGACGCATGTGATGGAAGGCTTTAGGCGCTAGGCTCTTGGCTCTAGGTTCAGATGCTGCCCGAGCCTAAAGCCCAGAGCCTATTCCGGGATGGTGGATTCTTCGCTCTGGCCGCGCAGAACGCGCTCAACCGAGTAGGGCGCCCGGCGTTGCGGTTCGTGATAATGCCGCACCTGCATTTCGCCCAGCAGTCCGACGGCCAGCATGTTCAAGCCGGCCAGCAGGAGCACGGCGGCGAAGATCATCAGCGGGCCATGCTTGGTCATGACGTCCGCCTGATGCAGTAGCTTCTCCAGAACCAGCCAACCGGCCACGCCGAATCCAGCCACGATGCTGGCCATTCCGACGGTTCCAAAGAAGTGCAGCGGACGGGATAAATACTTCAGCAGAAAACGAATGGTGATGAGGTCGAAGAACACGCGGAAGGTGCGGGACAAGCCGTAGTGCGAGTTGCCGCGCTCGCGGTTGACATTGCGGATCGGCACCTCGCAAATCGAAGCTCCATGCCAGGATGCCAAGGCGGGAATAAAGCGGTGCAGTTCGCCGTAGAGGGGCACCTCCTCGAGAATTTCGCGCCGGTAAGCTTTGAACGTGGTGCCAAAATCGTGGATGTCGACGCCACTCAGCTTGGCCATCAGCCAGTTGGCGCAACGCGAAGGAATACGGCGCAACCACAGATTGTCGATGCGCTGCTTCCGCCAGCCGCTGACGATGTCGTAACCTTCGCCAATTTTTTCCAGGAAGATCGGGATGTCGGCAGGGTCGTGCTGCAGGTCTCCGTCCATCGCGATGACGTAATCGCCGCGAGAGTGATCGAAGCCGGCGGCTAAGGCCGAAGTCTGTCCAAAGTTGCGACGCAGCTTAACGACAGTGACCCGGCTATCAACGGCAGCTATTTCGCGCAGCAGGTGGAACGTGCGATCGCGAGA
>DASQIH010000192.1:0-3187 GCA_035631655.1 Terriglobales bacterium
CCTGCCCAAAGAGTTCTCTTGCTCGGGCTACCACAGCCTTCTCCGCTTTCGATACCCTCTCTGGAATTGCATTCCTATTGGTCTCGAAAATTGCGGCTCTGTACAGAGTTTTCCAGTTTCTATCGATCGGGAGAGGGGGAGGTCGAATGCGGACGAATCCCCGAGGAAGAACGTGCAGATGATGATGGGCGGCGAACAGCATCGCCAAGGCGTCTATAAGCGCGCGAATGCCAGCAGCGGACCGATGTCATGATCGTCGGCGGCCTGCAGGGCGGCGATATAACGCTGGCGCACCGCGCTGGCATCCTGCAGATTCGCGCTTCCCCACGAAAACCGCTCACCCCCGAGCCTCATCACCAGAAGATCCGCCATGAGGCGGGCGTGGCGGCCGTTGCCATTCGGGAAGGGATGAATCTGCACCAGCCGGTGATGGAAGCGCGCCGCGATCTCGTCGGGCGGATATGCCTTGTACTCGATCCACGCCTTGGTGTCGTCAAGCAATTGGCGCAAGGCCACGGGAATCTCGTAGAACGCAATCCCGAGATTGCGTTCGCTCGTCCTGAACTTGCCCGCCCACCTCCATACGTCGCCGAGCATCCGCCGGTGCAGCTCGTGGACGAACTTCTCGCTCAGCGGATCACGACGGCGGTTGAGCGCCCAATCCTGCGCGCGATGTTCTCCTGCTCCGCTTCGTTCAGCTCGCGGCGATAGGCGATATGCGCGGGGATCAGCTCGCGCATTTCCTCCGGCGTCAGCGGTGTGGCGTCGTCCGGCTGCTCGAAAAGGTCGCTCACGCCCGTTAATCCCAGAACAGCCGCGGATTCGTCTCGCGCACAATTTCATCGAGGCGCGCTTCGGCGTCCTTGGCCGTCACCTTCTGGTCCTCCAGCAACATCGAGTGCTCGACCGGACCCCGCCGCCGCCGACCGAACGCGCGCGCTCGGTCGCGGAGCGTCGTTTCCAGCGGTTTGTTTGGCACGAGCGCATAGACAAGAGTGCAGTCGAGCGCCTCGGCCACGCGCCGCAGTGTGGCCAGCTCGATGGTTCCCTTTGCTTCGGACTGTTCGAGCGCCACCAGGGAAGGTTGCTTGATCCCCAGCCGCTTCGCGAGCTGCGCCGTTGACATGCCGAGCGCCTCCCGAAGAGCCTTGATCCAGCCGCGGACGGGCGGGGTATAGCGCTTTGCCGGCCCCAGTTCCCTGAAGCGTTCATCGAGTTGCGAGCGGGACTGGGCTGCAAGTCTAGCTTTTTTCATAGGTCATAGCCTATTGTTAGAGGTAGTTTCAATAGAGCTTAGCCTATTGTTTATATTAGATGTCAATAGTCTATAGTCTATTGATCGTCGTGTTCTGCGAAGGATGAGGCTTGATGACGCCGTGCGACGATCGTACTCGCCTGAAGGAACGTTGGTCAGTTCGAAGCCTCCGCTCTCGTTGGTCACGGCATAATAAAGGATGAGGTGCCACGAACATCTCCGCATTCATCCAAATGCGTATTCCGGCGATGAGAACGGTGGATTGATGGGCGACAATCATACCTCCCGAGCGTGTTGCCAGTTGTCAGGGCACACTTGTCCGGCATTGCCCAACCAAAGGGTATTTTCGCGCTCTCAGGATACCGAGGCGATAGCCTTGCGGAACTCCTCTTCTGTAAAAGCTCGGAGGGTCTCGCCCCGCACGTAGCCCTGCATAGCTCCAGCTAGGCCGACTCTTAAACCCGTCTCATCGTCGGGGAATTCGCCGATGGCCACCGCGTCGTATTGGCCGAAGGTCCAGTAAAGTGCCTTCAGTTTTCCTCCGGCTGCCTCAAATGCCTTCTTCGTTGCTTCCACGCGCTTAGGGGAGTCCTTTAGATTCTCGACACCCTTCTGCGTATAGCGAATCAGTGAGATATAGTGTGGCATCGCTTCGACCTCCTTTTGAAAATTTGCTCACTATGCCATATTTTCGCATTGATCTCTCCGCGAGCAGTATGCTGTCCAGACAGTCGAGAGTCTCGCCCTCGGCAAACCTACAACAGGGATCGACGAGATAAGGATGAGCGATATTCCCAGAATCGGTTTCTTTGCGGCAATGGCAGCCTTCGCCGCGATCGTCCTCTACGGCATCGCTCAGGTTCTCCAGGTCGTGAACGTATTGCGCCCACCGCTCGATGCGATACTCGTATACGGCTTCTCGCTTTGCATCGTGGTCCCATTCATCATTGCCATGCTTGCCTTCCATTATGTGGCACCGACCGAAAGAAAATTTTGGAGCCACGCAGCGCTGACCTTTACGGTCATGTATGGCATGTATGTCACCTTGAACTACGCTGTTCAGCTGGCGACGGTGATCCCGGCCAGGCTGCGAGGCACGCTTGATCAGGTCCGCATCCTCGACCAAACCCCACACTCACTTTTATGGGACGCCGATGCACTGGGTTACATCTGCATGGGATTCGCCACACTGTTCGGCTCGTTCGTTTTCAGAAAGCAGCGCCTCGATAGATGGCGAAGGGCTTCTTCGTTGCCAATGCGGCCATGACTCCGGTCATCGCTGTGGTGTACTTTTATCCCGTCTTCTCCGTCTCGCTGCTCATACTGGGTTCGCCCTGGATCCTGACCGCTGCGGGTTCCATGCTTTGCCTCGCCTTCTATTTAAGAAACGGAAAAGCGCAGTCGCCGCAAATTGGTTTTTAAGATGCCAGCTCCAGGCGTAGATCTCAACTGTTGTCACCAGGCGTTCTCGCTCAGAACCCGGATTCTCCCGCGGCTGGGGTCGGTCTGAGGATACGCTAGATAAGGGTGATCGTGAACCTGATTGGAAAGAGGGCCACAGTCCCACCATTCCTATGCCGCGACAGCGGCGGGAAGAATTGCGGACTGTAGTTGGCCGACAGGAAGGGTGGAGCGAAGGCATCTCGCGGAATGTCGTCTAGTCCGAAGTTCCAGCAGAAATAGAGGACTAATTCGAAGCTAATCTGTTGCGGATTCGCCGGTTAGGTGCATTGTGAAAAGCTGTATTTGTTCTCATGTAATTATCATTATTATGCTTGACAACATATAGTTATTGTGTTTATATGTTCGCATGTACATCGCTGTCGTCCCCAACCGCGACTCCCCGCCCGCCATCCTCCTGCGCCAAGGCTGGCGCGAAGGCAACAAAACCCGCCAGCGCACCTTGGCCAATCTCTCCGATTGGCCGCAACA
>DASQIH010000193.1:0-22821 GCA_035631655.1 Terriglobales bacterium
ACTCCCATCTCCAGCCGACGGACTGCATTGAGCTTGAACTCCCGTGTAAAAGTTCTCCTTCGAGACACTCCCATGACTCAAAACCTCCATTCGCTGTATTTTGAGTCTTAACCGGTTGTCTCAAAATAGGGGACAAGTCCATGATCGCGCGCACACTCCTCCTTGCGGCATCTTGCATGGTTTTGTCGAGGGCATTTCGGTACCTGATACATTGGGGCCTCAATCATAGGGCAAAGTCAATTCTAGGTTAGGGCATGTTCCTTGGAGTGCAACAAGTGCGTGAGGAACTCGATGATCTGCCGACTACGAGCCGCCGGCACTTCCAAGGTATGTCCTCTTCGATGGAGAGGGGAGTATGTCCGAACTCGTCGCGAAATTGTTTGGACGGTCTTTTCTTGCGCTTGCGAATCTCCCCGCCGTCAATCACCAGATCGTGCTCGTGGGTGACGCCATCAATGCGGATGGAGCCGAAGGAAAAGTCTTCGAACTGCATCTCAACCTCCGCGTCTGCCGCAACTGAGTTTAGTGTTTACCGCATGGCTATGCGCTCTCTCTCGATGAGATCGGGTAGAACGCTGAAACCCGCTGTTCCACTTCTTCGCTGCCGCAGTAGGGGCAAACTAAATCGCCCTCTTTGTATTCGGCAGAAGTCAACGTCTTTGAGAACGCCTTCTTGCAAGCGTGGCAAAAGAACTCGTAGTGAGGCATGGCTGCCTCCGTACGGAAGCGATAGAAGAAATTGTAGGCTTCGGCAGTGACCGATTCAAACCGCATGATTGCTATAAATTATTTGTGGTGCTACGCAGGTCGATTCGGGGAAATCATGTCGCGGCCACTTCTGCTGGGCGCGAACGACAGCAAGGCCCTGAAACTTGTTCCCCACCTCGTCGGAGATCATCCCGTCCAAGGCCCGTTCGATTTCGCTCCGGTATGCCATTTACAGTGTGAGCTTCCCTCGCTGATCCAGGTGCGCCTTGCTTGGCACCATTCTCCGAGGCTCAATCGTGCCGCGTGGATGGTTGCGCCGGGATCGCGCGCTGGCGCGACAGGCAGAACCACGCTTTTGCATCGTGACCGCCGAACTCGGCCGAGCGCATCTCGACGATTTCCAGCACGGGTTCGATGGCAAGGGCGACTTCGCGAGCAGAGCGGCGCGGCGGGCCAACCTCGCGCGGCGGACCCTCGGTGCTGCCGATGAGGCTCAGCCACAAGCCGCCGGGTGCCAGTGCCGCTGCGACGTTCGCGGCGAAGCGCGCGCGCTCCCCGGGTTCATCGAAAACATGAAAGCAACCGCGGTCGAAGACGAACTGGAATGGGCCGGCGGGCACGGGCGCGGCGAGAAAGTCCAATGTTGCGAAGCGGCAAGACAGATCGCGACCGTCGATTTTGTCGTTGGCTCTTTTGGTCGCAAGCGGCGAGACATCGAGTCCGAGCACATCGAAGCCGCGCTCGGCCAACCAAATTGCGTTCGTCCCGCTGCCTGCGCCGACCTCAAGCGTCCGCCCCGGCGTGACGCCGCCCGCCTTGATGAACTCGACGAGCAGCGGCTCCGGCACACCCGTGTCCCATGGCGGCTGTCCCGAGGCGTAGCTCTCATTCCATGATGGGTGCGGCATGATGTCGCGAGTTTAGCGCCGATTCGACGCCCGCAGCCAACCCCCAACAGAAGAGGTGGCGAGCGCCAATGCTCAAGCCCACGATAGATTACGATAATCTTAAAAGAGTACCTCGATGCTGTTGACAATCACAAACACGCACGAACCGGCGACGGACCTGGGCTTCCTGCTCGCGCATTTTCTATCCCGAAGCGGCTCCGGTGCTATGCACGGCGGCGTTGCTGTTCGACCTTGACCCGGTTTGTCTGGTTCGGAAACGGCGCGGTCCCTGGCGGGCGAGGAATTCTTGGGGTCGGCCCTGAAACGGATGCACCAGAGTCGCCGTCGCACCCCACCTCAGGAATGACAGGCAGGTGTGCCGTAAGTGTGCCATTCGCTTCGAGCCGCTACGAGCTAAAGTGCTTCTTTTCAATCCCGCGTCAAAAGTGCTTCCGTGCGGGCTTTTTCTGGGGTAAGCCATTGAAAAGAAATGGTGAGCGCGGAAGGAATCGAATCCATAACAAAACGTAGTTTCAACGACATGCAGGGCCACGGATGACACGAAAGGGTATGGAAGTCAATGCTGGGCCGACAAACAGAGCGCAAATGGAGCGCAACGAGTGCGGGCCGAATCCGAAGCCGAAACCACCCAGCCCAATTCGCCCGCCGAACCTCGGCGAACTCATCAGACACGTTGCTCGCTGAGGCTGGACCAAATCCCTACCAGCTAGCAACCGCAGGTTGCTGTGCAGCTCCCGTTCCGGGGTGACGTGTCACCCACTCCACCCGACGCCGTAGGCGGCGCGCTTTTGACTTCCCCCGATACCGCACAGTAACCCCGCTCAACTCCACCCTGCCAGCACACAAGAACGGCCCCCCGGACAGTGGCGGAGCGGCGGCTAAAGGAAAAACTCCTCACCCCGAACCTCACCAGCTCCGGGATTCGCAGGCTGCAACCGCACAGGAACGCCCAGGGCAGCTACTCTGCTCAGTGATGGGATGGCGGGGCAGCGGTTTTCTGGCGAGCAGCCCGGATCGGGATTTCCACATGCAGGTTTCCGTTACTCAGGTCCACCGTCTCGGTGACGGCCTGGCCCTCGATGGTGCGGATTTCAACCGGCAGCTGATCGGGATTCTTCGGCGGCACTCCAGGTCGGTTGGTGACCCGAGTCAACAGGCCCGCAGCTAGCACAACCAACAGCACGACTCCGGCGATTCGGATACGCGTCATTCCGCCGAGGAAGAAGAATCCTTCGAGAGAAGCTTTTCTGCGAGCCTCAAAGCCCCCGAGATGATCAGGAAGTCCGCGATTCCGAGTGGCATCGTATAAAAAAGCGTAGGCGCATGTCCTTGGGGCCAGCGAACCATAAAAACTAATGGGACGTGGAGCGCCAAGATAACAGCAATAATCGCCCAGAACCAGACATGTTTCCTTAAATTCCATCGGATTTTGATGGCAACCGCTATCACTCCTAAGACAATAAAAACTGCCAGTCCCATATCTGCTTTGCCCAAGTAGATGAAGAGCAGAAGCATCGGCAGCAAAATCGCTCCGATTTTGAGACCAGTGTACTTTGTAAGCTCCTTTGCTTCGCGGGGATCGGGTTCAAACATGTTTATCCCTTCAATCATCCAGTCATACTAGTCCCCTGCCGCCATGCATTGCTGATACGCTTGAACTGCGTTAGCAGTATCGTATGCTAACGTGCCAAGAGAAACTAAGGTGCCCACAGCAGGTATCGCTTTGCTGCCCTTCAAGGTTAAACTTGCAACCGTAAGGCCGACGGTTGCAGCTGTAGAAACTGCTCCAGAAGCTGAAGGATTTAACAAAGTATTGCCAGCATTCGCAAGTGCGACATTGCCATAGTAAGCCGCGTTTAGCGCTTGAACACCCTCGACAGTTCCCGAAAACAAGTTGCCAAATCCCGGAATACTCCCAGCAATGTCAAGCGTAATGGAGAGTCCTTTCTAACTCATCGCGTCAGGATGAAACGGCTCTCCGTACTGCGTCAGGAACAACGTCGCGTCGTCCGGCTCTAGGGCTAACTGCGGACGCGCTTCGCGCAGATATTTCTCCACCCAGGCCAGCGCCCGCTCGCCGATCGGGATCATGCGATCTTTTTTGCCCTTGCCCTGGCGGACCGTCAGCGTGGCGCGCTCGCGGTCCAGGTCGTACAGCTTGAGGCGGATCAGTTCGCTGCGCCGCACACCGCTTGAGTAGAAGGTTTCGAGCATCTCTTCCAGGCGCTTCAGGTGTTGCCGCAACTGCGTGTCACACCACTTGGTGTACTCGCGCACCGTACGCCGCGTGAAGCGATACTGGCTCGCCGCGATCTCGGAGCGCTCACACTCGGCCTTCACCATCTCGGTGATCAGCGCGAGCAGCTTGCGGGTTTGCGGGCGCAGTTCGTCGAGCGATGGCTTGAGTCCTACCTGGTCGGCGAGTGCCATCAGCCTGCATCGCAACGCGCAGCGTCTTTTGCGCTCGATCACTGTGGTGAACAACCACGACGTGGGCGAGTTCCCTGATCACATGACGCGGGCGCGGCGCGACCACAACAAACTGCTGACGCTGATCGAAGCCATTGCGCTCTTGCACCAGCACCAGCGGGAGATCAAAACGAGGACCGCGAGCAGACGCGGGCGATCCACCAGCGGCAGCGCGAAGCACGCACTATCGAAGGGCATCTGTTGCGGCGCAAACGCGCGAAACTCGGCATAACCCAGCCGGAAGTGCTCGATCATCTCTGACGACTCGAGGCCACGCGCGGCAAGATATTTCAGGGCATCGGGAGATTGAGGATTGTGTGTTTTTGTGATCCTCTAAAACTGTTCGCGAGTATATACGTATTGCGTTTATACTGGCAACGTAATTCGGGAGGTTCCGAAAGTGGACTTTACAATCGCCTCTGAGATGCCAGCCAAAAAACCAGCCCAGACCGCCTTCGGCAAGCGCCTGGTTGCGCTCCGGCGGGCACGCGGCCTGACACAGATCGAGCTCGCCAAGGTGGCGGATACAACCCAGCGCGCGATCTCCTATTACGAAACGGAAGCGGAGTTCCCAACCGCTGCGGCACTCATTCCCCTGGCCCGTGCGCTTGGGGTTACGACCGATGAACTGCTCGGCGTTAAACCTGCGAAACTCGATCAGGGCAACCCGCAGCATCGGCGTCTTTGGAAGAGATTTCAACGGATGGCGTCACTACCGGAGCGGGATCAGCGCGCGGTCATTCGCCTGATTAACTCTCTGGTGGCTTCGAACGGCAATGGGCACTCGCGCGGCAGCGCGCATCCGTAGATTGGTAAACTATTTCTGATGGCACCCGCCAACAAAAAACAACAGGCGCACGAACTCCTCGATCAGCTCGATGCTGGCCAGCTCGCCGCCGTCGTTCATCTGCTCCAGGTGATGACTGGCCCGTTGTCGCGTTCGCTGGCTTCCGCGCCCGTGGAAGAGGAAGAGATCTCGTCCGACACAGCGGCGGCACTCGACCGTGCCCGCGCTTCGCTGGCTCGCGGAGAAGGCATTCCTCACGAAGATATCCTGCGCGAGTTCGGCCTCGATAAATGACCGAACCGCCCGCGCCGGAACGGATCGCCGTGGTCTGGTCGCCCGAGGCTCGCGCCGATCTCCGCGCCATCGACTGCGAAACCGCTTTGCAGATTCTCTACTGCGTGGATCGCTACCTGACGAACCGCACTGGCGATGTGAAGAAGCTCAAGCCGCCGTTCACCGGTGTCGGATGTGTGATCACCCCTACCCCGAACCTTCAAAAAACGGGCTTGTGAGAAGCGAAAAGACAGTGTTCGCCCGAGTCGACGGCGACTATACGTTGACTAAGGACGGGGCCTGCCACTATTCTGTTCCCAAGTTGGCTGCGCGATCCAGGCACCAACGGAATTGCCTATGCTTGCCACCTCCAACCTCTGCCGGTAAACGGCCGTAGCGGCTCCCGCCGCACTGCTTTACGGCCTCGACAATACCTGTGTAACTCGCGCTATCGAGGTTGTGTGTCATGACACTGCAATCGCTGGGTTGGAGTGCTTTCTTTCAAGCACATCTCCAGGACAATACGCTACGCCCATGCCGCGTGATCGGACAGGGTGCAAGCATTTGTCTTCTTCATGATGGCTGCGGCGAAATACTAGCGACCTTCCGGGGCCGCTTGCGCAACCAGCCCGGGTTTCCTCCCGTGGTCGGTGACTGGGTGCTTGTGGAGCCTGCAAGCCCCGATCGATACGTGATCGACAGCATCCTGGAGCGTCGCACGGCGATTGTTCGCAAGCACGCCGGGTCCGGCGTTGCACCACAGGTGCTGGCGGCAAACGTTGACCGCGCGTTGCTTGTTACGTCTATGAATCAGGACTTCAGCGTCCGACGTCTCGAACGGTATCTCACCCTCGTTTGGGAGAGCGGAGCAACTCCAATCATCGCCCTCACGAAAGCCGATCTGGTGGGTGACACCTGCCCCTTCCGCCATGAGGCGGAAATGCGCGCTCTGGGCTTCCCGGTCGTCTGTCTTAGCAGCGTTTCGGGCGCCGGCATGAGCGAGCTGCGCTCGCTGCTCACCGCGGGGGAAACCATCGTTCTGCTCGGCTCCTCAGGCGTGGGCAAGTCCACTCTGATTAACGTGCTCGCCGGCGCGAACCTTCGCAAGACGAGAACCATTCGGGAGAAATACGGAAAGGGACGGCATGAGACAACTGACCGACATCTTGTGCCGTTGCCCTCGGGTGTGTTGCTGATCGACACGCCGGGGCTGCGTGAAGTACAGCTTTGGGCCAGCAGCAAGTCGGTGGGAGAAACATTCCCCGAAATCTCGTCGCTTGCTGCGAATTGTCGATTCCGCGACTGCCAACACAACGGGGAACCCGGATGCGCAGTGGTTGCAGGTGTTGGCACGGGAGAAATCGCCGCCGAGCGACTGAAGAGCTTTCGCCACTTGCGTCGCGAGCTTGAGTATCTGGATCGGCAGAGCGACATACTCTCAGCAATGCGGCATAAAAGGAAGATCAAGCAGATCCTTCGCGCTTATGAAAAACAACAGCGAGGGCACAAGGAGAGTTAGTAGATAGCGGGCCGTAGCACCGCCTTACAACCCTCAATTGTTGAAGACCCCTATCGTTAAGCCCAGAACACGCAGGCCGATTGCTCCAACTACTACCACAAGGCAGCAAATGGCAAGCCTTCCGCCGCATCTTCACGTGATTCACGAGCAACTCATCGCCCAATCCGGTTGTGGAAGAGTTGCCGACTACTCAGGAACTGGCTGTGTCGTAACACAATTAGGTCTTGGCTGCGAGGCGAGCTGGGTCAGGGGTATCGCGAATGCGTCCGGCCTCCACATCGGCAAGTACCGCGCGGAGCCAGCGCAGGTCGAGGCGGCACTGCTCCGCCATGTGCTGCATCAGGTGGCGGCTACCGGTGGGCAGCATCGTTACCCATTGCCGATGCAATTTCCGGATCTCCGCCAGCCGCGCATTCTGCCTGTCGATTTGGGTGCGCAGAGCCTCGGCGACCAGGTTGAGGTCGGCGAGATGCAAGAAGAGCATGGGGCCGTAAAGAGTCCCCCGAAGGTCGCCTTCGGCGGCAAATTGCGCGTGCAGTAGTTCACGAAAGCGGTCGCGTCCGTGCGGCGTGATGCGGTACACCGTCCGCATGCCGCCCCGAGCCACGCGCTGGTGGGCGACCGCGGTTAACAGGCCACATTCGGCAAGCTGGCGCACGGCGTAGTAGAGCGTGCCGACATCTACATCGGTAAAGCACTCGACCATGGCCTGGGTCAAACGCCGCTTGATCTCGTAGGGGTGGAAGTCGCCGCGGTGCAGAACGCCCAAAATATATAATTCGGCTTTCATTAGTCTAATTGTACTATTATGCTTATATTAAAGGAGAGATGTGTGATGAAGCGTTCCATTCTCGCCTGCCTCGCAGGACTCCTCACGTGGATTGTCGTCGTCACGGTGATCAACCGCGTGCTTCGCCTGAGCCTGCCGAACTACACCGCTGCCGAGCAGACACTCCGGTTCACGCTGGGCATGAAGTGGGCACGCCTTTTGATGGCTATCGTGACCTCGCTGGTGGCTGGTGCTGTAACACGTTGGATATCCCCATCGAGCCGCTGGGCGCCGTTGATCGTCGGCAGCGTGGTGCTTGCAATGTTCGTGCCTTTGCATCTCGCCATTTGGAGCAAATTTCCCGTGTGGTATCACCTGACATTTCTCCTGACGATTATTCCGGCGGTGCTCGTGGGTGCGCTGCTGCCACCGCGCCGGAACAAGGACCTCAACGAGGTTTACTCCGGACCGAGATAAAGTTTCATCGCCGAGTATCAAAAATCGAGCCAGCTACTGCCGCGTCCTGTGGTTCGAGAGTACATTGGCCTGTCATCCCTAAACGACGAGATTCATCTCCCGTATCAGTCGTGGCTTCTTTGATATGTTTGCCCGGAATATTGAGGTATTTCATGGCTCAATCTGATAGCGGCATTGGCAATGTGACACCGAATGCGGAGCTCGTGCAGATGGCAATGTCCTATTCGCGCAGCTATATGCTCTGCGCGGCTGCGCGCCTTGGGATTGCCGATGCGCTCGGAGATGAGGTGCGGAGCGTCGATCACGCCGTGCGTGGGCAGCTGATTCGGCCAACGCACAATGCAATCCTTCGCGTGATATTTTCGAAACGTTTGCAGGTCTTGAGCGTTCCACGAATCATCCAGCTTCTTCATGTTTTGCAGATTGGTTGCAGCATCCATAATCCACCTTTGCTTTGGTTCCTTCAGTAGAAGTGTACGCTCGGTTCTGATTCGAGGCTTTCAGACGCGAATCAGCTCGTCACGCAAATGCTTAAGGGTCCTCTGACGTGGAGGCTGACTATGACATTGCTGGCGCGATAGTCTATAGTGCATCGTTGTCGGCTGAACCGGAGGAGTGATGGGCCGGGAACTCACACGCCGCAGCTTCCTAAAGCACATCTCAGCAGCAGGACTTTCAAGTCTTGTCGTATGCGCACCTTCGTGGTTGCTCGCCGAAGAGACCGACCAGCGGTGGAAGAGCCTACCCAAGCTCGATGGCTCGCTGCTTCTCGACGAACAGCACCGCGAGCAGATGGCCACGGATTTCGGTGCGGTCTTTCACCGCGTGCCAGCCGCAGTCCTGCAACCTCGCTCAGCGGAAGATTTGGTGAAGATCGTCCGTTTCGGCAAGACGAGGCGTCTGCAAATCGCGATGCGGGGACAGGGCCATTCCCAATACGGTCGGGTCCTGGTCGAGGGCGGCATCGTCATTGATTCCAGTACGCTGAACACCGTGAAGCTCAGCCGCGCGGAGATTGCGGATGCTCAGGCTGGCGCGTCTTGGGACGACGTAACCCGCGCGACCGTGGCGCAGGGACTCACGCCCCCAGCCATGGGCGACACCATGACTCTGTCGGTGGGCGGCATCCTCAGCGCTGGTGGCATAAGTAACAGTTCGCACCGCTTCGGCGCGGTCGTCGATACCGTCGAGGAACTGGATGTCGTCACAGGGACAGGCGACCTCCTGACGTGCTCGGCTCAGCAGAACCGTGAGCTGTTCGAATTGGTACTTGCGGGAATGGGTCAGTGCGGGCTGATCGCGAGGGCTCGACTCCGGCTCGTCCCCGCGCCGAAATGGGTCGTACGTCGCGATCTTAGCTACGACGATCTGGGAAAGTTCCTGACCGATGCGCGGCGCCTTTCTACAGAAGACAAAGTCGAACACGTAGGCGCTCTCGTGTTGCGCGGGGAGCAACCTCAAAATTGGACATTCAAGATCACCATCGGCAAGTTCTGCGCGTCACCCGATGAAGCAGACTTCCGGTCACTCACGGCCGATCTCCGCTTCAAGGCCAGGGAAGATCTGGCGCCGGTCCCGTACTTCGACTACCTGCACCGCGAAGCGGCTCGAAACGCCTCGATGGTGGCTGCGCGGAAGAAAACGCCGAGCCGTCTCCTTTTCGTCGCGATGTTCGTGCCGGGTTCTGTCGGTGAAGAGTTTGTCGCTCGCATCCTCGCGACGCCTGCTGAAAGTGCCGGAGTAACGCGATTCTCTTTGTATACGCTGCCCGTCCGGAGGTTCGCTCGACCCATGCTCATGCTTCCCCGAAATGAAGAACTCGCGCTTTGCATATTTCTCATGCGCGGTGTACCGATTGCCGACGGAGATCGCGCTTACTCTGAAGCCGTCAACACCGTTCGCGGGCTCGCCGAGAAGACGTACGTCGTTGGCGGCAAGATCTATCCGCCATACGCTCCCTTTTTCTCCCGCCCCGACTGGGAAACCCATTATGGGCAAACGAATTGGCACCGGCTCGTAGCTGGAAAGAAGAAGTTCGACCCTGTGGGTATTCTGACGCCAGGGACGGGGATGTTCGTCGCTCAGCAGGTAGCGAAGTCGCAGTGAAATCAATCGACATCTGTGTGAAAATCACTCGATAATCTGTGGCCATAATTGGAGGCGGCCCGCTATGAAACGGATTTCGTTGTTGCTTCTGCTCGTAATTCCGATTTGTTTGGCCGCTGAGGATCAGCAGTTCAGCAGACTCGGAGACTTGAAGTTGGAGAGTGGCGAATGGAGTTGTCCCCTGGCGTGAGACAAGTAGTTAAGACACTCGTTACCATACACTGAAAATCCATCGTCGAAAAACGTGGACCAAGTTCATGCTCGGCTCCATGCTCGACATCGAATCTCTCACCCAACAAGCGATCCGTCGCCAACTGGCGGCGATGCCGAATAAGTTGTATTTGATCCGCCTGATCCATTCCGTCGAACGGAAACCAGCTCCGGCAAAGCGTTTGTGGACCGCGGAGGAGTTGGCGCGGGACCGCGTGGTGCATTCTCTGCGCGGAGACAACCGCCTGGGTTTCAACGTTTACCTCTGGCCGTACGCCGAAGGCCGCAACGCGGGCTACATCTTGCTTGACTTGGATCACGCACGCCCGCACGTACTCGAGGACATGCGCATACACGGGCATGAGCCCTGTGTCGTGCTCGAGACTAGTCCCGGCCACCTCCAGGCTTGGGTCCGTGTCAGCACTACGCCGCTGGAGCCGGCATTGGCCACGACTCTGGGCCGAATCTTGGCCGAGCGCTATGGCGGCGACCGGGCCAGCACCGATTGGCGCCACTTGGGCCGTTTGGCCGGCTTCAGTAATCTCAAGCCAGCGACATGGCGCTCATGGGTCTTGCGCCTACGGTCCACATTGTCCATGCTGAGCGGGTCCTGGCCTCTTACTTCAGATTTCCGCAATTTTGAAAGGGTTCTGGGCACTGGTTCATCGTCCCGTGACCGCTCTCGGCGCCCATATTTGGATCTCCTATTCTCCCGACCTGCGCCACTGGGGCAGTCATAAGCTCATCCTGGAAGCCCGGCGTGGGGCCTGGTGGGACGCCAACAAAATCGGCCTTTCCCCGCCACCCATTGAAACCGAGAAAGGCTGGCTGTTCCTGTATCACGGTGTGCGCCAGACCGCCAGCGGATGTCTGTATCGGCTGGGGCTTGCCCTATTTGACCTGCAGTCGCCCGAGAGACAGCTGCTTCGCGGTGATTCCTGGGTCTTCGGCCCGGAGACGACGTACGAACGCGTGGGGGATGTACACGATGTCGTTTTCCCCTGTGGCTACACACTGGCTCGCGACGGCGACACCATCAACCTCTACTACGGTGGCGCCGATTCCTGTATTGCGCTGGCGCAAGGCAGTATCCGCTCTCTCATCGCGTGGCTGGAAGCTAATGGAACGCCCGAACGCCGTCGAGAGTGGCGTTT
This sequence comes from Terriglobales bacterium, assembly GCA_035631655.1. Taxonomy (GTDB): domain Bacteria; phylum Acidobacteriota; class Terriglobia; order Terriglobales; family Acidobacteriaceae; genus Gp1-AA122. The sequence goes on from DASQIH010000193.1 coordinate 11,381, forward strand.
GTGAGATCGAGGCAATACAACCTTCGCAGAGGGATGAGTGGGAGTCTTTTTTATTTCCAGGACAGCCACTGTGGTGCTTCGAAATACCGATTCGAAGATTGCGGCGGAATCCCTCCGGACGGGGCTCCTTGGTCTTCGCGATAAATGGATGACGGCATTGGTCAACGCTTCGCGCAACGCGGCCTCGAAATAGAATTCGCTTCTCCCGGATTTGGGCAATTCGGAAACAATCTGCCGAAGGTAGCGCTTAACAAAAATGAGTGCTTAGGTCGGTCGGAGGGGCGCGGCACTGGCAATCCCGCCAAATGAACCTTCAGCCGATTATTTAAGGATCGGCGAATGGAAGTTGTTGTTTGTACGGCGAAATTGGAGGCGCAGCCGTTGCGAGGTTGTTACGAGATTTGTTACAGGGATTGATGTCCAATCTGCGGAAGCCCGCATAAATACTGGGTTTGGTGAGCGCGGTAGGAATCGAACCTACAACCTACTGATTAAGAGTCAGAGAAACTGGAATGACGTTTTCTTCTGAATTCCATTTCGAAATCAACTACTTACCCAAAACCAAGCCCGCACGGAAGCACTTTCTGCAGGTCGCGAAAAAGCCCGTATCGGCGCATAGCAGCGCGAGGCGTATGGCACGTTTATGGCACAGGTGAATGAGTCCCGCAGGAGATTCAGGTTCAGCGGACCACAGGAGCATGATGATTGCGCTCCGAAAGCAGGGGTCGTTTCAGCCCCACAGGCAGGACACCGGAGCCGCAAAAAGGCGCTCGTCAAAGGGAACGGCTCTCTCGCCGTCGTACAGCAGGAGTCCCACTTTGAAGTTATTGCCACCTGCGTCGGCTAACTTCCGGAGTCCTTTGAAGTCGCTCGCATGAACAGTCGCGGTTGCCTTCACTTCGATGCCGACCAAAGCACCACTTCCCGTCTCGATGACTAGGTCGACCTCGTCTTGATCTTTGTCCCGGTAATGCCAAACTGTGCAGCTCTCGTCAAACCAGGACACCTGCTTTAAAATCTCGGAAAGGACAAAAGTCTCCAGCAGTGCTCCGAACGTCGAGCGGTCCTTTGCAATTCGTTCCTGGGTGATACCCAGAAGCGCGCCGAGCAAGCCTGAGTCAAGGAAGTGCAGTTTCGGAGTCTTTATCAGCCTCTTCAACGGATTCCGAAACCACGGTTCCACACGGCGTACGAGAAACAACTGCTCCAGAATGGCCACGTATTTTCTGGTGGTTTTGTCGTCGAAGCCTATCTGGGCCCCAATTTGACTGAAGTTGGTGAGCTGTCCCGAGTGGTACGCGAGAACCTGCAAGAGGCGTGGCATCTGGTCGAGCTTCTCAATCTGGGCGATGTCACGGACATCCCGTTGCAAGATGGCTCTAGCGTAGTCTCGTGCCCATGTCTGGCGTCGCTTGGGATCTCTGCGTCGCAACATCTCAGGGTAGCCGCCGATCAGCACCGCCTGTATGAGGTGGTCGCCGACCATCGTTTCTGCGGGTTTGGCGGGCCCCCCGTTGAACGCTGCTTTCAGGAAGTTAGGCCTTTTGCCTCGGATTTCGGCACGCGAAAGCGGCAGGAGGTTCACGACCTCCATTCGGCCAGCCAAACTTTCCGATACTTGCGGCAGAGTCAAGATGTTGGCTGAGCCCGTCAAGAGAAAGCGGCCAGCGCGGCGATCGTCGTCCACCGACTTCTTGATGGCCCGAAGGAGGTCTGGGACTCTCTGCACCTCATCAATAGTGGTCCGGTCAAGGGCACGCACCAGACCTGTCGGGTCATTGCGTGCCGCCTCCAGCAGCGTGTCATTATCCAACGTGATGAATTCGCGATTTCCCGCAATCAAATCGCGGACTAGGGTTGTCTTACCGCTTTGGCGGGGACCGGTCACCATCACGACCGGGGTGTCCTTGAGTGCCGTGGTCACAAGGTCGGCGGAAAAGCGCAGGAAAAGCTCGTGAGCAGCGTCGACCATTCCGGATACTGACTCCGTCTATTTCGGATTATCTTCTCGTCTATTTCGGATTATAGGCTCGTCCGATCCGGGAGGTAAAGCTTTGAAGCAATTCATCCCGCGACTGCCTGACCTTGGGACCCAACGTCTCAGGACATCTTCTTGCTGAGTCGCTCGGAGTGAAGTGTCTTCGTCACTCATCCTCGTCACAGCTTCGCCTTCGCCAAACGGAGCAGAAAACTCTCCTTCGCGGCGTGTTTTCGACGGAGTTCTTCGAGTGCCGCGTGAAACGAAGCCAGCCGTCCTCGGCACGCCGCAAGATCACGCGAGTCGATCGGTAATTGAACCGCCTTGTCGTACTCATTCGGCTGCCGCTTTTCGATATGTGCCGCCACTTTCACTCCAAGTGGCATCCTCGAATCTCTCCAGTCGGTCCAGATACCGCGCACGTTCTGCCTCTTCTTCCTCTCTTCGCCGCGCCGCTTCCGCTGCTCGCCTTGCCTCTGTTCGCCGGGCTCGATCCTGTGCGCGAGCGCTGGCTGCTTCCAATAGGGCCGCGGACGGTGCGCCGACGAGTTGTGGCAGTTGGCTCGGCGCCCCGAAAAGCGTGCTGCCGGAAGCGCCGCATAAGCTCATTCCTCCAGACTTCGGCGGTTTCGGATAATGCTGTCTCGAGCAGATCATCCTTCTCATTTGCGGTCAGACTTCGAATCCAGGCGGCTAATTGTTCCCGGCTGAGGACAGCACCCATCGGCGCTGAGCCCGATGCGGCCACTTCGACGAGGTCTTCGTCGCTTCGGAGAAACTCGATCAGCGAGTGCAGCGGTGCGGATAGCTGTCCGAGACCGGCAGGTACAGTAGGCTCTAGCTCTTTTTCGGAGAACTCCCCGCACTGGACGCAAAGAAGCCATCCGAGATAGAGGCAGCGTAGATCGCCGCGCAGCAGCTCCGAGCGCAGGGGCATCAGCAACCCCACCCAGCCGGTGCCGTCGTCGAAGTCGTCCCCCTCCGATTCGCTCTCAAAGCCTACGATCAGGTGCTCGCCGGCCCTCCGAATTTGGGCCGCTTCTCCGGACACGAAGGATCTGATCTGAGTGTATTTGACCAACTGCTGCGGAAGGCGAAGATAGAACTCCCGCGTCCCCCAGTTCGCCAAGTAGACAAAGGCGTCGAAATATTTCTCAAGCAGTTTAAGGGGATTTGCTTTCAATTCCCCCACTCGTAGTGGTTTGTGAAGCTTGTCGAGGTGATTACCGCGCGCGTGAAGATAGCCCGCAGCTCGGCGATGTCAGCTTTCGTCAGCGCCCGGTCTATCGCGCGAAAGTCGTAGAACCGGTATTCGCTCACCAAGAGCCTCTGCGCCAGTGGCGGTATGCTGTGATCCACTCCGCCCCGGCTGGTACCGGTGTTGGCATCGCCAGATCAAGAATATCCACCCGCTGTCGGATGTTGCCGCGGCGGCACATGGCCACAATCTGCCCTTCGCGCGTGACATCATCCTTTTCCACGGCTACCTCAACGCCACGAACCGTAGTGGAGAACGGAAGCGCAAGATGATCCTGAATCATTGTCAGGAAGCCGGCAGCCTGCTCCTCCTCGTTATAGGCGTCCACCACCGCTTCCTCGATCATTCTCTTCAGCCTTACTTTGCTAACAGGAGGTAGATTGGTCTTTGTATCCGGTTTCCTTTTCCGCACATCCATGTGACCACCACGGGATCGCCGTCCTGTTTCGCCATGGTTTCCTTTCCTTCAGACGCGAATCGCCAATTGCAGACGTCGCCAGGAATGCGGATTCGGGGCGCTTTGTGCCCAACTCGCGCTATCTTAGCGCTGACAACCTGGATGCGACCCAACCGAACCCGATTCGTTCCTGCTCAAGCCGCAGATTCTTTCGTATGCGGTTATCCCGCAAATCGTCGTAAACAGACCGTTCATCATCGTTCAAATGATAAAGGTCACGCACCGTCTGCTTCTCTTCGATGTCCCACTGGGACTCGAACGCCATCAGGGTGGCGCGGTCCATTAGGAATGACTGCACGTCGCTGAACTGGCCGCGGAACTGATCGAGGATTGCGAAGCCATGGGTATCGATGTCTCCCCAGTAGTAAAGCCGACAACGGGAGAGCCATTCGGCCTTGCCCAGCGCCGCGAAGCCGTAGCCCGAACCGAAGATGATGAGGCTGTCATCGACCTTCGGAAAAGCTAGGAAGTTAATCTCATTTTCAGTAATGAAGACACGCGAAACCCTCGGGTTGAAGTGAGCGAAACTCGCCGCTTCAAGGGTTATGTCCTGCCCAGGGCAGCAGGACAGCAGAGTGTACCCTGGATCGAGAAAACGAAAGCGAATACGAGTAGGTTTCTCCAGAAAACCGTAGCGCTTCGCAAACTCGGTGACTCCGGACGCTGTGGTATCGATCGCATCGGATGGCAAGACGACATCAAGCAATTGCGACAATACGCTGCGGTGCTCTTCCAGAAATTTGGTGTATATACCAGGGATATCGACCTGCCGCAAATAAACGCGAGGACGAGGGTGCTCCTTCACCCAAGCAACGACCTCCAGCAGACGGGGCCACTCGCCGAAAAGTGCCAATGCGTCAAACGGATGCTTCGAGAGCCATTCCAACAGATCGGGCTGCTGCCGACGCGTTGCTTCAAGCAAAGCAAGAAACCGGGATGCCTCCCGCTGCTTGCCGATCAATGCGAGAGCGTTTTGGACAGTATCAACCCAAGCCTCATCCGGCACGAGATTAGAACCCAGAATGCGATGCTTGAACTGTCGCATTTCCACTCGACAATGCGCCGTTGCCCGGAGTTCCTGAATCCAGGCACGTACATCGTCGAACCGCTCCATCATGTCGGTCGAGGTCGGGGTTCTTAGCGCAACGCGCTTCGGGAATAGCGCCTGGCCGCTAACAAAGCTGGCCAGAATCTCACCGCGATCCCAAAGCTTCTGAATTTCGGCCCGGAGATCGGACGGCCTCGTCCAGCTTCGGCCGGTATTATGATTGCGTTGCATGCATCGCTGTTGACGGTTTCTCTTCAGATGAGCCATCCGCAGGCGAATGCGAGCATTTGGCTTTCTCTGTTCGGTACTCCTCAATCGTGAGGTTGCGCAGCTTCGATTCGCGCCCATCCTCATTACTCACGAAGCCTACACTGGAAACAAAAGGCTCAATTACGTGGATTTTCTGCAGTGGCGTTACGATGAGGAGTTGCAGATTGAGCTTCGAGAATAGTTCCAATCCATACTGTGCAGACTCGTCGGAACCACGGCCAAAGGCCTCATCGATCATGACAAACCGGAACGACCGAGAGCGTACAGCACCCCATTCCAGGCCGAATTGGTACGCTAGGCTCGCGGCGAGAATCGTGTACGCCAACTTCTCCTTCTGCCCCCCGGATTTGCCTCCCGAGTCAGAGTAGTGCTCGTATTCGCTGCCGTCCTCGCGCCAGCGCTCACTCGCTGCAAACAAGAACCAGTTCCGCACGTCTGTGACTTTGCTGACCCAGCGGCGATCCAACTCCGCCAGGCCCTCGCGGCCGCGAAACCGCTCGACGATGCGTTTGACCTGCAGAAACTTTGCTTCTGAATATTGGACGTCCTCCGAACCAGTTAGTGCTCCCTCCGTGCAGGAGCGCAGTTCGCTCTGGAAATCTCGGATCTCCGGATCGCCGGCGAGCTGCGCTTCCAGCGCGATGTAGCGTCCCGGGTTGTAGTCGATCTGCGTAAGCGATCCATTGATATGGGCGATGCACTCCCGGATGGTCTCGCGCTCCCGAGCTAGCTGGGACTGGAAATTGGCCACCTCGCGGATTGTGTTTTCGTTCAGTAGTTCTTTGAATTTGGCTTCGAAACGCGGCAAGTCGTCGGCCTGCAAACTGTGCAGCATCTGCGCGTATTCAAAACCAGCTTCTGTATTCGCATCGACATCAGCAGTTTCTAGCTTGAACTGCTCTTTGTACTCAACCATCGCCTGGATGATCTTGTCGCGCAGGCGTTTGAGTTTAATATCCTCTGCATCAATCTTGGCCTGCAGCCATTCGCGCACGTCACGCTCGCGATTGTCACAGGATTCAACGGTCAACTGATGCTCTCCCAAAGCTGCAGTGCGAATGCTGTCAAGCTTCTCAAACGAGATGGATTGGTTTGCGCTTGCCGCCTGCGCAAGCACAGCTTGGGCCTGATCTCGCAGGGCTTCAGCATCCATTCTTCGTTGCTCAATTTTCGAGCGTTTATCCCTCTGCTGTTCTAATTCGCCCCCCATCGTCTTCAATTCGGCGGTAACCTCGTTGAGGCGTACGACCAGTTGCCTCAACACGTCGGACCCGGACTCCAGCTTCTGCTTCTCGTCCTTAAGCTGGGCCACCTCTGCAACCAGCGATTTCCAATCGAGTTCACGGAATTCGGTGTATTCGTCGATTCTCGATAAGGCGACAAGCCGCTCCTTAATGCCATTCTGTTCGGCCTGAATCTTGCCCAACAGCGTGACAAGTTCGCCGAGCTCTGACTCCATTTGCTTTCGCTTGCCTTCGAGTGCGGCGATCTTGGCTGTGTTCGTCCAGCCCAGCACGTAGCGGCTGCGATCATCCAATCGGTAACGATCATCCTTCTCATGACGTTCCCCGGGTGCCTTGATCTGGCCTGTTTGGGTAATGGCCCGCACCTCACGCCGAAACTGCTCTTGTGTTATGCAACATGCTACGTCGAAACGGGTGGCCAACTCGCGTTCGAGCCAGGCATACAGACGCGAATCGGGCTTGACCGCCAATTTGGGCACGAGAGAGTCACGGTGCAGGTTGGGCAGCTCCGAGCGTGGTGCAGGGCGGACGCGAAAATAGACAAGCCGTCCCCTTAGGTGCGTCCGATCGACCCAGTCTGCGACCCGGGGATACTGCTCATCCGGCACAAGGAGCGATAACCCAAAGTTGCGTAGCAACCGTTCCGCAGCGCCCTCCCAATCGCGTTCCTCATAACGGACCTGCAGCAGTTCCCCGGCAAAGGGCAAATCTTGTTCGCGCAGGTTGAGGGCCGCGCACAATCCATCACGGATCTGAATCTGCTCCGGCGGGATATTGCTGTGACGGGATCGAAGGAGTGTAATTTCCGCGCACAATTTCTCGTGTTCTTGCCGGCCCTGGCGCAGGCTTACGCCGTGCTCGGTTGCCTGGTTCTGTAAATCCGCCTCGCGCGCCCGAGCCGACTCTATCAACGTGGAAAAATGTCGCCGTTGTTTGAGGAAGCCTGGCTCATCAGCCGCCGGATGTTCGCCGATGCTGCGCACGAGTTCAGCGTAACGTTGCGATTTCCCCTCGCGTTTCTTGCGCTCCTCTTCTTTCCTGCCGATCTCTGCGGCGAGCCATTCCAGTCGGTCGCCGCCATTGTCGGCAATGCTCCTTCTTATCTTGTTTTGCTGCTCTCGCAGCCATTCACAACGCTCTTCCACACGCGCTACACCGGCATCCTGCCGCTCCCATTCTTCCGTCAATTGGCTAATGCGCTTATCCAGAAGCCCTAGCTTCAAGCTTGCGAAATAGGACCGGATGGCCTCCCTGCACAAGCGTAGCTCGTCAATTTCTGCCGACAGGGCGGAGTGCCGCTCGCAATCGCTCACAAGCGGGGAAAGCAGGTCGATCTGCCGCTTGGCTTTCAACACAGCTTCGTGGGCACGGTTCAGATCATCGAAGTGCGCGACCAATGCCGCAATACGCTGCGCCACATCGAAGGGCTCCAGCATGTGCGCGCGCACGAAATCCGTCAGATTCCCGACCGACTTCATCGATACAGTTTGATGGAACAGCTCTAGCGCTTGATCGTTCTCAATTCCGAAACGGCGGCGAAACCACGCGCCATAAGGTGGAAAGCTGTCGAATAGTTCCGCGCCAAGACCTCGCAGTTTCCTCCGAAGCTGTCCAATGTCCGTCCCGAAATGCGCAAAATCTCGCCCGATCGACAGTTCTCGCTCGGCGCAAACCAACAGACGCGCGGGTTGTGCTTGCCGGTCAGTGATCCAGAATACCTGGGCGAGCGTAACTGTTAGTCCGTGCCCTCGGTTTTGAAACACGCCGAGAATCACAGAATAGCCATGGTTATCGCGGAGCGGCACCGGTTTTGACGCGCCAGTGGCTTCGCTCCTCTCAGACTTGTAATACCCGAGCACATAGGACCGGAGCGTGCGTTCTTTGGTGTTGGCTCCCGCCGCCTTGTTGTACGCGGCACAGTGCGCTGGCACCAGAAGCGTCGTTATGGCATCGACCAGCGTCGATTTGCCGGAACCGATGTCGCCCGTAAGAAGCGTGTTCCTGCCGTCGGGAGTTAATGTCCACACATGCCGGTCGAATGTGCCCCAATTCCAAACTTCCAGGCGCTGCAACCGGACGCCGGTGAGCGCTTCCTCCGCCCCGGCAATTTGCTCTATATTCTGCAGATCATGCATCGCCGGTTTCTCCCGATACGGTCCCGATCTGTGCCTGATACGCTGCCAGACGTTCGTCGAAATCAGCCAGCCACTGAGCGTCCACGAAGGCCTTGAGGATTCGCCGTACCTCGAATACAGAGTTGCCATGGTCGCCCGCCGTACCCGGCTTTAGCCGACGAAGGAATCCCAGGTCGACGATTTTGTTCAGGTGCGTCTCGACCTGATCGATCATTTTGGTCTCATTGCTGCTCTCAGGAAGAAGTACGCGAACCAACTCGACGATCTCGTCACGGGTGAGGGCGAGCCTTGTGTCGCCACCGCCTGCGTCAAATTCAGCCAGCTTCTTTCGAAGCAGTGCCAGAAGCAAGCTGACTGGAAAGGACAGTGGGCGCCTGGCGATTAATCGAGGGAGCTTTGGGGCTCCATCGTCGCCTGACTCTGGACGGGAGCGCAAGAATGCGTACCCTTCAGCTTCATCCAGCACCAGTTCCAAACCCATCACGGCAACGTACTCGCGCACTCTGGGCTGGAGGTTGAGCAACGAATTCCAGAGGGCAGGATCACTCTCGTGATACACGACGCCTTTCAACAACGAGATAATCAAAATCGGAAGATCGCCGCTCGACGATGACCCGTCTGGCTGTTGTTCGGTCATTTCACCTCACAAAAATGACGCGGGGCACGCGCGCCCGCTTCACGCAGTCGTGTCCGTCCAGTCCCATGGCTCGCCAAACAATGATGTCACTGGAAGTTTCATCGACAGCGCTTTTGAACCCGTCGCTGGAAAGTTGCAAGTACGTGACAAGTTCTGCGAGACCATGCTGGAGCGGATACATATCGCACAGTTCGGTCAACGTGACCTGAGAACGGGTCTGCAAAGCTTGCCTGATATTGGTTGCTAATGCCGCCTTGTCAATTACGACCTGGCAGAAGAGTGCCGTCGCATCCACATCTGGGTCGCCTCCTTCAAGATCGGCATCGAGGATCTGGGGCTTGGCAGTTGGACTATACAGGGGCCTTTCCATTGGCAACTCGATATCCGCGGCAATATGCGAAATGGTCATTACGTCCCCTGCTGGCGCTGACTCCCGCAACGCCAACGCTTTGGCCTCAATGCTGTGCAGGATGTCCATAATGCGGCGGTTTTCAAGCCACGCCCGGTCATCCAGAAATCGCCGCAGTTGCTTACTAAGCTCGGCGACAGTTCGCTGTGTGTGCTCGCCTGCCTCCAGCCAGTCATAATGCACACGACCGAGACGGGGATTGGGCTTTAGCGCGGAGACTGGGGGCAACTTCAACACACGCTCAAGTAAACTCGTGAGCTCCCCCTGCCTGCGGCTCGACATCAGGAAATCCCAGAATGCCCGGAAGCTTCTGCCTTCATCGGAATCGGCAATTGCGTCACGTTCACCCATGATTTCTTGCAGCAGCGCACCCTTCGAGCCCTCCCACAACGCAATGCGTTCGCGGACGCTCCGATCCAGCTTTCGAAAATTGCCCTCCACCTCGCGAAAATCTGCCAGCAAATCACGGGCCAGTTGAACAAACTGCTGAAAACGGTCCTTAAGGGCAGTGCTGTCCAGTACGGGAATGTCGCCTCCCAGAACACGCGCAATTTCAGCATCGATTTCGTCGCGGCGCCTGTGCAGTTCTGCGACACGAGTTTGCGGATCGGTCTCACTGCCTTCAGTCATCTGCCTGAGCAGTTCGAACAGAGTGAGTAAACGTGACTCAGTGCCAACAAAGCTGCGTTCGGTGAGCGTAGTGAGCCAGACGATCGCCTTCTCGGTCGACGCGGTCAGGTCGAAATAAGGCTCATCGGAATTCTGGAGATAGAATTTGCGGAGCCAGCCGCGGTCGGTGGCCGCCCAGTCGTTGAGATACTCCAATGCAGACTTAGGGAAAGAATCGCTGCCTAGCTGTTCGCGTAACGCGAACAGTTCGTCCTCTAGCGCCTCGGCTAAATCCGCCTGCGAGATTGATCGCACATTCGGTGCAATGAAGACCCGATGTAGAAGGCTTGCTACTAGCGGCGCGTGATCCGAGCGGAGCAGTCGCCACGCCGGATGACTCTGGCGCATCAGATCGAGAGTCACATAGTTGAACGTCACTCATTCACCTTTCGCGAAGCACCCATCGCAAGACTGGGATTAGAGTTGCACCCAATGCGCGACAAGCCGATTATGCCACAGGCGAATATAAAGCGAAATACTTTACGCACGATGAGCAAGACCTAGATGCGTTCTACCCGATCGAGGGCAGAAACGCCAGCCACAGCGCCCTTTAGACAAATGCTCAACCGAAAGCATCGCAGACTGGAATGTCCATAAGCTCTGAAGAGGTCCTGGTACTCAAGTCCAGTGCCCAGATTCAAGGGATCAACCGCTGGTATTTCAACCGCGATTGCCAGCCGTTGAACTGCGGATCTGGTGTGCTTTCCGTTTCGTCCAAGAAATTTCATGGCACGTTTTAGGGACAGCACAGGCACGATTCTTCGCTTTCGGGCAACAGATTGAAAAGGCTGTCCCCGGCGGAATAGCGGAATTTGTGACTGCTGACTGAAAGTCAGTTGCTCGAAACTGATATCCCAAAGTTGTTGAAAACACAAGAACGGGGTCAGCATCTTTGGGGCACAGGTCGATCTGGCCGAAATGTGGTTGAGGCGTTAAATGATTGAAAAGATTTGGTGAGCGCGGAAGGAATCGAACCTTCAACCTACTGATTAAGAGTCAGAGAAACTTGAATGACGTTTTCTTCTGAATCCTGTTTCGAAGTCAACTACTTACCCAAAACCAAGCCCGCACGGAAGCACTTTGTCGAGGTATCGAAAAAGCCCGTATTGGCGTATAGGGGCGCGAAGCGTATGGCACGTTTATGGCACAGGTATAAAAGACCTTCGCAATTCGACCGACTGATCTCGGATTAGTACTCACAGTCTCCTGCAAAAATAAACGTGCGACTCCCTGGTTGCGAACTAGGAAGGTCAAAATTCCAAGTGCTTCATCTGGTGTCGCTTAGGAAAGGTTATAAGCTTCATCCGTGAATCCCCGTGCGCCCCACTTGATCCGC
>DASQIH010000194.1:0-18766 GCA_035631655.1 Terriglobales bacterium
TAAGAATCAAAGTTTGCACATAGTGGCCCGCATCCTCAGCGTTTCCGAACCTCTCGTACCCTTGCCAAAATTTTATTAAAGTGCTCATCATCATCAACCAGAGCAACGAGCCAAGCTGCATGAACCAAAGCCTGATGGCGAATCCATCGAGACGTTTGGCCAGACGATCACGATCTTGTCTCCGCTGGTCGTGACCAGCTGGCGGTTGTGCACGTCGATCTCGATTCGCCGATCAGCACGGACGGATACGCGGCTGAGATCAGGAAGCTTCGCTGCGGCTGATATTCCAGAACGTAATCGACAGGCTCAGAATGCGCTGATCCATCGCTGACTAGGGTCAGAGAGACTTCACGCCCGCTTTGCGTGCTGATCAGGGCATTACTCCGGGCAGGTTTCGGGCTGGCCGGTTTGAAAAAGACCAGCCGTGGCTCTGCTTCAGAGTGCTCACCCTTGAACGCCGCAGGGTCTCCAAGAACGACCGAGCTGATCTCCTCGGGCAGCCGCACGGAGCTGACGAACCCAGGGTGCAAGTGCAACACTGTAACGCTCTGCGGATCGAGCGTGAGACTCACGATGTGCGCTTGAGGTGGGTCGTTTTGCGCCAGTGCTCCGCAAACCAGGAAACACAGCGCTGTCAGATGCATCAAACTCGTCCGAATTTTCATCGCATAACTCTCTTCGAAGTGGTTTTGCCAAAATCGTCCGTAACGCCGGCTTGAAGCACGTAAGTAGCCCTGATTCTCGCCACATACGACACGACATCTCGGTTGTGATAGGACAGGCCACGGCGAGCGACAATGTCTTCACCCGCGTAATAACCGGCGGCCACAAGCCTGAGATCGTTGTGAAACAGGCGCATCAGCCAAGCCAGATAGCGCACGCCGCCCGAGATGTTCTGCTCGATACTGCAGCTGTCTCTGACACCCAGACGTCGAGCTGTCGCGGGCATGAGCTGCATCAAACCCTTGGCGCCCTTCGCAGAGACTGCATAGGGCTGCCAGTTCGACTCCCGCTGGACAATCGCGCGCACGAGGGGAACGGGCACGTGGTAGTGTCGCGCATACATGGAGATGTAATACTCAGCTGCGCGACGGTCCGGGGGATTCGCTGGCTTCTTCGATTCGGCAGAGGCAGAGAGGGTGGCAGCGATGAGCGAAAAGAACGCCAGTACGAGTAGCCGTATCACAAAGCACCCCCTTGGAGGCTTTGCGCCGTGTACTGCTGTGCATCGTAGACCAGGCAGGCGAAGCCATCTCTCAGCAGCAATTTCCGGCGATCAGCCTCCGTCTTGGCTAAGAGCGGAAGCAAAGTGTCTCTCATCTCGGCCGTAACTCTTTGAGCGCCGAGAATTCTCAGGGCCTGGGCAAGATCGAGAATCTCAGAGACGGACGGCGGTTTTTCCAGGCTCCATCCGCGCAGAGCCTTCGCCAGACCCGCCATTCCCGCATGAAATTCCGCGCCGGCATCGGGGGTCCTCATGGCAACGATTTCCGCTTCCCGGTCCGCGGTGGGATGCTCTACGCGAAGATAGAAACTGCGCCGGCGGAGCGGATCTCCGATTCGCCTTTCTTCGTTCGATGTGAGCACGACGAAAGGAATGCTCTTTGCTTGGATCGTCCCGAGCTTGGGAATGCTGAGCTGCCACACGCTTAGCAGTTCCAACAACATGGCCTCGAACGCATGGTCCACCTTGTCCAGTTCGTCAATCAGTAGAACGCAAGGTCGTTCATATTGCAGCGCGCGAAGAAGCGGTCCCGCGCTGAAGAATTGCTCGCCGTGTAATTCGTTCTTCAGCAGCCCCCAATCAACGACCGAAGCCCTGGCTTTTAGCTCTACGCACAGCCTTTGCAGCGATTCATCAAATTTCCCGATGGCCTTGTCTTCGCCGATCCCTTCGTAGCACTGTAGGCGCTCCACGTTGGTATTGGCTGCTTGCGCGACGGCGTACGCAAGTTGTGTCTTGCCGCTACCGGCTGGCCCCTCCGAGAACACAGGGCGATGCAACGAATTCGCGAGAAAAACCGTCGTGATCGCGACGGAATCGGCGATGTAGCCCGCCTTCCGTAGGCCTTCGCTGACTTCCTGAACGGATGAAAACACGCTAGCCTCCCGCCGAAGCTGAATTCTTGGGCCGAGCGTCAAGAAGCTAAGGCCGATTGAAATTTCGGTCAAATTGGGTTCACTTGGCCAATAGATTCGTGGCCGGAGTGTGCCGACTATTGTCCCTTGCGCTCGTTGCTCCAAGACGCTCAAGCGTTGTGTCCCGAGCGCTCCTTTTGTCGCTATTTGCCCGAATTCTCGATTCGTCCTACAACCAAAGGCCAATGGCAGGGACAAATCCCTGCGATGAGGAAAAACTTGAGAGGTAGAAGACGATGTTGTCCGCAGAAAGCCAAGTCCAGCCGAGCGAAAGCGAAACAATGGAGGACCTGTTGACACCCGAACAGGTGGCCAAACGTTTAGGGGTTTCCCCGCGATGGGTGCGCGATCATGCGACCAGACGGTCGCCTAGAATTCCTGCCGTGGACCTGGGATCTCGAATGCGCTTTCGACCGAGCGCTGTAGAGGATTTCATCAGTGAGCGGAGCCGTGGGACTTCCCAAAATAAACGGCGCGTATGACAATGGGACGTTCTCCGCGACCAACGATGGACCATTAGGAAAATGAGCATGGCAATGGTCTATCAAGCGGGACTTGTGTACGAGAAAGGCGCCCGGATCAAGAAATGGTACGGGCAATTCCGGGTTTACCAGCAGGACCAACAGGGAAAGGAGGTCAGGAAGAACAAGAAGGTCATCTTGGGGTTGAAATCCCAGCTTCGGAAACATGAGGCCGAAGAAAAACTGAGGGGAATCATCCGACAGCACAACAGCACGACGCCGGCAGAGAGAACAATTCTTCCCCCTGACGACAGCGTGACATTTGATTGGTTCGTCAAGGAGAAATACCTTCCGCTGCGGCGCGGCCGATGGAGCGCGGCGACCAAGGAGAAGACCGAATACGAGATTAACCACTACTTGGTCGGGAGGCTCAGGGGTATCGCCCTGAGAAATGTCGACCTTTTCAAACTGCAAACGCTGCTAAACAATCTGGCTGAGAGGTTTTCGGAATCAATCGTGAAGCATGCGTTTGTAAATCTGAGATCCATCATGAAGGTGGCAAAGAAATTGAAAGTGCTGGCCGATAATCCGGGTGAGGATTTGGAGATGCCGGTGACGCGACCGGTTGAGAAGCCGACCATCACGGCAGGTCAGATCAACGGGCTGCTCGACGCGATCAAGGACCTGCATGACAAATGCCTCATGGCGATTGGCCTATTCTGCGCCCTGCGCACAAGCGAGACCTTCGGTCTCCGATGGAAGGCGTACCAGGGGGACAGAATCGTCATCGAAACCACAGCGTATGAAGGCCGGCTCTACGCACGAGTAAAGACGGAAGCCAGCCGGAGTGCGGTGCCGGTTCCGGAGGACATCCGGCCTTTCATTGAAGCCTGGAAAAGAAAATGTCCCGACACCTCGCCTGAGGCGCTCATGTTCTCGACTTTCGGCCGGGGTGAGCGCACGGGAAAGAAGGTGCCTCGCCATGCCAAGAACTTCCTCAAATGGCGTATTTACCCGATCACGGACAAACTGGAAATTCCACGAAAGCTGGTCACCTTTCAGGTGATGCGACGGACGTTGGGAACCGATCTACAAGAGCACGGTACCATGAAGGATGCGCAAGCAGCGCTACGGCACGCAAGCATCAAGACAACGGCCAACGTTTACATGCAGCCGATCCCGGCCAGTGTGACGGCGGCGTTGAACTCTCGGACGCGGGCGGTTTTGGCGAAAAAGCGGCAGGATTCAGGAAAAACCTCTGAAGCAATGCTCCCCAATGCTCCCCAATTCCCGGATGGCGGTTTTGCAAATGCCTGAAAAGAATGGCTCCTCAGGTAGGACTCGAACCTACAACCCTCCGGTTAACAGCCGGATGCTCTGCCATTGAGCTACTGAGGAGTGTCGCAATGCACGCCGGAAAGCGCACGTGAACATTCCTCATCATAATATCATTCCCGCGAATTGCGCGGAAGCGGCCGCTCGTGTCCTGCTTCGTTCAATCGGAAGATAACCTTTTCCTTTTCGACGGGTCCAATACTCAGTCCGTTTTGTTACCCTGGTGTGACTATTTTCAGCCATTCTCAGGAGGTGTTTATGACGGGAGGTTTCCGCTTACTTTGGATTCTTGCTTCCCTGCTTCTGATTTCGCTGGCGCTTTGGGCGGAAGACGGTTCCTCGCCCACCACGACCCAACTGGGACCGCCCAAGGTTAAGCGCGAGCCGGTCGAGGACACCCTCCACGGGCACAAGATTGTCGACCCCTACCGCTATCTGGAGAACACCGACAGCCCTGAGACGCAGGAATATGTTCGCCAGGAGTTGGCCTACACCCGCAGTATTCTTGACCCTCTGCCCGGACGCGACAAAATCCATGCGCGACTGGAGCAGTTGTTGACCATCGGCGACATTGAAACCCCCCGGCCCGGCGGTGACTATTACTTCTACACTCGCCGTGAAGGCATGCAGAACCAGCCTGTTCTCTATGTCCGCGAAGGAGTGAATGGCAAGGATCGCGTGCTGGTGGACGCCAATCAGCTGGCCGCCGACGGCACCATTGCTCTCGACTGGTGGTACCCCACGCATGATGGCAAGTACGTAGCTTATGGCACCTCGCCCAGCGGCTCCGAGATGAGCACTCTCCACATCATCGAGACCGCGAGCGGCAAGCTGCTGCCCGATACCATCGAGCGTACCCGGGCGTGCAGCGTCGCCTGGAAGCTCGATAATTCCGGCTTGTACTACACGCGCTATCCGAGGAAAGGCGAGGTTCCCCAAGGCCAAGAGATGTATAACCGGCACGTTTTTTATCATGCGCTCGGCACCGATCCGGCCAAGGATCCTCTGATTTTTGGCGAAGGCCGCAATCCCGAAGACTGGCCGAGCGTCGGTCTTTCAAATGACGATCGCTGGCTGCTGATCGTGGTTGGGCAGGGCTGGACCAAGAGTGAGCTTTATCTCGCGGATCTAAAGGCAGGCAGCCAGGCTGTCCGCATCACCACGGGCAAGGAGTTCCTCTATAGCGGCGATATCTTCAATGGCAAGATTTACATCACCACCAACGAGCATGCGCCGCGCTATCGGGTGCTGGTGACCGACGCTGCCAAGCCTGCCCGCGAGAACTGGAAAGAGATCATTCCGGAAACCGACGCTGTGCTCCAGGACACCGGCATCTTTGGCGGCAAGCTCATGGCGGCCTACGAGAAGAACGCCGTCTCGCAGCTCAAGCTCTTTGACCTCGAAGGAAAGCGGCTTACCGATGTTCCCCTTCCCGCCATCGGGTCGCTAGCAGGGCTGGGTGGCTTGTGGGATCGCGAGGAAAGCTTCTTTGGATTTCAGTCGTTCACGGTGGCGCCTTCTATCTATCGCTATGACCTGCAGACGCGGGCAGCGTCGCTCTGGGCTAAGGTTGACGCGCCTTCCATCGACTCATCGGCTTATGAGGTTAACCAGGTCTGGTACCAATCCCAAGACGGCACCCGCGTGCCGATGTTTGTCGTCGACAAGAAAGGGCTCGAGAAGAACAGCAAGAATCCGACATTGCTCACCGGCTACGGAGGATTCAACATCAGCCTTACCCCCACTTTCCGCCGCAATGCTTATATATGGCTGGAGCATGGCGGAATTTATGCGGTGGCAAACCTGCGGGGCGGAGCCGAGTTCGGCGAAGACTGGCACCGCGCCGGCATGCGCGATAAGAAACAGAACGTCTTTGACGACTTTATTGCTGCCGCCGAGTACCTGATAAACGAGAAGTACACCGACCGCGATCACCTGGCCATCCAGGGCGGATCGAATGGCGGCCTGCTCATGGGCGCCATGATGACTCAGCGCCCCGACCTGTTCCGCGCCATCGTCTGCCAAGTTCCGTTACTCGATATGCTCCGCTACCAGAACTTCCAGATTGCCAAGCTCTGGATTCCCGAGTACGGCTCAGCCGATGATCCTAAACAGTTCGAGTGGCTCTATGCTTACTCGCCCTATCATCACGTGAAGCCTGGGATTGAGTACCCGGCCATCCTCTTTATGACCGCCGACACCGACACCCGCGTTGATCCCATGCACGCCAAGAAAATGGCGGCGCTGATGCAGGCTGAAGCGAAGAACGGTACCAGCCGCGAGCGTCCCATCCTGCTGCGCATCGAGACCAAGGCTGGCCATGGCGCAGGCAAGCCGGTCACCAAGCAGATCGAAGAAGGAACCGACATCTATTCCTTCCTCTTCTGGCAACTGGGAGTAAAACCGTAGCGCCGACATCTTGCCGGCAAACGGCAACCCGTGTGGGGGCGGGTCTCCGACCCGCCGCGCGGGTCGAACACCTTGGGCCACAAGTGGTTGTTGAACTGCCCTATCTTTTCCTGAATTGGGAATCAGCCGCCCCTCGCAATGTTTGACCCTTCCACCCTAACATGTTATAAAAACTCGTTTTGTACTGTGCCCCCTGCTCCGAGCAGGGGCACGGTGCGAACTTTTTATCCGACGCGGCCAAGCTCAGCACTCCTGTCAAGTCTTGCAAGTGGAAGCGTGCTCGGAACTCCGACTATGCGCTCTCCCCGCCTTCTGCATCTGAGAGTCGTCGGGACGAGGGGTGTGCCGGAGAGTAGTCTCTTAGACACATAATTTATCCTAAAGAAAACCGTTGGAGGATTTCCTATGCGCACCTGGCTCGCAACAACTGCGTCCCTTGGCTGCCGGTTCGCGAAAGCCAGCGCCGCCCTCGCCTCTCTCGTCGTTTTGAACGCCGTCGCGGCTGCGGCCCAACCATCTTCGGAGAGCGTTGGTGGTGAGGCCAGCCTGAAAGTCCCTGATCTGTCTTCGGTGCAGTTCCTGGGCGTAAGTGGTCACCGCTTATTGCTGGTTGGAATTCTCTTCTGCATCTTCGGCCTCCTGTTTGGACTGGTCATCTACACCAGGTTGAAAAATCTTCCCGTGCATCGCGCCATGCGCGAGATCTCCGAGCTGATCTACGAAACCTGCAAGACATATCTCATCACCCAGGGCAAGTTCCTGGTGTTTTTATGGGTCTTCATTGCGATCGTCATCATTCTCTATTTCGGTGTGCTCTCGCCCGTTCCGGGCAAGTCGATTGCCGTCACACTCCCCATTATCTTGGCCTTCAGCGTGATCGGAATCGCGGGGAGTTATGGAGTTGCCTGGTTTGGCATCCGCGTCAACACCTTCGCCAATTCGCGAACTGCGTTTGCGTCGTTAGGTGGCATGCCGTTTCCCTGCTACCAGATTCCTCTTGAAGCCGGCATGAGCATCGGCATGATGCTGATCAGCGTCGAGCTGCTTATGATGCTGATCATCCTCCTGTTCATTCCCGGCGACTATGCGGGTCCATGCTTCATCGGCTTCGCCATCGGCGAGTCGCTGGGCGCAGCCGCGCTGCGTATCGCAGGCGGCATCTTCACCAAGATTGCCGACATCGGCTCCGATCTGATGAAGATCGTCTTCAAGATCAAGGAAGACGACGCCCGCAACCCGGGCGTGATTGCCGACTGCACCGGCGACAACGCGGGCGACTCGGTCGGACCCAGCGCCGACGGTTTTGAAACTTACGGCGTGACCGGCGTCGCTCTGATCACATTTATTCTGCTCGCCGTGAAGAATCCCACCGTGCAAGTGCAGTTGCTGGTGTGGATCTTCATCATGCGCGTCATCATGCTGATCGCCAGCGCTGCGGCTTACTTTATCAATGGCGCCATTGCCAAAGCGCGCTACAGCAACGCCGCCGAATTCAATTACGAAGCTCCCCTCACCTCGCTGGTCTGGATTACCTCGGCTGTCTCGATTGTGCTGACCTACATCATTTCTGCGCTGATTATTCCAACTTTAGGCGGCGACAGCACCCAGTGGTGGAAGCTGGCGACGATTATTTCCTGCGGAACGCTGGCCGGGGCTGTCATCCCGGAGCTGGTCAAGGTATTCACTTCGACCGAGTCGCGCCACGTCAAGGAAGTCGTCATTTCCGCGCAAGAGGGTGGCGCTTCGCTCGACATCCTCTCTGGTTTCGTCGCCGGCAACTTTTCCGCTTATTATCTCGGACTAACCATGATGGTTCTCATGGCACTTGGCTATTACATGAGCACCATGGGATTGTCGGCGCTGATGGTAGCCTCACCCGTCTTTGCCTTTGGGTTGGTCGCTTTTGGGTTCCTGGGCATGGGCCCGGTCACGATCGCAGTGGATTCTTACGGCCCGGTCACCGACAACGCACAGTCTGTCTATGAACTCTCGCTCATTGAGCAGGTGCCCAACGTCGAACGGGAGATCAAGAAGGAATTCAACCTGGACGTGAAGTTCGACCGCGCCAAAGACTTGCTGGAAGCTAACGATGGTGCGGGTAACACCTTTAAGGCAACCGCCAAGCCGGTATTGATTGGAACGGCCGTCGTGGGCGCCACCACCATGATCTTCTCGATCATCATGGCGCTCACCAACGGGCTCACCACCAATGTGGACAAGCTCTCGCTGTTGCATGCCCCGTTCGTACTCGGCCTGATCACGGGTGGCGCCATTATTTATTGGTTCACCGGCGCATCCGCGCAGGCAGTCACGACGGGAGCCTACCGTGCGGTCGAGTTCATTAAGGCCAACATCAAGTTGGAAGGCGCGGAGAAAGCTTCAGTCTCCGACAGCAAGAAAGTTGTCCAGATCTGCACGCAATATGCGCAGAAAGGCATGTTGAACATCTTCATCGCCGTGTTCTTCGCCACCCTGACCTTCGCCTTCGTCGAGCCGTTCTTCTTCATCGGCTACCTGATGTCCATCGCTTCTTTCGGTTTGTATCAGGCGATCTTCATGGCCAATGCCGGCGCCGCCTGGGATAATGCCAAGAAGATCGTGGAAGTCGAGATGAAGCAAAAAGGCACCGACCTGCACGCCGCTACCGTCGTCGGCGACACCGTCGGCGATCCCTTCAAGGACACTTGTTCGGTGGCTCTCAATCCGATTATCAAATTCACCACGCTATTTGGTTTGCTGGCGGTGGAGCTGGCCGTTTCGCTGACTCACGAGAAAGGTTCAGCCCTGAGCCATGTTCTGGCCTTGGCGTTCTTCCTTATATCCCTCTTCTTCGTGCACAGGTCGTTCTACGGGATGCGAATTGGAGCGGCCCAGGAAGCTGATGCTGCACAACGAGCAGCAGCGGATTAAGGAGCAAAAGGATGGGGGACGGGCGTCCCCGCTCGTCCGTGCCCCCCGCAAGGGCGGCATTGATTTTAGCTAGCTTCAGCCGCCATCGGACCAAGGCTCGTCTGGTAATCTTAGGGTGGACTCTGGTTCCACCATCCATCTATTCGGCCCTCGACTGCGGCACAGGATTAGCTATGCGAACTCCCATCCTCATGGGAGGCAGGCTGCCCACTCAAGCGATCAGTAACCGACACCACAGGATGACCTGGGCTCACCTGCATGACGAACCAGGAAACCGCGCCCCATGCGCTCCCGTGCGCAGCATCCAGTACAGCTTCACCAACAGCTTGCGCGCCACCGCCACCTTGGCGATCGACTTGCGTCGCTTCCACGCTAGCCGCAGATAATAGCGCTTCAGTTCCGCATCGTGACGCGCCGCCGACTGCGCCGCCTCCACCAGCAGGCCGCGCAGAAATGGCGAGCCTTGCTTGCTGATGTGCTCCAGCCGCTGCTTGCCCGCTGAACTGTGCTCGCTGGGCGTCAGCCCCGGGAGTAGAAGAAAAGTTGTGTTTGAGGAAAGACCAGCAGCAGCCGGCGTTGTGGGAACTGTGAACCGAAGGTTCAAGGAGGTGTGGGAAAACCTGGGGTTGGTTTTTCCACACCTCCGTCAGTTTCCACAACGCTTTTCGCCGCCGCAATTCGTTTACGCTGTCGGCACAACCCTCACAAAAAAGCGCCCCAGGTAAGCCGCCTGGGGCAAGGACCCGTGTCCAGCGCATCACGGCAACGACTGCCTCAAGGCGTGCTTTGCCGCGACTCAGCCAACGTTGCTAGAAAGCCCGCAGATGAGGCTCGCGGCGCAGGGCCACCAGTGCCGGCATGTAGAGGGCACGACGCAGATGACGGCTGCCCCCTCGGTTGATCCGCGGCGGCTTTTGCACCGAGGTACCGGAAGTGGTTTGCGAAGGATCAATGCCGGCGAAGGCGTAAACTCCTGCATGCTTTGTTCGCCATGTTTCGCTCGAATCAGTCCTATGACGGATCCAAGCTCTGCCCCATCGAGCTCACTGCCAAGTTGGCGGCTTAATCTGGCGGAAGCAAAAAAGAGAGAGGGTTCTCCGCACCTCTCCTAGAGAGAAAAAAATGAATTTCAAGAGAGAATCTGTAATCAACATGACGTTGGCTCCTTTCGCCCGAGCCTTGGTCTGTTTGGTCACAAACCACTGTACTCGGTCCGACCGAGCCAACGTCGTTATGAAATCAAGCGAGGGCATCAGCCCGAGTCGAAGGACCTCTTACCTGCCTGCCCTACCTGTACAGGAGCAAGGCATTCTTACCGTAGCACGAACTGAGGATTGAAAATGCCTTGCCATTTTTCGCGATAGCGCCCACGAATAAGGGCTCCTTCGACTCCGCTTGTGCTCGCTGCGCTAGCTCAAGCTCCGCTCAGAATGACAAATTCTCGATGTACCTGCCTTTTGCAGCGTGTTGTCATCCTGAGCGAAGCGAAGGATCCATGCATTTCTGTTCGAACAGATAGATGTTTAAGGGAACAGTCTGAGATCATACTGCATATGTTTATCGGCCATTTCGGCGTTGCACTTGCCGCCAAGCGACTTGCCCCGCGCACCTCCTTAGGCACCCTCATCCTGGGAGCCGAGTTTCTGGACCTGCTGGGACCCATCTTTCTGCTGCTGGGCATTGAACACATGCGCATCGCCCCTGGAATAACCAAAGTTACGCCATTGGACTTCTATGACTATCCGATTTCTCACAGTCTTGCGACGACGATCGGCTGGTCGGTCCTGGTCGGGGGAATCTACTTTCTTGCGCGGCGCTACGCACGCGGAGCTTGGGTTGTGGGCCTGGCAGTCCTCAGCCATTGGGCGCTCGACTTCCTCGTGCACCGCCCCGATCTCCCACTGTGGCCGAGCGGTCCGCAGGTTGGGCTGGGACTATGGAACTCCTGGGCCGCTTCCATCACAGTTGAAGTTTTGTTCTTTGCAGCGGGACTAGGAACCTATCTGGCGACCACGATGCCGAAGGATACCATCGGCCGCTATGCCTTCTGGCTGCTGATGGCGATCCTCTTCTTCGGATGGGTGAGCACGCTTTTTGCTGGTCCGCCGCCAAGCGTGAACGCCTTCACTAAGGGTGCTCTGATAATGTGGGTTACCGTCCCTTGGGGCTACTGGGTGGATTCGCACCGGGCGGTGAAGCTTCCTTTGCCGGCTTGAGCGTGCGCATGAAGGAAATAATTTGCCAGCGCTGTGTCTCCGGCAAACGCGCAAACGGCGGCATGCCCTTCTTTACGTTCCCGTTGGTGATCTTCCAAAAGAGCGTTCCGTCCGTTTGCTTCTGTACTTCCGGGGTTTGCAAATTGGCAGCATCCTCGATCCCGGCGCCGTCCTCTCCGTGACACTCCGCACAACTGCGCAGAAACAATTTCTTTCCACCTGCCACCGCCTCCGCGTTGCCCGCCAGGGGATTCTGCTTAGCCGCGGCATCAGCGGGCGCAACCCATTTGGGATCGGTCTTGGACTGCGTGTTTTGTCCGCCGGCTGATGCAGCCACCACGGCAAGAACTGCTAACAGGACGGAAAGCTTCACGGTTTTCCTCCCAACAGCCGCGCCACCTTGCGCCCGAAGCCGTGCACTTCGTAACTATAACCGAAACGTAGAAGTACAGGATTGCTCTCGCGCGTCAATCCCGCGGCAGGCGAAAAATGCAGCGAGGCGTTGTCGCTGATCTGCCATGAGATGACCGGGCCCAGGTAGTGCGTTGTATTGTGCAAGCCAAAGCCACCGGTGCTGCCCAGCCCGCCATACAACTCCGCTCCGGCAGCAAAGTTCTCGCGGCAGACGCGGCACTTCCCTGCCGAGGCCATCGTACCCAGCGGCCGTGAAATACCCAGCGCGTAGCCGAATTCAAACCCCTCTCTGGCAGAGAGATTTTTCTCCACGATGAAGTTTTCCGAAAAATTCCAGTTGTGCGCATCGCTGGAGAGAATCAGCTTGATTTCCAGTTCATGAGAGCGTTGCTTGATCAGTTCCGCATTGGGAGCTCCGAAATCAGGCGTATTCCCCACAATCTCCTTCTGGATGCGGGTGGCCTCATTCACGTTTTCGTACTCGAGGTAAAGGACGGGATTGATCCAATGCTCGCGCGTCAGCGGGCGAAAGCGGTTTTCCAGTCGCCAGCCGGTGAAGACTGCGCTGTCGCCAGGAGTGGACTGGCCCTCCAGGTAAAAATCCGAGGTCCACCAGACTTTGACTCCATATTCCAGTTCCAGGTAGGGAGCAAAGTATGCCTGCTGCCCGGAGCGCGGCACCCCGATCGTGCTGCTGGTCGCAATCTCCAGGTTCCTGGGCTCCTCCAGATGATGGTCGTACGTGACGAAATAAGGCGCTTCCTGTGCAATACCGGATGCCGAAAGGAGTAGGGCAACGAAGATCAGAGCAATTTTGCCGCGCATAGACGACCTCACAGATGCAACCAAGTTGCAATGTATCCGCGTGCTACTTACTCTAGGTCGCGCTCACTTGCGCGGTCAACACTGGGGAAGATTTTTTGTTGCAGTCTGCTTGCAACGGCTTGCAACTACGCGGGGAATGCCCGTGTCGCGGACAGGGTGCGGCACTGCGCGCAATAACCGCCCACCTCGAGGCGAGTCACAACGATATGGAAGCGGCATTCGCGCTGAATCTGGCCCTTCAGCCGGTCGAACAGGTCGCTTTCAAACTCCGCAATTTTGCCGCAACGCAGGCATGCCATGTGGATGTGGTCGCGCTGAGGATGGCGCTCGTAAAAATGCTTCTCCCCTTCCAGGTGCATGAGATCGAGTTCATCAATCAATCCGTGCCGCTTGAGCAGTTTCAGCGTGCGGTACACGGTGACCCGATCAATGCCAGGATCCAACCTGCGCGCGTGGCGCAAAATCTGCGCAGCGTCCAAATGCTGTTTGGCGGTCTCCACGATGCTGAGGATCACTCGACGCTGGTGCGTCATGCGCAGGCCGCGCGACATCAGTTCGGTCTGCAGTCTTCCGGGAGTCTCAGTCTGCGGAAAGGGCACCGTACGGCTCCTTTTTAGTTGTTGCAACTGATTTGCAGAATCATTCTAGCATTCCCTTCCTTCCCCAGGCGCTGCTGATTAATCCAACAGCTCAGTAGCCCTTCATTTTCTCTTTCACGCTGTGCGCCAGCTTCTCGATCTCTTCCGCCTTCTTGATGACGTCCAGGGAAAGCACGTGCTCATTGGATTTGTCCACGTACTGCTTCAACTCGGAGGACAGCTTCAGCAGTTTGTCGGTGTCGCGTTTCAGCGCTTCCTGCCGCTCCTTATTCAACTTCTTGGCCTGTTCCCGCTGCATCTTGATCTCCTGTTCATCGGGCTGCCGTCCAGGTGCCTGCCCGGGGCTGGGCGGCTGTGCCAACGATGAGCCGGGGAAAGAGGCGAAAACAGCGAACAGAAGCAGAAGGAAGAAGAATTGTCGCAACACAATGACCTCGAAGCGTTCGAATTACAACGATTATAAGTGTCCGAGCGTAAATGCCGGGATTCTCTGCCCAGTTGCTATAATCGCGCCTCAATGTTTCTGGATTGGACGAACTTGATAGCCCCTCCGTTCCACGAACGTGTGCGTTCCCTGCTGCTCGATTGGCGGGAAGATTGGGCCAACTTCCTCCGTCACGACGTGCCCAAGATTCTTCTGGTGATCGCGGGCGCGATTATTCTCATCCGCATCCTGCGCGTGCTCACGCGGGGTATGACCAGCGTGCGGATACGCCGGCTTCCGCCCGGTTTTCGCGCTCAGCAGATCCAGACTCTGGCCGCAGTCATCAACAGCATCGGAACGTTTGTCATCCTATTCGTAGTTACCCTGCAGATCTTGCCGCTGCTCGGCCTCAACCTGGGCCCGGTTCTGGCCAGCGCAGGCATTGCCGGACTGGCCATCGGCTTCGGCGCGCAGACTCTGGTCAAAGATTTCATCAATGGCTTTTTCGTTCTGCTCGAGGATCAATACAACATCGGCGACACGGTCCGCTTGGCCGGAGTGAAAGGCACAGTCGAGAACATGACCTTGCGCCGCACCGAGTTGCGCGATGATGATGGCACGGTCCACATCATCCCCAACAGCCAGGTGCAGATCGTTTCCAACATGACCCGCGATTGGGCGCAGGTTACATTGCACGTCGCCGTATCTTACCGCGAGCCGACGGACAAGATCATCAACCTGCTGCAACAGGTGGGCGACGACATACGTCATGACCCCGCGTTCAGAGACGATATTGTGGCTGACGTACAAGTGCCGGGAATCGAGCGGGTCGCCAACGGCGAGGCCGATTACCTGGTGCTGGTCAAGACCAAACCGAATCGGCAGTACGCCGTCAGCCGCGAGCTTCGGCGGAGAATCAAAGAAAGTTTCGAAAAAAACCAGATTCAGGCTGGATCACCTGGACGTGTATACGTCAAAGAGATCAGCACGGAAGCCAAGCCGTGAAGCTCGAACAGCGGCGAGCACGTTGATTTTATGTAAGCCCAAATCGGGAATTCCGGATGCCTGGGACATGCAATTTCGTTGCGGCCATTCGCCTGCCGTGTTACTTTTTGCAAGTTATAACATTATCGCTAATTCGTTGCCACAGATTGCAGCCTTCCCCCCAACCCCCGGTGGCAGCGGGTTCACAACACCAGGGCCCTTAGTTCGCCTGATACGAGGGCGCTTATGTCACATCCGCGACACTGGCCGATCGATGCCATTAGCTCCGTGGTTATGGTGTTGTTCCTAGTAGGCCTGGCCGCGTATGCGGCCATTCACTACTTCCTTTTCCTTCGCTAACCTCTCGTTCGGGGTTATGTGACAGGACACGACGAGCTACTTTCCTCTTCGCAACCCCCGCTCACTCGCACGCGGTATGCTAAGCTCACTTTAAACGAGAGGGTTGGGGGCTGGTTGTCGAATCCGAAAACAATAGGCACCGTGTACGGGCTGATTGGCATGCTGTCCTTCAGCCTGACTTTGCCGGCCACGCGTGCCGCCGTCCTCTATTTTGATCCTTCCGTGGTTGCTTTCGGGCGGCCGCTGCTGGCGGGCTTGCTAGCGGCGATTCTTCTTTTCGTTACCGGGCAGCGTGTTCCTCCGTGGCGCTACTGGAAGAACTTCGCGCTGGTGACTCTGGGCACGGGAATCGGGGTGCCGCTGACGTTCGCCTGGGGAATGCACAGTTTGCCCGCGGCTCACGGCGCAATCACGCTTGCCCTTTTGCCCCTGGGAACCGCGCTGGTGGCGACGTTGCGCGCCGGAGAACGTCCCTCGATGCGCTTCTGGGCAGCCAGCGTCGTGGGAAGCGCCGCGGTGCTGGCGTTCGCCGAGATCAAGGGCGCGGGACACATCCAGCTCGCCGACTTCATTCTGTTGCTTTCGGTCGCCGCTTCTGCGTTGGGATATGCCGAAGGCGCGCGTCTGACGCGAGTCATGCCGGGTTGGCAGGTGATGAGCTGGTCGCTCGTGATGGCTTTGCCTTTGCATGTGATTCCCTTTCTGCTGGCGGTGCGCGCTCACGGCCTGTCCGCGCCCACAAGCGCGTGGCTTGGACTGATCTACATCGCGGTGGTCAGCCAGTGGATCGGCATGTTTGCCTGGCTGCGCGGCCTGTCGACTGGCGGCATCGCTCGCATTGGACAACTTCAGTTGGCGCAGCCCTTCTGTACGCTTCTGTTCTCGTCCTTGCTGCTGGGAGAATCCATTACGCCTGCAATGTTGATTGCCGCGGCGGTAGTGGTGGCTGCGGTAGCCGTGGGCAGAAACGCCAGCATAGAAGTTCGAGAGGAATCGTTGTTGCGAGATGATTCGAGCTCTGACGAATTGGGATCGGAAACCCCATCTTAGATTTTCATTTTCATTCTTGAGCTGTGTGGGAACGGGTCTCAGACCCGCCTCCACACCGACCGCCTCCACACAGCCACAGAAGGCACCGAAGGCCGCTGGTTTGACTTTGGCTCACTTTCGGAGTAGCTTTCCTTCGTAATGCGCAGCTTGTTTCCACACGTCTAGGGACCCTTCCTGTCTGACCGACTTGTAATTCAAGGAGATTTGTCGATGCTAAGAATCACCAGCTTCGTGTTGGGCCTTTTCCTCCTGCTCGGAGGAGTGGCCACGGCTCTAGCGCAAGAAAAAACCGAGGGCCTCCATCAGCCGCCGAAAGTATTGGTTATCGGCCGCGAATTCGTGAAGCCCGGCAAAGCGGGCATGATCCACCAGAAATCCGAATCTGCCTTTGTCCAGGCATTTACCACCGCCAAGTGGCCGACGCACTACCTGGCGGTTACTTCCATGTCCGGCAAGCCGCGTGCGTTGTTCCTGACCGGTTACGACTCTTTCGAGGCGATGGAAAAAGACAACAAGGCGGTGGAACAAAATGCCAGCCTTACCGCCGCGCTCGATCGCGCCTCGCTCAACGACGGTGAACTGCTGAGCGACTTCGATCAGAGCGTGTTCACCTATCGCGACGACCTCAGCCTGCACTCGGCGGTGGATATCCCGCACATGCGCTACTTCGAAATTTCCGTTTTCCGCGTGAAACCTGGGCACGAGAAGGACTTTGAAGCGCTCGCCAAAATCTACATCAACGCCTACGACAAGGTCGCTGACACGCACTGGGCCGCATACGAAGTCGCGTACGGCTCACTGGGCAACACCATCCTGCTGTTCTCGCCCATGAAGACCGCCTCGGAAATCGACCACAACATTATGGAGGGCAAGCAGATTGAAGAAGCGATGGGCGAAGACACGATGAAGAAGGTCCGCGAATTGGCGGCCGAGTCCATCGAGTCCAGCCAAACCAACCTGTTCAGCTTCGAGCCCAAGATGAGCTATGTCTCGCCGGAATGGGCCAAAGCTGATCCCGCCTTCTGGGCCCCGAAGACAGCAACGGCCGCTCCTCACAAGAAGAGCGCTGAAACCGCCAAAAAACAATAACGTTCGCGTGGCAAAGGGAACGTGTGGCGCGGGCATTCCTGCCCGCGCTTTTTTGTGTGACGCGGACACTCCCTTCGACTTCGCTCAGGGCAGGTTCTCGCCCGAGGTTTGCAGACTCCCAAAAAAGGCAGCCACGGATCTCACGGATCGTAATCCGTATTTATCCGCGCAAATCCGTGGCGCTTCTTTAAAATCAAGAATTCAAGGACGGCCCCACCCGCCCCGTGAGGGATATAGCCCCCTCCCTCTCGTCGGTATCCTGGAATCAAAGATTTAGAAACGATTCTCGGCGAATCTGACATTCGAAAAAGATTTACCTCAAAAAGCCATAAGCCTACCCCTCCCCTGCTGCTGGGCTCCAGATCTATCAAAACAAAAGACCGCGATTTTCTAAGGCTGCAAAATCCCTGAAAAGCAGAGGAGTTGGCGAAACGATCTTTGAAAACAAAGAGCTTCGTTTCTGGCCTCCGTCCACTGACCACTGGCCACTGAGATGCCAAAGAGCAGAACTCAGAGGGGCAGCGACTGCGCCTGGCGAGCGGACCCTGGTCCAGGGAAACAGTGGCGACGGTATCGACGTGGACGCGAGTTATTTCCAGGTAAACTTCGGAAGCCTGACCGTCCAGAACAACGCCGGTGCAGCGCTTGTGGCCTGTGGTGGCCGGGTGGTGTTCTTTGGCGGTGGAGGCGGGAGAGAATATTTTCCAAAACAATGGCGAGGACATCGACTTGTTTAATGCGGTTTCCGCGACCTTTTTTGGCAAGAACACAATTCGGGGGAATGCCGATGTCGGATTACAGGGTGTGGAGAGTTCGGTGCAACTTAGTTAGTGGCAATGCGTTGCCGGATGGCACTCTGAACGCGACGGTGATCGAAGGGCATGCCACTCTGGGCGTCAACGTCGTGCGCCTGGGGGAACTGACATTCAACGGCCCGCACAAGATCCACAACAACGGCAATGCTGGAGCTGATCCCACACTGATGGGCGGGATACGGGTGGTACGCTAGATTCCTCGCTACGCTCGGAATGACAAGATGCCTCGGTGCGGGTGCCCCACGTTTGCGTTTTCTGCAAACGTGGGGGTACTGGGGATTACGCAGTCCAAGACATGTGCCGTCCCTTTGGGACTCGCACATCGTTTCCACGTCACCCGGAGCTTCCGCCCCGGGGCTATCTTATTCCGCGCCTGAAGGCGCTGGCATGTGCCGGTGGATAGAAAACGGCACCCCGGTTTAGGTTGGGTCCGGGCCACCCGGTCACCATCCCACGTTTCGAAAATCGCGAAACGTGGGGCACCCGGCGTCGAAACTGCAGGTTCCTCACCGGATGAAGCCAGTTTGGAATGACAAGCATCAGGTGGCGTGGCACCAACAAATGCGCCGTGCACTCCGGACGCTTCATTGCGGCGTCACATCTGGGTGACGGGTTCGTTCCCTCGACGGGCGACGCCTGCCATCATGGCGCGGAGGAACCGCGAGCGGAGCCGGTCGCTCATGAGCGCCTGCTTGACCGGCGAAAGCTGTAGAAACCCGCCCACCAGACCGCGCAT
>DASQIH010000195.1:0-52973 GCA_035631655.1 Terriglobales bacterium
TTTCACCGTGAGGGCGACGATATTCACCTGACCGTCCCGGTAACAGCTAGCGAAGCCGCCTTAGGAGCCAAGGTGGAGGTCCCCACCATTGACGGGCGAACTCTCCTGAAGATCCCGCCGGGAACGCAATGCGGCCAGAAGCTCCGTTTGCGGGAAAAGGGCGTCCCTTCCGCGACCCGGGAAGGGACACGGGGGGACGAGATCGTGGAAATTAAGGTCACCGTCCCCATGCCGCGTGACGAAAAAACAAAAGAACTCCTGCGCGAACTGGCCAAGCTCAATCCCGAAGACCCACGCGCCGAGCTCTGGTCGAAAATCTAGCCTAATTTCCTGTTTATTGAGCCCCTGAAGCAGAGGCCTTCTTCCCGCTGGGATCATCCTCCGGGTGCAGATAGTTGATCTGAAAAGGCGACATGCCGTGAATCTGGACGACGGTTTCCCCGTTCGCCATCGCATAATGATGCATCTCCGGATCCAGGTAAGCAAAACTTCCGGAAGCGAAGCTCATCATCTTAGTTTCCTCGAAGCTATCTCCCATCCCAACTTTCAGCTCGCCTGAGACGACCGTTACGTTCTCGCGCTTGGGATGCCAATGGGGCGCGATTTTGTAGCCGGTCGGCATCTTCAAACGAACCGTGAAATCACCGGAAGTGGCGGCAGGATCTCCCTCCAATACGGCAAGCTGGGCTCCTGGTGCCAGGAAGGGCGGCGGTGCCACATACTTGACCTGCTCTGGAGTAAAGGCGTTTTGTGAAACGGCCGGCTGCGCGGCAGCGAGCATCAGGGCGAGCAAAGCGAACAGGAATACCATCCTCATAGCTTCCTCCTTAGTGACGGCCAATATACCCGATCCTCAAAACGGCTGCTCACATTACTCCTAGGTCGCTCCCTAGGACAAAAATTTCCCAAACTTTTTTCTTGCATCGCATCTAACTTGCCGTATTCTGCGATTGCGAACTAACTCCGCCGAAATGCCCGGGAATCGCACGTAACCCGGGAGCCTCGGTACAAGGGAGACGAGGTGCTGAGAGTGAGTCGCCTGAGGAGGAAGCCATCGAAATTGGCAACTAGCGCCGCTACTCACACCCAGCAGCAAACGATCGCCGTAGTTCCCCGGAAAAAGTCGATTCGGCTCACCTTGTGGCCCCTGGTCGCCGCCACCTTCTTCATGGTGTCGGGCGGAACCTACGGGACCGAAGATATCGTGCACGGGGCTGGCTATGGCAGGGCCATCCTTATTCTGCTGCTGACTCCCCTTCTCTGGAGCCTTCCCACTGCCTTCATGATCGGTGAACTGTCCAGTGCGCTGCCTCACGAGGGCGGGTACTACGCCTGGGTCCGCCGTGCAATGGGCAATTTCTGGGGATTCCAGGAGGCCTGGCTTTCTCTGGTGGCGTCCATTTTCGACATGGCAATCTATCCTACTTTGTTCGTGGCCTACCTGGTGCGGGTGTTTCCCTGGTTCAGCCACGGATATCGCGGGATTATGGTCGGACTGGCCGTGATGATTGTTTGTGTCATGCTCAACATCGCGGGTGTGAAGGTGGTCTCGACGACTTCTCTGTGGCTGTTCTTCCTACTTTCGGCGCCGTTTGCGCTGATTGTCGTGCTGGCTCCCTGGAAACTTGGTGCGCTGGCCAACACCGTGACGGCTCCGACGACCTCTTCCGTGGACATCATCGGCGGCTTGCTGATCGCCATGTGGAACTACATGGGATGGGACAACGCCTCGACTATCGCCACCGAAGTCGAGCGTCCGCAGCGCACGTATCCGCGGGCGATGCTGGCCGCAGTGGCCATCGTTTCGCTGAGCTACATCGTTCCTGTGGCCGCCATGTGGATGACCGGTTTGGCGCCCAGTGCGTGGGAAACCGGTTCGTGGGCGGAGATCGCCAGCCTGGTGGGGGGACCGTTGCTGCGGGTCGGGCTGGTGCTGGGCGGAATGATGAGCGCCTTTGGCATGTTCAATGCGTTGGTCATGAGCTACTCGCGCCTGCCTCTCGCCATGGCCCAGGATGGCATGTTGCCGAAAGCCTTTGCCAAGCTTCATCCGCGCAGCCGGGCGCCTTGGGTGTCCATTATTGCTCTGGCAGTTGGCTGGGCATGCTGCCTGGGGCTGGGGTTCGAGCGCCTGGTGACGATCGATATCCTGCTCTATGGCACCAGTCTCGCCCTGGAGTTCGCGGCCCTGGTGTGGCTGCGCGTTCGGGAACCTGAGCTGCAGCGTCCATTCCGGGTACCCGGAGGGATGTTCGGAGCGATGGCTGTGGGCGTATTCCCTGTCCTTCTGCTCGGCTTCTCAGTCGTTAGGAGCCAATCAGAGCAGGTGTTGGGCATGAGTTCCTTCGCCTTTGGGATGGTCCTGATCGGGGCCGGGGTGGTCGCCTACGCCCTGAACACTGCCCTCAAGCCATCCGGCTGGACTTCCCAAGAAAAGGTTGAACCGTCTGCCTAAGAACACGGGCCACGGATTTTACGGATTAGCACAGATAAACAGAAATCCGATATGAATCCGTGGCCTTCTTGTCCCCACATAATTTGTCATTCTGAGGGAGGGCTTCAGCCCGAGTCGAAGGACCCCGTGCCTGCATGGCGAACCGATGCTGTTACAAGGCATTCTCACCACGAACTGTTCGGTGATAATGCCTTGCCACGTTCGTCGTAGTGCCTACATGCAGGGGCTCCTTCGACTCCGCTTGGGCTTGCTGCACAAGCCCCAAGCTCAGCTCAGGATGACACCGCAGTGGATAACAGTGGGACGAAAGGCGCAGAGAGTAGCATAGAAAACCACCCACAGGAGGTGCCGTGCCCGCCCGCAGAAAGCCGCTCTGGACTTGGCCACGCTGCGGTCATCGGTTTGTGACGCGCAACATGTCGCATTCCTGCGGCCGTTATCGCATTGCTGACCACTTCAAGGACAAAGATCCCGCCATGCGAAAGCTGTACCAGTCGTTCAGAAGACTAGTGAAGCGGTATGGTCCTGTAACCGTCTACGCGCAAAAGACCCGAATCGTTTTTCAAAACCGAGGCCGTTTCGCCGGCGTACAGGTCAGGAAACGGCGGCTGGATGTGGGGCTCTGGCTGAAGCGGCGCCGGGAACATGCACGCTTGTACCGGATCGAGTTTTATCCTCCCAGCGACTACGTGCATCGCATCCGCTTGGCCCAGCTTTCCGATTTCGGCGGCACACTAGCAGCTTTCGTTAAAGAAGCCTATGCCGTAGGACGACAGCAATACGGGCAGCGGTCGGGACGCATCTGATTCCAGCCTTGTTTCGTCGGTCTGTCGCCGTGTTGTAAATTGGTTCTGGCGTATCGGCTGTGTTGTGCAAATATGACCAAGCGGAAATCCAAGGGAGCCTACATGATCTCGGCGGTTGCCGAGATGTATGGCATTCACCCCCAAACCTTGAGGCTTTATGAACGCGAGGGGTTGCTCAAGCCCTCCCGCACCGAGGGCAATACCCGTCTTTACACCGATGAAGATCTGCAACGACTGGAGTTCATCTTGTCGCTGGCTCGTGACCTGGGCGTGAATATCTCGGGTATCGCCATCATCCTGCAAATGCGCGAACGCATGGAGGAGATGCAGCGGCAAATACAGGATTTCGTGAAATACATCCAGGAAGAAGTGCTCGCGCGCGCGACCGCCGCGGCGACTGATCCTTCGCGAGGTGCTATTGTCCCCCTGCATCGGCCTTTTGTAGAGTCGGCGCCGCCGCCGGTTCCCAGAAAGAAGTAATGCTTCCCAGTTGTAACTGCCAATTTCGAGCGACTCGGGTATGATATTGCGTCTTGCCAGTGCGCCGGCCAGCAGATGACGCTGTCAGCCCATGCTGCCTTTCAAACTCGTCTACAGTGATGACTACTATCTTCCGATCGGAGCGCACGTCTTTCCGGCGGAAAAGTACCGGCGCATTCATCAGCGCCTGCTGGAAAGCGGGGTGGCCGAGCCGTCCGACTTCGTTACACCGCAGCCGGCGTCCGACATGGATGTTTTGCTGGTGCATACACCGCAATATGTCTACAAGCTGAAAACCGGTACGCTAAGCGCTCGTGAAGAACTGGAGATGGAGATTCCCTACTCGCCGGAATTAGTGCGGGCTTTCTGGCTAGCCGCGGGGGGATCGATGTTGGCCGCCGATTATGCCCTGAATGATGGAGTCGCGATCAACATCGGGGGAGGTTTTCACCACGCCTTCCCGGACCATGGCGAGGGCTTTTGCATGATCCACGATGTGGCGATCGCAATTCGCCGCATGCAAAAGGATGAAAAAATCACACGCGCTATGACGGTGGACTGCGATGTCCACCAGGGAAACGGCACAGCAGTGATCTTCGCCGGTACGCGCGTTCCGGGGGAACCGCTTCCCTCCCGGGCGGCGCCCACCCTGAGCCCGTTCCGGCCAAGCAAAGTACGTACCGCCCATGCCAGCGATGTGTTCACCATCTCACTGCACCAGGAAAACAATTACCCGGCGTGGAAGCCGCCCTCTTCGATTGATGTTGACTTGCCTGATGAAATCGGCGACGACGATTATCTGGCGTGGCTCGATAACGCGATCAGCTCCGGGTTGCGCCAGTTCGATCCGGAGTTGATCTGCTACGTCGCGGGCGCGGACCCGTATCGCGAAGACCAACTGGGTGGGCTATCTCTCAGCATCGAGGGACTGAAAAGACGTGATGAGCTGGTGTTCCGTGTAGCCAAGGCCCGGGGAATCCCGGTGATGGTGACGTTTGCGGGGGGTTATGCCCGCATCGTTGACGATACCGTGACCATACACTGCAACACCGTGCTTGCAGCAAAAGAGATTCTTGGGAACAAGTGAACCCTTATGCGCCTACGACTCATTCGTCACGCCACGCTCGTTGTTGAATATAGCGGCCACAAACTCCTGGTCGATCCCATGCTGAGCGACGCCGGGGCGCAGCGGCCGATCGACAACTCGCCCAATCCACGCAATAACCCGCTGGTTCCTTTACCCTTGCCGGCAAGTGAATTGATCGACGGAATTGATGCCGTACTGGTAACCCACACGCATCGCGATCACTGGGACGCGGCTGCAGCCCAACTCCTTCCCAAGCACTTGCCGATCTTGGGCCAGCCCGAAGATGAGCAGCGATTCCGCGCCGAAGGATTCACCAAGGTTCAGCCTATTGCGACATCGACAAACTGGGACGGGATTGAGGTCACCCGCACGGGCGGGCAGCATGGAACCGGTGAAATCGGAACGAAGATGGCTCCCGTATCCGGTTTCGTCTTGCGGTCAAAAGCCGAGCCGACGCTTTATATTGCAGGCGACACAATCTGGTGTGAGGAAGTCGAGCACGCCTTGGACAAATTTCATCCCGACGTGGTCGTCGTCAATACGGGTGCGGCCCAGTTCTTGCAGGGTGACCCGATCACGATGACCGCAGACAACGTCATCGCGACCTGCCAGCATGCGGCCAACAGCCAGATCGTTGCCGTGCACATGGAAGCCATCAACCATTGCCTGCTCACCCGGGCCGATCTGGCATTTCAAGTGGAAGCGGCGCGCGTTATTCAGCAGGTGGCGATCCCTGAAGATGGAGACTGGGTAAACCTCCGCTAGCCAGTACGCAAGCGACCCTCCCGCGCAGGCTGCTAAAATAGCTGGATTGAGCTCATCTTCGTAGACCTTTTATGTTTGAGAATCTCTCGGAAAAACTACAACGAACCTTTAAGACCCTTCGCGGCCACGCCGTCCTCAATGAAGACAACATCCAGGAGGCGCTGAAGCAGATCCGGCTGGCGCTGCTGGAAGCCGACGTCAGTTTCAAAGTCGTCAAGCCACTGATCGACAAGATCCAGGACAAGGCGCTGGGCAAGGACGTCATGACGGCGCTGTCGCCGGGCGAACAGGTCATCAAGATCGTACGTGACGAACTGGTCGCCATGCTGGGCCAGGACACGGCCAAGCTCAAGTTCGCCTCTCAGCCGCCCACCGTCGTTCTGATGGCCGGACTCCAGGGCTCGGGTAAAACCACCACGTCCGGAAAGCTCGCCAACTGGCTGAAGAATGGCGGACACCGTCCGCTGCTGGTTTCCGTGGACGTGTACCGTCCAGCAGCACGCGAGCAATTGAGGGTAGTCGCCCAAGCCATCAAGGGGAACATCTACGAGGGCCAGGTGACCGAGGCCAGCACCGCAACCGTCGAGCGCCTGGCGAAAGAAGCACGCCGGGAAGCGATTAACACGGGCTCCGATGTGCTGATCGTTGATACTGCCGGGCGCCTCCATATTGACGAGCAACTCATGGACGAGATGCAGTCGCTGAAGAAGCTGCTCAGCCCCCAGGAAATCCTGTTCGTGGCTGACGCCATGACGGGTCAGGATGCGGTGCGCTCGGCCGACGAGTTCCACAAGAAGCTGACATTGACCGGTATCGTGCTGACTAAGATGGACGGCGATGCCCGGGGCGGCGCGGCGCTGTCCATCCGACAGGTCACCGGACAACCTATCAAGTTCATCGGTGTGGGCGAAAAGTACGACGCGCTTGAGCCCTTCCATCCCGATCGCATCGTTTCCCGTATCCTGGGCATGGGCGACATCCTCTCCCTGATCGAGAAAGCCGAGCAACAGGTCGACAAGAAAAAAGCCCAAGAGATTGCCACCAAGGCACTTACCGGTGACGGCTTTTCCCTCGAAGACTTCCGGGACCAACTGCGACAAGTGAAAAAAATGGGATCGCTGCAGAGCCTGGTGGGAATGCTGCCGCGGATCGGGCCGTTCTCCGGGCTACAAGCCGCGGCCGACAAGGTTGACGACAAGCAGATCAACCGTGTAGAGGCCATCATCAACTCCATGACCCGCTATGAACGTGATCACCATGAAGTGATCAACGGCAGCCGACGCAAACGCATTGCCCGCGGTTCCGGGACGTCCGTTCAGGAAGTCAACAATCTTCTTCGCCAATACGCCCAGATGAAAAAGATGTTTAAGCAGATGGGTAAGCCGAGTTTTGCGCGCCGTATGGCAGGAATGAAGTTCCCGGGAATGTAAGCTCTCGGCTCCGGGCTTTAGGTTCTCAGTTCCGAGTTCTCGGTCCTCAGTTGCTGCCCAGTCGTCATTAGACCAGAAGGCAGAAGCGAGAAAAACATATGTTCAGCGGGTGCCAGAGACTATGTTCCGTCTTGAGTGTGTTCCTGATGCTATGCGGAATCGGCATGGCCCAGAGTAAGCCGACTTCGCGATCCTCCAGCAAGCGGCCTGCTGCCGAAACCGGCGATTTCCTCGCGCAAATGCAGAAATTGCGTGAGACGTGGGTCCAGGAGTTCAACGCCGGCCATGCCGAAAAGGTTGCCGACTTCTACGCTCCTGACGCCGTGTTGATGCGCTGGGACGGCTCGGTGCACGGCAAGGATTCCATTCTGGCCGAGATGCGGCGCTCCATCACCGGAGGCGCGCACGATTATTACGTCAGCAGCCTGCACGCGGAACGCTCGGGGGACCTTGGGTACGACACCGGAGCATACAACGTGACCCTGCGAGACCGGGTGATTGAAGGTAATTACGTGATCGTAGTGAAGAGGATGGCAGGGCAGTGGAAGATTGTGGCGCACGCCAGTGTGCCCAATCCGGCGCAAAGGTAATCGTAAGATGAAGTGGCGTTCCCTGGAAGAGTCGAAGGCAGGAACCGATACCCGTTCTTTACGTGAGCGGTACGCGGAACGGAAGGCGCTCATCGCGCAGCATGTTCCCTCGGAAACGCAGGCAGTTCACGAGCGCGTGATCGCGGAACTGAAGGGCTCAGGCGTGGCCGGGCGCGCCCTTCCGGTAGGCGCCCAGGCCCCGGCGTTCGAACTGAAGGATCAGGACGACCGGACCATTTCTTCCCTTGACCTGCTCGGCAGCGGGAGGCTTGTCGTTTGCTTTTTTCGGGGGCGCTGGTGTCCGTTTTGCGTCGGGCAAATGGAAGCCATGAACGCCGTTTTTCCGTGGATCGAGCAGGCAGGAGCTTCCTTCCTCGCTATCTCGCCGCAAACCGTGAAGCAATCGTTCTTCATGGCCGACCAGCACAACTTGCAATTTCCCCTGCTTTCCGACGGCAGGAATCAGGTAGCCCGGCAATTTGGCTTGGTTTACCGCGTCCCTGAGGAGCAGCAAGCAATCTGCCAGCGGGTATTTATCAATCTTCCTTTTGTTAATGGAGATGACACCTGGGAACTGCCGATACCGGCCACCTACATTCTTGAACGTGACTCCACCGTGTCCTATGCGTCGGTCGATCCTGATTACACCGAGCGACCTGAGCCGACCGAGATCGTGCGGAAACTGGCAGAGCTCAGGTGAGTTGCCGAAGGGTACTAAAAGCAGATTCCTCGGCGGCAGCCGTCTCGGAATGACAGGAAAGGAAGTATTTCCGAATTCATGAAGACCGTTCTGAACCGCTATGCCGATTACGCCTATGCGCTTTTGCGCATTGTGGCTGGATTTCTGTTCGCCTGTCATGGTGCACAAAAGCTTTTCGGTGTGCTTGGGTCGGAGCCGAAACTTGATCGCATCGGGATCACCGCGGGTTCCATTGAATTTTTTGGCGGACTGCTGATCGCCGTGGGGCTGGTGGCGAACATTGCCGCCTTTATCGCCTCTGGCGAGATGGCGGTCGCCTACTTCAAGGCGCACGCCCCGCGCGGATTCTTTCCCATCCTGAATCACGGGGAACTGGCGGTGTTGTTATGTTTCTTCTTTTTCTACGTCGCCTTGCGGGGCGCAGGACCAGTATCGTTCGATTCCCTGTTTCGACGCCGGGGACTCACGTAAGCAGGGAACGCCTCAGGTCAGCGTGAGTTTCCGGATCGCTCGCTGCGCTCGGGATTTCGGCGCGCGGCAGTAATGGCGATAACCCGCCAGCTATTACGGACCACGCACTGAATCATCTCGAAAACGGAAGGATGGCTCGACGCTAGGATAAGAGTTTGCAGAGGAAGGACTGCCATGTCCAAGCGAAGGTCTCACGGTGAAATGAGGCTACTCGTTGTCTGTCGCTTCTTTCACGATCCGAGCAGCGGCTTGGCTAAAGTCCTCGCCGGGCCGAGTCCTTTTCTTCGCAGCGGGCTTCTTGGCTGATTTCTTGGCTTGCTCTGCCCAGTGCTTCTCTAGTTCCCGCTTGTTTTTGTTCTTCATGCCAACAGCTTGCCACAAGCGAAGAACGTTTGCTATCTCCTGTGAATTTCAAACTGCACCACTACCCGCAAACGCCTCAACTTGCCTTCCCTGCTAACTTCCGCGATAATAATGGTTTGTCTCAACCCCGCCGGATACAGTAGAAAGGAAACTTAAGTTCTGTGTTAATGATTCGTCTGGCGCGCACGGGTGCGCGCAAACAACCACATTATCGGGTCGTCGTCATTGAGAAGGCGCGGGCGCGCAATGGCCGCTCCGTGGAAGTGGTGGGGACATACAATCCCCGCAGCACGCCGGCCAGCATTGAGTTGAAGCGCGATCGGATCGAGTACTGGGTGTCCAAGGGTGCCAAGATGTCGGACCGGGTCAGCAAGCTGGTATCCAAGCCGGCTCCGGCGGCTGCCGAATCCGTGGCCTAGTGGCCGAGATAACCACAACATCTCCCCCTGACCAAGGAGCCACTTCGATGACATCCGAGCCGGCTGGGGACATGCGCGCGCTCATCGAACAAATTGCCAAAGCGCTGGTGGATGAGCCGGAGCAGGTGGCTGTGCAGACGGTGGACGAGAGCGACACCACCGTGCTCGAACTGAAAGTTGCCCCCAACGACCTGGGCAAGGTCATCGGCAAACAGGGGCGCACGGCGCGGGCCATGCGCACGCTGCTGGGAGCGGCGAGCATGAAGCTGCGGAAGCGCTACACGCTGGAGATCCTGGAATAGGCGAAGAGTTCATTACCATCGCCCGCGTCGTCAAGACGCAGGGCCGCCGTGGCGAGGTTGCGGCCGAACTCCACACCGATTTTCCCGAACGGTTCGAAGAACGCCGGCAGATTTTTGCGCTCGCCCTCGATGGTACGCGACGGCAGTTGAAGCTGGAGTCATTCTGGCCGCATAAAGACCAGCTGATTTTGAAATTTGACGGCGTGGATTCGATTTCCGAGGCGGAAACGCTGGTCGGAAGCGAGTTGCAGATTCCGGCCCGGGAGCGCACGAAACTCGAGCCGGGAGCGGCCTACGTCAGCGATCTGGCAGGCTGCAGGGTTTTCGACGGCGATCACGAGATCGGAAAAGTAACTGATGTGCAGTTCGGTGCCGGAGAAGCGCCGCTGCTGATCGTAAAAGGCGCCAAAGAATACGAGATCCCGTTCGCTGCGGCCTTTCTCCAGAGCGTGGACCTGGCGCAGAAGCAGATTCGAATGCAATTGCCCGAAGGCATGCTGGAAGTGAATGCGCCATTGACGGCGGAAGAGAAGGAACGGCAGAAGAGTAGCTAGGAGTTAGTAGCTAGGAGCTAGCGAAAGCCAGCTACTAGCTGCTAGCTACTAGCTCCTGGTTTTCCGTGAAGATCGACATCTTAACGATCTTTCCCGACCTCTTTCGCGGACCGCTGGATTACGGCATTGTTCGCCGGGCCCGCGAAGCCGGGTTGGTAACGATTCAAGTGCACGACCTGCGGGCGTTTGCGCACGACCGGCACCGCACCGTGGATGACCGCCCCTTCGGCGGCGGCGAGGGCATGGTCCTGAAGCCGGAACCTATCTTTGAATGTATTGAGTCGCTGGACATACGGCCGTGGGAAGAGCGCACGGCTGGCAGTGCGGCGCAGAGCGTAATTCTGCTTTCCGCGCAGGGCCGCCGATTTAACCAGCTGGTGGCGGCGGAACTGGCTGCGATGGAGCGCATCGTTCTCATCTGCGGGCGATACGAAGGAGTGGACGAACGGATCAGCGAGTTTTTGGCGGACCGCGAGCTTTCCATCGGCGACTTCGTGCTAAGCGGTGGCGAGTTGGGAGCTGCGGTAATTGTGGACACGGTCACACGGCTCATCCCCGGCGCGGTGGGTAATGAAGCCTCGACGCGTCAGGAATCGTTCACGCTGCAAGAGGAATTGGTTTCGGGAGTCGGTCCGGATTCCACTTGCGCCTCGGGTGGGCTGCTGGATTATCCGCACTACACGCGGCCCGCGGAGTTCCGCGGAATGCCAGTGCCCGAGGTTTTGGTCTCCGGTAACCACGACGAGATCCGCCGCTGGCGCCGTCGCATGGCGCTGGAAAAAACGCTGCGCAACCGGCCCGATCTGTTAAACCGGGTGGTGTTGAGCGAAGAAGACAAGGAATTGCTCGCCCAGATAAAGGGCAACGAAAGCTAACAAGGAATACGAACATGTCGAATCCCATCATTGACAAGCTGCTTGCCAAGAACAAACGCACAGACATCCCCAGCTTCCGCGCCGGCGACACGGTCCGTGTACAAGTGAAGATCAAGGAAGGCGAAAAGGAACGGTTGCAGGCCTTCGAAGGGGTTGTGATCTCGAAGAGCAATGGCCCGCAGGCCAGCTTCACCGTGCGCAAGATGAGCTTCGGGCAGGGCGTGGAGCGTATCTTTCCGATCAATTCCAAAGTCATCGACAAGATCGATGTACTGCGCTCCTCCAAGGTGCGCCGCGCCAAGCTTTATTACCTCCGTGACCTGCGCGGCAAGGCAGCGCGCCTGCGCGACGTCGAGGAATAACGCCAGGCCATTGATGTTTGGGGGCTTAGGCGACCTGCCAGACGGTGTCGAGAACCGTTCCGTCTACCCACTTCACCACCGCAACCGGGCGCTCGCCAAGTTTCGGCTTGGCGGGCTTGCCGCCGCAGATGCGTTCGACCTCGGCCTTGATGTCCTGAATGGGCCGGATGGGCAGCTTCGATCCTTTCACAGCATCAATCAAATCCTGCCGGCGCGGATTGATGGCAATGCCGCGTTCGGTGACGACCACGTCGATCAATTCACCCGGACCCGTCAGGGTGGTCACCTCATCAACGATTACAGGAATGCGATCCCGGAAACTCGGGACGGCGAGAATCGTACAGCCTGCCGCCAGGCAGTTCTGCCATCCGCCAATGCCATGTAGCAGCCGGCCGTCAGAGTGAGTCACCACGTTGCCGTTGAAGTTGACGTCCACCTCGGTTGCCCCGAGCACAACGGCATCCACCATGGAGGCGAAGTTCCCCTTGCCATGATAGTTGTAGGAAGTGAACGGCGAAGTAGCCACGTGGCGCGGATCGTTGGCGATGGACCTCACAGCGTCCAGATCAAAGGTCTGACCGTCGAGGATGTAGTCGGTCAGTCCCTCTTCCAATAATTCGACGAGGTACTTGGTCGAGCCGCCACGAACGAAGCGTGCTTTGACCCCCGCTTCCACCATCATGTTCTTGAGATATTCGACAAAGGCCAATGCGATTCCGCCGGAGCCTGCCTGGAAGGAGAAGCCGTTGCGCATGATTCCGGAATCGCGCAGGAAACGCGCCACAAATTCGGCAATACGCAGGCGGTCGGGAGAGCGGGTGATCTGGGTTGTGCCGGACACGATCTTGGTCGGGTCGCCGATCGAGTCAACCTGCACCACGTAGTCCACGTTGTTGCCCTGGATCTGCGAGGGGATGCAGGGAAAGGGGACCA
This sequence comes from Terriglobales bacterium, assembly GCA_035631655.1. Classification (GTDB taxonomy): domain Bacteria; phylum Acidobacteriota; class Terriglobia; order Terriglobales; family Acidobacteriaceae; genus Gp1-AA122. The sequence goes on from DASQIH010000195.1 coordinate 12,593, forward strand.
AGTTGTCGGTCACAACGATGACATGATCCGCGTAGCTGGAATCGGCCAAAGCGAATCCTAAGGAACCACAAGCAGACTTTCCCTGGGAGCCGTCGGCGTTTCCGAAAAAATCAGCCGTGGGCGCCGCGATGACCGCAATGTCGATGTGAACTTCACTATCCTGGATGGCCTGCCAGCGGCCTCCGTGGGAACGCAGCACACCAATGCCGCGCATTTTGCCCTGCGTACAGTAGTCGCCCAGGGGACCGTTCATGCTGCCTTCGATGTGATGAATCGTGCCAGCTTCCATGAGACTGATGGCATCTTTCTGCGAGGGGAACGACGCGCTGGGAAACCACATCAGATCTTTTACTCCCGTGCGGGCGGCGGTTTGCAATGCCATCAGGGCCACGCTATCGCCATCCCGCAGATGGTGGTGGCTGGAAATTACCATACCGTCGCGCAGGCCACACTTGCGCAGAGCGGCTTCCAAGTCGGGGACACGCTTATCGCCGTTTTCCGGATAGCTTGCGGCGGTGCGCAACGGAGAGGCGGCTTTACGTCCACGGGGTTGATATTTGCCGACCCCGATGTAAGGGATCTGCGGCCGCCCGTTGACCATGGCCGGGACCATGCGCCCGGCAGCGTTCAGGGCCAGCTCGACTTTTTGCGTCATTATGCGTTCCTCAATTTGGCTGCCGAGCTTCGCTCGGCCGGACAGCCGAGGGCGGCTGTCCCTACGTCTTCCCGGTGACTAAACCCATGGCCTGGGCGCGGGCCATCAACTTCAGGGCACGCTGCACCACAGGAGGGTCGATCATCTTCGATCCTAGGCTGACGACCGCGAGCCCTTTCTGCTGAGCCTCGTTGAAGGCCGCAACAATCTTGAGCGCCCTCTCAATCTCTGCCTGCGACGGCGCGAAAGCCTGATGAATGACGGGAACCTGCAGCGGGTGCACGCAACCCATGCCTTCGAAGCCCATGGCGCGCGAATTCAGCCCCCAGATGCGCAGGCCGTCCATGTCTCCGATGTCGCCATAGACCGAGTCATTCGCCTGAATTCCTGCGGCCCGCGCCGCGTTGACCAGACGCTGCCGGGCGAACAGAGATTCTGTTCCTAGCGCAGTCTTCGCCACGCCGAGATCCGCCGTGTAGTCCTCCAGGCCAATCGTCAACGCGACCACCTGCGGGCTGGCGGTTGCGATCTGGTAGGCATTTTCAATGCCCAGCGCTGATTCCAGGATCGGCATCAGCCAGATGTCGCGATTCACTTTGTGCTTAGTCATGATCTGCTGGATGCGTTGGCTGGTCTCGGTCATCTGCTCCGGATGCTCGACCTTCGGGATCAGAATCAGGTCCGGCGATTCTGGAACGATCTCTTCCAAATCTTCCAAGCCGAGCGGCAGTTGGTTGATACGCACCATGCGTTCGCAGGGGCCGAAGTCCACGGCGCGTAGTGCGTTGCGAACCAGAATGCGAGCGGCATCTTTCTCTGCGGGGTGAACGGAATCTTCCAAGTCAAGAATAACGGCGTCGGGCCCATGCAGGGCGGCGTTGATGAAATACTTGGGTTCGCTTCCGGGAAGATACAGTCGCGACCGGCGCAGGCGATCGCGCGGCGAAGCTTCGGGCGGCGCGATCCTTTCGGGTAAAGCCTTGCCGTCTTCCCCCAGGCCGGCTCGCTTGACGGCAGCTTCGATGCGGGCAGAAATAACGAATGGCAGCGCGCCTTCATCGTGGATGACCACCTGAGCGTGCTGAACCTTGAAACTGTCCAGGACTTGCCGAGCCTGTGCCAGGATGGCGTCGCCGTAATAGGGCTTAACGCGGGACTCCAGCACAATGTCCACTAACCCGCGCTCGCGAGGTTCGATCCATACGTGAGTGTCGGAACGAATGTCGTCACCCCAGCGTCCTGCTTCGCCCACGCGCATCGCTTTGGTCTCGGTTGCCTTACTCATGATCTGGACTCTCAAGTATCAATTATCGCCGTGGCGTCGGCAGCGGTATCCGCATCTTTCTCGAGCCACTCTTCAGCATGCCTCAAAGTGTGAAAGCGAACGGTGCAGCTGGAACCATTGAAGCCAACAATGATCCGAAAATGCCGGCTGCCCGGCAGCGCTGCCAGCCGCTCTTTCAATTCCTGCGCAAAGGCGAGACCGCGACCTAACATTTCCAGGGGAGGAAGGCCGCCGTTCTCCAGAAAGTCCTCTACGTGCAGGTGATTCACGAAGCACTCATATCCCGTGCTGTTGGAGAAATCAAGGCGCTGGACCTGTACCGTTTTCCTGAGCGGAGACAGAAAGACGCATTGCTCCTGTTCCAAAAAGCCCGCATTCAGTACTGCGAGCAACTTCTGGGGCAGCGCCTTGGGATCGTCGAGGTTCTCCGCTCGCACTTCCTCGTACAGAGCTTCCATGCGCTGGTTGGTCTTCATGTTCGACTCTGAAGACTTGCCGCTTTCCCTTGCGCAGGGCAAGATGCCCTCCGCGACTGCCGGCAAGATGCCGGCGCTACACAGCTATTTCAGTTTAGCCAAGACTGCGTCGGTCATCTGAATCGTGCTGGCCGCGCCTTGGCTGATCGATTTCGGTCCGCCGGGGATGCGCATCATGTCGTAGGTGCGCGCCTTGCCTTCTTTCACCACCGCCTCTATCGCTTCGCGGATTCGTTTGGCTTTGTCCATCTCACCCACGTGGGCCAGCATCATCACCGCCGACAGAAACATGGCAATCGGGTTGACGATCGGCGGATCCAGTTCCGCATACTTGGGCGCGGAGCCATGGGTCGGCTCGAAGACCGCTACGTCGTCACCGATATTGCCAGAAGCCGCGAAGCCGAGGCCACCCACCAAGCCCGCAAAAGCGTCGGAGATCACGTCGCCAAACAGATTTGAGGCGACAACCACGCCGTAATCTTCGGGGTTCTTGGTCAGCCACATCGTCTGCGCGTCGATGTTGGTGGACCACAGGGCAATGCCCGGGTACTCCTTCGCGACTACCTTGGCCTCCTCTTCCATCATGCCTGAAGTTTCGCGGAGAACGTTGGGCTTTTCGCAAATGGTCACTGACTTGTAACAGTATTTCTTCGCCCATTCGAAGGCTGCCTTGGTGATCTTATGGGCAGCGTTGCGGGTGATGACGCGAACGGAAATAGCCAGGTCGGGACCGGGCGTCGCCGCAAACGGCTTGAACTTGGGATGAGTCGCGAGCGCGCTGCGTAACTGGTCGGGCGGATTTGTCCATTCCACACCGGCGTAGAGACCTTCAGTGTTCTGGCGAAATACCACTACCCGGACGAATGGCTCTTCGAAACCGCCACCGGGCTTTTTACGGATGAAGTTCAACGGATTACCGGGAAACGAAATGCACGGACGAATGCAGGTGTCCAAGTTGAAGCGTTGGCGCATGGTGACGATCGGGCTGTAATACGTGTATCCCTTCCCTTTCAGCGAAGGCTTCAGTTCAGCGTCTGCTTCTTTCTTGGGCTTAGAGGTAATCGCTCCAAAGAGGCCGAGTTTGTGCTTGGCCAGCAGTTCGATCGTGCGGTCCGGCAGGGCATTCCCCTCGTTGCACCAGCAGTCCCAACCGATGTCGGCGTGAATGTACTCGGCGTCGAAACCAACTGCCTTCAATAGCCGCAAGGCCTCGGGCAGGACCTGGTTGCCGATTCCGTCCCCCGGCATGGTGACGACGGTGTATTTGGGCATGAGTGCGGTTTCTCCTTAATTTATAAGAGCAAGACCAGGATCGCTAGCTGCGCTCGGGATGACAGAAATCGAGAGGTCAGCTGATGCCTAAGCGTTTGGCCACCAGGTTCTCGACGCCGCCCGCAATCACCAGGGATTGCGGTACCGTACCCAGCGGCGGGAAACTGAATTTCTCTCCGCGCCAGGCGATCGTGCTCGATGTGAAATCAACTTCGATCTCATCGCCCGGGATGATGGTCTTCTCCTTCGCGGCGATCTCCCTCGCAAACTGTTCACGCAGACGCTTCACCAGCTCCGCCACCTCTACGCACAAGAAACCATTGTTATACGCATTGCGGAGATATGTCTGTGAGAAGCTGGCGGCGATGATCAGCGGGATACCTTTGGCCTTCAGACAGGTAACAGCCTGCTCGCGGCTGGAGCCGGTGCCGAAATTGAAACCGCCGACGATCACATCCCCCTCGCGGGTGCGGGCGGCGAACTGCGGATCGTAGTTTTCCATGACGATCTTGGCCATCATCTCGGGCGTCATGTCGTCGCGGTAGGTGTAGTCCTTGCCGTAGATGGCATCGGTGTTCAAGTTGTCCTGCGGCATGAAAATCAGCCGGCCCTTCACGCGCGCGGGGAAGCCGGGCAGGATTTCGACTCGCTCAGCATGGGCCTTTTCGGCAAATTCCTTGTATTCGCGCTGGGGGGCCCGGTCGGCTGATTCGTATGGCCCTCGGATATAGCCCGCCACCGCCGAGGCGGCGACCACTTCCGGGTTGGCGAGATAACACTGGGCATCGCGGGAGCCCATACGGCCTTTGAAATTGCGGTTGGTGGCGGAAATCCCAACTTCGCCTTTTTCAAGTAAGCCCACTCCGAGCCCAATGCACGGGCCGCAACCTGCGGGCAAGGGGTGCGCGCCTGCATCAAGCAGCGTTTGCCAGGCACCCCGTTTCTCCGCTTCCTGCTGCACCCAGGCACTCGCCGCACCGAGATAAAACTTCACACCTGATGCAATCTTCTTTCCTCTCAGAACCCTCGCTGCCGCTTCCAGATCTTCCACTCGCGAATTTACACAGGAGAGCAGGTACGCTTTTTGAATTGCTACTTTTTTCTTCTCCATCTCGGCGAGGGATTGCATGACTTGGACCGTATCCGGCCCAGAGACGTGCGGGGCGATCTGCCCGAGGTCCAGAATGATTCGTGCGGCGTAGGTCGCATCGCGATCGGGACGCGGCGGGTTCTTAGTCCAGTTTTCCAGGTCGCCTTCTGTGAACCTTTCGATGCCCTGGACTTTGAGTCGCTGATAGACACCGCGCAGGTAATTGAGCGTAATTTCGTCCACCGGAAACCAGCCGACTAGCGGTCCCCATTCCGTAGTCATGTTCGAAATCGTGAGACGCGCCTCCATGGAGAGACTGGCGACACCGGAACCACTAAACTCGACCGCGGCATTGAGCACTTCATCGTGGTTGTACAAGCCACAAAGCGTGATAATGACATCCTTCCCAGTAGCACCCTCGGCGAGCCTTCCTTCCAGGACAACCTGCACGCTGCGCGGAATCTGCCACCAGAATTCACCGGTAGCCCAAACCGCTGCGGCATCGGTACGAACAATGGGCGTTCCCACTGCGCCTAAGGCTCCGTACATATTCGAGTGCGAATCGGAAGCGACTACGAATGAACCCGCTACCACATAGCCGCGTTCGACCATGATCTGATGACCGATGCCTGAACCTGCCGGATAGAAGTCCACGCCATGCTCTTTCGCGAACGCCTCGATCGCGCGGTATTTTTTCTGGTTAGCCTCGTCCTGATTCTGAATGTCGTGGTCGAGCGCGAAAACGAGCTGTTTCGGATCATGAATTTTCGTCGCGCCTATGCCTCTGAATTTGCTCATCACCGCCGAGGTGTTGTCATGTGTCATCACGTGGAACGGGCGAATGGAGACGAAGTCGCCGGCGCGCAGCGGCCGCTTGGGACCTTCAGCAAGATGGGATTGGGCGATTTTTTCAACTACAGTCTGGGGCATATGCACCTGTGTTGTAGCGCCGGCATCTTGCCGGCTGTCCCGAGGACATCTTGCCCTCGGCGTAGAGTTCAGCCGAGCTTCGCTCGCCTGGACACCCGAGGCCGGTTGTCCCTACGTGCATCTGACTTCATCAATGCCATCAGCTTGCTGACGGAACTGATCTTCTCCAGATTCCAAATTGCATCTTTCAATTTCTCTTGCGCGGCACTCGATAAAACGCCGTCAGCAAGCGCGCTGAATTTTTCTTCGACTTCCTGGTCAGTCAGCGGATTGCGCGGGTCGCCCTTGGGATAATCCAGTTGTTTCTTGAATGAACGGCCATCATTGGTGTTGATGTACACAATTACGCGCTGTAAGGCAGGAAAAACCTTCTCGATATCGGGATCGGCGACCACTTCGACCTTCCTCAACTGCGCTCGGATGGTTGGGTCCATGATCTTCGGCATGGTGAACTGCGCGGGCGTGACCTGGCGGTCCACCAGGGCTGCTGCGACCACATACGGGAGTGAGTGGTCGGCGGTCTCTTTGGTGTGCGGATCGTATTTGCTGGGATCAGAAAGGATATCGGCAGCACGGGCCAGCGAGCGGATCTGGATTTTTTCGACCTGGTCGGGGCGCAAATCATGCTCCTTCACAAGATCCAATACAGCAGAAATCGGGGCATGGGTTAGAGCTTCCGTTGGGAAAAATTTCATCCCGCATTGCGTGATGCGCCAGGAGTCGCCCAGTCCTTCCGTGAGCACATCCAGCTTCCACTCCGGACCCAAGCAGTGCGTCAGCCCTTCTTTGCCGTCCAACACGTGTTCGGGGCCGGTGTATCCCCTTTCGGCAAGCAGCGCGGCGAGCACCCCACTCTGCGTGGCCATGGGATCCACCGTGTTCTTCATCATCGTGAGCTTGCCGGCGGTTACAGCGCCTAGCGTGCATTGGCGACTGGCGGAGATGCCGATGGCGTGCTGGATCTGCTCCCAAGTCAGGTGCAGGGCGCGCCCAGCAACGATCGGCGAGACAAATGCGGTCAGCGTGGCGTGATGCCAGCCGCGCTCCCTAATCCCCGGAACTGCCGCTTCGCAGAGGCGCATCTCGAATTCGTGACCGAGCACGAGGCCGACAATCAGTTCTTTGCCGTCCCCCTTGGCCCGTTCGCAGCAGGCAAGGGCGGCGGGGAGGATATCGGACGGATGGGATGGATCCTGCTTCCAGTAGATGTCGTTGTAATCCATGCATCGGATCATGAGGGCGTTGGCCAGGGAGACGGAAACCGGGTCCGTGCGTTTGCCGGTGCCAATAATGGTGGACGGACCGCGACCGGCAATCTCGTCCAATACTACGAGCGCGATCTTGACATCGTGCTGCTGAAAGCCACCCAACGCGCAGCCAATCGAGTCCAGGAGGAAGCGCTTGGACTGGTAGACCGCATCCGTTGAGAGATGGGCGTATTCAAGCCCAGCAGCCCAGCGCGACATCTTGGCAGTGACGGTTTCCTTCACTCCGATTGCCTCGTTGGCGGACAATACGCCTCCCCGTGCCTTCCCTACGGGACCCTGTACATTTGCTCTTGCTTTACCCAGCGCTGAAGCGCTGGGCTACGATCGCGGCGCCCCCTCCGGGGCCGTTCGTCTCAAGTACACCGCAATGGTTTCCGAGGAAGGGTTCCCATCATCCCGGAACTGTTCATTGCCTCCACTCATCTTCCTTTCACGTTCTTGGGATTCTTGAAGGGCAAATACGCCATGAAGTCCGCATGGTGGACGATATACGCCTCGGTCGTGCGCTTCACCAGGTCGCCCTCGGCAGCGTGGGCAGCGATGATGTGGCAGACCGCGTCTGGGACGCCGCATTCCAAGGCCAGGGCCACGCCTGTGAAGGGATGACGCAGTGCCTCGCCGCGCTCGCTTTGACGGCTTTTGCCATCAGGACCCAATTCATATTCCAGCAGTTTACCTACATCGGCCAGGATAGCTCCCGCGATGACAGTGTCCATGTCGACTGGCAGTGCCCGGCCCATGAACTCCTGCATGGCCTTGGCACTGTCGCGAGCGATGTGCACGACGCAGCGCTTGTGCTCCATAAAGGTGATCGGACAATTGGGAATCAGCAGCGTGAACGGAATCTGGTTGAGATCATCGGGTTTCAGCGGACTGCGCTCCAAGGCTCTGATCCAGGTTTGCGTGACCTGCTCGCGCAGCGTCTCGCCCTTGATCCAGTCGATTTCAGGCCAGAGCCGTTTGACGGCCTCACGCATGCTCCGCTTCTCCTGTCCGAAACTCCCTAGCTTACCTTGTGAGCGAAGAGAACGTCGAGGGCGGACTGACGATCGGATTTGAGGCGACGCTCTAGTGCGGCGGTGTTGCCCACTTTAAATGGCGGGGCGTAGGATGCCGCCATGAGAAACGCACTTAGACGCACATATCTCCTGCTTTGTGTAGTTAGTCTAGCCATTCCTTTAGCCGCCGGTCAGACAGCGAATCCGGTCAGACGAACCAAGCCACTGGCAAAGCCGGCCACAGCGGAAAAACCGGCCAAGGAAGCTCTGAACGTTTATCTGCAGCAGGAAGGGTTTGTGGATGCCAATGGGCTGATGATCTACTACAAGACGCTAGGCAAGGGCGATCCGCTCATGATCCTGCACGGCGGGCCGGGCGCTTCGCACGACTACTTTCTGCCCTATCTTCTGCCACTCGCACGGCACAATCGGTTGATCTTTATTGATGAGCGCGGCTCGGGACGCTCCCAGAAATTAGAGGACCCGGCCGGTTACACCGTCGAAAACATGGTCGAGGATGTGGAGGCAGTACGGCAGGCGCTGGGTCTGGGCAAGGTCAACCTACTGGGACATTCTTATGGAGGGGCCTTGGCGCAGGCGTATGCGCTGAAGTATCAGCAGAATCTTAGCCATTTGATCCTGGGCAGCACTTGGGCGAGCACGGAGGCGTTGAACAAGATCTTTGTGAAAATGAAAGAGAACATGTCACCCGAGTTGCGGGACCGCATCGACAAAATGGAAGCGGCGGGACTTTTTGGCCACGGCAAAGCTTATGAGCAGAACCGCTATACGGCGGAATACATGATCGCTGCCTGGGGCGAGGGCTATTTTCCTTACGTGTACCACAACCGTCCCGATCCCAATTACGACCCGATCGCCAATGGCAATATGTCCTGGTACCTCTATCGCCAGATGTGGGGGGAACACGGCGAATTTGTGATTGATGGAAACCTCAAATCTGTGGAGTACACCAATCGCCTGGCTACCATCAAAGTACCGACCCTGATCGTGGTCGGAGAGCATGACGAGTGTGATCCGTCATTGTCGCAGATGATGCACGACAAGATCGCAGGATCGAAGCTGGCCATCATGCCGAACAGCGGGCATATGACGTTTGTGGATCAGCAAAGCTTATTCATCAAGACAGTGGACGAGTTTTTGCATCCGACAGCTGCGGGAAAACCCTGACCAGTATGGGCCGTGGGGGCCGGTGTGGGCGCCAGTCAGTGTGGACACGGGTCTTTGACCCGTGCAGGCGGGTCGGAGACCCGTCTCCACAGGAGCGTCATCTAATGAGGACTACTGCACTGCTCAAACATATCCTCCTAATCCTAGTGACCGAGTTCTTTGCCTGCTCTGCCTGGCCACAGCAGGCGGTGCCGGCACCACTGGCGATCACCACCGAAAGCTTGCCCCGCGCCGTCCCGCATGAGGAATATCGGACGACGCTGCAAGCAACTGGTGGCGTGCCGCCTTACCACTGGAGCATTGCTGCCGGTACCCTTCCTGCCGGTCTGAGACTGGATCTCGAATCCGGGATGATCTCCGGTACTCCGACGGAAACCGGCGACTTTCATTTCACGGTAGGGGTGACCGATTCCGCCGAGCCGCCGCATACCGCCACTCGGGAACTCTCCCTGGCCGCAGCAGCGGCGCTCTCGATCGAGTGGTCCAAGTACCCGCGGGTAGACGCGGACCAGATCTCGGGTGCGGTCAACGTGGCCAACGGCACGAAAGACGAATTCGATCAGACCGTGATCATCCTCGCGGTGAATGAGATTGGAAAGGCTTTTGCACTGGGTTATCAGCATTTCAAACTGAAACCGGATTCGGGCAAGGTGGAGATCACATTCGGGTCGAGTCTGCCGCGGGGAACGTATGTGGTGCATGCCGATGCGGTGGCGGAGGTCGCGTTGAAACACGCCATTTACCGCGACAGGTTGCAGACTCCGCAGCCCTTGGTGGTGAGTTTTCCCTGATCCGCCCCACAGCACAAGTCCAATGGTTACTTCAAGTTGTGTTTGGCAGCTTGTAGTTTCGCAAGCTCGTCTTTGGTATACTTCGTCACAACTCCCCAACGAAAAGTTGTACGTCAGGAATGGAGTTAGTTCTCAATCTCGTCTGGTTGTTGCTGGCCGTGCCCGCCTACTGGGTGTGGCGCCGGCAGAGCCGAAAATTCGGTTCGCTGCGCTGCTTGGTGACACTTGGCTGCGTCCTATTTCTGCTATTTCCCGTAATCTCGGCGACGGACGACCTGCACGCCATGCGTCCGGAGATGGAGGAGTCCAGCCCGACCAAGCGCACGGTGAAGCAAACCGGAGGCGCAAAGAGCTATACCCAGAGCCATTTCGGGATTCCTCCCGCTAACGTTGCGAACATCGTAGCCGTCAGTCGCTGCAATGATGTTTGCGAGCGCGTTCCAGCTTGGCTGGCTTCCAGGTCGCTGGCCCCAGCGATAGTGGTTCGATCTGGCCGTGCACCGCCGACTTCTCCCCTCGTGTGAAGTTTTTGCCGCCGCATCTCTCGCGGCTGGCTTTTCCTGGTTTAGTTAGAGCGGATCCCACTGAAAGGTGGGACAGCCGGCTGCGACGTGGTCGCCGCCGTGGTGGCTGCGCTGCAGCGGCCCGGAGCAATGAATGCGAAAAACGCTTTCCTTGTGGCTATTAGTTCCACTGTTTAGCTCTGTCGTCATGGCACAGACGTCTGCGCCCTGGACCTGGGAGAAAGTGCGCGCGCGCTTCGAACAGAACAATCCCACACTGCAGGCGGGCAAGTTGAACATCGACGAGTCGCGAGCGCAGGAGATTACCGCCAATCTCCGTCCCAACCCAAATTTCAGCTTCAGCGGCGACCAGATCGATCCCTTCCAGTCGCAGGGACCATTTGCTTCCTTCCTGCCGCTGACCAGCATGGACTACCTGCACGAGCGGCGGCATAAGCGCGAGCTGCGGTTGGAAAGTGCCCGGGCAGGAACACAAATCGCGACTTGGCAACAGGCCGACTTGCACCGAACACTCCTTTTCAACTTGCGGAACGCATTTGTACAAACATTGCAGGCTAAGGCAGTTCTGGCGCTGGCGAACGACAACCTCTCTTACTACGACGAAGTCTTGAGGGTAAGCGCGGAACGGTTCAAGGCAGGGGACATCGCGCAAATTGACCTGGACCGGCTGGAACTGCAGCGGGTTCAGTTCGAATCCGATGTGCAGACTGCCCAAGTGAACCTGCGAACTGCCAAGATCCAGCTGCTCACTCTGTTGAATGACCGGACGCCGGTTGAGCAGTTTGACGTTATGGGGCCGTTCGACTTCAGCGAACAGGTTCAGCCGCAGGAGGATTTTCGCAAGATGGCCCTGGATACACGACCTGACCTGAAGGCCACGGTGCAAGCCATTGAGAAGGCCAAAACCGACCACCGGCTCGCGGTCGCCAACGGTTCGACCGATCCAACCTTCAGCTTTGACGCAGGGCGCAATCCTCCCATCAATGGCTATTTTGGCGTCAGCGTAAGTTTTCCGCTGCGCATTTTCGACCGGAACCAAGGGGAGAAGCTGCGCACTCAGTTGGACATCAGCCGGAACGAAAGGCTTCGGGACGCCACCGAGGCACAAGTTTTCAGTGATGTGGATTCAGCGTATGCGACGCTGAACAGCAACCTGGCGCTATTGCGTCCCTACAAAGAGAAGTATTTGCTGCAGGCAGTTCGGGTTCGTGACACGGTTTCCTTTGCCTACCAGCATGGCGGCGCTTCGCTGCTGGACTTCCTGAATGCGCAGAATGACTACCGCAGTGTGCAACTCAATTACCTGAATTTGGTTGGCTCGTACCTGACGGCTGCAAACCAGTTGAACCTTGCCGTGGGCCGGGAGGTGATGCCATGACCTGCCGATTGCCGAGTACGGTCCTTGCCTGTGCGGCTGGCTTCTTGACCATGCTGGTTCTCCTGGCGGCAGGATGTTCCAACAATCCTAAGGCCGCCACCACCAAGACGGAAGTCACTCTGGAACCGGGGGTCTACAACGTTGACCATCCGGAACTGTTCAAGCTGGCGAAAGCCGAGACGCGCGAACTGCCCACAGTGCTGAACGCTAACGGAAGTATCGCGCCTGATGTGAACCGCACTATCCATGTCACATCGCAAGGTTCCGGACGCGTTACGGACTTGAGGGTGAAGCTGGGCGACCGCGTCACCAAGGGTCAGGTTCTGCTGTCGATCTACAGCTCCGACCTGGCCGGGGCATTCTCCGATTATCAGAAAGCGCTGGCGGATGAGCGCTTGTCAAAGAGAGCCTTGGATCGCGCGCAGTTGCTTTTCTCCCATGGCGCGCTTGCCCAAAAGGATTTGGATGTCGCCCAGGATGCCGAGGACAAAGCCAAAGTTGACGTGCAGACCGCGCAACATCGGGTTCGCCTCTTGGGCGGAGATCCCGATCATCCGGGCTCGATCATTGAACTGCGTGCACCCGTCTCCGGAACCATCGTGGAGCAAAACGTCGCAGGATTTGAAGGGGTAAAAAGTCTCGATAACAGCCCGAACCTGTTCACGATTGCCGACCTATCGCAGGTCTGGGTTCTCTGCGATGTCTATGAGAACGATTTGGGCGAAGTCCATCTTGGGGATTCGGCCGAGATCCGGCTGAACGCCTATTCCGACCACGTTTTTCACGGGAGCGTCGTGGATATTTCGCGCGTCCTCGATCCGAACACCCGGGCTGCCAAGGTTCGTATCGTGCTTCCGAATCCCTCGGGCTTGTTACGGCCAGGAATGTTCGCGGTTGCAACGTTCCGGTCTCGCAAACTCCAGTCGCGCATGGTCGTTCCCGGCACCGCAATCATGCGACTGCAGGACAAAGACTGGGTGTTCCATAAAGAGGGGCCGAACCGCTTTCGGCGCATGGAAGTCCACGCGTTCGGAACAACTCCCGACGGCTTCACCGAATTGCAGGACGGGCTAAAGCCCGACGAAGAGGTGGTTGCAAATGCCCTAGAGTTTTCGACCGCCATGGCGGAGCAGGGTAAATGATCCGGTATTTAGTCGACTTCGCCCTGCGGAATCGCATCTTCGTCCTCAGCGTAGCGGTTCTGCTGTTTATCTGGGGCGCGGTTTCATTCCACAATCTTCCCATCGAAGCCTATCCCGATGTTGCCGACACGTACGTTCAGATCATTACGCAGTGGCCTGGCCATGCCGCCGAGGAAGTCGAGCAGCAGATCACGGTGCCGCTCGAAGTCCAGCTAAACGGCGTCTCGCACATGACCCACCTGCGCTCGATCTCTATGTCGGGCCTGTCGGTGATTACGATCATCTACGACGACGAGATCACCACGTTCACCGCTCGCCAGGAAGCTATTGATCGGCTGGCGCAGGCAACCATGCCCACCAACGTCACGCCTGGTCTTGGGCCGGATTACAGTCCGACCGGGCAGATCATCTTCTACACACTGAAAAGCACCAATCCCAAGTACGACGTCATGGAACTGAAAGCGTTGCAGGACTGGTATGTGCTCAACCAACTGAAGTCGGTGCCGAAGGTGGTGGACGTTAACATCTTTGGCGGGCCAACGCGCGAATACCAGGTGCAACTCGATCCCAACCGACTGGTCTCCTATGGCTTGTCGCTGAGCCAGGTAGAACAGGCATTGGCTGCCAACAACGCCAACGCTGGAGGCGGATTCATCGAGCGAGGACAGCAGGCACTTAACGTGCGTGCCGTCGGCCTGATGCAGACTACCGACGATATCAGCCCCACAGTGGTGAAGGTGGCAAACGGAACTCCGGTGCGGATCCGCGATCTCGGAGTCGTAGTGCAAGCGCCCAAAGTTCGGCTCGGGCAACTGGGAAAAACGATCCGCAGTGAAGATGGCGTCGTGATCAATGACGATGACGTGGTGGAAGGTATTGTCTTGTTGCGCAAGAGCGCTGAAGCCGAATCAACCTTGAAGGCCCTGCACGAGAAGATCAATGAATTGAACCACGGCCTGCTGCCGCCCGGCGTGAAATTCGTACCGCACCTGGACCGCAGCGACCTCGTCCACTATACGACCCACACGGTCTTACGCAATCTCACCGATGGCATCCTGCTGGTCGCACTAGTGCTGTTCCTGTTTCTGGGCAACGTACGCAGCGCGCTGATCGTGGCATGCACCATCCCGTTCTCGCTCTTGTTTGCCTCCATTCTGCTCGACTTGAATCGCATTCCCGCCAACCTGCTCTCGTTGGGCGCCCTCGACTTCGGCATGATCGTCGATGGCGCCGTGGTCATGGTGGAAAACATCCTACGCCACATGGAATACACACGGAAAGAGCGGAGAAGCCTGCTGCGCGTGCTGGGCACGGCAGCGCATGAGGTACAGCGTCCGGTCTTCTTCGCCATCCTCATCATCATCACGGCCTACCTGCCTATCTTTACCCTGCAGCGCGTGGAAGGCCGATTGTTCCGGCCGATGGCCTGGACCGTAGCCTTCGCGCTGCTGGGTGCGCTCGTCTTTTCGTTGTTGATTGCGCCGGTCCTGTGCAGCTACCTGTTCCGGGGAACAACGCGGGAGTGGCGGAACCCGGTGCTGGAGTTGGTCACCAGGAGGTACCAGAGGACGCTTGATTGGTGCTTTGGGCACAAGAAAGCTGCCCTCACCGGCGCCAGCGGACTCATTGTACTGATGCTCTTCCTGGGCTTTAGCGGCGTGATCGGTTCGGAATTTTTGCCGCACTTGGACGAGGGCGCGATCTGGGCACGTGGGACCCTGGCGCCGAGCACGGGACCGTCAACCGGCATTGACATCATGAAAAGAGCACGCCTGGTCTTCGCCAGCTTCCCCGAGGTGACCCAGGTGGTGAGTCAGGTGGGACGTCCCGATGATGGCAGCGATGCCAGCGGCTTCTACAACACCGAGTATTTTGTGGACCTGCGTCCCCGGCACCAGTGGCGCTCCCAGTTCAAAACAAAAGACGAACTGATTGACGCGATGGATAAAGAGGTCAGCAAGATTCCGGGGGTCATCTGGAATTTTTCGCAGCCCATCTCCGATAACGTCGAGGAAGCCGTTAGCGGAGTGAAGGGTGAGTTGGCCGTTAAACTTTTCGGGCGTGACCTCAAAGTGCTGGAGGAGAAAGCCAACGAGATCCAGGATGTCATGAGCAAAATTGTGGGGATCGAGGACCTGGGAATCTTTCAAGTCCGCGGGCAGCCCAACGTGAACCTGGTGGTCGATCGCGTGGCTGCCGACCGCTTCGGCATCAATGTCAGCGATGTGCAGGATGCGGTCGAGACCGCCGTGGGGGGCAAGGCGATAACCCAGATCCTGATTGGCGACCAGCGCTACGATCTTACCGTTCGGTACCAAGAGCCCTTCCGGAAAACAGTAGAAGACATTGCCAACATCCGCATCCTTGCGCCCTCCGGCGAGCGCGTTTCCCTCAGTCAGTTGTGCCAAGTCAAATTGGAAGATGGCGCCTCCACCATCTACCGTGAGGGCAGCTCCCGCTACATCGCCATCAAGTACAGCGTGCGCGGGCGCGATCTGGGCAGCACGGTGCGCGAGGCGATCGAAGAAGTCCATCAGAAGGTGCAACTGCCCGAGGGCTATCACCTCGACTGGACCGGGGAATACGAGAGTCAGCAGCGGGCGAACCGACGCCTGTCTATTGTTGTGCCAATTACCGTCCTGGTGATTGGGTTGATTCTCTACTCCGCGTTTTCCTCCTGGAAGTGGACAGCGCTCATCCTGGGCGTTGTCTCATTTTCGCCGCTGGGTGGATTGCTCTCACTCCTGTTCACGGGCACCCATTTCAGCGTCTCGTCGGGACTCGGCTTTCTTGCGCTGATTGGAGTGTCGGTGCAGATTGGCGTGATCATGGTGGAGTACATCAACCAGCTCCGTACCCGCGGGATGAGCGCGCCGCAGGCGGCCAAAGAGGGGGCTGTGCTCCGTCTGCGCCCCATCATGATGACCATGCTGGTGGCCACGCTTGGCTTGCTGCCGGCGGCCATGTCCCACGACATCGGCTCCGACTCGCAGCGGCCGTTCGCCATCGTGATCGTGGGCGGCCTGATTTTCGAGCTGCTGATCAGCGTGATTCTGATGCCGTCGTTCTACGTCTTCTGGGCTAGGCCGACGGACAAACTACCTCCGCCGGAATTGGGATTCTTTGGAGAAGGGGAGCATGTGGATTAGAAGTGGTCAGTGGTTAGTGGTCAGAAAGATACCAACTACTGGCTACTGCCACTCGCCACTGACCACTCAAAATTAAGAGTCCCAAAGTGATGTTGAACCTGTTCGTCTCAGCCAGTAGCTCGCTTTTAGACCCTTGCCAAACCTGCTGCTGTCGCTTCCTTGCGGTTACGTCAGCGCGATTTGTACTCGGGCTCCGGGCTTACCGCCAACTGGATAAACTGCTCAACGCTTCGGGACTCTATATTGTCTTCAACGTTTCTTCCGGTTCTCCTCAACCAGCACTTTGCTATAGACCCTTGCTGGCCCTCCCTTCTCGCCTCGCGGTTTGAAAGGGTGACTTCGCTCGAGCCCCGGACATTGCACCAACCGGGAAAACTTCAGAAGCTGTCAAAGAACGATTCTCTTTCTACGCTTCCTGTTTTTACAGTCAATAAGAAATATGCACATCTATCTACAGTGAAATCAATCGAGTGCAGCTCATCCACAAGCCTATGACCAGTTTTGGTGCACACTTGAAAGACGCCATTCTCCGAAAACCGCACGGGACGCCATTCTTGGAGAGATTCTCGATCAATCACAACAACTTCAGCCTCTTCCACAGTCATCCGGCCGTTGTGAAAATCTCACCGAAAATCATGATGGACGCGAGTTACACATCGAGGTAAAGACGCGGCTTGCGGCGTCTCCCTCGTGCCGAATGACATCGTCAAGACCTTTGCTGCACAGGTTTCGTCCGAAGCAGGTAAAATGCGCCATCAACTCAGGGAGGATCCCGTGGTTCCATTGGCGCGTGTGTTAGCGGCTTCGCTCCTCACGACGGCAACTCTGAGCCTGTCGGCTGCTTGGGCAAACGCGCAAAACCAGGCTACCAGCGAACAGCGTGCCAGCCGGTACCTGGAATCCATCCGCCAGCAACCGCCCCTGCTGCTCGCTTTCCTCAAGGCAATGCCCAAGGGCGGAGACCTACACAATCACTTGCCCGGGGCTATTTATGCGGAATCCTTCATCGACCATGCCGCGGAGAGCGGGTTGTGCGTGGACCACACCACTTCCGTACTGATCGCCCCGCCCTGTGATCCCTGCGAGAAGTACGCGAACAAGCCGGCAATCGCCTGCGCCTACAAGGATCACGTGCTCTACAACCAGATCATCGATGCTTGGTCGATGCGTAATTGGGTTCCAGGGACGGAATCGGGCCACGACCACTTTTTCGGAACCTTCGACAAGTTCGATCTCGCCAGCCGCCTGCACACCGGCGAGATGCTGGCTGAAGCAGCGAGTCGCGCTGCCGCCGACCACGTGCTGTACTTGGAACTCATGCATACGGCGGACCAGATGCAATCCGCTCAGCTAGGTGCAAAGGTTGGCTGGGTCGAGAACCTTCCTGCCATGCGCGATAAATTATTGTCCGCCGGCCTGAAAGACATCGTCGCTTCGATTCGCAAGAACCTCGACGAGGACGAAGCCAAAATGCATTCCATCCTGAAATGTGGGACGCAGGACGGGGACCCCGGGTGCGCCGTGACCGTACGCTTCCTTTATCAGGTCCTACGCGGCCTGCCGCGTGAGTCGGTATTTGCTCAAATGCTGACCGGCTTGGAACTGGCGCAGGCCGATTCGCGGGTAGTGGGCTTGAACCTGGTGATGCCCGAAGACTGGTACATTCCCATGCACGACTTCGACCTGCACATGCACATGCTGGATTATCTGCACGAGATCTTTCCCAAGGTACACATCAGCCTCCATGCGGGCGAGCTGGCCTTGGGACTGGTTCCGCCAGAAGGGCTGAGTTTCCATATCCGCGAATCGATTGAGCGCGGTCATGCGGAGCGCATTGGGCACGGAGTGTCCGTCATGCGCGAGACCGATGCCCTCCAATTGCTGCGCGAAATGGCGCAGCGCGGAATCCTGGTGGAAATATGCCTGACCAGCAACGATGTAATCCTCGGCGTACGCGGCGAAGATCACCCATTTCCGGTGTATCGGCAATATGGAGTCCCACTCGCGCTGGCCACAGACGATGAAGGTGTGAACCGTTCCGATATGACGAATGAATACCTGCGGGCTGTCCAAAGCTACAACGTGAATTATGACGACCTGAAACGCCTGGCGCGGCAAAGTCTGGAGCACAGCTTCTTGCCCGGCCCCAGTCTGTGGGAAGAGACGCGGGAATTCGGCCGCGTCGAGCCCTGCGCAGCCGATGATCCGAGCCGGAAGAAGCGTTCCAAAGGGTGCCAGAAATTTCTTGAGAGCAGCGAACGGGCGCGAACCCAGTGGGCGTTGGAAGTAGAATTCACAAAATTCGAAAGCAAGTTCTGAGGAGCTTTCAGCTATTAGCCATTAGCGGTTGGCTCTTGGTTCTCATTCCTCGAGCTAAGAGCTAAAGGCTAAGAGCTAACAGGCATGGCTGACGACTACACCCAAGCGGACACCGCTGCAAAATTCCTGCTCGCGCAAACCAAACTTCGTCCGAAGATTGGCCTTGTGCTGGGCTCAGGGCTGGGGGGCTTGGCCGACGAGTTAACGGATGCGGTTCGCATTCCCTATGCCCAGATTCCCTGCTTTCCCCGCTCGACCGCTGTTGGCCACGCCGGGCAAATGGTTATGGGAAAAGTTGGCTCGGTGGCAGTGGCCGCCATGCAGGGGCGCGTGCACCTTTACGAAGGTTATTCCGCCAAGGAAGTGGCATTCCCCATCCGGGTTTTCGGGCGCATGGGTATTCGTGCGGTGATCCTGACCAACGCCGCCGGCGGAATCAATCGGGAGTACAAGCAGGGGGCGCTGGTGATAGTCAGCGATCATATCAACTTGCAGGGGCAAAACCCTTTGATTGGCAAAAACGAGGATCGCTTCGGGACACGCTATCCCGACATGACGCAGGCCTACTGGAAGGCCTATCGCGAGATGGCGGTGGAAGAGGCGCGCAAGCTCAGCTTGACAGTATATCAAGGTGTCTATGCGGCTATGACAGGCCCGAGCTTCGAAACCCCTGCGGAAATCCGGTATCTGCGCACGATTGGCGCGGACTTGGTGGGTATGTCCACCATCTCGGAAGTGATCGCCGCTCGCCACATGGGGTTGAAAGTGCTCGCCATTTCTTGCGTTACAAACATGGCCGCCGGGATTCTCGATCAAATCCTCACCCACGAGGAAGTGCTGGAAACGGGCGAACGCGTCAAGGGAGCCTTCACGGCCCTGGTCAAAGCAGTGTTGCCCAGGATCGCGGCCGATTTGCAATCGGATGTGGCCTAGACTTCGTGTCATTTCTGTTTGCGGGCAATGAAAATTGGTATTGGCGGCTTTATCCCGTAAACAGCGGCAAAGTTGCCCTGATTTAAGGCAAGCCCGACGTGCCCACGGGAATCGAGATAAAGCAGGGGCTTCTTCAAAAGCACGTCGGCGAAGGTTTTGACAAAAGGGATTGTCATTTGTGCGGTGCCGAGTGTGACGCGCACCGCCTGGCCTCGCTCGTAACCCAGCTTCATAAAATCATCAGCAGCCACGTTAGTAACAAGATTTCCAAAAGGTCCGTCGGTGGCGATGACTTCTCCACTGACGCCGCGCCCATCGACTTTGGCGGCCTTCACATCTAGCCGGACCAATTGCTTGAGCTCAGGTCCGACCTGGGTCCAGTCCTCGCCCCGAGCCAAGTGTGCGCCTACCGGGGCAAAGATGTCCCGTCCATGAAAGGTGGAAGAGCGCGCGGTCCCTATCATCCAAGAGCGGTTGGTGATCTCGCGAGCGCCTTCGATGCCGTCACGATCCTCCACGAGCGTGATCAGGCCGTTATCGGGAAGAACGAAATATTGCCCGCGCTTCGACTTAACCACCACGGCCTTGCGAGTACTGCCCACGCCGGGATCGATCACCACCACAAAAACAGTGCCGGCCGGGTAGTAGGGAGTGGCGCCGTAGAGAAAACGCGCACCGTCCAGAATGGAAAATGGCGTGACCTGGTGCGTGAGGTCCACGATGCGGAGGTTGGGCTCGAGGCCGTACATGACGCCTTTGCAGATGGCCACCGAGTCGTCCACCGTGCCAAAGTCAGTCATGAAAACAATCGTAGGCGGGGCTTTGCTCGCGTTGTCCTGGGCCCCCCATAAGGAAGTGGATACGCAGAGTAGCAGCAGTAAGACCAGGGCAAACACGCGTCGACGAAGGCAGCCCTTGACTGGTCCTGGATTCATGGATTTGTGCGCCGAAGATGAATTGTAATTCCCTTCTGCTGCAAACAAAATACGGGCATTCAAGAGAACCGCGGAGCACAAGTATCGGCAGATAGCTATAATTCCAACTTGGCAGCCCAACGGCAACATGCAAGGAGGGAGCCGTTATGCCGGAAGTGATCCCGCAGAAGTATCGCGACCTGTTCAACAAGCGCGCCTTCGCCAGCCTAGCCACCCTGATGCCCGATGGGTCGCCCCAGGTAACTCCTGTGTGGTGCGACGTCGATGGAGATTACGTTCTGTTCAATTCCGCCAAAGGGCGCCAAAAGGACCGCAACGTGCGCCGTGATCCGCGCGTCGCCATGGCTATTATTGATCCGGACAATCCTTATCGCTACCTGGAGGTCCGGGGCAAGGTGATCGAGATTACCGAACAGGGCGCTGATGCGCATATCGACAAGCTGGCGAAAAAGTATCTCGGGGTCGACAAATACCCACACCGGCAGTCGGGTGAAGTCCGCGTTATCTACAAAATCCGTCCTGAGCACACGACCACCATGGGATAGTTGCCAGCCAAGTTAGCTGACCTGTACGATGTCTGTTCCTTAATTCAAGGCTCGCGCTGTCTTCCTCGCATTCGGGCCTTGCGCACCGCTTCGCGAAACGCAGGGGGATTTTTGCCTCATGCCCGGCAAGAAACATCATCGTGTTCACAACCTGTGCCTGCTCGGCTTTGGCAACGTAAACCGCACATTGGTGAGACTCCTGCATGAGCGGGAGCAGGAACTGCGGGAGCGCTATGGCATTACGTGGCGCATCACGGGGCTAGCAACTCGCCGGCTGGGATGGATTGCTTCTTTGAGTGGTTTGGACCCTTTGCTTCTGACGGGACCCAGTGCGCCTCGCTGGGATTTACTGCCGCATGTCTCGCCGCCGCATGGCAACGTCCGCGACTGGCTACACGACGCCCATGCCGACGTACTCTTCGAAGCGACATCGCTGAACACGAGAAATGGGCAGCCCGCTACCGACCACCTTCGGGCCGCGCTGGAGGCGGGAGCTCATGCCATCACCGCCAACAAGGGCCCCATCGTGTATGGCTACGACGAGTTGAGCCAGCTCGCAGAAGAGAAGGGACGCCGATTTCTGTTCGAATCCACAGTCATGGATGGTGTTCCCATCTTTTCCTTTTTTCGCGACAACCTTCCAGCAGTTCAAGTGCGCGGATTTCGCGGGATCCTGAATTCGACTACCAACTTAATGCTTACCAACATGGAACAAGGACTGAGTTTCGACGAGGCTTTAAAGAAAGCTCAGGACATCGGAGTGGCGGAGACCGATCCCAGTGACGACATTGACGGATGGGACGCGGCTGTCAAAGTGGCAGCTCTCGCCCGGGTGGTGATGGGTGCGCCCCTCAAGTTGGATGACATCGAGCGCCAGGGCATCCGGACTTTGCACGCTGAAACCGTTCAGGAAGCGAGAAAAGCAGGAACGCCTTATAAACTTGTCTGCCGGGCTTCGTTATCCAACGGCGGAGTAAAGGCGAGCGTCCGTCCTGAGCGGATCCCGCTTCATGATCCGTTGGCTCATGTGGCAGGCACCTCCTCCATAGTGTATTTTCAAACCGATATGTTTCCAGGGCTGGCTATCACTGAGGACAATCCGGGCTTGGAATCCACGGCCTATGGAATGCTGGCCGATTTCATACGAGCAGTGGCTGAATAAACGATCTCATGTTGAGTACGGAAAACGACGTAAGAACCACCTTTGACATTACCTGGGTGCGTGAGCAGTTCCCCGCGCTTTCGCAGACAGTCAACGGGCACCGGGCGGTCTTTCTCGACGGCCCCGGCGGCACCCAGGTGCCGCAGCGGGTCATTGACGCGATTAGCAATTACCTGACGCAGTCGAACGCCAACACGGGCGGCGCATACGCCACCAGCCGGCGCACCGACGCGATGATCGCTGAAGCTCGTGCCGCGATGGCTGACTTTCTCGGCTGTGACGCCGACGAGATCGTCTTCGGGCCCAACATGACGAGTTTGACGTTTGCCCTCAGCCGCTCCATTGGGCGTCAACTTGGCCCGGGTAATGAGATCGTGGCCACCCACCTGGATCATGATGCCAATGTCTCGCCGTGGCGGGCGTTGGAGGAACGAGGAGCAACCGTCCGATTTGTCGACATCAACGAGGCAGATTGCACGCTCGATATCGCTGACATGGCGCGCAAAATCACCGGACACACGCGGCTCGTAGCGGCAGGTTACGCCTCGAATGCTGTCGGCACAATCAACAACGTAAAAGAGATCGTGAAGCTGGCGCACGAGGCTGGTGCAATGGCCTTCATTGACGCAGTGCACTACGCGCCACATGGGCCCATCGATGTCCAAGAACTCGGTTGTGATTTCCTGGTGTGCTCGACTTACAAGTTTTTCGGTCCGCACATGGGAGTGCTCTACGGAAAACGTGAACACCTGAAGCGCTTGCATCCGTATAAGGTCCGGGCCAACACCGACGCGGTTCCTAATCGATGGGAGTGGGGAACTCTCAACCACGAGTGCATCGCCGGCATAACCGCTTGCGTGGAGTACCTGGCAGATTTGAGGCGCCATGTCGATCCCGGCGTGACGACTCGGCGGGCAGCCTTGCTGGCGGCGTACAAAGCGATTCAAGCATACGAGCGCGGACTCACCGAGCGCATGATCCGTGGTTTGCTTGAAATCCCAGGTTTGAAGCTGTATGGCATTTCCGATCCAAAGCGTCTGGCCCAGCGTGCCCCTACGGTCGCCGTACGCGTCCAGGGACGCACGCCGTTGGACCTGGCCACAAAGCTTGGCGAACGCGGCTTTTTCACCTGGGACGGCAACTACTATGCCCTGAACCTTACCGAGCGGTTGGACGTGGAAAGGAGCGGTGGATTCTTGCGAATTGGTCTGGTGCACTACAACACCGCCGAGGAAGTAGATCGCTTCATCACTGCCCTCGGCGAGATCGTGGCAGTCTGAAGTAACGGCACGAGAATCGTCTCCGCGTCCCTGCTCATCTTCTATAGTGGTTTTTATGGCGACACGAACCTCCAAGGTTGCTGCTGGCACTGGCGTGCTGGAGGCTTCTCCTGAAGAACGAGAGCGGATTTTTGACGAATTTCGCCGCTGGGGATACCTGCAGGCGGACTTGGACCCGCTCGGCTTTCTCAAGCCCCAGCCTCGTCCTGAATTGCAGATTCCGGGAGAGCTAGCTCGGCAAGCACGCAGCTTTTATTGCGGTACGGTGGGCGCCGAGTTCATGCATATCCCAGACGCCGAGCGCCAACGCTGGATTCAGGAGCGCATGGAAACAGAGCCTGCTCCGGTCGATCAGGCGAATATCCTCGACCTGCTGATTCGGGCCGACCTCTTCGAACAGGTCTTGCAGCAACGCTATCTCGGCACAAAACGTTTCTCCCTGGAAGGGATGACCGCGTTGCTGCCCCTGGTCGACGAGGTTCTGGAACAAGCAGGTCAGCGTGGAGCCGCGGAACTGGTGATGGGGATGAGCCACCGCGGCCGGCTCAACGTCATTGTCCACGTTGCTCGACGGGCCCCGGAAGAGGTGTTTGCCGGCTTTGAGGATGTTGATCCGCGCAGCGTGCTGGGCGGCGGAGATGTGAAATATCACATGGGTGCCACGGGCGAGTACACCACCCGAAGTGACGCCAAGATCCACATCCACCTGGTATCGAACCCCAGCCATCTTGAGGCGGTTGATCCTGTGACCGTGGGGCGAACCCGCGCTAAGCAGGATCGCGCCGGAGAAGGCGGTCAGAAGAAGTACTTGCCTCTTCTGGTGCACGGGGACGGCGCTTTTGCCGGCCAGGGGGTCTGGGCCGAAACCCTGAACTATGCCGACTTGAAGGGTTATACGGTGGGCGGAACGGTGCACGTCATCGTCAATAATCTGATCGGCTTCACCACCGTTCCCCAGGAATTACATTCCTCGCCCTTTGCTTCTGATATTGCCAAACGCCAGCCGGTTCCGATCTTCCATGTGAACGGGGAAGACGTGGACGCCGTGGTGCGCGTGGCGCGTATTGCTCTCGAGTACCGCTACACCTTTGGAAGCGATGTCGTGATCGATCTGATCGGCTACCGGCGCCATGGCCACAGCGAGGTCGATGACCCAACGGTCACCCAGCCGCTGTTGTACAAGGCGATCAAAGAACATCCGCCCTTGTGGCAGATCTACGCCGAGGATATCGGGGCGGAGGACAGCGAGGCGCGCGTACAGAAAGTACGAGCCGAGTTCGAAGCGGCTCAGAAGAAAGCCGGCACCCTTACCAAGAAACCTTCTCTGCGCCAGTTGCCGAGTTACTGGGATAACTATAAGGGTGGAAGGTACAAGCCCGAATACGCCGTAAACACAGGAATATCGCGGGAGGAAGTGGCCCAGGTCACCGCGCGTTTGGTCAGCTACCCTGACGACTTCCACATCCACCCCAAGGTAAAGAAACTCCTCGAGCAGCGGTCCGAGATGGGAACTGGCAAGCGTCCTGTGGATTTCGGAATGGCAGAGGCGCTCGCCTTTGGCACTCTGGCGAAACAAGGGGTTCCGATTCGTCTGAGCGGGCAAGACAGCCGCCGCGGCACTTTCAACCAGCGCCATTCCGTACTGGTGGATGTCGAGAACGAGCAGGAGTACGTCCCTTTGGAGCACGTCGCCCCAGGCCAGGCGCGCTGCCAGATTTACAACTCCACGCTCTCAGAAGCGGGCGTGTTGGGCTTTGAGTACGGCTATAGCCGCGACTATCCCGAAGCGTTGGTGCTTTGGGAAGCGCAGTTCGGCGACTTTGCCAATGTGGCTCAGGCTATGATTGATCAGTTCGTCAGCGCCGGCGAAGATAAGTGGGGTCTGCTTTCCGGCCTGGTCATGCTGCTGCCGCACGGCTATGAAGGACAGGGGCCCGAACATTCCAGCGCCCGCATCGAGCGTTTCCTGCAGCTGGCGGCGCGCGACAATTTTCAGGTCTGCCAGCCTTCCAACGCCGCACAGTATTTCCACTTGCTGCGGCGACAGGCATTGCGGCCATGGCGAAAACCGCTGGTGGTCTTAACTCCCAAAAGCATGCTGCGCCATCCCGACGCTTCGTCGCCTGTTGAGGATTTTACGGGCGAGCGCTTCCTGAACGTTTTGCCGGATCACGAGATCGCCGATGCACAGCGGATTTTGCTTTGCACCGGCAAGATCGGTCACGAACTCCGCGTGGAACGCAAGAAGCGCAAGGGCAACTCGGCTGCCATTGTGTTCGTCGAGCAACTCTATCCGTTCCCTGAAGCAGAGTTGTCCGCCGAACTCGAGCGGCATAGTTCGGCACGCGACATCGTGTGGGTGCAAGAAGAACCCGCCAACATGGGAGCGCTGTTCTACATGTTGCCGCGCCTACGACGAGTGGCCGGCGAGCGACCGGTGCTCTCGGTGAAGCGCTCAGCCAGCGCCAGCCCAGCCACCGGTTCGGCCAAAGCGCACGAGGTCGAGCAGAAGACCCTGCTGGCTCTCGCATTCACTAGCAAAACCTAGCTCGGTGTGGACACGGGTCTCCGACCTATGTGTGGGCGCGGGTCGAAGACCCGCCTCCATACGGCCCTCTTTTCACAGAATGGTCAGGCAAGTGATACCCTAGCCTTCCGCTTTTACACTCCATGCTAAGCCATGCCCAGAACAGGCAAGCTGTTCGTATCGCCATCGACACCGGTGGCACGTTCACCGACTGCGTCTGGACGGAGCGCGGCCGGATACGCATGCTCAAAGTGTTCTCCACACCTGCCGACCCATCGCAAGCAATCCTGGAGGCGCTGAAGAAGATCGGCATCACCGGCTCGTTGGTCTTGTTGCATGGCACAACCGTCGGCACCAACACTCTGCTTCAGCGCAAAGGCGCGCGCGTTGCCCTGCTGACGACCAGCGGCTTCGAAGATGCCATCGAGATTGGGCGGCAGGCTCGTCCTAAGCTCTATGACTTTTTCTTCGATCGCGTGCAGCCGCTGGTTTCTTCCGAAATGCGTTTTGGCGTT
This sequence comes from Terriglobales bacterium, assembly GCA_035631655.1. Taxonomy (GTDB): domain Bacteria; phylum Acidobacteriota; class Terriglobia; order Terriglobales; family Acidobacteriaceae; genus Gp1-AA122. The sequence continues at coordinate 38,955 of DASQIH010000195.1, forward strand.
GAGGAGCGAACGGATTGTGAAGGCAGAATTCTTCAAGAACCCAGCGCGGCGGAATTGAAGATGCTCGCAGATCGGGTGCTAGCGACGCACCCCGAGGCGATTGCCATCTCCCTGCTTTTTTCTTTTGCCAATCTGCACAATGAAAAAGCTGTCGCGGCCGCCATGGAACGCTTCGGCGTGCCACTCTCCATCTCGCATGTGATTCTTCCCGAGTTCCGCGAGTACGAGCGCACCAGCACGGTCGTGGTGAATGCGTACTTGCAGCCCATCGTGCAGAGATACCTGGAGAGTCTTGAGAGACGCGCGCGGCAGTGGGCCCAGTCCGGCCCGAATCAAAAGGACTCCTCCCGCGCAGACGTCTTCGTCATGCAATCCAGCGGAGGAATCACGGCGGTGCGCTCCGCCGCGCAGGAGCCGGTTCGCACGGTTTTATCGGGTCCAGCCGGAGGTGTAGTGGGTGCGGCGGCCACGGCTCGCCGAAGCGGTTTCGAGCGAATCATCTCGTTCGATATGGGTGGAACTTCCACCGATGTGGCCCTGGTAGATCGCGAAGCGCGAGCAGGAAGCCAGGCGGAGGTTGCCGGACTCCCAGTAGGCGTACCCATGCTCGATATTCACACCGTCGGCGCCGGTGGTGGATCCCTTGCCCGCTTCGACGCTGGAGGCGCGCTGCGAGTTGGACCCGAATCAGCCGGCGCGGATCCCGGCCCGATCTGCTATGGCCGCGGTACGGAGCCGACTGTCACCGACGCCAACCTGATTCTCGGGCGCCTTCAGCCTCACCGTTTTCTCGGCGGAGAGTTCACGCTCGATCTGGAACGTACGCGGCGGGTTGTCGCTGCATGGTTAAAGGAGCGCGGCTCAAGACTTTCACTGGAAGAGTTCGCAGCGGGCGTGATCCGTGTGGTCAATGCCACGATGGAGAAGGCGATCCGCGTGGTCTCGATCGAGCGGGGGTACGATCCACGTGAATTCGCTCTCATTGCATTCGGCGGAGCGGGCGGGCTCCACGCCAATGAACTGGCCGATGCGCTTGGCATTCCGCGAGTGATCGTGCCGGCGCTGCCGGGTGCGCTCTCCGCCTTCGGCATTCTGGTCAGCGATGTGGTCAAAGACTTCTCGCGCACCGTGCTTTGGCGAGCAAGCGGGCAGTTGCCTTGGTCGCAACTGGAAAAAGAATTTTCTAAGTTGGGGCGCGCCGCCGAGAAGGATTTCCTAGGGGAACGATGGCGAGGCGCTATCCGGTATCAGCGCACGGCCGATGTCCGTTACCGGGGCCAGGGTTACGAACTGAATGTGCCGTTCACTCGCGGGCTGCTCGACGCCTTCCATCACGACCACGCCCGCCGCTATGGCTATAGCCACCCGGAACGCGAGGTGGAGTTAGTTACCTTGCGATTGCGTGCCACCGTGAAATCCCCCCAGGCAAAACTGTTGGCAAGCTGGCCTTCGTCGTCCCGCGCAAAAGCACCCCGGGAAATCGCAAACGTTATCTTCGACGGAAAGAAGGTCAAGACTAATATTTATGATCGAAGTCAGCTGCAGCCTGGCAAGAAATATGTCGGACCGGCGGTTGTGGCCGAATACAGCGCCACCACAGTAGTACCACCGGGCGTGCGCTTCTGGCTGGATCAAGCCGGCAATCTGCTGATTGCCGTCAGATGAGCAATGTTGCAGCTTGACTGGAAAGCTAAGGCCGGCAACCGTAATAACCGTCTCGAGCCCGGATGCGAAGTCTTGGATTTCGGTGTCGAAGTTCGATCGCGTGGTACCCACATCGGTCTGCCGATAGCGGGTGGAACGTGACGGAGTACTGGGTACGAAGTTCGTCTCCGATCTGGGCGAAGACCTGATCAACCCGGTTAAAGCTTTTCAATACGAAGGCGCGGCCCCCGGTGGCTTTTGCCAGGCGCTGCAGGACGGCGTCCCCTGGATGCCGGCGGCTGTCGTTGTGGGCGGTGATGGCATAAATGACAATTTCGGACTGCTGCGCAGCTGCAATCGCATCTTCCAGGCTATAGCGGCTGTAATTGTCATCGCCATCACTCAGCAAGAAAGCGACCCGACGCGACGGCTGTAATTCTCTCCCATTCATCATGCTGTGCTGGGAAGTTTCGAACAGCGCATCGTAGAGCGCAGTCAGCCCACTTACGTGCATCGATTGAAGTTCGGTGGAGATCAACTGAGCGCTTCCCGGGGGCTGCTGCGATATCGAGACGTGGGTGGAAAACTCTGCGAGTAAAACCGAATCGATGTTTGGACGGAGTAGTCGCTCCAGAAATCGGCGTGCTGCCTGCTGCTCAGCAGCAAAGCCTTTTTGCATCGAGTCGCTGCAGTCCACCAGCAGCGCCACACGGAGGGGCAAATCGAACTGTTGGCGGAAGGTGGTAAGCCCCAGAACTCGCTGACCATCTTCCAGCAGCGTGAGTTGATCGCCGGTCACGTCGGTTACCAGCTTGTTGCCGTCCTGGACGGTAAATACAACCTGAACCTCTTCCACGCGTTTGCGGATGGTGAGAACGCTGAGCACGGGCGCTGTGCGGGCGCTCGAACTGGGATCGGCTGCAGGAGATGCAACCGCAGACAAGACCAACAGCGCTGCCGACAGACGGAGTCTTGGTATTGGCGCAATCATTCGTGTCTTAGAGGGTTGAACCGGAGAATCCGTTGGCCCCACGCCAACTTAGTTGTCGGCTACTGTACTCCATTCTTTAGAAAATGGAAGGTTTTTTCGGTATTACCCAAAGTTTGTCCGGATGCGGGTCCGCTGCGAATTTTCACGCACCCAGCTGATGTGGCGCCGACACTCCTTTTGCGAATTGGAACGGCCCAATGCTGGACCCGGGGGGACGCTCACGCCGTTCCCAATTACAATAAGGAGGTGAAGCCAAACATCTTTGTGGTTGAAGATGACCCCGATATATCCCGCTTAGTGCGCCATCATCTGGAAGCCGCTGGATTTGCCGTGCGCCTGTTTGGCGGCGGGAACGGTGTAATGGCCGACGCGGAACGGCATCATCCTGCGTTATTCCTGTTGGATATCATGGTGCCGGGCAGCGATGGCCTGGAACTCTGCCGTCGGATCCGGCAAGTCTCCTCACTTGCTATGACGCCGATAATCTTCCTGACCGCCAAGAGCGGGGAAGCCGATCGCATCCTGGGCTTGGAACTGGGCGCGGACGACTACATCACTAAACCCTTCAGTCCGCGTGAACTCGTCGCCCGCGTAAAGGCGGTGTTGCGCCGCTTCGAGCGGCCTCTGTCGCCTACTCCGATCCGCATAGGCGAGATTGAAATTGATCCTGGCGCCATGGTACTGGCGGTACGCGGCAAACCCGTCACTACCACGGCTACGGAATTTCGTCTGCTCGATTACTTTGCTCACCATGCTGGGCGCGTGTTCTCGCGCGACCAGTTGCTCGACTCGGTTTGGCGCGACACTTCCTACGTCACCCCGCGCTCGGTCGACGTCTACGTGCGCCGAATTCGCGAGAAAATCGAGCCCGATCCGGAAAACCCGCGTTACCTGAAAACTGTCCGCGGAGCGGGCTATCGCTTCGAGGTACCGAAGTGAGGAACCGCATCTTCTTCAAGCTGCTGGCTGCCTTTGTGGTGGTAATTGCAGCGGCCACGGCCACACTTGATTTTTCCATCCGGCGTGCGTGGGAGAAGTCGCTCACCCAAGAAATCGAACGCAACCTCACACAGAAAGCCGTGATGTTTGCTCAGCGCGTGCAGACTGATCGCCAGCATTCCTTTCAGGACATTGCCGCACAGGAAAGCCAGGCGGCAGGAGCACGGGCTACCATCATCGATCCCGAAGGCAAGGTGCTGGCCGACTCTGAAGCTGACGCCAGCACGATGGAGAATCACTCGCATCGCACCGAGTTTGTGGCGGCACTACATGGCAGCATCGGTTCGGAAACGCGCCGCAGTCACACCCTGGGGATCCCTTTTCTGTACGTGGCGGCACCCATTTCCGGAGGCGCGGTGAGGTTGGCCTACCCACTGTCCGATGTCGAAGCGCTGACGCGGAAGGTTCGTCGAACGTTGCTCTTTGCATCGGCACTCGCCTTCCTGGTCGCACTGATCCTGGCAGGTATAGCTGCGCAGTCGACCGCGCGTCGCCTGCAAAGGATCGTCCAGTTTGCGGACCGAGTAGCCGCCGGAGACCTCACGGCTCGTATCGAGGAATCTTCTTCCGACGAAATCGGCCACGTCGCTGCTGCCCTCGATAAGACGGGCCGCCGTTTGGAGCAGAGCTTCGCCGCTCTGCAGACCAGCCAGCACCAGCTCGAAACCCTGCTCAACAGCATGCAGGACGCGGTAATCGCGGTGGGCAGTGACGGCCGCGTCCAGTGGGTCAATCGAGGTATGCATCGCCTGGTCCAGCGCACCCGCCTCGATGCGCCGCTGATCGAGACGGTACGCGATCCGGATTTTGTAAACGCAATGCGGGATGCCGCCGAAAAAAAGAGCGTCCGAACCGCACGCGCCGGCTCGATCGTTCCGGGCCGCGCGTTTGACGTAAAAGCGGCACCGATGCCGGGCGGAGGCGCGGTGGCCGTTCTCCGGGATTTGACAGAAACCGAGCGTGTCGAGAAAACCCGCCGCGACTTCATCGCTAACGTTTCCCACGAATTGCGTACGCCCCTGACCTCGATTCAAGGTTATGCCGAAACCCTGTTGGACAGCTCTTCCGAGAACCATACTCGCGAATTTCTGGAAATTATCCGCAAGAACGCCGCCCGCATGTCCCGCCTCACAGAAGACCTTCTGACACTGGCCCGGGTGGAGTCAGGTGAGCATCGCTTTGACACTCAGCCAACTGCTCCTGGCGAAATGCTTCAGGAGGCAGTAGAGAGTTTCCGTGAGATCGCGCGGGGCCAGAATGTTGAATTAGTCGTCGAGGACAGCTCGAAGGCTGCAGTCAATGCCGACCGCGAAGCCATCCACCAGGTGTTCGCCAACCTGATTGATAATGCGTTGAAGTACGGAGCCTCTGGAAACCGAATTGTCCTGGGAGCAAGGCCTGCCGAGCGTGGTGTTGAGCTTTACGTGCAAGACTTTGGGCCAGGAATTCCCTCTGAGCATCTGCCCCGTCTTTTTGAACGTTTCTACCGCGTTGACAAGGCGCGATCGCGCGAGTCGGGCGGCACTGGGTTAGGCCTGGCGATCGCGAAACACATCGTGTTGGCCCACGGCGGCACCATCCGCGCCGAAAGCGAACTGAACCACGGCTCAGCCTTCATTTTCACTTTGCCTGCCGCCGCCGAGGCACACGCCGACTGAGCGCAAGAATTCACATACTTTTAACCTGTCCACCAATAAAAGAAACTATCCTTGCGCTGTGGGAATCAATGTCGTTAGACACGCAAAGCCCGTTTCTCCGCGTTCGTAACGGTAATGGAAGGAATTCTCGCATGGGTACTGCCATCATAAAGAACCGGTTACCTGAGTCTCCCCAATCTTCTTTCGTGACTCGCACGGTTCACGCCTGTCAGGTGGCCAAGGAAGCGGCTGCGGCAGCCGCGGAAGGCATCGCCACGGGCGCTAAGGCGCTGTTGAACTCCATCCGGCTTCGTGAAAAAGAACTGGACGATCTTGACCGGGAGATTGACGACGGCGTCACCGGCGCGATCACCCAGGCGAGTGCGCCAGAGGCGTGCGAACTGCTGGCCTGCATGAAAATCATGATTGGCCTGGAGCGCATCGGCGACTTGCTACTGAGCTTTGCCAACAGCGCCGTGGCGGCCGGGGCACGCATCGAGCCGCAGGACACCCGCGACCTGACCCAGATGGCCACCGTGCTGGAAAAAATGCTTGCCGACGTGGGTGAAGCGTTCTCGGGGCACGACCTGAACAAAGCTGTCACCGTGCTGCGCGCCGATGCTGAGTTGGACCGGTTGCGCAATCTCATATTCCTGCGTCACATTGAGAATCCGGAAAATCTGCCCCGGCAGGAGAGCCTGCAAGTTATTTTCATGACCCAGTCTCTGGAACGCGCCGGCGACCACGCCAAGAACCTCGCCGAGGAAGTCTGCCAGCTGATCAGCGGGCACACCGTACGCCATGTGCTCATGAGCTACGACAAGCCGATCGAACAGATGTTTCTGGACTGGCTGCGCCAGAAAGACGAGAGGCATTGAAGTTCTGTTAGGAACAGCCGCCCTCGGCTGGCCAGGCCGAGGGAAGGTCGGCCTGCGCGGGTCAGAGAACCGCGCCCACACGAGAAAGCCCACACAAGCTATGATGTGTGCCGCGACACTCCGCCTCGTGACCCCAATCACAGCTTTATGAGACAACACGTTCCATTGTTGTAATGGATGAGAAGTCCGTTTTCAGGAGCGACGGGTGCTCAGTGTGCGGCGTTGACCACGACTTGTATCCTATTGTTTCCATTAGGCTTAACTCCCAGCCGGCTGGAATGGATCGTCTCCATTTACGTTCTGCCCGTGGTCTTCGTGGGCTTCGCCGTCATGTTCGCCATTTGGCGGATCAAAAGGCAGGATGCTGAAAAATTGGCAGCACAACTTCAGGAAGCCCGCCAACTAGCGCAACAGCGTGAGCGCGAACGCGATCTCGCCCAGGACGAGTTGTTTCGCCGGCTTTACGAAGAGCGCGAACTCAATAAAGAGAAGATCCAGTTTCAGGCGCAGTTGGCGGAGTATGAGAAGTATGCAGCGTTAGCCCAATTGGCCCTGGGCGCAGCTCACGAGATCAATAATCCCCTGCTGGGTATTTTGTCTCATCTGGAATTGGAGTGTAAGAATGCAACCGGCGAGGCGCGGGCCGAGATCGAGCAATGCATTGACGGAGCCAAGCGAATCTCGTCAACCCTGCGCGGTCTGCTGAATTACGCGCGACCTGGCCCGCTGGTGTTGAGCAAAATCAGCCTGCAACGCCTGATTGCCGATACCCTGACCTTCCTCGAAAACCAGCCGATGATGCGGGGCAAGCACCTGGAGAACAATGTCCCCGCAGACCTGCCCCTGATCCGCGCCGACGCCAACCAGCTCTCCCAGGTCCTGATGAACCTTTTGCTGAATGCCGCCCAGGCGACCACCGAAGGGGGCAGCATCACCATCTCCGCGAACAAGTTGACGCTGGTGGACAGCATTGAGATGCGCGTCAGCGACACCGGTTGCGGCATCCCCGCGGACATCTTGCCGCACATTTTTGAGCCATTTTTTACCACCAAGCGCGGCAAAGGAACCGGCCTCGGCTTGAGCATCAGCCAAGCCTATGTAAGGAGCCATAACGGTGACATCCGAGTGGATAGCGTAGTTGGACATGGCACCACCATCACCATCACTCTGCCTATCCGCCAAGAGGAAGAAGTGTCCGCCGAAACCGCCGATAAGGAGGTCGTGATCCACTAACTCTTATGCCGTACTCCGTCCTGGTTGTTGACGATGAAGAATTGACCTTGCGCACGATCAGCCGCGGCCTGCGTGAGGAAGGCTTTGAAGTCTTTACCGCCACCTCGGGTGAAGAGGGCCTCAAGATCTTCAACGATGAGAAACCTGACCTGACGCTGCTGGATATCGTGTTGCCTGGGATTGATGGCGTGGAAGTCCTGCGCAGGATCAAGACCACGAATCCGGCTAGCATCGTGCTCATGATGAGCGCCTACCACATGGTGGATCGCGCCGTGGAGGCGATGAAGCTGGGCGCCTACGACTATCTGATCAAGCCTTTTCACCTCGCGGACATGATCGCCACCCTGCATCGCGCTACCGAGATGCTAGCCCTGCGGGTGCGAGTACGGGAGACCGTGGAGAGTGCTAAGGGCCTCTATGACTTCGGGCGGGTAGTCACGCACAATCCGGCGATGCGGCAGATGCTGGAAGTTGCTCGCAAAGCGGCAGAGGCGGACCGCACTACCATCCTGATACAAGGGGAAAGCGGAACCGGAAAAGGAGTGCTGGCCAAGGCCATCCATTACGCCAGCCCCCGCGCTCATCAGCCGTTGCTGGAACTCAATTGTGCCGCCTTACCCGACACTTTGTTGGAAAGTGAGTTGTTTGGCTTCGAGCCCGGAGCCTTCACCGACGCTCGCCGCCGCAAAGAAGGACTGTTGGAGCGCGCCCATGCTGGCACCTTGTTCCTCGACGAGATTGGGAACATGTCCCCCAGCGTGCAGGCCAAGCTGTTACGCGTGCTCGAGGAAGGCACCTTCATGCGGCTGGGCGGCACACGACAAATCAAGGTGGACGTGCGGCTCATTACCGCGACCAATGCCAACCTGAAAGAAGCAATCGCCCAAGGACGTTTTCGCGAGGATCTTTTCTATCGGCTCAACGTTGTGCCACTCTTCATCCCGGCGCTGCGCGAGCGGCGTGAGGACATCGTGCCACTGGCAATCGAACTGGTGCAGCACCTGAACCGTGAACTGAAGAAGAACTTCACCGGGTTCACCCCGGCGGCGGCCGATCTGCTGGAACATTATTCCTGGCCAGGCAACATCCGCGAACTGAAGAATGTAATTGAGAGGACGATGATTTTGTCTCCCGAGGGCGACATCGACGCCGGCTATCTTCCCGAAGAAATCCGTGATCGCGAGGTGCCTGCCAAGCCGGAACCACTCTCCAGCTTGGACGTGTCACCTACCGGGCGACAGTTGCCCAGCCTACGCGAACTGGAAGACGATTACATTCAGGAAGTGCTGACCGCTACCGGGAACAACAAGACGCAGGCGGCCAAAATCCTGGGCATTCACCCCACGTCGCTGCTCAGAAGGCTGAAGAAGGAACACGCGCTGAGCTAGAAATTGTTGATTTCTTGATTGTTGATTTGCGATGAGTTCCCAATCGACAATCAACAATCACCAATTCCTCCTGCTCCTGCAAAATGCAGTAGTTACTAGCAGAACGCAGTCGCGCACCCTTGGCTCGCCACCACAGGGACTTGCCAACTCATTGCAACATAAGGGGCATTGAACTCCGCAGTTTTGTCCTCCACGTGCACTTACTCAAGGCGGAAGCCGGTGCTCCCAAGGCACCGCGCGAGGAGGACTCAATGTCCATACTCTTCGTACTGCTGATGTTCCTGCTGATCCTGACGATCAGTTACTTCCGCACCCGCAAGGAAGTGCCTGCCCAGGCGGAAGTATGGGCTGGGCCGCAGGCGCCGCGCATGGAACGTGAGTACGGGTTCACGATCCCACAGGGCTACAGCTTTCATCCGGGCCATACCTGGGTGTTGAAGGAAGGCAATGAGAACACCCGCATCGGGATGGACAGCTTTGCGGCCAACCTGTTGGGCAAGGTTGATCAGGTCGAAGTGATTGCGCCGAATCGCTGGATTCGCCAAGGTCAAAAGTTCGCCACCGTCAAAAGCGGCGGTATGACCGTGGAACTGATCTCCCCGGTGGAAGGTGTGATCACGGCCATCAACCACGACGTTGTCCAGGACCCCAGCTTGCTTACCCGGAAGCCATTTGAGGACGGCTGGGTGGCGAGCGTGAAGTCGCCGGATTTTGCCTTCAACCAGAAGAACCTGGTGCAGGGTTCGATGGTCGCGCCGTGGATGCAGAACAACGTGACCCGGCTGAATGAGATCACCGCAAAACTAAGTCCTGCCTTCGCGCAAGACGGCGGCGTTCCGGTCGGAGGCCTGCTGGCGCGGGTATCGCCCGAATTAAGGCAGAAGCTGCTCAAAGAGTTCTTTCTGAATTAGCGGTCCGAGGGCTTAACGAGGAGAGACGACAATGCCAAAGACAAGAGCCATCCTGGTCGACATCACGAAGTGCATCGGGTGCCGGGCGTGTGAGCAAGCCTGCAAAGAAATCCACGGCTTTCCTATGGATACTGAGTCGAAGCTTTCGCCGACGGCGCTGACCGTGATCGAGGACCGTGGCGACAAGTTCGTCCGCCGCATGTGCATGCACTGTCAGGATCCGGCCTGCGCCTCGGCCTGCTTGGTAGGCGCTCTGAAGAAGACCTCCCTCGGGCCGGTTACCTACGATGCTTCCAAGTGCATCGGGTGTCGCTATTGCCTGGTGGCTTGCCCGTTCAACGTGCCGCGCTACGAGTGGTCGAAGCTTGTGCCCTTCGTAAAGAAGTGCGACATGTGCTACGAGCGTCAGACCAAGGGCCAGCCGCCAGCCTGCGTCGAAGCTTGCCCAACCGGTGCTTCCACTGTCGGATGGCGCGACGAGATTCTGGAAGAAGCGCAACGCCGCATCCTGGCAGATTCGAATTATGTGAAGAAAATTTATGGCAGCGAGGAGGCCGGCGGGAGTTCAGTTTTCTTTATCTCCGACGTGCCCTTCGAGAAGCTGGGCTTCACGGCGGCGACGACACAACCCCTACCCGTTCTGACTGCCAACGCGCTAGGCGACGTGCCCACAGTAGTTCTGGTGGGTGGCGCGCTGCTCTCCGGCCTGTACTGGATCACGCAACGTCGCGCCGAAGTGGCGCTGGCGCAAGCGAAAGAGAAACATTCCGATAAGGAAGGGAGATGAGCCATGACTACCCCTAGACTTCCCAAAATCACGCTTTGGCGAGTGATCTTCGTCGTGCTGCTCGCAGCCGGAATCTATGGCGCGTACGCGCGCTTTTTCCTGGGCTTCCAGCAGTCCACGAACCTGACCGATCCGCAGCCCTGGGGTCTTTGGGTTGGACTCGGCACACTCTGCGGTGTCGGGCTCTCGGCGGGCGGATTTGCCATCGCGGCGGCTGTTTACCTGCTGGGCTTCGAGCGCTATCGCCCGGTGCTGCGCGCGGCAGTTCTGGTTTCCTTCCTCGGCTACATGTCCGTGATCATCGGCATGATGTACGAACTCGGCCTGCCGTGGAGAATCTGGCACCCTATCGTCATGTGGAACCGCAAGTCGGTGCTCTTTGAAGTGGCCTGGTGCGTGATGCTCTACAGCACGGTGCTCGCGCTGGAGTTTTCGCCGGCGCTGGTCGAGAAGATCCCGTGGAGAAGTGTCCGCGAGTTCTATCTCAAATGGCACCATCAGGTACTCATCGGACTGGTGCTGATTGGCGTGGTGCTTTCCTCGCTGCACCAGTCCTTCCTGGGCGGCCTCTACCTGCTGACCAAAGGCAAGCTCGATCCGCTCTGGTATAGCCCGTATCTGCCGAGCCTGTTCTTCCTCTCGGCAATTCCCGCTGGACTGGCGGTAACAGTGATGGCGATTTACCTCTCAGTGCGCTCGCTCAACGCGCGCGTGGACTTGAACATCCTGAGCGAAGTCAGCCGGGTGATCGCCCCCATGCTGGTGCTCTACGCCTTCTTCCGAGGTGTGGACTTGTTCACGCACGGCGGCGCGCCGTACATGTTCAGATGGCGGGAAGAGTCGCTCTCCTTCTGGCTCGAGATTGGGTTGTTCGTGCTCGCTCCCGTCGTGCTCCTGAGTTGGGAGAAGGTACGCAACAACCCGATGTACCTGTACTGGACCTGCGCCCTGATCGTGATGGGCTTCATGGCTAACCGGCTGAACGTGGCTGTCACCGGGCTACAGGCCAGTGCGGGGATTTATTACATCCCGAAGTGGACGGAGTTCGCTCTGACCTTCGCCACCATCGCAGTGATGATCGTCGCGTTCCGCTATGCGGTGATCTACCTCGACATTCTGCCCAAGAACCCGCCGCAGAAGAGGTGGATGGTCGGCGGTGCTGCGGCGGAAGCGTAAGCTCCTGCGACCTCCACCTCAACGCCCGGGGGCTGAACGCCCCCGGGTTCTTCTGAACGGGAGTTCTACCAATACTTCTGCAGTACTCCGACCACGGGGCTTTGACTGCCATCCGGCCGCACCGCCCACAACCCGCGACATTGTCCATCTTGGGGACGCATGGGATTGCCCGGCGGGAGGCCGACTGGAGCCGCCTGCCCGTTTGACGACTTGCATTCGTTGTCAAAGACATTCCACAGGAAGGCGCCTGCTATTCCAGCAGACTTGGCGGTACTCAGAATCGTCTGGGTACGCCACACGGCTTCATTAGCGTAACTGTTCTCGAACAAGCCATACTCCGAAATGAGAATGCGGCGACTGCCCAAACCGAGCGGGTCCGGAGCCATCTGCTTAAGCGTGGTCAGCGCCTGATTCAGGCTGTTTGCGAGACCTCCCGCGTCCCGTCCGTGCTGGGCTGTCGAATCATAAGAAGAGTATGTCACCATGTCCGGCCGTACTTTGGGCACGACCGCATTGATGACCCGGGTGAGTCCCTGCTGCGCGTAATCGAGTACGCGGTTTACTTCCACGGCGTCGAACACACTCACGCCGGAGGTATTGGCCGAGTCCTGCCGGGCATGAGTGACGCCCTGCTCCCGCGCCGAAAGCCAGGCAATCATGTCCGAAACCATACTGTTCGAGATATTGACGCTGGTGTTGTAGCCTTGCAGCCCGATCCAATCGCCTTCCCAGTTCTTCAGAATGAAAGTTTTTCCCGAGCCGGCATACTGCTGATACAGGTATTTTGCGAGATCGTAGAACTCCTGCGCCTTAGCATTCGCACGATCGGGTCCACCTGAAAGACCGGCAATGGCGTCCTGGTTGGCGAATGTGTACGCCGTCAGGACGATGGTCTTGAACGGCATGGCGAAGACCTTTTGATAGGGCGTAGTCTGGGCTAGTTGAGCCAAAGTCGTCGGATTCGCCGCCGGCTACATCCCAGCTTTCCTATCCGGATACTGGTCGCGGAAATGCGGGGTCAGGTAGACAAAGATTGAATTCGAGCCCAGCTTGCTGATCTGCTCGGCGCCCTCCACCAAATAGTTTTCCTGGGTGAACCCGTAATTGCCGGCGACGTGTGCGATGCCGGCGGTAAAGGATTGGATGGCGGACGGTGCAGAAGCCGTGCTGCCGCCAGCGCCGATGTTGCTAACGCCACCGCAACTCGCAAGAAACACACCGAGTCCGACAACAAAGACAAAACAAGTTTTTTTGATCACTGCGCAACCTCGTGGCAGAGGCGGGCACTGGAAAGGACGTAGCAATCCTTCAGGCTGCCGACGCTCCGCGGAAAAAATTAGGGCCGCGCGGGAAGCGAATCCACGTACCCTAGTAGTTACTACTAATAGCGAGAAAAAAATAGGTAAGTTGTGAAAATCCGCACAGTTGGCGGTGATTTGTCGCACACGTGAGTGCCTCCACACGCGGACATGAGCGAAACACCTTAATCTGTTTCTGATAACTAAGTGGTACACCTTAACTTAAGGAGGACGAGGTTCTTGCGAATGGCGCAGCACAGCCGTCTGCAAGAGTGAAACATCAGCGGCCTTCCAGCGATAGCCCTGGATATCGCATCAGTCGCATCAGTGGAAGGCCTTTGAAGGCACGGATTCGCCTGCTATCCTGCCCGGGAAATGCAACATGTTCCCGCTGCGGCCCTGTCCCATGCCCCCAATTCTGCCGCCTACGCCATTTTCCTTGCCAGCTATGTGGTATTCGCGCTAGGCAAGTTTCCGGGATTCAAGATTGACCGCCCGGGAGCAGCCATCATTGGCGCGGTGGCCATGGTTGCTTTTCGCATCGTGCCGCCCCGGCAAGCGCTTCGCTTCATTGATTTCGGCACGCTCGTGCTGCTGTTCTCGATGATGCTGATTGTCGGAAATCTCCACCTGGTCGGCTTCTTCGAGTGGAATGCGGAGGTTGTGCTGCGCCGCTTGAAGCCTACGCATCTGCTGCCGGCAGTAATCTTCACTTGTGGCGTGCTGTCGGCGTTTTTCGTCAACGATATCGTGTGCCTCGTCATGGCGCCTTTCGTGCTCACCATTACTCGGCGCATGAAGCTTCCGCCTTTACCTTACCTGCTCGCCGTGGCCACCGGATCCAACATCGGCAGCGTAGCCACGATCACCGGCAATCCCCAAAACATGCTGATTGGATCGTTCTCCGGGATCAAGTACCGGGATTTTCTATTTCATCTGGGGTGCGCGACTTTAAAGTGAGATTTATGCCCGTCGGGCCTCCCAGTAGTCCTCGAACTTGCCGCTGAGCTGGCAACATCGAAGTGCGATGATGGCGTTGGCTCCGCGCACCGTCCAGAACATCCCTGACCGTTTGAG
>DASQIH010000196.1:0-10043 GCA_035631655.1 Terriglobales bacterium
AACCCCAGCGCAACCTGGTCAGGAGAAGGAAAGGGAGATTCCCTCGGAAGTCGTTCATTTAATTGGTGGCGGCGGTTGGACTCGAACCAACGACCTACGGATTATGAGACCGTCGCTCTAACCACCTGAGCTACACCGCCATGCACAATCAAAGGGGAGACGGGAAATGGAAGAAGCTGCTGTTGCCAGCCGAGCAAGTTCCGGAATCGTCGGATGCGGCGGCTGGGTCAGGGCCACTGCGCCGCCAACGATATGATTCTAAGGACCAGGTTCACAGGTGTCAAACCTTGCTCCGGAATGCCAAAACTCCGCCCGACAGACCGGGTATGTTTATGATGAAGAACCAGAGACAAACTGATGAAAGCCGTTGCCGTCATCCCGGCTCGCCTGGCTTCTACTCGACTGCCGCGAAAGATGTTGCGTCTCATTGCGGGCGAGCCCTTGCTGGCGCACGTTTTCCGCGGCGTCCGCGCGTCGCCGCTGTTGGAGGACGTCATTGTGGCCACCGATTCGGAGGAGATTTTCGCCGTCTGCCGGCAGCATAGTTGGAAGGCGCAGATGACAGCGGCAACACATCGCAGCGGGACCGAGCGCGTCCATGAAGTTGCCCAGTCGGTGGCAGCCGACGTTTACCTGAACATCCAGGGCGATGAGCCCATGACGCGCGCGGAACACATTGCCGGCTTGCTGGACCTGATGCGCGATCGGTCGGTTCAGGTTGGCACCTTGAAGACTCGCGCCGCCGAAGTCGACGTCAACAACCCTAATGCGGTGAAGGTCGTCACCGATGCGGCGGGGCGGGCGCTTTATTTTTCCCGAGCGACGATTCCCTATGACCGCGATGGCACAGGCGAACCGCCTTGCTATAAACATCTTGGCTTTTATGCCTATCGCAAAGGAGTGCTCGACCGGTTTGTCTCGCTTCCTGAGTCATTCTTGGAGCGCAGCGAGCGGCTGGAACAATTGCGGTTTCTGGAAAATGGGATTCCGATCTCGGTAGGCGAGACCCTCTATGACACGGTGGGTGTGGATACCGAGGAGGATCTGCAGCGCGTGGAAGCAATCTTGCGCGGTCGCCAGGCTCGCTCTTAACGCGACTGAGCAGCCGGCTTGAGTTTCGCCCACGCTTGCGCCGCCGCCACCCGCTTCGTGATTGCCGGATGAGAGTGGAAGAACCACTCCACCCACTCCGAAGGAGCGCGTTCGGCCAGGTTCTGCTCCGCCAGCTTGTTCATCGAGGAAATGAAGGGCCTGACGCTGGCGATCGATTCAAAGCAGTAGCGATCAGCTTGCCGCTCATTGAAGCGGGAGTAGGCGTTCAGGACCGGCATCAGCAGGAACGACAGCACGGTCGAAACCAGAACCAGCAGCGGCAGATTGGCGAAGTCGGTAAGCGTTGCAAACATGTAACGCTGCTCAATCGCATAGTTCAGCACGAGATTGCCCGCCCAGAACCCCAGGAAAGTTACTCCCGCCTGCACCCCAATGCTCTTCACGATGTGTTTATGAACGTGATGGCCGAGTTCGTGAGCGAGTACAGCTTCGATTTCGTCGTTGGAGTAATTCTGCAGCAAGGTGTCCGCCAAAATGATCCGCCGAGTCGCGCCCAAGCCGGTGAGCGCGGCATTGGCCTTCTTACTCTTCTCCGACAGCTTCCATTCGTAGACACCGCGGACACGGGTTCCGGCGCGCTCACTCAGGAGCACCAGCCGTTCCTTCAGTTCTTCATTTTCCAGTGGTTCAAATTTGTAGAAGATCGGCAGAAAAACGATGGGTGCGATCTGGGCGAAGAAAATGAAAAGGGCGATGAACACCAGCCAGGCAATCAGCCACCAGCGTTCGGGCGACTGTCGGATAGTGAAGTAGAGGATCTCGACCAGGATCGACGCGAGCAGCAAGCCCAGCAGCCAGCCTTTAATTTCGTCCCATAGCCAGGACGGCAGCTTCTGATTAGAAAGCTGGTAGCGGTGCTCCAGGCGAAAACCGTAGTAATCCAGGCCGAAACCCAGGATTTTGCTGATCAGCAGCAGCATCAGCACATAGAAAAAGACGGCCAGCGAATAGTTCTGAAACGCCGCCCAGTAGGCGTAGTCACGCAACGTGCCGGTCCAGCCGGTGATAAGCAGGACCAGCAAAAACATCAGGCCGAGAAGGAAATCGGCAATCCCCAGCCAGCGGCGGATGCGGTTGTAGCGTCGCGCCTCGGGCGTGTCGGTGGAAATCGAAGATCCGGCTGCAAAGGTCATGCGCTTGTATTGATTATCGCCGAAAGCCCCGCATCGTGCCGACTCGCATGGGCAAGGTGCGGTTCGGATTCGCTAGGCTTTTCATGTTGTAGCGCCGCCGTCCCGGCGGCTGTCACGCGGGCGTCCCGCCCGCGCATCCGGCCGGCAAGATGCCGGCGCTACCCTGCATTGACAAACGCTTCGCCGCTGGCCAGGATCTCTCGAGTCAACTCTGGAGAAGCGGCCTCTGCGTAGAGTCGAAGTAAGGGCTCGGTGCCGGAGGCTCGAAAGAGGATCCACGGCTCGGCGCCGTTGCCGTTGGTCGGCGCCTCGAGAAAGAACTTCACCCCATCCAGTCCTTCTTTCCTGAGCACTTTATATTTCCCGAGAATCTTTGTGGCGTCCGCTCGGGCGCGGCTGATGGCACGCTGCTTCACATCTTCGGGAATGTGCATGTCGAGGCGCCCATAGAAGTGAGGGCCGTACTCCCGTTGCAGGTCGGCCACGAGTTGACCCAGCGGTTTGCGTTCTTCAGCCATCACGTTGGCCAGCAAAAGCGAGTTAAGAATGCCGTCGCGCTCCGGCAAGTAGCGGGAGTAGCCGATTCCGCCCGACTCCTCGCCCCCGATGAGGATCTCGCGCTCCATCATGAGATCTGCGATGTACTTGAAACCGATGCTGCACTCGTTCAGCTTGCGCCCGTAGCGCTTAGCAATGCGATCGAGCATACGCGTGGTATTGAAGGCGCGCACAACTTCGCCCGGCCATTGCTTGCGCTCCAGCAGCCAGCGCAGCAGGATGGAAAAAATCTTGTGGGAATCGACGAAGGTCCCGTCTTCCGCCACTGCTCCGATGCGGTCAGCGTCCCCGTCGGTGGCGAGACCGGCGTGGCAGCCTTCCTTGACCACAGTCTCCTGCAGCATGGCGACATGGGGTTCGATTGGCTCAGGATTAATCCCCGGGAACAGAGGGTTGAGGTCCTGGCGGATCGCAATATGCTGGATGCCGCGCTCATTGAAAATTTTCGACAGCACGCCCCGTCCTGAACCGTGCATGGAATCGATGCCGAATCGGAACTTGGCTTTGGTGATCAGGTCCAGGTCGGCAAAGCGGCAGATTGCCTCGATGTAAGCGGGCTTGAGATCAACTTCCTCGATCTTGGACGGCTGGCCATTGGGCATGGCGCCAGCGCGGACCTCATCTTCGACAATCTTCATGATCGCCGGAGTCGCCGAGCCGCCAAACTTTGCCTTGAATTTCACGCCATTCCAGTTCCAGGGATTGTGGCTGGATGTGATGACCACGCCGCCGGCGGCGCCCAGTGTCTTGACCGCATAGGAAATGGCCGGGGTTGGCGTGTAGTCGTTGGCGAGCTTAACCGGGATGCCCGCGCCCGCGATGATAGCGGCCGCGACCCGTGCCGCACGTTGGGAGGCAAAACGCGTGTCGTAGCCGACAATCACCCCACGCTTGCGGTCTTCGTTCTTCAGGACGTAGGAGGCGATGGCGCCGGAAACGCGGCGCACGTTGTCGAAGGTAAAATCGTCGGCGATAACGCCGCGCCAACCGTCAGTTCCAAACTTGATTTCTGCCATGGGTTAGTTTCTGCCCTTATTCTAAGGTCTCGCCGAAGAACGTGCCCGATCCCAAAACGACTATTTGCCAAGCCGCTTGCTTGAACTCCGCTTGGATGCGAAGCTCCTGTACGGCGTTTGCGCCTTAGACTAGTTTCGAAAGCTTCTTTTCGTCCAGGTACTTCACCACTTTGCCGACATCCTGGGAACGCTGGCGGGTTGTGATCAAAAGCGCATCTTCAGTTTCGACCACCACCAGGTTGTCGACACCCACAGCGGCCACGAATTTTCCTGGAGCATGAATGTAGTTGCCCTGTGCATTCAATGTGTAGCTGCCGTCGCCGGAGATGAGGTTCCCATCAGCCGGCATGGATTTGGCGGCATGATGCTCGTGCAAAGCCGTCCAGGAGCCGAGATCGTTCCAGCCAAAATCCGCGGAGATGCAGTAGATATGGGAAGTGTGCTCGCCTTTAGCGGAGCGCGGCTCAAGCACCGCGTAATCGATACTGATGTTCTCGCACCTGGGATAGAGCTTGCGGAAAGTGCCTTCGAATTTTGTTGTCCCAAACGTCGCAGCAATCTCTTCCAGCAGCGCCGCGGTATCGGCAAGATGCTCCTTGAGAGCATCCGCCAGGGTCCGCGCTCGCCACAGGAACATGCCACTGTTCCAGAAGTAATTACCCGCTTTAACAAACTCCGCAGCGCGCGCGCTCTCGGGTTTTTCCGTGAAGCGGCGCACGCGCAGCGCTTCCATTTCGAGTGGGGCTCCGGATTCGATATAGCCGTAGCCGGTTTCGGGACGGCTGGGACGAATGCCGAGCACGACGATGTTGTCGCCTGCTGACGCGATCTGGATTCCACGCCCGATGACCTCGCGGTAACGCCTCTCGCCTCCAATCACATGGTCGGAAGGAAACAAACCAAGAACCGCCTCGGGATCGTGGCGTAATAGGAGGAAGGCAGCAAGTCCGATCGCAGGCGCCGTATTGCGTCCTACCGGCTCAGCGATGATTTGCTTTTTCGGGAGGCGCGGCACCTGCTTGGCAATCGCCGCCTGCAGGTCAGCATTCGTAATGATCCAAAAATTCTTGGCAGTGGCTAAGGGTAGCAGTCGCGCCACAGTCTGCTGGATCATGGTCTGCTTGCCGTCCAACGCAAGCAGTTGCTTGGCGCGGCGCTTGCGGCTCAGCGGCCAGAACCGCGTGCCTCGACCACCGGCCAGAATCACAGGATAGAAAGTGCTTTTCTTGACCATTCAGTTTTTAATCTTGTCATCCTGAGCGAAGCGAAGGATCTATGTATTGCTGTGGAGGCGGGTCACAGATCCGTCCCCACACATTCACGATAACGTGGTCACTGGTTCGGCCAGGGGCTTACCCGGAACGTACGCGCGTATGAACTCCACCCTCCACTGCGGCCGGACTTCGAAATTCCAGGTGCTCGCCGGCACTACCACAGCGTCACCTTTGGCGAAGGCGACCGGTTGCATGCCATGTGCTTCCACTACTCCGCATCCTTCTAGCCCTACCAGGATCTGCACGGAACGTGTGCCCGACTCATCGGTCGTCGAAAATGACTTGGGTTCCTTCAAGTCGAACTTCTCCACTACAAAATAAGGAGCAGTGACGAGTTGTTCGTGATGCGTTCCGTTGGAAGATTGTACCGCTGCGGGACGTGCGACCTTGCCTGACCCCGATTGCTCCCTCACGGCAGCCAATCCTTCTTTCAGGTGCAGGTCACGCGCGCGACCGTAATCGTACAAGCGATAAGTCGTGTCGGACTGCTGCTGGGTTTCGACGATGACCGATCCCGGGCTCAGAGTATGCACAGTTCCACCCGCAACATAGATCAAATCGCCGCGATGAACATCAACCCAGTTGAGCAGTTCTTCCGCGTGGTTTTCTTTGATGGCGCGCTCCAACTGAGCACGTGTGGCGCCATTCCTGAGACCAAGCGCCACCTGGGCCCCCGGATTAGCGTGCACCACGTACCAGCACTCGGTTTTCCCCCAGGGCTGTCCGGAACGCCGGGCACATTCATCGTCGGGGTGCACCTGCACAGAAAGTTTGTCGTGAGGAAACAGGAATTTCAGGAGCAGGGGAAAACGTTGGGCGTCGGGGGCGGCCTCGCCGACCAGTTCTCTTCCGTAATGGCTGCTGAGTTCGTGGAGAGACTGTCCCGCCAGCGGCCCGTTGGCCACAATACAGTGATCCCCGGTCAGCCAGGATTCGCCGATTTTCTCCTCGAACTTATGATTGGGATAAATCGGAGACAAATCCAAAGTGCCCCACGGACGCGGGTCGAAAACGGGCACCATCAAAAATGGATACAGTTCGCTCATCGGGCAAGCCTGGCGGTTGCCGTCGGAGCACCCGGCAGCACCACCGCCCTTAGAAGCTTAACCCAGCAGAGAGGCTGCCTGCGAAAATCCCGCGATTACAAAGAGGCAAAAAGCTTGCGCATGCGCTCGAGGCCCCGGTCGAGCTCGGCCGCCGAAGTGGCATAGGAAACGCGAATATGTTCGTGAGTCCCAAAGCCTTCGCCGGGCACGGTCGCCACGTGAGCTTCACGCAGAAGCTTGCCCGCCACATCGGCCGCAGACTTCAGGCCACCGCGTCCGAAGAAAGAAGACACGTTGGGATAGGCGTAGAAAGCTCCTTGCGGCATGGTGCAAGCCACTCCCGGTATCGCGCGCAGGCCTTTCACTACGTGATCACGCAAGCGAATGTACTCCTTGCGCATTTCCTCGACACATTCCTGTGGTCCTTGAAGGGCGGCAACTGCCGCCTTCTGCACGATAGAAGTCGGATTGGAGGTGGATTGGCCCTGCAATTTCTGCATGGCACTAACGACCGGAGCAGGCCCTAGCGCATAGCCAAGCCGCCATCCGGTCATGGCGTAGGTCTTCGAAAGCGATCCGACCACAAGCATGCGGTCACGACATTCGCGCAATGAGCCTACCGAAAAACGTTTTCCGCTGTAGTTCAAGTAAACATAGCACTCGTCAGAGATCACCCAGATGCCGCGCTGCGCGGCCAGGCGGAGCACGGCTGTCATGTCCTCGGGGCTCATCACTGCTCCGGAAGGATTGGAGGGCGAATTGAGGATGATCATCTTCGTGCGCGGAGTGATCGCGCGCTCCACCATCTCCGCGGTCAGGGCGAAGTCTCGGCTTTCGTCAGTTTCAATGAAAACTGGGACGCCACCCGCGTAGCGGATGATGTCCTTGAAAGAAACCCAGTAAGGTACGGGGAGAATGACCTCATCGCCATGGTCCACCAGCACCTGGATGGCGTTAAACAGGACGTGCTTGCCGCCCACCGATGCGATCGCTTCTTCGCGGCGATAGTCGGAGCCGAAATCTACGGAATGGCGGTGCACGATGGCATCGCGCAGCTCAGTCGTGCCCCCAACGAGCGTGTATTTTGTGAAGTTGGCCTGAATGGCGGCAATGGCCGCTTCTTTGATGTGCTGCGGAGTGGCAAAATGCGGCTCACCCGCTCCGAAGTCCACGACATCGACCCCTTGGCTGCGGAGCTTGTCGGCTTCCGCTACCACCACCATGGTGGCGGAGGGCTCGATCCGGTTGACGCGCTCGGTAAGTTTCAGGGCGAAGAGTGCTTCCGTGGCTATAGTCATTGCTTTTTTCCTGTTCTGGTTTTTCTGATGTCTTGAAGTTTTATTGCCGGATCCATCTTCTCGCGCAGCCGCTGCTCCACGAGGTCGGGTACCAGTCCGCTGATGCTCCCGCCGAGTTGGGCAATCTCCCGCACCAGCCGAGAACTCAGGTAGGAGTACGCCTCTGCCGGCATCATGAAAACGGTTTCCAGGTTCGGCGACAACTTGCGGTTCATCAAAGCCATCTGGAGCTCGTATTCGTAATCGCTGATAGCGCGAATGCCTCGCAGCACTGCGCTGGCTTTCACTTTCACCGCATAATCCACCATCAAGCCTTCGAAGGAGTCCACCCGAACATTTTTCCATTGCTCGGTCATGGCTTCCATCATCTCGCGGCGCTCACTGAGGCTGAACAACGGGTCCTTCTCCGGGTTGCGCAGGATACCCACAATCAGCTCGTCAAATATCTTGCTACCCCGCTCGATTAAATCAAGGTGCCCATTCGTCAAAGGATCGAACGAGCCGGGATAGATCGCTATGACTTTCTTCAATTGTCCTCGCTGAAACGGGTCAGGCTGGGTTAAAGACGATTCTAGTCGGCAGGAAATGGGATTGGCAATTGCTGTTTCGGATGGGGAGCATTAGTTCCGTTCTGAAAGGCTGAAAAAACAGCCACGGATCAGCACGGATTTCTGATCCGTTGAATCCGTGCTGATCCGTAGCTGCCCTTTTCGTCGGCATTAATTCCTAGCGTCGTGCCGGCACCTTCGTTGCTTCTGGCGCGGCACTCGGCATGGTAGTGACGCGTCCTCCGGCGGCGGCTTGCGCCTGGGCTTGCGTATTAACGGCGGGCGTGAGTCCCAGAACCTTGCGAACCTCGGCATCCAACTTGGCCAACGTCTCTTTGTTATCTTTCAAGAACTGGCGGGCATTCTCGCGGCCTTGACCAATGCGCTCGCCCTTGTAGCTGAACCATGACCCTGACTTTTCGATAATGTTGTTATTCACGGCGAGATCCAGCAGGTCGCCTTCCTTGGAAATGCCCTCGCCGTAAAGGATGTCGAACTCGGCCTCGCGGAAAGGAGCCGCCACCTTGTTCTTGACCACTTTCACTCGCGTACGCGAGCCGGTGACCATGTCACCCTCTTTGATCGCGGCAATGCGGCGGATATCAATGCGCACCGAGGCATAAAACTTCAAAGCGCGCCCGCCGGTCGTAGTCTCGGGGTTACCGAACATCACGCCGATTTTTTCGCGAATCTGGTTGATGAAAATCAGGCAAGTGCGCGACTTGGAAACGATGCCCGTCAACTTGCGGAGCGCCTGCGACATCAGGCGTGCCTGCAATCCCATGTGGCTGTCGCCCATCTCGCCGTCGAGCTCTGCCTTGGGAACCAGTGCCGCCACCGAGTCCACGACCAGTACATCGAGCGCACCAGAGCGCACCAGGGCTTCGGCGATTTCCAGGGCCTGCTCGCCGTAGTCGGGCTGAGAAACCAGCAGATTATCAACATCCACGCCGAGCTTCTTGGCATAACCAGGATCGAGGGCGTGCTCGGCATCCACGAAAGCAGCCATGCCGCCGGTTTTCTGCGCCTCAGCGATGACCTGCAGCGCGATGGTGGTCTTACCGGAAGATTCCGGACCGAAGATCTCGACGACGCGGCCGCGCGGGAAGCCGCCTACGCCAAGTGCGGCGTCAAACGAAATTGCGCCTGTGGGTATTACCGCGATGGGGACAACTGCCTCTTTGGACCCCAACCGCATGATGGAACCTTTGCCAAACTGCTTTTCGATCTGGGAGAAGGCCAGATCCAGTGCCTTTGCACGTTCGTCAGCCATAAGCATCCTTTTCCGGGACTCGGGAGTGTTACAACCTAGCGTACAACGTCGAGCAAGCCAGCGACAGTTCGCGAATCACAAGAATTTCCACAGCTTCTTCGCTTTTGGGAAGTGTAGCAGGTAGGCGAATGAAAAGCGAATACAAAGCAGCTGGTTAGTTACGCTGCGTCCTTGCCGGGCTCTCGCTGAGGAGGAACATCTTCGGGCCGGCGGTACTCAGTGTGGGTGTGCGTTGGGCGCTCCGGATGGGTTGGACGTGCATCAGGCCACCGTCGTGGCCTGCCTGCGGGTAGGTTTTGCCCAACGGGAAAATCCGCAAGCAGATGAGCACGTTCGGGACGACAACGCGAGAACTGCTGAGCTTGCGCCAATGGCTGCTCTCGGAAGGCTGCACCCATGTGGCCATGGAGAGCACCGGCGCTTTATTGGAAACCGGTCTTTGCGATTTTGGAAGGAGAGTTGGAGATCGTCATTGCCAACGCGCAGCACGTTAAGAAAGTTCCGGGTCGCAAAAGCGACGTCAAAGATGCGGAGTGGCTGGCTGGGTTGCTCTGTCACGGACTGTTGCGCTCAGCTTCGTTCCCCGAAGCCTATCCGCGAACTCCGTGATTTGACCCGCTACCGCTGCAAGCGGGTAGAGAGTCAGACCGCGGAGCGCAATCGGCTATTGAAGATGCTAGAGACAGCGAACATCAAACTGTCCAGCGTGGTCTGCGACGTCTTCGGAGTCTCCGGCCAACTGATGCTGAAAGCTTTGCTGGAAGGGAAGGCGAGCCCACAAGAG
>DASQIH010000197.1:0-12890 GCA_035631655.1 Terriglobales bacterium
GTGCTGCGTTCTGGCTGGTAGCTACGTGATCGCTGTCGAAAATGGCGACCTTCGCGCTTTGAACGATCAGGAAGAAGCGGAGTTCCAGTATGCCATGTATGGCATGCGGATCAGCGAACGCCTATACCCCGCGCTTCTTCCGCATCAGCCGCTGAAGTGGCGTTTGAATTAGTTGCACGGGGCTTCTCCAGGTCGAGTGCCCCATCCTTGCGCAGCAAGGGTGGGAATGTAACCCACGCAACTAGGATCGGCGCGACCACGACAGCATGATGTAGTTCACCGCTCCCGACATAGAGTCTCGGGTGGCAAAGTGCTCGCTGATGGACAAGCCCCTGGCCAGTCAAGTGGAAGAGTAGTGGATCAGTCTGATTTTCCACGCATCGGCTCTACGTAGCTTCCTGATGCGGTTCGCAACATGACCCAACAAACACCGCTACCGGGACAGAACCTTTGCTTTGGACGGCAAAGCCTAACGAGTCAACCATAGGCAGCGTGCGGTAGTGCAACACGCTCGACAAGTTGGTGTACAGCGCCTCCAACGCAAAAGTGAGCGTACCGGCGGCGAGAATGCGGTGGTTCGGAATAACGAGGAACCTGGAAAACTTTGGGACCAGCACGACTATTAACAGGACGAGCAAAGCAAGAACTGCAAGCACGTTGTTGTAGAGAATCCATTTGTCGTCTGGGCCACCGAGGACGAACGTGCCAATACCGACCAGAGCAATCGCCAACCCCGCGAAGATTTCCAGTTGGATGAGGAGCCTGAGTTTGCCAAGGCTCAGCTCTCGCCAGGCGAACAAGGCAGAAACCAGGACGAGGTACATGCCCGCTGTACTCACGTAGGGCATCGCAGATTTGAGGGGGTGCGGCAGAACCGCCAAAACCGCGGGCGTCCGGTCCATTGTTTGGAGCCCGTACATCCCGCTCCAGATTCCCCACCATACGAGGATGCGAACGCCCCTGCGCCACCGGATCGCTGCGATGGCACAGGCCGTCGCTCCAACGGATAAGAAAACCGTTCCCAGGACGATATCTATCACCTCGCCGCGGAGCGTTGCCAGAGCTGCATCTGCCGCGCTCATGCCAATCATCTAAGGGCTCCAGTCCGTGCTCTTGGACTTGTTCTGCCTGGTATGAAGTCGTAGGATCAAGTGTTACCCGGCGTTTCTTTCGTTAAGAAGCAAACCACACCATTTAACCTGCAGCTGGATTCGTGTCGAAATAATAGGCAAACCATCATGGCAGCCCAAGGTAATAGAGATGCTGAGGTCGGTGGAAGACTCAAGGCACTTGGCTACGCACACCCCAACCGGATACGGATGTACGGAGAGGAATTCGATCTGACCTCCAATCCGATTCCGGACGAAAACGGTTTTGCAGTTGAAGCGATTTCGCGAAAGTCGGGACTTGCGAGAAGACTGCGGATTCCATTGTCAATCTTGCAGATGATAACAAAGGATCTTGCGGCGGGTACTTCTTTTCGCAGTGCTGCCCAGCTGCATGGCGTTCAGCCTGCAACACAGCTTCGTTAGCCGAGAACCGGAATTTACGCAAATGGCCAGTAGCTGGCGCGCGTAGTTGGTAGCGTTCCGCGTGTAGTGCAGAGCAACTCGGGAACGGTTTTCAAAGAATGCGGTGTAGTCGGCCCTCAGACCGTTAACAAGAGTCATGGCCAGCAGCGCACCCCGGTCGTTAGGATCACTTGCCAAGTGCGGCCCGGCGAGCACCTCGGCGCGCTGAAGCGCAGAATTTAAGCGATCACGGAGGACGGGATCCGCTTTGGGCGTCGGTCGGGATCGGAAGGAAGAATCCCTGTCGAAGAAGTGCGTTCCGAGGACTCCGGCACGGTTCAATTCGGAGAACAAAAGACCGGCGGCCTCTGCCACCGGACCCATCGGGTCATCTGCATGCTGTTGCTGATATGAGGCGAAGTGTTCTTGCGCCCGGTCGAAATCGAGGTTGTAGAGTAGGAGAAAACCGCGGTCTAAGGAAGCGGGAGAGGAGTCGGCCGCGACCGCTGTGGACAGAACCACCAGGAAAATTGACAGTGCTGCCGCTCTCGACCGAATGAACTTTGAGATGAAGTACAGCATATGATCGGATTCGGTTACATAGATTTCGGCTTGCTTCGTCTCCCGTGCGCTGCCATGTTTTGAACACAACCTTCTCCAGCGACGACTTCGATCAAGAATGACTCAAGCGCTGGGGGCTCATTGCGTGTGAACAGGACAGTAGGCCTGTCCACCATTTGATTGAGCGTAAGACAGGCATCGGCAGCGGTTGTCAGAGAATTGTCACCAAAACAGTAATTTTCTAACGAGAGCATGCTTTGGCCAAAGCAAGGCGCTTGCAACGTGGCCTACCTCCGTGGCCAGATGCGCGCTGTACAGCGCCCAAGTGTTCCCGTACGAATTAGCGTAGGCCCGCGTTTTCGTCCTCTGCGGCCTGCTCCCAGTGGGTTCGGTGTGATCAGGGCACGCCCGTTTGGTCATCGGACTTTGTTTGTTAGGCCAGCGGCGTTTCGTCACCGTTTGCGCTTTCACTTCTTTTTCGGGAGCCCTTGTTTTACTGATCCGTTCTTCGACCCGCTCTTATGGCGGCAGTTCTCTTTCCGCGATAGGTTGCTCTTTCGCTCAACCACTGTTCTTGCCCTCCCGAATCTATACAGCCCCGTACTACCAAGTTGCTGAACAAACTTCAGCGACTGTAGCGGATCGAGACAGTGATCTCAACAGAGAGATCGACCGGCTGAGGGGCGAAGTCGAGCGGTTGCGGGATGAGCAACTGTCACTCGAACAATCGCGACAGGCTGCGCTACAGCCTCGGCCGTCGGTTGAAGAGAAGACAGCAACCACGATTCTGGAGATTCCCAACTTCAACGACCGTTCGGCTGCGACTACGGACGGGATCTCTGCGCAGCGCACCACCAGTCCAACGAGACAAAACCTTTACCAGGAAATGACATAGCATCGACAAATGCAAGATTGTCTTTTCCTAGACTATTTGTGGAGCATTGTTTCTGCCCAGGGACGCGTTGGGGGAAAGTGCGTCCCGCAGTCACAACTTGACGGCAATTTGCCGCTTGGAGATGCGTGGTGAAAACAATTTGTGTTCTTTTGCTAACTATCTTCGCTATTGGGTGCGGCAATTACCACGCCCCCATGAGCACAACTTCCGGGGCGGGTGCTGCCCAGATCTCGGCACTCGTGCCCAACAGTGCAACTGCAGGCGGGCCTCAATTCATGCTGACCATAAATGGAAACGGCTTCGCCACCAACTCCGTCGTCTATTTCAACGGCGCCCTTCAAAACACAATGTTCGTGTCCGGCAAACAGCTCGTAGCGACCATTCCCGCCACCGACATCGCGACCTCCGGCACGAAGCCAGTTTATGTGCTTACGGTCGGTGGCATATACAACTCCAGTAACCAAACATCTAACACAGTGAACTTCATGGTGAACTAAAACCGAGTCGCCCCAGATGACTTTGGCTGGATACAGGTGTCTTCCGCCCACCCGTCATCCCGGCGCTGGAACAGGCGCCCCTCCTCAAACCTCAATGGGCACGGCAGGTGCGGGAGTTGCCGCTTCCAGGCTTCGATTTGCAAGCCGAAGGTGACTTCGTTCAACTCCTGACTGTGCGCGAAGGCTACGCCCGAATAGCACAGGATGTCGCCGGCTGCCGGCTTCGCGACCAAACAGAAGTTCCAATTTCAAACTCGCCAGGCTGCTACGGTGGAAATGATGTCGCCGTGCTTCCTGGGCTTCTTCATCGTCGCTTCTCGGATAACGTGACTTGTAGAGTTCCTTACCCTGTACGCAAACCGCCGTGCCCTCAACCTCTTGGTGGCTGGGCTGCGTCTGCGTATCCAAGCGAAAAAGGATCGCATCGAAGATCAGCAGTGCGTCTGCACCTGCCTCGACTGAGTCGAGGCGTCTTGCGTGTTTGCAGCGATACTCAGCGGGATATCGTCACGCTCTCGACGAATTCGTCGACTGGTATTGTTCGGAACCGCGCTTGGCCTTCAACAGGCCGGCCGTTTTGCTCTACCGCTCGTATCTCGAATCCCGTCAACTGCGACAAACTTTTTACATTTCCATGACATGTCGCAATATGGTCCGTGACATCTTTCTTTCTGATTAACCACTCTGGTGAGGACAGTGGATCACCGCCTTTTAAAGGGAAGGGCGGAGACCAGCGCTTCAGGAGAGTGTGGTTGTGCACTGGCTGTGTGTATGTACCGCGTGCTGGCCATAGCGGTCTTCTTGGTGGCTGCGGTGTTTCCGCTACGCCTTCAAGGGCAGATGCGGGCCGTACAGCGCCCAAGTGTTCCCGTACGATTTAGCGTAGGCCCGCGTTTTCGTGCCGTGCAGCCTTTCCCAAGTGGGTTCCGTGTGATGAACCCACACCCGTTTGTTCCTCGGGCTTCGTTTGTTGGGCCAGCCGCGTTCCGTCGCCACGTGCGCCTCCACATCTTTTTCGGAAACCCATGTTTCGCCGATCCGTTCTTCAACCCACTGTTCTGCCGGGAGTTTTTCTTCGGCAATCGGTTCCTCTTCGCACAGCCGGCCTTCTTGCCCTACCCGGTCTATACCGCACCTCCGTACTACCAAGTTGCCGAACAAACTCCGGCGCCCGTAGCGCGAGAAACTGATCTGGCCAGCGAGGTCGACCGCCTCAGGGACGAAGTCGAGCGATTGCGGGAAGAGCAAGTGTCACGCGAACAAGCGCGGCAGGCTGCCCTGCAGCCTCAGCCATCAGTGGAAGACAAGATAGCAGCCACGATTCTGGTCTTTCGTGATGGTCGCCGGAGGGAAGTCCAGAACTATGCGATTGTTGGCCAGACGGTCTGGGTGTTCACGGAGCAGCGAGCACAAAAGATGCTTGTTTCCGATCTCGATGTGGAAGCCACGAAGAAAGAGAATGCTGGACGTGGAGTTGAGTTTCGGCTCCCATAATATAGAAAGACCGCCTGCTCGAGGCTTCAGAATGGCAATTCGGCCTGAGCATGTCGCTACAGAGGCCGAATGAGGGTCTGCGCGATGTGTTCGGTTGTCGGAGGTAGTTATGCGGTTCATCGGTGTTCTCCTCGCCGGCCTGCTCGCCATCGGATGCGGAACTGGCCCCGGGAACCACGATCCGGGGCTCCTCAAAGGCAGCGCCTTTTCTCCGCCCACGATATCAACGCTGACGCCGAACAGCGTCCCTGTGAATAGCGTGCCGTTCACCATCACCGTCAATGGCAGCAATTTCCTCACTGATGCCATTGTCTTGTGGAACGGCACGCCTCTGAGCACGAGATTCATCAGCTCGAACCAGCTTTTGGCCAGCCTTGTGCAAACAGACATTACAACGGTGGGTTTGATTCCGGTCTTCGTCCGAACCGGGGGTCTGAATTCCAATACGGTGGACTTTAATGTAACCGCGCAGTAGAGAATGTCTCACTTTCGGCTGGGCTCAAGTGGTCCCGGGGAAAGCCCGGTTTATGCAAACCAGGATGGCGCGAAGCTGCCATGCAGACGTAGCCTCGGGAACCGGGAGGTCGCGGATCGGAAAAGGCGGGCTTCGGTTCGCCGCGGCGTTGCACTTTCCTGCCGAGAAGAACCAGGGCAAATTCAGCGAAAGATGTTATGCGGCAAAACTGCAACGGCGTCAGCGACTCGCGCATCATGAGGCGTGC
This sequence comes from Terriglobales bacterium, assembly GCA_035631655.1. Lineage (GTDB taxonomy): Bacteria > Acidobacteriota > Terriglobia > Terriglobales > Acidobacteriaceae > Gp1-AA122. Next base: position 5,681 of record DASQIH010000197.1, read on the forward strand.
CCGATGCAGCCGAGTTTTCACTGCCGATTCTCCAAGACCAAGAGCTTCCGCGGTCTCGGCCACCTCGAGGTGCTGCATGTCGCACAGAACGAAGATCGCGCGATAAATGTCCGGCAACTCCGCGAGAGCTTTGGCAACCGCCTCGCGCACCTCCTTCTGCTCAACGACATCACTCGGGAGGTCGCGCCAGTCGGCAAACTTCTTTGGATAAAACGGCCTTTCCTCAGACACTTCAGTCGAGCTCTGATCAATGGACTCGTAAAGATGCTGGCGGCGCTTGCGCCGATACATCTTGGCCTCGTTTTCAATTACGCGCATGGCCCACTGTTTGAACTTGTCACTTGCCGTGAGCTGTGCGAGATGCGAGAAGATCTTGACCATTGCCTGTTGCACTGTTTCTTCAGCGTCATCCCGGTTGCGGAGAATCGAGTACGCTAGTAGAAAAGCTCGGAATGGAACTGGTAGAAACATCGTCGATGCAGGCCACCTCTTGGTCAGTATCTAGGCTGTAGAGCGACATGCCCTTGTATGTAGCGTCAGAGCTGTAGGATACGCGGATGTCCCCGAAGGCTCCGGACGCGGGATTAATCGAAAGAGTGGTACCAGTCGCCCGCGCCAGCACAACGAAAAAGAGTGCGCCCAAGATTACAAGAAGAAGGTGTCTGACCGGCCGCATGATTGGATGCGGGCTTTGAGTCATGCTCGCGCTGAGATTTCGCGCTGGTCAGGGAGTCACTTTGATCCTGCAGTCGTGGAGGTTTTATTGAAGATACCGAATGAGGTGTGGGTTGCGGATGTATCTTGAGAAAAGAGCCGGCCCCTAAAACCCAAAGCGGAATCCGAGACGCACCGAACGGGGTGCCGGGAGGGACACTGGTAGTCTTTTATTAAACGAGGGGCCGGTCAGGTCGGTCTCCTGGATGGCTTGGTCGGCGTTCATCACGTTCAACAGGTCCACCGTCCCAGCGATGCGCCCCCAAGGAAGCCGAAACTCGCGGCCAACTCGGGCGTTCCAGTTCGCGACGTGCTGGGCACGGTTGCCGCCTCCAGGACTCCCACGCACCGTGGTCGCGACAATGAAGGGACCCTGCACCAATCCAGTGACCAGCAGTTGCCGCGCAAACACAAGGCCATCTGCGTAAGCCACCACCGTGCCCAGCTCGATTCCCGCCCAGGGCAGACGGTAAGATGCGTGGATCTTCCCGACATAGGCCCGATCGAAAAAGCTCCGGCCCGTGGCGTGGATTGCGGTGTTTGGATCAAGAAGCAGAGCGCCGAGGATACCAGGATCGTTTGACAGTGCCGCATCGCCAGGGTTCGTCGGCCCCCACGATTTTTCCGCTACCATGGACGCCCCCACATTCACGCCCCACGACTCCGTGCGGATTTCAGCCACCAAGCCGCTATGAAGTTCCCTCAAACCCGGCGGGTTAGTCAACAGATAGCGGTCTTGGCCGAGAGTCGCGGGATTCTGCTGGTAGACGGTGAGATGCTGATCGTCAAACGTCCCGGGAACGCCGTCCGGCCCGGGATCCAGAATCGCCACGGGAATAAAAGCCTGGGCCGGTACGCCGACATCGACCCCGGCAATTCGGTTTTTGTCATCGCGGCGAAACAAATGAATACCAGCGAAAGTCCGACGTAGCGGCACGAAGTCCGCTCCCACATCGAATTCGTCCGAATAGGGCCGTCGGAGCAACGACGAAATTGACGAGAACAGCCCGCCGAAACGCATGAGCAAAGGACCCTGTTCGGCGCTTTGAAACCAGCCATCGGAATTGCGGTCGATCCATGAGTACTCGGAACCGCTAAGACTGTTTGGATTCCCGAAATCAAGATACCTTCCGGCTAGGGGTGCGTATAGCCGGAAATACGCGCCCCGGAACACCAGACCGCGAGCATGCGGAACCTGCCATGTAAACCCAGCGCGAGGCGATACGCTGTTCCACGCGATCAATGTATAGGGTTGGCCGCGTACGGAGCCGCGCGAGAGACCCACGAGCACGCCCATGTCAAGCACCAAGGCGGAGGACAAAGTCACGCGATCGGCAACATAGCCCGAAAAGGAACGGATAGTCTCACGTGTGTCGAGTGGCGTATTGAACCGCACAACAAACGCCGGCGCGCCGTTGGCGGTGATCAAGTTCGTATTGGAGGGAGTGCCAAAGCGGTTGCGCGCCGAAGAAACCGACCATCCCCCGCCGCCGACGATCTGATGAGAGAAAGGCCCTGTCCGTAGTGTTCCCGGCTGCCACGCTGCCTGGATGCTGTTGCGCGTCCGGATCGCGAAATTCTGCAACGGAGGGGCGCCGGTTACGATGCCGTCGAGCAACTCGATTCGGCTTTGTGTCGGATTGGGTCCGTGCCCCGTCTGCTGTCCATTGAGGTGTGCCGTCGAGTAGCCATACCGTACCTGGAGGGTACCTAAACCCGAAGCCTCGGACGATTCCCGAGTCCAACCCGCCTGTACGAAATCCAAGTGGTCGACTTCGGCCTCGCCCGGGAACCCCCCAGGCAATGTAAAGGGAGGCCCGACGCGATTTCCGGCCAATGTTTCAATCCCAACGGGGACACCCCAGTCCGACAGGTCGATCCGCGAGCCGACGATTGCGCCCTCGATCTGGTCCCGAGCGCCGGTCCGGACGCGGCCTCGGGCATTGGCAAAGAGCAGCCGGCTGCGCTGATCGTTGCCCGGCGCTGCCAGGGGAACGGGTTGTGAGGCCCACTGCCCCGCCCCCGATGCGAAGATGTCTGCCCGCGATGTCAACGGTCCCCCGAGCTCAAGGTCATCCCGCGTGAACCAGCGGAACATGTCGGCCTGCTCCACCAGTCCGCGACGCTCCAGAGGCGGCAGATTGGAAGACGCGAGAAAGGAACCTGTGTCATCGCTAGTCAGAGCGCCATGCCAAGAGCGGCTGGGCTCTCGCAAGAAGAGACCCACTTCAGTGCCGCTGCTGGTGGAAGCGGTCTGCGCGAAGCCGGTGCGCACCACAACGTCGTCCAGGGCCTTGACGTTAGGGACAATCAGGGTGCGCCCGGGTTGATAGGAATCCGTGGCATCGATTCCCTGGAGTTTGTACTGCGTGGAGGTCCACGAAAGCGCACCTTGCGACTCGAGCCAGAGGCGATTGTCCCTCTGTCCGGTCAAATCGAGCGGTTCGGTGACGCTCGCTGGTTCGCGGCTCAACAGCACACCCGGCAGACTGAAGGCCTCGGGATAAACGCGCGTCCGTGTGGGGTCCTGCCAGAGGCCGGGCTGAGGCCGGATTTCGAGAGTTCCCTTCGCATAGGCCTCAAGGTCCACAAAGGTCGTCTGCAAAGGCGCGACGAATACAGGAATCCCGGAGATCTGGTAATTTCCATAGGGTAGGGTGGCTGTAAATGCGCCGTTCGGATTTGTGTGAATCGTCATGCGGAACCCTGCACCGCTCGTTATGACCAGCGGCGTATTCCCCAGTGGACGGCCATCAGCAGCCCGGAGAAATCCCGCAACAATCCCCGTCGTCAACTGTGCGCGCCCCACATCTGGAATCAGCAGGCAGAATCCCAGCAGAAGCACCCGCCGTGCAAGAGAAAGGCGGCATTCACAGCAGTGTGAAGTTCGGCTGTCGCCGACCAGAGACGCGAACGGATTCTTCATAACCGCGAGGTCTCATTGTACGGTTTGGGCGACAGGATGTCCCGAAGTCAAGGTCATTGGGTTAGCAGCCCAACGGGTGCGCAGAAAGTGTCCAATCCTACGGCCTTGTGACAGGGATGCTGTCTTTTATTCTCCCGCCAAAGTCTCATCTGTACACCTGCCTAATGCCAACGCGATCTCGCGGATCTCGGCTTCGTGCTGAAGTTGATCCCGCCACCTGCGCGGGATTGCGGCGTATCCGTAATACGCGCCAGCGAGAGACCCGCATACCGCGGCCACCGTGTCGGCGTCGTCACCGAGGTTCGCAGCCCGAATCACCGCTTCTTCATAGGATTCCGTCGCGAGGAAACTCCAGGCTGCGGCTTCCAGTGTATGGACCGTGTAACCCGAGCTCGCGATGTCCTCTTCCGTATAGGCCTCGATCCGCTCAAGCCGATGCCAAGGGGAACGCTCGCTGTCCTTGAGCAGTGCAAGCGCCTCTGCCCGGCCGTCCCGAACGCCATCACAGACCGCTGCTCGAATCCAAGCGTTGAGAATTACACACGACGATTGGGCCTTAGGATCGTGGTGAGTCATACGGGCACTGGCGCGGGAAGCCTTGACCAGTTGTTCAATGGAGGTCAGGCAGAACAGCGCGACGGGAGCGCACCGCATCAGAGCACCATTCCCCGCACTGGAATCAGGATGATCCGCATGGTACCGAGATGAACAGCTCTCCGGGTCCTTCAGGTAACCGGCCATGCTGACCACGGCCCTAGTCTGGATGCCCACGTCTTTGGCTGTCTCCGCCCAAGCTCGAAAGCGCTTGGCGAGATCGGATGCCAGGAAACCCTTGCTCTGAAGAAGGGACTCTGCAATCAGCAGAGCCATTTGCGTATCGTCCGTGTACTCGCCCTTGTTCCACAAGTCCGAAGCAATCATTTCTCGGAGACCTTGCGGAAAACGCTTGCGGACCTGGTGGCGACTAAGGAATTCGAGGGGAGCTCCGAGCGCGTCCCCTACTGCAAGACCCACAAGGCAACCGGCTATGCGGTCAACTCGACCGGCCGTAGAGACCTGATTGGAATGATGCTCAGACATTAACCGAGAATTGTGTTGCTCAGATGGGCTGAGTGCAAGGCGAAATATTCGAAGATAGGCACCCACTAAAGGACGAATTCCCCACTTTCGACCGCTTCGATGTCTTCAGAAGTTTACAATCCTGAAATTCTTAATCTGTAGGAAAGGTTTGGGTGCTTATTGAGCCCACAGAACGCGACCGCTTTTGTCCATGACTTTTTGCCGGACCGCACTTGCTTTGGCAATACTGAGCAGAATCGCTCATTTTGTGAGGCCCGGAAATCGCTGGTTGGCGGGTTGTGGTTCTCGGGTAATCCCTGCCATTTCAGGAAATTGGTATCATAATGGAGTCAAGGGGGACCCGTCCCATGAGTCCAACTGTGGCCACCAAGAAGAATCGCGGTTTCAACCCCCACACCTTCCTTGCAACCATTGGGGAGGGCAGGAAGAACGTGGCTGTTCCGAAGAAGCAAGGAATCTTCGCGCAAGGGGATGCGGCTGATGCTGTGTTCTACATCCAGAAGGGAAAAGTAAAACTCACCGTTGTATCCAAAGTCGGCAAGGAAGCAACCATCGGCATACTAGGCGACGGGAACTTCTTTGGGGAAGGTTCGCTGGCCGGTCAGGCTCTCCGGATGGGATCGGCAACCGCAATGACCGATTGTGAGATTTTGCGTATCGACAAAAAGTCGATGATGCAAGCTCTTCACGGGGAACACGCGTTTTCCGATATGTTTGTGGCGTATTTATTGGCGCGGAACATCCGGTATGAAGAGGACCTGGTCGATCAGCTGTTTAATTCCAGCGAGAAAAGACTGGCTCGAATTCTTCTGCTGCTGGCTCATTTTGGCAAGGAAGGTGTGCCCGAGACCGTGGTCCCCAAGATAAGCCAGGAAACGCTTGCAGAAATGGTGGGCACGACCCGCTCCCGGGTCAGCTTTTTCATGAACAGGTTCCGGAAGCTGGGCTTTGTTGACTACAACGGTGGCGGATTGCAGGTCCACAGCTCGCTACTTAATGTAGTTCTGCACGACTGAGCATTTCCGCGGAAGCCGTCGAGATGGGGCACGCCTCGATAAGATTCATTGACTCCCATTCGACCGGCGGGAAGTGACGGGCAACACCCAGCCCAGTCACTTTGTTTTGCTTGTTGCCGCACGCCAGGCAAACCGCTCCTACCTGTCTGATCTCGGTCTCTTTCGATATTTCACTCTCCCGCACCGCAAGTGAGCCTGCGATGACCGGCCCTTGGCACTTGTCACAGAGATAAGCTGAGAGGTGAAGGTACTGTCTCTTCATATCGCGGCCTCTGAAGGGTTAATCTCCCAAACCCAAATCCTATGTCTTCGGGGGCCAATACGTCTGTTCAAAACTGCTCAGCCAACACCAGAAACACATAGAGAACCTGGAAACGAAGGGTCGGCACGGTAAAGAAGTCGATGGACACCAGCTGTTGCAGATGATTCTCCAGGAAGGTGCGCCAAGTCTGCGACGGCGGTTTGCGACAGCGCACCATGTATTTGCTGACGCTGGTCTCGCCGATGTCGATGCCGAGCTTGAGCAACTCACCGTGAACGCGGGGTGCACCCCAACTCGGATTCTCACGGCACATCCTGCGGATCAGATCTCGAACCTCGCGAGAAACGACGGGTCGTCCCGGTCGGCCACGCTGGACCTTCCAAGTCCAGAACAGGCGGAAGCCGACGCGATGCCAGGCAATGACCGTTTCTGGCTTGACGATGGCCAGCGCCGAGCGCCAGCCGCTCCAGATGCGGGACAGCCAGACCCAGAGGATGCGGTCCACGGGAGTCAACGTGAGGTGTTTTCTCGCGGAACGCTGAAGCACGCCGATTTGGTGGCGTAGCGCCAGGTTCTCCAGCTGGAGGGCAGAGCGCGAACGGAAGACCGAGGACAAAGTGGCGAGAAGTGTCGTGAGAGAAATGAGCATTGGAGAAGCTATGAAAGAAGTATAATTCCCGTCCGTTCAGACATTTCGAGGTTTTCGAGAGACACACACTCAGGAATCAACCCGAATGGCCCTTTGGGGGAGGTGCGTTCAGATCACCTTTGGGGAGAGAAGCAGCCGGATACAATCGCTCTCTCAGTTTGGGCATCACCGAGAATGGCTCTCCCCTACTGCCTCTCACGCTTCGCTGGTGAGCCACAATGATTACCCCAATGAGGCTCACCGGATCAAGGACACACAAGTACATCAGCGATCCATTTTTTGTAGATTTTTGCGTCACTGTTTCGTTCGCGGGTGTGGCCTCTTTTCCCAAAAAAGAACGCATCCCAAATTGGCATTCGCGCTTATCAGCGAAGTTGCCCTTATCACTGAAACCAGACATCCCTCGGGCGTACAAACAAAGCAGGCCGGGTGTAGCCGACCCCTTGACCTCATCAGAAGCGAGACCGAAACCCGGATCGAAACCGCTGAGATGAAGAGGAAAGTTACACCCGGTGTTAGTCTCACTTCTGACACGCGCCAGCTTTGCGATTCGAGCCGTCACG
>DASQIH010000198.1:0-11698 GCA_035631655.1 Terriglobales bacterium
CCCGCGGTTGCCATACTTTTTGGCGATGGAAACCACGAGGCGCAGGTTGGCTTCGATGAGCTCGTGCTTAGCCTCCTCCGCCTCCATCTCGCCCTGGATGATTTCGCGCTGCGTGCGGTGCAGCTCCTGGAAGCTCACGCCGGCATCGCTTTCCAGCTTTTCCAGGTCGGCGCGATGCCGTCGCTGTGTCTTGCGGTAATCTTTCTTGAGTTCTTCGCGGTACGTGCTCTCAATCTTCTTCTTCAGGTTGCTGACCTGGCGATCGAGCGAGCGCATGATGTCCACGGTTTTATTCATCCGATCGATCAGACGTTTGCGCTCGAAGTTGGTGAAACCGAGGTTGCGGATGATGAGCGAAATCCGAACGATCTCGCGGCCCAGCCTGCATCGGCACCGGCGGTATGCCCGTGCTTTCTTTTTTGCCAGGATGGTCGGTAGCCGTCCGGCCAGCTGGCTGGCTCTTTTATAGTGCTTCTGCAGCTCGTCGATGCGGCGCGTGATGTCCTTGACGCGGTTCTGCAGTATCTCCTCGGTAATCTCCTCCTCATCGAAGACGACCATCTCCTTGACCGAGCGCATGCCACGCTTCAAATCCTCGCCGATGGCCAGAATCTGGCGGATCATAATAGGCGAGCGTGAAAGCGCCTTCAGCACGCGCAGCTGTCCGCGCTCGATGCGCTTGGCAATGTCTACTTCCCCTTCGCGGGTGAGCAGAGGGACTACGCCCATCTCGCGCAGGTAGATGCGCGCCGGATCACTGGTCGTTTCAAGAGCGCCGCGGGTGGAGTCGAGTTCGACTTCGTCGCTGGCCTCCACTTCGTTCTCAAACTTTTTTTCGAGGGCCGAGGAAGGGAGCTTGGGCTGGCCCTCAAGCACGTCAATGCCCTGCGTGCTGATGGTGGTGAGCAGGTCGTCCAGGTCCTCCGGGGAATGGACGTCATGGGGAATCAGGTCATTCACCTCGTTGTAGGTGAGATAACCCTTTTCCTTTCCCGCATCAATGAGTTTCGTGATGTCGTTAATAAGCGGAATCCCTTTCAGCGCCGTCCTGGATGGAAGTGAGACTTTGCGTCGGACAACAGCTGATTACTTTTGCCCTTGCCAGTTGTGGAACCAGGGCAAACAGAAATTGGTTTTCCCCTACGCTTTCTGCGGAGCTATACTGTCCGACGTTGACGCGTCAACGTCCTCTATTGTAGTCCCGGTTGACGAGCCCTGCTTCGAGTACCCGCGCGCGTTTCAGAGCGAACGAAATGAGGCGGAATTGTGTCCCGCTATCCAGCGACTCCGTGACTCGTGAACTGTTCGGAGGCTATACGAGGTATGGGGAGCGCATTGCGTGAATGTCCACTTGGTCAATCCAAGCAGTGTGTCGTTCGGAACCGCGGTGATCACTCCTCGCTGGCAGTACGTGATCGCTGCCGCCACTCCGAGAAGCTTCGGCGATCCCATGCTCGTAGATGAGACGCTATTCCAGATGGATCCTGACCGAATTCAGCAGGGGGACGCCATCGGGATCGGTATTCATACGGCCAATGCTTTGCGTGGCTATGAAATTGGAAAGATGGCACGAAAGCGGGATGCTTATGTGATTTTCGGCGGAATCCACGCCACGCTTTATCCCGAGGAAGCGCTTGAGCTTGGGGGCGCACATGCGGTGGTAAAAGGGGATGGTGACATTGTTTGGGCCCAGGCGCTGGCGGACTGCCGTGAGGGTGCTCCGAAACCGGTCTACGTGGGCGGCCAGATTGAGGCCAGCGACTTTGTTCCGGCCCGGTGGGATCTCGTTCCACGCAAGCGCTACATGTGGGCGTCGGTGCAGACAGTTCGAGGTTGTCCCAAACACTGCTCTTTTTGTTCGGTCTGGCGTACGGATGGCCAGCGCCCTCGCCAACGCACCTCAGATGTTGTAATGGAAGAAATTGTACAGTTGCGCCGTCTTGGGTTTCGCTTCATCGCGCTGGCAGACGACAACTTCTACCCGGTGACCTTGACCGACCTTCACCTGGCAGCCCAACAGAAGAACACAGCCCGGCTGAATGAACTGAAAGCACTTCGCGACGAAAGGTTTGAATTGATGTCTCGCCTGGCACAGCTTCCAGACGACACGGTTTTCTTCACCCAGATCACCATGGAGGCGGCCGAAGACCCTGAGTTTCTGGATGCGATGAAAGCGGCCCACATCAAAGGCGCCCTAGTGGGAGTGGAATCCGTGACTCCGGCTGGCTTGAAAGATGTCTACAAGGATTTCAACCTGGTCGGGGAGGACCTGATCGAGCATCTGAGGACTTTCCGCCGCCATGGCGTGCATGTGCTCGGCTCGTTCATTTTTGGTTTACCCAGCGATCGTCCGGAAACCTTCGACGCCACGGCCGCTGCCGCGATAAGCGCTGATCTCACATTTGCTCAATTCGTGACGCTAAGCCCTTACCCGGGGACCGTGGATTTCAACCGCTGGGAAAAGGGGCTGGGAGCGAACCCGCCGACCATCGCAGGAATCCCTCTCACCCGTCGCTGGCTTATCCCGCAAGCCCTTCGTCCGAAGTTGTATTGGGATCATCCGGTGATGTCGGCGGAAGAAATCCGCTCGCGGACCCAGGCGGTTTGGGACAGCTTCTACAGTTTCGGTCGCATCTGGAAGCGTTCCGGCTTCATCAAGTCAAGCCGCGGCCGGTTGGCATTTGTTCTTATCTCGAAGATTTACCGTCAGATGTATGCCGATACAGGCATCGCTACCGATAGCGCACGGGTCACGCGTTCCGGGAGATGGGTGCGTTTACTAGCGAAGCCGTGCCGCCATCTGTTCGCCGGAACTCCTATGCCGGAGCTGCAGGTGCCGGCGGAATAGCCTGCGTCCGTCCCTCGCCTTGAATGAAACCCAGATGATGTGGATTGGAGGTACGGCGCGCAGGGCGTACTGGTTGAGTACGTCATTGCCGTAGATCGCGCGATACGTGGCCGCCCGGATGCGATCGTCCATGGGCGAAGGTGGCAGCACCTCAATCTTGTTCTCCACACGCTCTACACCTTCAATGTGCTTGACCGCTTTTTCAGCGTCGGAGCTTTGTTTTTGGGATTGCGGCGCGGAAGCTAGTCGTGGAGAACGACATTTAGAAGTGAACTATGAACTTGCAGCCCGCTCCCGCCATTATAGTCAACGAAGCCCAACTTTCTGAACCTATTCATGAAAAAACTGACCCTCGACCGGGTTGTGCCTACCATCTCGGCGAGGGTCTCCTGACTAATCTTGGGGATTACAGTCTCGGGTACGCCTTCCTTGCCGAAGTGAGCAAGCAAGAGCAGAAGCCGAGCTAGTCTCTTTTCGCTGGGATTGAAGAGTTGGTCAACTAAATCCTCTTCGTATCGGATGTTCCGTGCCAGCAGATACGCTACGAACAGATCGGACAACGTGTGTTCCCGGTGGAGCGCAAGCATCATTGCCTTCTTGTCAATCCGCAGAAGTTCGCAGTCCGTCATTGCGATTGCAGACCCAATGCGTAAAGGCTGTCCCGCCAGGCCAACTTCTCCGAAAAACTCTCCCTCACTCAATATGCCCAGGGTTGCTTCCTTGCCAATCTTGGATATGATTTGTTTGCGTTGGTAGCCGAGTGGTTGACCATGATATGGCTCCCGGGAAATGGGCCGACGGGGGGAGAGGCGGCGATCATCGATGCCTAGTTTGGCCGCCACGACTTCCAGCCGTGGCCCTGTACTCTATCCACAGAGATCGTGCGCCTTGCGGAGGATCGCGCGATGTCCAGAATTGCTCGGTTCGAAAAACAATTTAGGTACGCTTCGGGGGCCACAGCGAAATCCTCCGAATCGCTTGCAAGACGGCGGAGATTGACAATCCCTAATTCAGAGGCGCAGTTGACAGGTCGGTCAGGGCAATTAATTTTCCAAGCGGATAGTCTTCTTCTGTAAGAGGAGTCCCAGGCTCGCTGTTGTTGATTGTCAGCACGTCACCGCTGAGAATTCCTCGGACGAGCAGGCGGTCACTCTCGACGGCGACGACTCTGTATTGCTCGTCGAAGATTGCCATCTCAGCCTCTTTCATGGAGCGCGCAAAAGAGCCCCGTAGCCTCACAGGCTGTTATCGCATCGTAATTGAGCAAGCTATCTCTTCTTACTCTTTCAGGTTCTCTGAACTAAGTCAGCCCATCTGAAGTTTTTCCTCTTAGCTTCCCTCTGAAGGAGGATTGCGTTATGACAGTATTGACCCGTTGGGCTCCTTTCCGTGAGTTTTCTACAATGCAAGACCGCATGAACCGTCTTTTCCGTGAGTCGTATAGCCCCGAAGGCCCGGAAGAAGCGTTGACCACCACTAGCTCGCACCGCCGGTGGACATCTACGAAGACGAGCACAGCATTACTCTGAAGCTTGAAGTCCCGGGCATCGACGAAAAAGACATTGATGTCCGCATCGAGAACAACACGCTCACCGTCCATGGCGAGCGCAAGATCGAGAAGGAAGAGAAAGAGGAGAACTTCCGTCGCATCGAGCGGCAGTACGGAAGCTTCACCCGCTCGTTCACGCTTCCCAGCTCCGTCGATCCCGGGCAAGTGAGCGCCGATTATGAAAAGGGCGTGCTGAAGATCAAGCTCGCCAAGAAGGCGGAAGCCAAGCCAAAGCAGATCAAGGTTAACGTCGGCGGCGAGAAGACCCTCGAAGCCAAGATTCACGGCAAGGCCGCATAGAAACCAGTGCCTGGTTGTCAGTGGCGAATGGTGAGTGAGAGAAATGGGAGGCGGTTAAAATGTCGCCTCCCTTTCCGGAAAGGACTTTCCCATATTTGCTCGAATTGTCGATTTTGTCAGTAGGCTGGGCAAAACAAGAACACTCAACGAAACTATCCAGAACAAGTTGCTCCCCATTTTGCGTGTGCAGCCTGGGTTCGTCGACGAGATCGTACTGGAGTCCGATGTTTAGGCAAATCGTGTTTTGACTTTGAGCTTTTGGAGAACTCGGGAACAAGCGGAACGCTATAACCAGGAAACATACCCGGCCGTCAAAGAGGTGCTGCTTGCCTCGCTTGAGGCTGATTCTGCCGTGAGAACCTTCAACGTGGCAAAGCTCCACGACTCGCAACATAGCCGCGGGCAGGGCGGCGTACTGCAGCCAGGAAGGTCGGCAGGGGAGCCCGTGACAAGCGAGTGCTTCACAGCTTAAGGCTGGGAGGTTAGCGTGACTGGCCGGCGAAGGCCGCCCAAGTTACTCCCACCGGAATCCGACACGTTACCTTGCACCTCTGATTTGTCGTTCGGAACCTTAAAAGGAGGTTGTTTCCATGGAAACCTTTTTACTGGCCTTTCTTTCTCTGTGCTTTGCCGTGAGCATCGTCGCTTTTGCACAGGACCCTCCCAATCCGGCGCCACAGAAGCATCAAGCCGCAGGGGTCCAGTCCACATCCATCATGGGCACTGTCAGTGAACACGGCGAAAAATTAAGGTTTGTGACCGACCAAAGAGCCTGGAATGTGGACAACCCGGAGACCCTTAAGGGTCACGAAGGACATTACGTGCGAGTGAACGCTCACGTCTACGCGGACAAGGATTCGATTCACATCACAGAAGTGAAGATGCCTACTGCAAGTGAGAGCAGGAAAAATGACATCCGGTAAGCGCGGCCGCCCGCCCGATTGTAGTGTGGCGTTACCGAGCGAGTCGTATCGCATCGCTGGGGAGCCGCGCTAGTATCCTTGATGGATTCCCGCGTTTTCTGCTGAAGTTGTCGCTGGCAGATCAACCAAGCCTCCTTTTCTCCATTCAGGACGGCGCCGAAAAGAATTCCGCTTGGCTATGGACGACATTAAAAAACTGATCGATGACGGAAAAAAAGGGCTATCTCACTGACAACGAGGTGAATGAGAGATTCCGCAGCAGAAAAGCTGAGCTGGGCGGCTCACCTTCGGGTCGGAATAAGCCGATGCTAAGCGGCTTTGCCTGCGGCGATTCTGTGCGTGGTTGAGCTATCGACGTTGAAGGTCCGAATTACGGGCTCGGCCTCAAGCAGGTGCCGGACCATCTCGTGGATGGCAGGGTACTGCTCCCGGTGGTACCGTTCGGCATCTTCTTTGCTGTTCCAGAAGCTCAATGCCAAAATGCGATTGGGTTCAGCATCCGATACCAGAGCGGTCTCATCCACAAATCCTGCCTGTTTCTTCAAAATCGGCAGCACTTTGTCATTGATGGTGTGCGAGAGCTCTCTTGCCTTTCCCGATTTGGTGGTTACTTCAACAGTTCGTGTGAACATGGAAACACTCCTTTTGCGCTGGTTCTGAATAGGCGACGCTCGAGCTACCGGTGAAAGCTCACCGGCTGCGATGGTGTGTCACTTGGGTAGAGTCGGTCTTGCGACCAGCTGCTTGACCACCATGCATTCGGGCCCAAACCGTTGCTCCGGACACAAACTGTTGCTCCGGATTGAAAAACCTACATTGTGATGCTAGGATGTATCACATGAGAAAAGCCTCAGTTCGAGACCTCCGCTACGGTTTCAAGAAGATCGAGCGCCTTTTGCACCAGGGTGAAGAGATCCAGATCACCAAGCGCCGGCGCGTGATCGCCCGCCTGGTTCCGGAAAGTGCAGAGACGGCGACAGAGATTCCGGACTTCCTGGCACGATTGCGTACAATCTACGGCGACAAGGTTCTGGCCGTCAGCGGCGAGGACCTGGTGTCCGAAGATCGGAGTCGCTATTGAAGATCTATGCCGACACCAGCTTTCTTGTCTCGTTGTACAGCCCGGATGCCAACTCCGCCGCTGCCGCCCGTACGATGCATGCTTCCAGCGGGGACCGTTTCGTGACCACGTTTGGGGAACTCGAAGTCGTGAATGCTATGGGGTTGCGTGTCTTTCGGAAGGAAGTTTCAGCAGCACAGGCCCAGTCTTCGTTGAGCGACTTTGAGAAGGATTTGCGCGACGGGGTCTTCCAACTCCGGGGATTACCGGAGCCGGTCTTTGAACGAGCGCGCCAATTGTCTCGTCAAACCACTGCCAAGCTGGGCACCCGCACAGCGGATATATTGCACGTGGCGGCAGCGCTCGAACTGGGTACCGATTACCTGTACAGCTTCGACCAGCAGCAGAGGAAGCTTGCTCAAACCGTTCGGCTCAAGCTGAACTAAGAGCTTCGAGTCCTGGCGCCAGTTCTGAACGGAGTCAGTCTTCCGTCGGACCTGGGTAACCGAACCACAAGCACTCTCACCGCCAGCAACTAAGCCAAGCTTTTTAGTCGTCGATTGTCCCTCCCCCTTCACATCTCATTGACAAGGAAAATAACTATGAGCGCCCCAAATGGCCGGGCCAATGGCTCCGCAACGAATGGCGCAAGCGACCACGCCGCGAACACGTTTGTGCCGCTTGCTGCTACGAACCCGTCAACCGGCCCGCGATTCTCTTCTGAGCAGATCAAAGAGCTGACTGCTGCATTGGAAGTACCTCTTGATCCGCGCGTCATCGAATGGCGGGTCACTAACACCAGCAAGGCCGGGAAACCACGCCGCCAGGTGATTCCTTATGCGGACCAAAGAGCGTACACAGACCGTCTCAATTTGTTGTTCAGTCCTGCCGGCTGGGCGCGGAGATATGCTGTGCATACCAGCGCTAACTTCGAGCGGAGCAAGGACCAGAAGACGGTCGCCAGGGTGTTTGTCACCTGTGAGCTAACAATCTTCGGCCTGGGCTCGCCATTCGGCGACAGGCGAGGAATGGGCTGATGACGAGAACGCCGGCACCAGTGCTGAAGCACTTGCTCCTGCTTCGGTCTAGGCCGGTATCTTTACTACTTCTCTGGGTGAATGGGTGGATGTGGACGAGTGCAAACGTGCGAAGAGCATACCTAAACTTCCGAAGTGGGCCACGCCGGAAGGGTGGCGGCAAGGTCTCCGCCCCCAGCAGGCAACAGGGGCACACCCGGCCAGACCGGCATCGGCGCCTGAAAATCCCGGAAGAAGCCAGAACGGAGAAACTGGCGAGGGCGCTCCTGCTGCCCTGGTTCGCGAGATCGAAGCCTCTGGAAGAACCCCTGGGCAAGAGCATCTATCGTGGGTTGCTGAAAACAGTTGCGCGCATTTGGAAACCAGAGCAGCGGCCACATCGATGTGGAAAGTTCCCTGGGCAAAGGCACAGCCTTTCGCATCTACGTGCCACGGGCGCAGGCGCAGGTGGAGCAATCCGAACCCACCGTGACGCAGCCCGAGGAGCTAGGTGGATCGGCGACGATCTTGATCGTGGAGGACGAAACGGCATTGTGCAGGCTGATTTGCTTATCTCTTGAGAGACGCGGCTATAAGGTGCTGGCGGCAAAGGATGGGGCGGAAGCGATTGAAATCTGTCAACGAAGTCCGAGCCAGATCCACTTGGTGTTAAGTGACATCATGATGCCGCATGTGAATGGGTTGCAACTGAGAGAGCGAGCGGCGACGCTGTGCCCTGATGCGAAATTCCTTTTCATGTCTGGCTACTCCAGAGGAAATCGTCGAGAATCTCTTGGCCCAGGGCTGCGCCTTTTTGGAGAAGCCCTTTCTTCCAGATGAACTAGTAGGCAAGGTGCGCGAGTTACTAGAAGGAGAGGCGGCGGCCTAGTCGCCCTTCAGCCGACACAAGGTTCGAAAATAGGCGGTTGTTGCGCAAGAAATCGGACCAGGGGTCTCTGGTTCTGGGCGCTGCTTTGCTTGTGAAGCGCCCCGCAACAGTTCTGGTTTGCCGCTCCAGAGATGCTAGCGCCTAGGGCCGATTGTGGACCCATTTTTGAATCAAATGAATGGTCCTGAGAGCTTGGGCCTTGTCGCCCTGCTAGCCTTCGATACTGTCGTTCGACAGGGCGAAGGCTTTTTGGTTGTCCCTGCTGCAGTCCATCACAGCTAAGCTCCAGCAGAGCGAAAGAAAGGTTGCCTCTAGTCGAGGCGCTCTGCTCTCGGTTCAGCTCAATGCGACGGTGATAACTAAGTAGGAGGCAGGTTCATGAGATTATCACCACGAGATGGGCCCCTTGAGCAATCGCGAATCGGACGTGCTACGGCTCCCATGGCGTCCTGTAGGGAATTGCGGCAGCACATCTTACTCGTTGCGCTTCTCGTAGGCGTTTTCCTGGCCGCGATCGGCAACGCACACGGTTCAGCAGCTACGCCTGCTTTGTCAAATCAAGGCCATCTGATCGGCAAAGTTCTCAGTGTACGAAAGGTTTTGTGTACTGCATACTTTGTGAGTCGCTTTTCCCAAATTCACTACTACATGCTTTATTTTACCGTTCGCGTTGCCGACCAGACATACTGTAGCGAATACGAAATTCCTGTTCTTGTGGAACGAAAGCAGTGTTAACTGTAGTTCTCGGACAGTCGGCAATGCGGAAGTAATCCGGTAGGCTTCTTGGAAGGTGGAAGGTCTTCTCCTCAAACAGCTTAAGTTAGCGCTTATGAAAAGGGCACAACCCAGATGCCCTGCTTTGCCCGGACAGTCATGACAACCTTCGAAGCAAAGCCCAGTTGATCCTCAGGATGAAAGTGCTCGGGGATAACGTGTCCGTGGTCAAACTCATACGATAAGGTTGCTAGCTGAGCCGATGGACGACCCCTGCGATCGAGAATCAGGCTGTGACACTTTTGCGACATTTATTGTCACAGTAGCGAGAGAAAGCACAAGCCGCAAGTGCTATTCATACTGTCCCGTGTTCTTTAGACGGGCGGGTTGTCGGCCTCCACCTCTTTCCGGAATGGGATCGCACCGGGAACTAGCCACTTCTCCCACATCTCATCCACTTTGCTCTGGAAGTAATCGATGTCATCGTTGGTAAAGTGCGCGAACCGTCCCTGCTTGAGTAAATAATCCCGCACGGGCCGCCGTTGAATGCGTCCTGCTGCGATTTGCTGGGTCCTGCCAGTCAGCCTGAGCACCCCGTCTTCAACTTCGTACAGTGGCCAAACTCCAGTATTCACCGCCAACTCCCCCATTTCGTGCGAGAGGTAAGGATCGTAGTCCCAGCCCTTCGGGCATGGATCCAGCGAGTGAATGAAGGTGGGCCCTCCGATCGACAGCGCTTTGCGTATGCTATTCGTTCCGGCCAGCGCGTAGGACATGCACATGGTCGCGACGTACCTACAGGTGGGATGACCGGCCGCCATCATGCCCGCCATGTTTTTCTTCCAGCGATGATGCATGATCCTTTTCACCTTGCCGGGAGTGCTGAAGGTGGTATTCGCACCCCAGGGTGTACTGCCCGAACATTGGATGTCCGTATTTGCGTAGGACTCGTTGTCGTACATCAAGATGAGGAGGTTGTAGTCGGGATGCGTGAGCGTCGCGGAGATCGCGCCCAGACCCATATCCGCTCCCCCTCCATCCCCGCAGAAGGCGATCACATTAATGGGCTCGTTCTTGATCTTGCCTTTCCGCATGAGTGCCTTCAGAGCTGCGGCCGTCCCCAGTGCCGCCGACCCGCTGCTGCCTAGTTGGGTGTGCATCCAGGGAACGACCCACGAGGTGCTGTAGTACGTTGTGTTTGCCACGTACATACACCCGGTGCTGCCCAGCACAATCGTCCTGGGGCCCGCAGCCTTGGCCATCATTTTCATCACCAGCGCCGACTCGCAGCCCTGGCATGTCCTGTGACCGGAGGTGAAGAACTCCTCCAACGGCAGCTTCTTGACTGCCTTGAAGGGGTCTAACTTCTGGGTCGGCTCAATGTTCACATACGTAGCCATTGCTTCCTCATCCTTTCTGATGGTTGCAACACATCAGCAAAAACGGGCTACCGCAGCCCCGCCGAAGCGACCTGATCGTAAGGAACGTTTGCAGGAATATTGTAGTGAACTCCGTTCCTGAGAAACACTACCGCGGAATCTTGGCCGATGCATCGTTTGCGGTCTGTTCAAAACTGCTCACAAGTTGGATATGTCTCGTTTCGCTTGAGGACGACGCGAATGTGCAAACCAAATACGAACGTGTTACCGATTCCGTGCCACCTGAGTGACCCCGCATAGGAGGACAGCGCGATGAGGGCCGCAAAATCGGCCTCCTGACGTTCAAGAATCAGGTGTTTCTGGAAGGTGTCCTATACGGCTTTCCCGTGTGGCGGAGTCAGTAGTTGCCGCACAGCCGCAAGCGGGTTTTTGGGAACGTGAGCCAGGGGGGCAATTATGGTCGGCTATATCAAGCTAAACGCAAACTCACGCGGGACGGCGGGAGCCTCTACACCGAGCCAATCTCGATCTTGATCTGCTCCGCCGTGCGCTCCCCGGTCAGCAGGTTATATTTCCGCTTCAGGTAGTTTATGATGCCTTCATCCATGTGATTGCCGGCGATGCGCAGCGAGCGCGAATAGACGATGGCAGAGAGCGAGATGACGGTGACGTCGGTAGTGCCGCCGAAGTTCTCTGCTCTTTGTCTAAGAGCGGCGGAAATGGAGAGGGTCTCTGAGGTTCTGCAATTCCCGGTAATAATAGAGTGGGTTAGGCCGTTTTCCTTGGAATCTCAGTTTCTTCAGAAACTCGATTTCCTGTTCACTAGCATCGCCGCTGAGGGAAGCATCACGAAGGAATTCTTTCAGTCCAGACTCTTCGCCGAAAGGTTGTTCCGGTTCGCTTTCAACAAACTCAAACTTCTTAACGTGCCCTGGAGCTAGTCGGCGGTTTAAGACAATTTCCATCCCGAATGTCGCGAGGTCGATGTCCCACGATTCAATTAGCGGATCCAGGAAAGAC
>DASQIH010000199.1:0-12142 GCA_035631655.1 Terriglobales bacterium
TGTAGGGAGCCAAGGAAATGGTCGGGACGCTAGTTCGGTGCCCTTATTGCGTTTCGGGCAACAACTTCAGGGCCATGATCGCCCTTTCGCGTGGGGCATTTGTCTGTGACAAGTGCGGCCATATGACAATTCCCCGGGACACTACCGAGCAATTCCCGGCATCGCACGTCGTATCGGGGATGGAGTAGAGGCCGTCGGGAGTCTGCATCGCCGAACTTTCCTGCACCGTGAGCGAATACCCGCCCATCGCATTGGTGGAGACATTAAGATCCTGGCATCCTTGGTAGAAGGCGTTCGCCTGGCTAAACGTGCCGAAATCCACCGTCGTCGCAGTAGTCGCAATCGCATTCACCGTCGCGCCATCGTCGGCGGTGCACGCTGGGATCATAAGGGGCGTGTCGATATTTTGATCTAATGCCAGGGCGGCGGTTTTGTTAACAGTAGCAGAAAATACGATTTCAACGTAGATACGGTCTGTTACATTGGCCGTTTGCGACGAGCCGCTGATGGTCATGGTTTTAAGGCCCGTTGTCGTCATGTCTATCGATTGCCCCGTGAGACTGCCGACCGTGGCCAAATTGGTTGTGCCTGCAGAATCCACTCTGAAGATACAAGTCCCCGTCCAAGTAAGACTGCCAATACCTCCGCCACCAGTATCGTTCAGGCGCATCACCCAATTGCCGGAATTCCAGTTGACCAAGTTTGGGTCGCCAGGAGGGCTTATGAATGAAGCGACTATACCTTTTGTACCAGTATTAGGACCATAAGAGTGTGCAGCTCCAGGCGTTCCGCCTTGTTGCATCGTATTGTCATTGCGCAACGTCCCAGATCCGGTTACGCCATCGCAAATGAAATTGTTGGTGGTGCCTGCTGTATCAGTTTCGGCGTACGTGGCGCTCGACCCCGATCCCGACACCGTAAACGACAAATTCTCCGCCACGGTCGCCTGCACGGTCTGGCCCGAGTTGATGGAAACCGGAATATTCCCCGACCCGCCGAACGTCCCGCCGACCGAAATCGTGTAAACCCCCGGCCTCGCTGGATTCGTAATCCAAGCTGTGCCCGTATCCTGGAAGCTGGCGTTCGAGCCGATCTTGATCACTACCTGCGTCCCGGTCGCAACCCAAGTGCGCGCGCTCGTGGGTGTGTAGAAGGTAATCGTCGTTGCTGTCGGATCAATGAATAGTCCCCATGATGTTGCAGAACCCGGGCAGTTCTTGCTCGTCGCACGATTGGAAAAATATCCCGCAATCGATGTGGCGGTGCTGCCGATGGTTAAATCCACATCCTTGCAATAAATGCCCGAGAGATCGAACTTGGAGGGCAGGGTGAGCGTCAGCGTATCGGTGACCGTACCAACCGTATTCAGGGAATTGTTCACGGTGAACGCGATGGTGTGATTGGAGGTCGCCGATGGCCGTGAATCGTCACGGCAGTCCTGGGGGAACTCGATCCTGAAGCAGGGGCATAGGTAATAACAATAATGCCTGGTTGGCCTGCGCCACCAGCGTTGCCGCTGCTTCTACCACCTCCTCCACCCGCGCCGTACGTTCCACCTGCGCCACCCACGCCGGCGGTTGCAGCGCCATTACCGCCGCCTGAACCATAAGCCGGCGGGCCAGTCTGCCATTCAGTGCCGTTGGTCGCGGCTGCCGTGACTCCGTTGTCGCCTGTGCCGCCTGTGCCGTCTGTACTTGAACCAAAACCACCCCCACCATTCGGTCCACCCGCTCCACCGCCGCCTCCGGCGGCATGGCCGCTGCCGCCAGAACCCCCGTCCCCCCAGTTCTAATAAAAGGACCGACAGCACTGCCTGGCTGGGTGCTCCCCCAATAATCGCAAGTCCCGTTATACCCGCCGCGGCCAGCAGTCGTGTCGCCGCCGCCCGCCCCTCCGCAAGCAACAAGTATCACTGTGCTGCCGTTTCCACCCAAACTTACCGAACAGTTTGCGCTGTTATCTGTACAGAAATACGTGGGATCACCGATACCAGTGCTATTACCTGCTGTTCCTACATGGATTCCGACAGTGCCACTAAACGACAAATTTGTCCGCCTTGTATATCCACCTCCACCCCCTCCATGACCGCCAGCACCACCTGAACCGCCACCCGATCCTGAATCTCCCGCGCTCCCGCCTCCCACCAATTCAATCGTATTCGACGCCGAGTTCCAATCGTTCGGCACAGTCCAAGTCGTTTGGGCGGTGTCAGTAATGAATCCCCGGCACTGTCCGCCTCCAATGTCGGACCCGAAGCCGCAAGTTATCGCCCGCGCAGCGTGAGACGGCGCAAAGACTCCTGCCGCGAAAGCGAGGCCGAGCAGCGCCAAAACCACTCGGTCACGACCCGAATTATGCCGCTTTTGTGTTTTATCGGGGAAACCAGTCAAACCGCGGAAGATTAATAGGCGGGAAACAACTGAGGCTAAAAGCTCCTACATATATAAATAATAGCCGCTTCCCATCATCTGTCTATGGACAGCCCAGAATTACGGCTACTCAAAGCCGATTTCCCTAAGAGCGTCTAAGAAGACCCGTACGAGCCTACAGAATGACCCCACAGGCCGTTGGTCAGGGTGCGTAATGCAAAAGAAATGCCGCCCGGAAGTCGAGCGGCATATCGGATGTTTGCTACAAATGGGACTTAATGAACGCCAGGTTATCAGCCGTGTCGATGCGGTTAGAATAGGTAACACCGGCGCAGTTGCCGTTGGTGACAAACGAGTTGACTGCCAGGACAATGTTCCCCAAAAGATCGGGACCACCCGAATCACCAAAGCAGATCCCGCCCTTTCCTTGTGACGGGTTGGCGGTGAGTTTGATAAATTCGGCGCTGATGACATCGTTGCTCTGAACCAACTGACTCGGCGCGAGGTAACGACTCAGGTTGATCAGCCATTGATGAGGTGGTATCCCCCTGGTTTGCACCTGTCCACCATATCCGACAAGTGCAACGGCACTCTTCATCGGCAGGGCATCGACCAAGCCTTGTGAGGGCAACACGGCAAATCCCTTGCCCGTCACAGCGTGGCTCAGGATGACGATGCCTTGATCGTGCGTATCAAATCCCGGGAGACCCGGCGCACAGCCAATGCAGAAACCTGGGTTGGTGAAAATTGCTGTGGCCTCGATCGAAGTGCCGCCCCCGAACGGAAACTTCGGATCGGTGACGGTAGAATCAAACCAGATCCTCGCTCCCGTTGTCCCGGACGTGCAGTGCCCTGCGGTAAGAACGACTGTAGGTGCGATCAAGGACCCGCTGCAAAGGAATGCTGGCTGGCCTCCGACATCGAACACTAGCACGCCGACATAGGGGTGACCGTTTCCATCTGGCTGACCATTTGTAATTGCGGACGCAATCGGCGCCGACCCGAGGACGGCTAAGACGGTGATCACTGCCATCAGGCCGAGCAAACTCGGCAGTCTTGCTCTTCTGTCCATGATTATCTCCTCTCAGGGTTCTCAATCCTGCTGGTGAAATCCCACCCTGAACGAACTCTTCCGGATGGGACAGATGGGAGTTCGGCCTTCGCCTCAGGGGGTGCTGCATTCTGTGAATGGGAACTGCTCCGAAGAGGCGATACGAAACTACACCCTAAACCCTACTTGCTGCAAGATCGAAACCGCCACAGGAAGAATGAACAGGCAGGCTTACTGATTCCCAAAGCGGGAGCCGCTTTACTCGAACCCAATCTCCCTAAGTTGCTTCAGGTGATCCTTGCTTAGAACGCCTCGCCAGATTGCGGCTCTCTTGTTCTGGCACCAGGCTCCCAAGCGAAAGCCACCCGAGGTGACATAAGACGCCGGCGGCCATCGGTCGGGGTTATCCCTTCGATACAATTTGAGAATCCAGAAAGCCCGGTTCCACAATGCCTCCTCCGGCTCCCACTCGAAACCGATTGCATCCAAGCGGCGCTTCCGGTCTTTCGGGAGGATGCGCTGTCTCTGGAGCTTGCGCTGTTTGTAACACCAGTTCCCCAGCTTGTACCCGTCGGCAAGCACGTCGAGCACCCGTGGCCAGCGATACGCTGGCCTAATCGTACGCGGTAATTCCACCGTCCTCGTCTCCAACGGGCTGATCCAGTCGAACGCCGGAGTCGGCATTAACGTGGTCGCTGGTGGCTCGCTCACTGTGGATTCGGACGTCCTGATCACCAACAACGGTACGGGTGTGAACGTGGTCAACGGTTCCAACGCTCGTCTGTTCGCGCCCGTCAGCATCAGCAACAACACCGTCGGCGTTACCGTCGGGGGGGCCAGCAACCTCCGCCTAAACGGCGATCCCACCGGTCCAACGCCTGTCATCGTCAACGGCAATACCAGCATCGGAGTCAATACCTTCGGTGGACATGTCACTTTGTTCGGGCCCGTCCAGGTTCGCAACAATGGTGCCGGCGGCGGTCAGTTCCACGCCGGCGTCCGCAGTGACGACAATGCTCTTGTTCTTGTCGCCGGCAGCGGTGATGTCGACATCAGCAACAACACCGGCCCGGGCATCGAGGCCACCAACGGCGGCACCCTCGACCTCGCGGGCGCCACGATCCACAACAACACCGAAGATGGCGTCCGTCTTCTCGGCAACTCCCAAATTGCTGTCTACCCGCCCAACACCAACGCCATCGGCAATAATGGCGGCCACGCCATCCTGTGCGACAACACTTGCAATTTCTTCGGAGACGTCACCGGACTCCGCGACATTGTGTGCAAAATTTCCCAGCTACAAGGACGCGCCCGTCGCTCCTGGATCGATAAGGCGCTACAAGACGACAAACCCACACCCTATGTCCTTCCCGGCAAGCACTAAGTCGAGCATCGCTCTCGTGTCGCCCCACCCTCCGCTTCCTCCGCGGAGGCAGGTTCGGTATGCTCTGTTCACCATCCTTATATCAGGGGTGGAAAGCATTTCAGTTTGCCAAAGTCGGACCGAGACAAGGTAACCGGATGTACAATGCCGTGCGCTTGGAAATTCCGGTTGAAAGGAGAAACCGCTATGAACACGTTGCTTTCGATGTTCAGATTAGCATTGCTTGTTACGCTGGGCATCACGTTGTTTGCGACAGTCCCTCGTACAAGCGCGGCCGCTGACTCCCTGCCCACAGGGGAAGTGCAGCTCGGTCAAAGCATTTTGGAGCCGGCTTACAACGACTTGGACGGAACCCTTACCTATTTGCTTACGCCCATCAAGGCCCCGGAGCAAGCGAACAGTCACGCCGTGGCGCCGCTGTACGTGATCGTGTATCCCACGCCGGTCGCAGGCATCATCGGCACGGTGAGTTGCCAGCATCAACCGATGGATAATTGTCCGGACCATGGTCCCGCAATTGCAGGTCTCGCGGAGGCGGCGGTTCCGGCTGTGTATTCAGGCGGTGTGTGGGGGCATGACCATATTTTGTCGGCGCCACCATCGCCTCCGCCGAGCGGTGGAGACTTCAATGTCGCTTGGCTTCCAGTGGCTGTTCTCTTTACAAGTCCGGCTGCGGCATCAAACCACATTACGACGCTCAGCCAGTTGAACGCAGCAATAGCTGCTGGTGAGGTAACGCAGATTCCGCTGCCGGCTGCCACATTCCATTGCAGCACCGTGGCGGCGACGGTGTACAACAAAGGTACCCCGGTTCCTCCGGCGCCTCCTTTGCCTTAGTTCAACATTTACCGATTGGAGAGACCAACGGCAGGTCATTGTGCCTGCCGCTTTTCTTTTTTCAAGTCAAAAAGGAAATGGCAGCTAGAATAACGTATCTGGGAGTTGCATGTGACCAAACGTAATGCAGCCAGCAAGTCGGCTCTGGCGCCTGTGTTTTTCGTGCTGGCATTATCTATCACATCGTACGCGCAGAACCAGGTCCTAGGAGAAGTGCAGTTCGTCAGCAAAACCAAGGTGGAGAAAACGTCGAGCGTATGGATCGACGGGCAATATGTCGGCTACGTCGGAGAGCTCAAAGACGACAAGAAAGTTTTGCTTCTGCCGGGCGAACATGAGATTTCCGTGCGCCAGTCAGGGTACACAGATTTTGCTGAAAAAGTGATTGCGGAGCCGGGGAAGAAGGTCGTTTTGCACGTGACAATGCAGAAAGATTCTCGATCCCAGTTTCCTACCGTTACATCTCAACTTAAGCTTGAAGTCACACCGGACAGGGCTGCTGTTTTCGTAGATGACGGTTTTGTGGGAACCGTCCATGAGTTTAGTGGGGTTGGACGAGGGATGCTGGTGAGCCCGGGAAACATCGGGTCAGGATCGCTTTACCCGGATACCAGGCTTTTGAGACCGAGGTCAACCTGTTACCTAAGCAGAAAACTACGATCAAGACCAACTTGCTTCCCGGAAGTATCATTCAGGCGAGTCCTTCGATCAAACAAGACCAGTAATTGGACAATCCATTATTAGAAGGTCCTTTTCGCCACGTGCTCGAGACGTCGCGGCAGCTCGTCTATCCGGCGACGAACCTGACCTAGCCCGATCAAGCGCAAAGTGTAGAAGCGTAGAAGAAAGCTGACAACCCTAGACTTTTACAAACCTGATTTCGCAGCGGGTCTGGCCGCATTTGACGCTTTGAGGAGGCGGGGTGCTTGCTTCAATGCGGGCAAGGCGAGGATCAGGTTCAACTTTGAGTTAGCACCGAAAAGCCGGCCGCAAAGGCCAGCTTTTTGCTCTGGTACTAATCTTTATCCTTAGCGCTGGATGCGAAGTGCGAATGGTTTTCGTGGAACGGAGGCATATCGTTACGGTATGAGACTGCTTACGATTTCCTCGATGCGTTTGCGGAGGGCAGGATCTTTGATCTGCATCGAGCGATTGCCGGCTGCGGGTTTGAGGTTGATCAACGCGATGTACTCTATCCAGTCGCTCGACTTGCCGGGATAGAGATTTATCCCCCAGAGATCCTGGGGGCGTGAGCCTCGCTCAAGCAACACCGCATTCGCGTCTGCGTGGAGCTCTCCGCCGACCGCCATGATGCGCTTTTCGACATCAACTACCGCTTTGACCATCACCTCGAATGTTTCCTTCGCAATCTCGCTCAGCTCTGCCTTGGAGATGCTGGACGTGATGACGTGGACCGATGCGTTGGAGAGGGGTTCTACAGGGGGCATAGATGAAAAGGCTTACTTCCACTATAAGGGTTGACCACAGAGTGTCCACGCGCTGGGTTTGAACGACGCCTTAGCGTCCCCATGCTATTCCTGCGTTTTACTCGCTGAAAAGTGACCGAGGTGATTTCATGAGTCACCTGCGGATCAACGGAGTAAAAACTTTATCGAGCTGCCCACCTAGCACTGGAAGAAACCGAGTTATTCGGAAAACCAGCGTCACGCGGCTTGGCAGCTCGCGCTCGGAGATTTTGGTGTTGCGGCAGTAGCAACAGCTCCTGCATTCCGTGATCAGAACCAAGGCGCATACGAAGTAAAGCCTCGGCTCAGAATTTGTGAACTGCGGAACCTACGCGGGAACTTAATACCACGCGCCGTGCAGGTCAGTGCGGGAGCCTTGCGGACACCGTAGTGTCCAGCTTCGCATTTTTCGGCTTTCGCTTTGTTCATGTCAGCATCCACTTTTCAGTGGCGCAGTCAGCGAACTTGTGGGGGCCGGTGATGATTGACAGTTAGGAGACCGGCCCGTTCCGCGCTCGGGATCGAACCGAGTCACGAATCTTTTTTGCTTTCCAACGCGGCAATCTTTGCATCCAGCTTGGCAACCTGTTCAATGTGGAACTTCTTAAAGGCTGGGTCCAGCCGAGCCCTTTCTTGCCAGTGCTCGCATTCAAGCTTGAGTCTTGCGATCTGCCGCAAGCGTCTGCGCAAAACTTCCTGATATTTATAAATTACTGGCATTGCATTGGCTCCTGCTGTGTGGTCTCCACGAATTGCGATGTAGGCACGGGATTGCATTCTGTGCAAGAGCAATCGAGCACCGGGCCTTGCTCCGATATCCTGGCCTAGTCCGATAGAATCCCTTTCCTGATTTCGTATGCTTGGTCGGCCGGCTGGTCAACCGCCTAAGAATGGTGCAGTCCGGCGGCAATCCTGAGGTGGCAGCCTGGCGTACACTGCTCACCATATGGAGCCGACGATTGAATCAATTTCCGCGGTGACTATTCGAGTTGCGAAGATGAATGAGTCGATACGCTTTTATCGGGATGTTCTAGGAGAAGGTGCATGTTTCTCTTCGCTTCGTGCAAAGGATGCGCAATCGGCCATCCTCAACCTGGAACTAGGCGATCCGGCGACTGGGTGGGGACGGCTCATTTTTTATGTCGCGGATGTAGACACGTTCTGGAGATATCTGAAAGGAAAAGGATTCGATCCCGAAGTCCCGCGGGATGCCTTATGGGGTGAGCGGTATTTCCATATGGCTGACCCGGAAGGGCACGAGCTGTCGTTCGCGCGTCCGCTAGCACGGGCTAGGAGATAAGAAAGACAGTGTGTCCACGCATGTCGGCGTTCTACCTTATTTCATCGAGACTTCTTTTCTTTCTTCGTTTCTTTCTTCTGCTCCTGCCCCGTGCTGGTTTGCCATGCGAAGCTTGAGGTGGTCATGGCGAACGCTACGACCAATGCGCACAAGAAAAACATCAATCTTTTCACGACGGCCTCCTTTCCTTAATAGCTCCGTCAGTGTGAAGCGCAGCAGGCATTAGAGAAACTACTTTTAAAATATTATTCACTTCCCGGCCTGATTTGTCAGTGACGTGACCGTTGGAAAGGACGCTCTCGCTACGCAGTGAGGCGTAGCGTTTGCCTGGGTTGAGATTAGGCTGCTGTGGTTTTCACGGCGGTACCTTTCACTTCGGCTTCGGCGCGGAGCCAGTCTTCGATCTCGTGGCCGTCTGGTCTGCCGCGTTCCTCATAGAGTTCGTAGGCGCGGAGGCGGATTTGGTCTTCCAGTTGAGCAGGATCAAGAATTTTGCTGGCTGGTTCGGAGTGCTGGTCATTGATCTCGGATTCGCGGTGGGCTGCATCACGTGTTGCGAGCCGCCCCACGTTGCGCTGCAGCTTATCCGCTTTGGTACGTTTCTCCGCCATGCCCACAGTTTGACATAAACCGATCCCCTTGTGCTTGGCTATTTACCAAAATGAGGCGGCTCAGGCAGTTTTTGCCGCCGAATCAGGAAAAAGATCAAGAGACCGATGCTCGGCGAGGGAAGATTCAAGGAAGGGCAGTGTCGGAACCGCTTCGGCTTGGGTCCGAAGCGCATCCAGCGCCTGTTTTCTGACTTTTGCCCAGTCGTCTAGTTCGTGGCCGTCTGGTCTGCCGCGTTCCTCATAGAGTTCATGCTATAACCGCCGTTGTGGGATTACACTTTCGCAATCTGGGGCACGCTTGAACGATTTTGTGGGTGAGGAGATTAGCTATGCCGAAAGTAAATGAGCTTACGGTTCGCTGTGAAAACCGTCCAGGAGCGCTAGAGCAGATTGCGACCGTGATGGGTGATGTGAAGGTGAATATCCTTGGTTTTCTGCTCACTACGTCCGGTGCCAAGGGCTGGGTGAAACTGGTCGTCGACGACGTGGAGAAAGCCAAGGAAGCGCTGGACGATGCAGGACTTCCATACGCCGAGCATCTCGTCCTGCATGCGCGAGTCGCGAATGTGCCCGGGTCACTGGGGCGGCTTGCTGGAAGGCTGGCAGCCAAAGATATCAACATCACCTCCGGCTATCAGACAATCGAGAAAGATTCCAAGAAGGCAAGCGTGGTGCTTGAAGTTTCTCATCTGGAGAAAGCGCTCCGCGCGTACAGAAGCACTCCTTCTGACCGATTGGACTACTGATCGTGTTATGGCCTCTTGTCCAAGGTGCTGATTTGCGGGACTTGTTGGATTTCAGGAGCGAATGACCGGTGGGACATGAAAATCACCGGCCCAAATGGTTTTGAGCGTTCCTTTCCGCATGTCATTGCGTCGCTGGTTACGAGGATCGTGGGTAGTTCAGTGAGCCCGCGAAAATGAAACATCGGATTGTTCACGCGCTTCAGAAATACTTGTTCAACCCGCCAATTAAGCTGTTGTTTGCTATGGGCCTGGCGCCGTCGGGGTATGCGCTCCTAGAAACGATAGGTCGCAAGACGGGAAAGCCACGCCGGACTCCGGTGGGCAACGGACGCGTTGGCAGGAAATTTTGGCTCGTGGCAGAGCACGGCATGAACGCAGGCTACGTCCGCCGAGGCGCACCATCTCTGTCGCGAAGGAGTGCCGTAGCCGGTGCGGGTTGACCCGACCAGTGCAGCCTGCAGCCCGGCCCATTTCGGCTAAGGTGCCGTGCAGCACCCTGTACCAAGTCGCAGGTTGCCAATAGCGATGTTCTTAACATCCCCTCTCCAAAAACTCTTTCAAGCGCGAATCTCCGCGACCTGGAGTCCAAGTTTGGCGGCTCTTTTTCGGAGTAATTGGATTTGTTGTTGGCGGAATCTTTCTTCATAGTACTCAGTTCCTTTGTCCACGTATGCTTGACCGTACTTCAGCATGCGATAGACCAGTCGGGCGAGTCGATGAGCCATAGCGGTGATGGCCTTTGGAGCCCCTAGCTTGGTACGCAAACGGCGGTACTGAGCACCCAGGTAGCTGCGGCTTCGCATCAGGGTGTTGGCAGCCTGTCGCAGTGCGGTAGCGGCCCGGTTGACCACTCGGCGCGTGCCTCTGCTCAGCACCTTATCTCCACTGATACGGTTATCCGGGCATAGCCCCAACCAGGAGGCGAAGTGTGACTCGGTTTTCCACCGACTCATGTCCAGTCCCACTTCGCTGAGCAACGTCTGGGCTACCATCACGTCTATGCCGTCAATGCGGGTGAGGTCCACGCCCGTGACACGCTGCAGTTCGCTGCTGAGATCGAAGCGTGGGGCATTCTTGGCTGCTGGCTTCTTTGTCTTGGGCTTTTGCGTCGGGGGTTGGACCGGGAGGGGATGTGTCAAGCTGGCGAGGTGCTTCTGCAAGCGTTGATCGCACTCGGCGATTCGTTTCTGATAAGTGTCGTACATGTCTACTTCCTGTTGCAGCACGAACAGCAGCTCCGGACGCCAGTTGCCCTCCAGGCTTTTGGCGATTTCTTCCTGGCTGGCGTGAACCCGCGGATCACTGAGCGCAGCCAGCTTCAGTGGATTGCGCTCGCCGGCTACGATCGCCCGTATGATGGCCTGCCCGGTCAGCCCGCTTATGTCGCTGATCACGTTCGCCAATTGCAGGTTCATCTGCGTCAGAGCTTTTTGCATCCGCTGAATGCAGGTCGCCGCTCCACGCACGTGTTCTCCCCGTTGCCGCCAGTACGTTCGAAGCACCCGAATCTCGGACACGGGTTGGAACGAGTTGTTCAGTAGCCCATAGGTGTGCAATTTCAGCAACCACTGGCTCTCCTGCACGTCGCTCTTGCGTCCCGGCAGGTTCTTGGTGTGCCGCGCATTGACCAGATAGACCTCGAGGCCACGCTCTTCCAGAATCTCGTAGAGCGGAATCCAATAGACGCCGGTCGACTGCATGGCTACCGTCTTTACTCCACAACTCTTTAGCCAGTCGGCCAGACGATGCAGGTCCGCCGTAAAACACTCAAACCGGCGTACTGGTTCTGGATCTCGGTCCGGTCGTACCGCGACGTAATGCGCGCTGTTCCCCACATCAATCCCCGCGGCGTGGGGATGAACTACCTCCAGGCCTGGGTCCTCCGATTGCAATCGTCGCGCCCATTCCTTTCTCTCCTTCCGGTTTCGCCACAACTTCTTGCCTGCCGTCATCGGTGGTGTCCTCCATCGAAAATTAGGATCCGATTCGGCCCGGTGACGATAGGTTGAGGAATCTCTCCAACGGGGTCAAAGGGCGGTTGCAATGACCGCCCTTGCCACCATGCCAGCGATCGCCAGTACCGGAGCCATGCTCTTAATCCGGGCACAAGAAGCACCAGTAGGAAGTCGGCCTTAGCTTGCCGAATCTGATCCGAGATCAGAATCGCAAATAGTGGGAGCTCGAGACAAGTTTTTGGCACCAGTGACTGCGCCCCTGGCGCAGTCAACTGCTCTCATAGAACGGGGCTTTCACTTCAGGATTTCCGGAATATCGCGGTCGTGTTCAGGCATGGGCGTAGTAACCGCTGCGGGCTTGGATCTTGTGGCCCTTCTTCGAGCGGATCTCGATCTTTCTGAAAGTCCCATCGAGCTTAGAGT
>DASQIH010000200.1:0-2703 GCA_035631655.1 Terriglobales bacterium
TGTCTGAATCGCAGGCTCCGCCTCTAAGGCCTTTGTCGTGAGGCGAACACTTCGCATTCCGCGATTCTTTAATCAATTCACAGACGTTCTCTGCGACGCCGGGAATCGAATGTTCCGTGGCCGTGTTGATGACGGAGCCAAACTTGTTGGCCACGACGTAAGCGATCGTGTACTGGTCTAACAAGTGGGCCAGGTAGAATTGCACGACGAAGTCGGCCTTGTTGTTCTGCTGCAGCTTTATTCCCGAACACTCTTTTTTGTGGGAGAACGCCTGCGTCACTTCATTGAGATAGGAACCTGCCCGCGTCGTGAGATCGCCGCTGGGAGTCTTGATTGCAGTGATCGAGGCGCCTTCCTCCACATATAGGGTTTGGCCATGGGCGGAGTTCCCGCCTAACAGAAAACCCGCAGTTACCAGGCACGTTGTGAGTATGAAACACAAATCAATTCTTCTCTCGGACAAAGACTTCATTGCTCTTCCTGTAAGTTGCGGCCCTGCGGCCACACAAAGATTTACGAGTCCCCGGCACACTTCGAGGACACGTGTTGCTGCACAATCGCGTCAATCTAAATCGGTCCCCATTGGTGGCAGAAACAGCCGGGAGAGGTAAAACCGGGGAGGTTAAGCGGTGGACTCAACTGCAGTGGCGTTAGTGTATTAGACACGAGAGCCGCAGTCAATTTTTCTTTTTCTTCGTTGCCTCGCAAGGAATCGTTTGCTCCAGAAGCGCCTGATTGTTGATGTCGACCTCGAAACAGCGGCCATATACGTCTTTGCGCCAGACAGTCAGGTTCGGAACTGTGACAACGGCCACGGATTTGATCGGGTGCTCCGATCGCGTCACAGGTCGTTGCATGAGCATGAGCAGCATGATCAGGGACATTTCTTAGCCTCATTTTGCGCCGGTGGGGATAACGTCAGGCCGGATCAGATGACTTGCGCGACGATACAAAGCATTTCCTTTGCCAATGATTTGCTTCCCGGCGGGCTGACAATTCAACGGGTTTGGAAAAGTTCGCCGCGGTGCCTCGTAGCAAGAGCGCAACTTGATGCACAGGGGAAAAAGTGCGCCTGAAATTTCGAATCGTTCAGCGTGGAAGCTGCCCACGGTGAAGTTACGTTGGTAACTCAGGAGGACGAGTCGACGGGGCGGTTCGTCGAGCCGCATGAAATCCACTTGGTAGCCACGGGACAGACCCTGACTGCGTTCATTGGGGGTTTACTGAAGAGATACCGTCGGTCACCCCTTGCTGCACAACAGCGTAAAGCGCCAACCAGGCAAGCGCGGTCCACGAATACCAAAAGGTGGTTCGGTGATTTAAGAGAAGCAGGAGAACAAGGCAGTTAATGGCGAGATATGCGGTGACCGCTGCGAACGACTTAAACCGCCGTGAGCGAAGTACCATCATGGTCGCATAGAACATGCTAGGCAGGAGCACTACCTGATCAAAGAACCAAGCGTAAGATGTCGTCGCCATCGAAACTAGCAACAAGCTCGGCAGTCGATCTCGCCATTCCCAACTGGAGCGCCAGCGCACCCAATAGACAGAAAACCAGATTACGGCTACTCCGATGGGAAGGAACTGCAAAGGCGGAAAGCCGGAAATGTGACGCAACAGGCCTCCAAGGGTTGGGGTCTCCTGGAAAACAACTTTTTCTCCGCCAACAAGGCCCGCGTATTGCTGGAACACTCTGTGGTCGACGAGGACGGTTAGGAAACTGGCGACGGCGAGCGTTGCCAGAAAAGCTGCGAGGGATTGCCATCGCCGCTGATAGAGTGCACACAGCAACAGAGCTATCCAAAGGAGAAAGACGAGATGCGGTTTTAAAGCCGCGAGAAAAAGGAATATGCCCGCCACATAGTAGTGGTGCCGGGCCTCGAATCGCAGATACCCGGCAAGTCCAAACAGAATTAACGGTCCGATCTGACCGATCGCCAGCACGACCGCTACGGGCAAGAATGTGACGGCGACTAGCCAGCCAATCCAGCGATTCCCGCCCGCTCCGTAAAGATCCCAAAGCCAGTGGACTGAGATAAACACCAGGGCGAGTCCGATGAGCAGCCACAAGGATCTTCCCAGTGAAAACGAAAGCAGGCCAACGGGTGCGACGAGCGGCAACACCCAGGGAGGGTTCAGCATCACTAAATGCCCTTTACCTGGGAAGGACAATCGGCGCTGGAGATCTAGCGTCTCAGCATGCGAATAAGGGTTGCGTCCCTCAAGGACCAACTTGGCCGCTGTCCAATAGAAGGCGAAGTCGTTCGGGTGGACGTTAGACTCGCCGGAGGGCACGACGAGCAGCGCCAGTGCGATGGCAATTAAGCAAAATACCAACGCACTGCGCCACTGGCTCGCGCGACGGCCTCGGGAGTTTTGCTGCGTTGTTCCCGATTGCACTCTTTGTCCCTGCCTGGATGATGCCACTAAGGCGATGTTGTCAACCAGACCGACATGAAACCCAACTATTTCTGTACTCCCTTCCGAAGGCAAATCTGACTGCAGAAGGAAGCAGCGCGCGGACTTAGCCGAAGGCTGAGCATCGCGAGATGGGAGCCTGAGCAGAGCGGAAGGGCGGCAGCCGGAATCGCGCGCCATCCCAAGGATCGGCTGGTGCCCGGGATCGGAATCGAACCGATACGTCCCTTTCGGGACCCGGGATTTTAAGTCCCGTGCGTCTGCCAGTTTCGCCACCCGGGCAAA
>DASQIH010000201.1:0-34216 GCA_035631655.1 Terriglobales bacterium
GCTCTCAACGCCGACAAACTCGATGAGCTATTTCGACGCTGGCGCTGAATCGGGTTCGTAGTTGACGTTAAATCGCGTCTCAATAGCGCGAATTGACCCGTCGATCGAGCGGAATGTGACAACGGGAGAACAAACAGCGCAAGCTTGCGACATCGCCTGGTTGCAACAGCTTAGGGCTAGAACGTGGGCGACGAGGAAGGATTTCTCTCGGCTATTGCAGCTTCGCGTACTCGGCCTTGGCCTGCTTCAGGATTGGGATATCGGGGTCGGGGTCGGCGTCTTTCCAGAGGTTGAGCAGTTGGCGTTTTTCCTACAGCGCACACACCGCAGGCCCTACCTGCGGTACCGTTGGAGGAGGCGCTGGAAGCGCGGGTCCGAACGCAGCGAAGAAAAATATGGGCTGCCGTCAATAGCGGCAAAGTCACGGTAGCCTTTGTCGAGGGCTCTCTGCAGCGTTCCCAGAGCCTTTTCTCTGTCCCCCCGGCCCGCATAGATCGAACTCAGCCAGTACAAAGCAATTGCGTCCTTTCGTACATCTTGTACACCCCGTTTCAGCAACACAGTCAGGGCTTGGTTGTAGTCATGTTGGGCGAGATAGACTTGCGCTAATCCAAGATCAGGTGTCGAGGCGGTCGGGCTCAATTCCTTGGCGTGCCCCATAGCCGCGATCGCTTCGGGAAACCGTTGCAGAAGCATAAGGGCGCGGCCAAGCTCATAGTAGGCACCCCAAACGGTTGGTTGTAGACGAATCGCCTCTCGTGCGGCTTTCTCTGCTTCGATGGCCTCTGGGGGTTGTTCATATCCTAGGGCCCACGAGAGGCATACCCACGCCTGAGCATTTTCAGGCTGTAACCGAATCGCCTCGCGCGCTTCTTCCGCCGCACGTACGTAGTCGAATTTTTCCCCTTCGACCAGTCCAAGAGACACGTGGGCGTCCGCGAGTTGCGAATCAATGGACAAGGCGCGCTGGGCGAACTGTTCGGCACGGCGCAAATGAGCTTCGTCTGAGTCGACGTTGCGATAGTAGAAGTTTTCAACGCGGGACAGACCAGCCAAAGCAAGAGGATAATTCGGGTCCAATTGCAGTGCCTTCTCAAACTCCCTGCGCGCCGCTTCAAGTTTTGCGGGGTTATCCCAATCCCACGTTAGAGCTTGTCCACGCAGATAAGCGTCATAAGCGTCGGGGTTCTGGGTGTAGCGATGTTCCACCGCTCGCTCTTCCTCCGGACTGAGCTTCAGATTGAGTGCTCCGACAATTCTTAATGCGGTCTGATCCTGCACGGCAAAAACATCTTTTAGGTCGCCGGTAAAATCATCGGCCCAGACTTGAAAGCCCGTGGCTACGTCAATCAACTGAGCGCTGACACGCACTTGATTGGCTACCTTGCGCACGCTGCCCGTCAGCAAGTAGCGCACCTGTAACTCTCGACCAATTTCTTCGGGACTCTTTTGTGTCCCCTTAAATCGCAAAGTCGAGGAATACGATGTAACCTTCAAGCCCTGAACGCGAGACAGTTTGGTGCCAATCTCTTCGGTCATTCCGTCACTGAAATAGTCGTTGCCGGAGTCGCCGCTCAGATTCTGGAGCGGAAGAACAGCAATGGAGGGCTTAGCTACGGCCACCGCAGCACTAGGCGCGAACCGTGCTCCGTTCCAGCGAAAACCGGCATATCCGCCAGCAAGTGTTACCAGCACGACCGTCCCTGCGATGAGCGCCTTGCGATGGCTCAACCAACGCGAGGCGACTGTAGCTTCGAAGGGGACCTTTGTCGACTCCGCCGCACGCTTCAAGCGTTTAAGGTCGGCACGCATGTCCGAGGCGTGTTGGTAACGCAGATCCCGCTCTTTCTCTAACGACTTGTTGATGATCTGCTCCAGTTCTGCAGGGATATCCGGGTTCAGTCGCACTGGGGTAATTGGTATGCGGTTCAGGATCGCGTCGAAGATCACGCCTGACGTGTCGCCGCGGAACGGGAGAACACCTGTCGCCATCTCGTACAGTACAACACCAAACGAGAACACGTCCGTGCGTGCATCCAGCTCCTTGCCCCGCACCTGTTCAGGCGACATGTAAGTCACGGTGCCTAATGCCGAGCCAGGACTGGTGAGATGCTCCTCGCTTAGTGCGGTCGGTTGCGCAGACACCGCTGCCGCTTCCGCGATGCGGCTACCCACCGGTTTCACTTTCGCCAATCCGAAGTCCAGGATCTTGGCGTGACCCCGTTTGGTCACAAAGATATTTGCGGGCTTGATATCACGGTGGATGATCCCTTCTGAGTGCGCAGCATCAAGGGCATCAGAAATCTCGACCGCGAGTGAGAGCAGCGTTTCCAGTTCCATGGGACGGCTTCCGATTAAGTGCTTCAGAGTTGTGCCGTCCAGGAACTCCATCACGATGAAAGATTGCTCACCATACTTTCCGACTTCATGGATGGTGCAGATGTTGGGATGGTTCAGCGCAGACGCGGCACGCGCCTCGCGACGGAAGCGTTCCATCGCCTGCGGATCTCGGGCTAGGTCCTCTGGCAGAAATTTCAGGGCTACAAAGCGGCCAAGCTCGGTGTCTTCTGCCTTGTAGACCACACCCATTCCCCCGCCGCCCAATTTTTCCAGAATGCGGTAGTGTGAGATGGTTTGGCCAACGGGTTGGAAGGGTGTGGCCATGTGGCGAATGTTAGGCCGACTCCAAGAAGAGGTCAATCAATGGCGAAAGGCGCATGTTGCGATGTAACGCTCGCCGCGACACGGCGCACCGGCGGCTGACCTGTCAATCCTGATTGGCCGATTTCTCATTTACGTACGCGCTGTGGAGTAAAGAACTACGAATTCCGAGGCCAGCGGTGCCCGCGCGGGCGAGGCGCTGTACGTTCACGCATTTGGCTCATCGCGGACAGGCCGAAGTATGTCCGCGTGAAGAAAATTAAGCCGCCCAGCATGACGGTTTTAAGGTCATTTTGAGTGCAATCGCCTGGTCTCGTCAGTTGACCTTGGCGGGACGATTGACCACCACTCCTTCTCCGATCTCAAGGGACATCAAATCTTCGCCCACTTCCAGCGGACCTGAGTAAGTTTTTCGAGTGAGTGGGAGCAAACTGGTGGTATCTCCAGGCACGATGTGCGAGTAAACGGCGAGCTTGGGCTTCACGCGCGAAAAGATCGTGCCAGCCTGTTCCGCCGTGGTGTGGTGCCCGGCAATTGCCCGGAAGCGTTCTTCACTCACCGAGGGATTCTTCGCTCGAAATGCCTCCGGGTCAATCACTTCGTGAATCAGAACATCGGTGCCCTGAGAAAAATGAATGAGATTCTCCGAGTATCGCGTGTCGCCGGAAAGCACTACGGAGTGTCCTGCAAAGTCGATGCGGTAGCCCAGCGCTGGCTTGACTTGACCGTGGTCGACTGTAAACGCCGTCACTTTGATCCCGGCATTGTCATACACGACGCCTTGCTCGATGTCTTTCGCCAGAACGTCTACGCCGCGCGCAGGCAGTTTGTCGTCTTCCTGGCGGATCTGAAGATCAAATTGGAAGGCTTCCTTCAGGTGCGACATCATTTCCTTGGTTCCGGCCGGGCCCCATACTTGGAGAGGAACCTTGCGCCCACGCGCCCAGCCGGTCAGCCACAGATCAGGAATCCCTACTACATGATCGGAGTGCAAATGCGTGAGGAACAAGGCGTCGATCTCTGTGAATGGAATCCTGATTTGCTCAATGCGTTGCGTGGCGCCTCGGCCGCAATCGAATAGCAGCTTCTTCTCGCCAGCTTCAACCAAGATACTTGGACCGAAACGATCCATTCGGGGCTGCGGGGAGCCCGTACCCAGGAGCGTCACTCTCAGATTCTGACCAGAAGCAGCCACCGCAAGCACTGCGCACAAGATCAACGAAATAGAGCACGCCCATGGTGAACGCATGTCGGAAATCCTCATAAGGGAAGAATCCTCACCAGACTTGAGCAGTCTATATCCTCCAAGAGCCCAGGTTGGCGTAACATCGCGATTTCACTCGTAACCGCAGGGTTACAAGTGAAATGGCTTTCTGACTTCAAAACAAAATTACTGGGGCAGGCCGACTCGACGTACAAGGTCTTTGAAGCGGGGATCAGAGCGAATAGGATCGAGATCTGGCTCGGTTTTAAGGATGAGCATTTCGAATCCGCGATCGCGATAACACTGCTCCAGTTGCTCAAAAGCGCGGTCGTTTTCGCCAAGCTGAGCATACGCAGTCGCCAGGCCGTAGTGCATTGGTGCTGCCACGGTGGGAAGAAACGGACTGACACCCATCTTCTGGAGCTGCTTCACCTTCTCCCGGTACATTTCCTTGGGTCCGCCCGCTTTGTAAGCCCTTTTCAGGGCCGCGACTTGGGAGCGCATCTCGTCCTTGCCTGCAAGAGATGCCATTTTTTCCTGCTCCTGGAAAGAGGCTTCGTAGGCGTTGGTGGCTCGGTACAGATCGGCAAGTATGCTGTGGGCGGGATAAAAATTCGAATCGAGTTCCAAAGCATTTCGCGCTTGCTTCTCGGCGCGATCGAACTCACGGGCGAAATAGAAGAACCACGCGGCGGCCGTGTTCACATTCACCGAGAGCGGATCGAGTTGTAATGCTCGCTCCATCTCCGGAATGGCCTCTTGACGCCGTCCCATGTCGAGTAAAAACGTCGCGTACCATTGATGGGCTGTTGCGTAGTTGGGGTTCAACTCGATAGCATGCCTAAATTCCTGGTCAGCACCGGCAAAATCCCACTCAAAGTTCTGTTTTGCATAGGCCAGCGAGGTGTGCGCCTCGGCAAGTGAGCCATCCAGAGCGACGGCTTTCTCGGCTGCCTTTTTCCCCTCTGAGGATCCCGACAGGTTGTAGCAATCGGCTAGTCCAACGTAAGCCAGGGCGTACTCTGGGTCTTTTCGAACGGCGTCGCTGAAGTACGCGATGGCTTTTTGGAAATCTTCCTTGGTTCTGCGATTCCAGTAATAACGGCCTCTCAAAAAGAGGTCGTACACTTCGGGATCGACCGAGTGCGCGGCGGCTAACCGCCTCCTCCCATTAGATACCTGGCCTCGGATGTGCTCGATAATGTCGCGCGCTGCCTCGCTCTGCAACGACAGCACATCGCGCATTTCTCGATCGTAGCTTTCCGCCCACAGCGGCTGCTCAGGTGCAGCCCGAATGAGTTGGGTGCGGATGCGAACGTGGCTTCCTGAGCGCTCCACCGTGCCCTCTACAATGGCGTCGACGTTGAGTTCATGGGCGATCTGTGGCAGTGGCTCCGTAGTGGCCTTGTAGCGCATTACCGAAGTGCGGGAAATCACGCGCAAATTCCCCAGTTTGGCTAAGCCGGTTATCAACTCGTCCGTCATTCCATCTGCAAAATAGTCCTGCTGCACATCACCCGAGAGATTTTGCAGAGGTAAAACGGCGAGCGACTCGATGCGAGGAGCATCCGCAGGAGTACGGAGCCATCGGCGCAGCCCACCCGAGCTGAACCACGCAAGAACTGCCAGCACTAGAACAAGACCTGCCATCGTCGCAATCATGCTGCGCCAAGAAACACGCATCTTGGGGGGAGCCGCCTCTTTAACCATTCGAAGCTGTCCAGATTCGCTGTCTCGCTTGAGCCGTTGCAAATCAGTGTGAATCTCGGATGCATGCTGGTATCGAAGATTACGATCTTTTTCCAGGCACTTGTTGATAATCCTTTCCAGTTCGCTCGGCATATCAGGATTAATGCGCACCGCAGAAACCACTGCTCGGTTCAGAATCGCCTCAAAAATCACCCCTGAACTTTCACCACGAAATGGCAATGTACCCGTACACATTTCATAGAGAACGGCACCGAACGAGAAAAGATCGGTGCGGGCATCCAACTCTTTAGCTCGGACTTGCTCGGGCGACATGTATGCTACGGTTCCGACAGCGGTTCCCGGACTTGTCAGGTGCTCGGGGCTTGATTCGAGAGTAGGTTGAGACTCATTGGCTGCCTCTCGCATATCGCTAGTCGTGGGAGCCAGCTTCGCCAGCCCGAAATCGAGAATCTTCGCGTGCCCCCTTTTCGTGACAAAAATGTTCGCCGGCTTAATGTCGCGGTGAATAATTCCCTCGGAGTGGGCCGCGTCCAGTGCGTCCGCCACTTCGATCGCAATATCCACCAGCCGGTCGGTTTCCAGAGGACGGCCCATGACCATGTGCTTCAGGGTCATGCCGTCGAGGAATTCCATAACAATGAACGAATGTCCTTCGTGCTTGGCAATCTCATAAATGGTGCAGATGTTGGGATGGTTCAAAGCCGAAGCGGCTCTAGCCTCGCGGCGGAAACGTTCAAGAGCCTGCGGGTCTTTGGCTACGTTTTCAGGGAGGAATTTCAGTGCAACGAATCGGCCAAGTTCGGTGTCCTCAGCCTTGTAGACCACACCCATCCCACCGCCGCCCAGTTTCTCGATGATGTGGTAGTGCGAAACGGTCTGGCCAATCACTGGCGCAGAATCTTATGTCGGTGAAAAGGGGCTAGTCAACGAAAGCAGAGGAGTTGGCAGGGTCGAACGGCTGGCGTAACATCGCGTTAGCACTAATTATCGGTGCCCCGCCACGTTCTCGTCAAAGACGACGGCTGTTCACAGCGGTAGAATGCGAATCGGCGATGGCCAAGCGAAGAACAAAAGGCGTGGCGGCATGAAGAAACTGCACCGCTTGGGCTACGTGATGTTGGGGGAGCTGGCCACCACTCGCCTCTTCTACGGCATCCATCGAGCAATCTATCGTCTGTCAGGCGGGCGGATTTTCAGCCGCTCGCTGGGATGCCCAGTGGTCCT
Source organism: Terriglobales bacterium (assembly GCA_035631655.1). Classification (GTDB taxonomy): domain Bacteria; phylum Acidobacteriota; class Terriglobia; order Terriglobales; family Acidobacteriaceae; genus Gp1-AA122. Next base: position 6,800 of record DASQIH010000201.1, read on the forward strand.
CCTCACCACAACTGGGCGGAAAAGCGGCGAGCCACGGATCGCTCCGATCTTCGGGTTCCAGGAAGGGCAATCCATCGTTGTCGTCCCTTCCAATGCAGGTAAGGAGCATTACCCCTCGTGGTATCTCAACCTTCGCGCCAATCCCCAAGCACAAATCCAACTAGGGCCGGAAATACGGCAAGTAAGGGCTCGGGAGGCGACCCTCGAAGAGCGTGAGCGCCTGTGGCCGCGCCTCGTTACTTATTACGGTGGCTACCAGGTTTATCGGGAGCGTACAGACAGGCATATCCCCATAGTGATCCTCGAGCCGCTGGAAAATAGTTAGCGATAAATCGCGTCTCAGAATCCCCAGCGCCTGGCGAACAAACGGCGTGCTAGCATGTCCCAAAACGGGAGAGGGCGTAATGTCAAGCTTACGCGAGCGATTGCTCAAATATGTGAGGCGGGCATCAAGCCAAGACCCAGAGATCGAGGACATTGGGCGGAAGCATCCCCATTGTCCACAGCCGTGACCTAACGACATCTCAGTTTTTGTCGTGAGACGACAGGGCGCGATCAAGTATGACCTTGTTTTCACGTCAAATCCGGAAAGCGCATGCAAAACCGGTATTCCTGGCGAGGCGATCATCGGCGAACTCGACTCATCTCTGTCGGTTACGCCAGGACACTTCCGCCGAAACTCGGTTTTCAAAAATGTTCTCCATCAGGTGATTGCAGATGTGACACCGGAATTGCCCGACGTTCAAGAGGAGGCAAGGCGGCCTATTCTCTATACATTAGGCAGAATCCGGCGGAACAGGCGAAATTGCTGAAAATGGTGCTTTCGAACTGCAAGATCGACGCCGTAAGTATCACTCCTGCTTACAGAAAGCCCTTCGACCTGATTTTCGCGAGAGCCAAAAATGAGGAGTGGCGCGCCCTGAGAGATTCGAACTCCCGACCTTCTGGTTCGTAGCCAGACGCTCTATCCAACTGAGCTAAGGGCGCGATCGTTGCAGAGTGGAGGAACGGTTTCGATTATAGCGGAAATGAAGGTTGGAGAGAATGCAGTCGGAACACCTGCAAGCTCATTCAGAAAACACTTTTCTTCAGCGTAATTGCGGCGAACTGCTCAAGGTAAAGTTGAGAGGCTCCGTTCTCGATTCGCCACCCATGCGCGGGCATGCGCGGGCAAGTATGCCCGCGCCACACAAGCCCGGCTGGTCCATCGAACACAATCCAGCAGGTCGACATCGGCCGCGCGGGACAACTCGCGTCAGGGGCGATCATCTAAAGTCAGTTCGGGCTGGAAGTAGCAGCTCAAACTGGCGCCGGCGGGCTGTGGAAATCTCCACGCTGCCGGCGATAGTTTCTTAAGGGAAATCCCTCAGCACTGTCGCAATTCTCCTCGTCAAAATTTCCACCTCAAAGTAATTCTTGCTTGCGGGAAAGAAATTACTACCCGTTGTTTTGGTTAGGGCACCCCGTATTTTCAATTGGTTAGCTATGGTATGACAGGTGCAAAAGCAAGAGCAGACGAAGTGGCGCGCAACGGGGCGCTCTTGAGAATAAACTTCGGCCAGAGGTTTTCTTGGGCGCCCCTTTGCTTTCTACTTCGGCCTCCCCCCGTTTCCGCACTCAGGTTCGCCCGGGCAGCTCTTCCCAGAAAGTCAGGCTAAAACTCCCAGGTTTTGCCTCATCCCAAGAAGCAGATTCCTCCCTGCGGTCGGAATGACAAGAACCTAAAACGAAATAAAGCCGGACTTAGGCGAGTACGAGTTTCTCTTGCAGGTCGATTCCGGCCCGGCGCAGCAGGGCGGCTACGGTCGGTTCTTTCAAGCGGGATGCGTCGAACTCTACACGGACGATGCGCTCTTTTTCGTCGAAGAGGACGCGGCGGATGCCATAGACATCGCGCAGGGCGTCGATGGCGCGCAATTCGGGTTCTCCCGGGGTGGCGCCGTAACGGTAGCGCACTTCCAGCTGAGTCATCTACTTTCCTCCCGCTCCACAATACAACAATCGACGCTGCGGCACCGAGAATCTAATATTTAAGCTGCTAGCCACGAGCTTCTAGCTTTTAGCAGGCAAGACTTGCATCCGTTCAGCAGAGGAGGGTCATGGCAAATCCAGGCCAACCGGCGACCGGAACGGTAGCCAAAGATCCGGTCTGCGGCATGAATGTGAATCAGGCGACGGCTAAACATCACGTTAACTATGCCGGGAAGGCTTACTTTTTCTGCTGCGGCCATTGCGCGGAGAAGTTCCAAGCCGAGCCGGAAAAATATCTGGCGGGTCAATCGAAATCTCCAGGGCTGGTGACGCTCGGGATGCCGGCTGCGGCGCATGCCCACTCAGCGTCAGCAGGCAGCAATGTCAAGGATCCGGTGTGTGGGATGGATGTCGATCCGGCCCAAGCAAAGCACAAGGCCGAGCATGCCGGCAGAACGTATTACTTCTGCTCGGCTCATTGCCTGGAAAAATTCCGGGCGAACCCATCGCAGTACTCTTGGCAGCCAGAAACTCAGAGCGGCGCGCCGATGGTGCAGATCGCGGCTGGCAAGCCAAAGGCTGCCGACCAGCGCATGTACGTGTGCGCGATGTGTCCGGAGGTGCGACAGACTGGGCCGGGCGCGTGTCCCAAGTGCGGGATGGCGCTGGAGCCGGAAACTCCCGTCGCCGCGACGAAGATTGAATACACCTGCCCGATGCATCCCGAAATTGTCCGGCCCGGGCCAGGGACTTGTCCCATCTGCGGCATGGCTTTGGAGCCGCGCACGGTCACCGTGCAGGAAGAAGAGAATCCTGAACTGCGCGACATGAGCCGGCGCTTCTGGGTGAGCCTGGTGCTGACCGTCCCGCTGCTGGCGATTGCAATGGCTGACATGCTGCCCGGAATGCCCGTGCAGCATGCCTTGCCTGCGGGATGGCTGCCGTGGATCGAGTTGCTGCTCGCCACGCCAGCCGTGCTCTGGGGCGGATGGCCATTCTTTCAGCGGGGGTGGGCGTCGGTAGTCAATCGCTCCACCAATATGTTCACGCTGATCGCCATGGGGACGGGCGTGGCTTATGTGTACAGCGTGGTGGCTACCGTCTTCCCAGGAATTTTTCCCGAGTCGTTTCGCGGCATGGGCGGGAAACCCGAAGTTTACTTTGAGGCCGCCGCGGCGATCACCACCCTAGTTCTCCTCGGGCAAGTTTTGGAATTGAAGGCACGCAGCCGGACCGGAGCCGCGATTCGGGCGCTGCTCGACCTGAGTCCGAAGACCGCGCGAGTGCTGCGCGATGGCAGGGAAGAGGACGTTCCCCTCGAGCAGGTGAAACCCGGCGATCGATTGCGCGTGCGACCGGGCGAGAAAATCCCGGTTGATGGTGTTGTGCTCGAAGGGAATAGCAGCGTAGACGAGTCCATGATCACAGGCGAATCGCTTCCCGTGGTGAAGGAAGCGCGTGCACGGGTAATTGGCGGAACGGTCAACGGCACGGGGTCTCTCATCATGCGCGCCGGACACGTGGGCAGTGAGACGCTGCTGGCCCAGATCGTGCGGCTGGTGAGCCAGGCGCAGCGCAGCCGGGCTCCGATTCAGCGCGTAGCTGACCGGGTGGCAGCCTGGTTCGTGCCGGCAGTGGTCTCGATTGCGGTGGTCACGTTTGTGGCGTGGATCCTACTCGGACCTCAACCCCGCTTTGCGCATGCGCTGGTCAATGCGGTGGCAGTGTTGATCATTGCTTGTCCTTGCGCGCTGGGATTAGCGACCCCGGTGGCGATTATGGTCGGCACAGGACGCGGCGCCACGGCCGGCGTGCTCATCAAGAACGCGGAAGCTCTCGAACTGCTCGAGAAAGTCGACACTCTGATCGTCGATAAGACTGGCACGCTTACGGAAGGTAAACCGAAAGTGGTATCGGTAATCAGCCTGGGTGCGATCGAGCAATCAGAACTGATCCGCCTGGTCGCCAGCGTGGAGCAGGGAAGCGAGCATGCTCTGGGTTTCGCTGTAGTCCGTGCCGCGAAGGAACAGGGAACCAAGCTCGGCGAAGTTCGGGATTTCCGCTACGTGCCTGGCAAGGGAGTGGCAGGAAAAGTGGACGGCAGGACCGTGGCTGCGGGCAACGAAAGCTTCCTGCGCGAGTTGGGAACTGCTACAGGGGAACTTCAGACTCGCGCCGAAGGTCTGCGCCAGGCGGGGCAAACCGCGATTCTTGTGGCCGTGGACGGTGCGCCGGCCGGAGTGCTGGGGATCGCCGATCCGATCAAGGAATCTGCGCCCGAAGCCATCCGCGAGCTAAAGGCACAAGGTATTCGCGTGGCGATGCTCACGGGCGATAACCGCGCCACTGCCGAAGCGGTCGCGCAGCGTTTGGGCATTGACGAACCGGAAGCGGAGGTGCTTCCTGAGAAAAAAGCGGAGGTAGTAGCCCGGTTGCAGAAGCAAGGTCGAATCGTAGCTGTCGCTGGGGACGGCATCAATGATGCGCCGGCATTGGCCCAGGCGAATGTCGGCATCGCGATGGGTACCGGGACTGACATTGCCATGGAAACCGGCGGGGTCACCCTGGTGAAGGGGGATCTGATTGGAATCGTGCGGGCGCGCAGGTTGAGCCAGGCGACCATGCGCAATATCCGGCAGAATCTGTTCTTTGCGTTTATCTATAACTCGGTGGGCGTGCCGATTGCGGCGGGGGTGCTTTATCCCTTCTTCGGGATCTTGCTAAGCCCAATCATTGCCGCAGCTGCGATGAGTTTCAGTTCAGTGTCAGTGATCACGAATTCGCTGCGGTTGAGGAAGGTTGCGCTGTAGCGAGTGATTCCAGACAAAACCAGATTCCTCGTCGGCTGAAGCCGACTCGGAATGACAAGTCATAAAGAAGCAGATTCCTCGCCGTTCGGCTCAGAATGACAAGCCTCGGAAGCTGAAGCCAGCCCGGAATGACAAGACGCAAAACCTACGATTTCTGAGCTTGGGAGAGCTTACTGAGGAACTCCGACACCTCGTGCGAATTCCAATCCACCGGGCCGATGAACTTGCGGCGGACTACGCCGTTGCGGTCAATGATGTAGGTCTCGGGCCAGCCTGATGTTCCGTAGAGCCTGCTGCTTTTCTGGTCGGGGTCGCGGACAGTCAGAAAATTCACACCGTGGTCTTTCAGGAACCTATGGTAGGCTTCGCCATCGACATCGATGCTGACGCCCACCACCGTTACCCCTCTGTCCTTCATGCGCTGCGACATGGCGATAAGAGACGGCATTTCTTCCACGCACGGTGGACACCAAGTCGCCCAGAAATTGAGCACTACAATCTGGCCCTGTAACTGGCTGAGCGTGACTTTGCGGTCGGCATCTTGCACGGTGAAATCAGGCGCATTGGTGCCAATGCGGGGTGGGCGCGAGCCGCTGTAGCAGCCAACCAGCAGAAAAAGAACAAGAATCGGGAGGGGGGAAAGAAACCTTCTCACAAAGATATAATAAACAATTTGGCCTACCGTGAGGCGAGAAACCGTGCAGCCTGAAGTGTCGATCATCGTACCCGCTCGGAACGAGGAGGCTTGCCTGGCGAGATGCTTGGAATCTCTGACCCGGCAAACTGGGGTAAGCTTCGAAATTCTGGTGGTGAATGACGGTTCTACCGATCACACGAGGGAAATTGCGCTTTCATTTCCAGGAGTGCGGGTAATCGATGCTCCCGAGCCTCCATCGGGCTGGAACGGAAAAAGTAATGCGGTGGCAGCCGGGGCGAAAGAAGCGCGAGGTGAGTGGCTGCTCTTTACGGATGCCGACACCGTCCACCTTCCCGGATCGCTAGCGCGCAGCCTGGCTGAAGCCAAGCAACATGAAGTGGCACTCCTTTCTTATTCTCCGAAACAACAGGTCCATGGGTTCTGCGAAAAGGCGGTGATGCCCGTGATTTTCGCGGAGCTGGCCCGCACCTACCAGGCTTCAGAAGTGAGCGATCCGGCGTCGCCCGTCGCGGCGGCTAATGGGCAGTACTTGCTGATCGCGCGGGAAGCTTACGAGTCGGTGGGCGGGGTTGCCTCAGTCGCTAGTAGCCTCCTTGAAGATGTTGCGCTGGCTCAAGTGGTTAAGCGCACAGGACGAAAGCTGTACTTCCGCTTTGGCGGAGACGCGGTGAGCACGCGCATGTACCGCAGCTTCGCCCAGATGCGAGAAGGATGGACGAAGAACCTGGCACTGTTGTTTCCGAAGGCAAGGAGGCTCGCCGCCTTGCGCCTTTCCGAGTTTCTCTTGATTGCTGGCGGTGTGGTGTTCACCGTTGTTGCGCTGCTTAAGGGAGGAACGCAATCCGGCATTGCGGCCGGGATTGTCACCGTCGGCTTGTATGGCTTGTTTCTTCGGCGCATTCTCAGAGCACACTTCTCTTGGGATGCGAATCTGTTTGCGATCTTCGGCTTGCCCTTGTTTGCGTATCTTTTGATGCGCTCGACGCTCTCTTATAAGAAGGGAACTGTGACGTGGAAAGGCCGCGTGTATCGTGGGGAAAGTTTGTCGGGTAACCAAACTTCTCCGGCGGTACGCGGGTCAGATTGCCGGCGGGACGCCGGCGCTACCCCGGGGCAATCATGGTCTATCTGACACGCAAAGCGGAGTTCTCAGCCTCGCATTACTATCACAACCCGGAATTCACTTCGGAAGAGAACAAGCGCATCTTTGGTAAGTGCAACAACCCGAACGGGCACGGTCACAACTACATGCTCGAAGTCACGGTTAAGGGCGAGGTCGACCCGCGGTCAGGGTTTGTGGTTGATCTCAAGCAATTGAAAGAGGTCATGAACAGGGAAGTGCTGGATGCGCTCGATCACCGGTTTCTGAATAAGGAAGTACCAGAGTTCAGCCGGCGCATTCCGACCACCGAAAACATTGCGATTGCGATCTGGCAGCGGCTGGAGCCAAAGTTGAAGACTGCCAAACTGCATCGCGTGCGAGTCTACGAAACGCCGGATCTGTTTGTGGATTTTTACGGAGAAGCATGAAGGCGCACCTATCGCGACGATATCTATTTTCGGCTTCGCACCGGTTGCACAATGATGCGATGTCGGCCGAGGAGAATCGCGCCACTTACGGCAAGTGCAACAACCCGCATGGACATGGACATAACTACACGCTGGAAGTGACGGTCAGCGGGCCGGTGGATGATCGCACCGGCATGGTGTGCAACTTGGTCGATCTGGATCAGTTTGTAGAGGGCGAAGTCCTGGAGAAGTTCGATCACCAGAATTTGAATAGGTTGTCGGAATTCGCAAAGACGGTGCCGACTACGGAAAACTTGTGCGAAGAGATCTACGATATTTTGCAGCGCGGGTTCCGCTACGCACATCTGGAAAAAGTGAGATTAGAAGAAACCATGATGAATTCGTTCGAGTACGCGGGCGGCACGGAATTGCGCGAGTAGAGCGTGAAGGCTAGCCAGGCGGGTCAGAGGTCCGCCCCCACACGGCCGTTCGCCCGACAAAACAGGGAGCCACAATGTCACCAGCAACCGAACCAGCTACAGTAACCAGCGCTACTTTTGAAGAGTTGGTGCGCGAGATGATCGTGCGGTTGGGAGAAGATCCCAAACGAGAAGGCTTGACACGCACGCCGGGGCGTGTGCATCGCGCTTTCGAATACCTAACGCGCGGCTACCAGGAAGATCCCGAGGCCATGCTGAAGGGGGCGCTGTTCACGGTCAGTTACGATGAGATGGTGATCGTAAAAGATGTGGAGATGTTCAGCTTGTGCGAACACCACATGCTGCCGTTCTTCGGTAAGGTGCACGTCGCGTATATCCCTAAGGGAAAAGTGATTGGCCTGAGCAAGATCCCGCGGCTTATTGAAATTTTCTCGCGGCGGCTGCAGATCCAGGAGCGGCTGACCACGCAAATTGCCGAGACCATCCAGAAAGCAATTGAACCGCAGGGCGTGGGAGTGGTGATTGAAGCGCGGCACTTGTGCATGATGATGCGTGGCGTCGAGAAACAGCACTCCGAAGCGGTCACTTCGTCGATGCTCGGGTGCTTCCGCGAAGAGCAGGAAACGCGGACGGAATTCCTCTCTCTAATTCGCAACAAGAGCAACGGGGTCTAAGCGTGGCCGAAAGGCGCTCGGCTGGCCGGCTGAAAGACAAAGTTGCGCTGGTCACCGGCGCCAGCCAGGGTATTGGCTTGGCCATCGCACACGCTTTGGCGGCGGAAGGCTGCGATCTTGTCATCACCAGTCGCAATCCGAACAACCTGAAGAAGGCCAACAGGAAAGTGGCGGAACGTGGCGTTCGGGTGCTGGCGCAGGCTTGCGACGTGAGCGATGCCCAGTCGGTCGAGGCGCTGTTTGCCGCCGTGAAGAAGGAATTCGGGCGACTCGATGTTCTTATCAACAATGCCGGGATTTCGCATGCGATGGCGCCCGTTGAGAAGCTGGGCGCCGATGTTTGGGGAAAAGTCCTGGCTACCAACCTGACCGGGATGTTCCTGGTGACGCGGGCGTCGCTGCCGCTCATGGGCAACGGCTCGACCATCGTGAACAATCTTTCGGTTGCCGCCAAGGGAACATTCGCCGGGGAATCTGCCTACTGCGCTTCCAAGCACGGTGCGCTAGGTCTGACGAACACGCTCCGCGAAGAAGTCAGGCCGAAGGGAATTCGCGTTATTGCACTTATGCCTGGTCCTACGGATACGGAGATCTGGAACCAATTCTGGCCGGACGCACCGCGGGAGAAGATGATGTCCCCGGAGACGGTTGCGGTGGCTTTGGTATCAGCCTTAGTTCTCCCTGCAAATAGCACGGTGGAAGAGCTAACCGTTATGCCCACGGCGGGAGAGTTGTAGCCTTCCCCATCCTCGGTTCTGCACGCCAGATCCTTCGCAGCCTAAATTCTGCTCAGGATGACGACATAGGGGATAGTCACCAAGTTCCATAGCTGAAGCGTCGGCGGCGGGGCGGAAAGATCTTGATCATTAGAACGCCAGCAGCAAACCCACCGACGTGCGCCCAGAAAGCAATGCCGCCGCCGGTCTGGCTGGTGGAGGCAATCGCGGTGGCCGCTCCGCTGAGAAACTGTATGACGAACCAATAAATCAAGAAAATCCAAGCCGGCAGCCACCAAAAGGTAAAGAAAATGATTAGGGGTACAAGGGTCAAAACCCGGGCCCTGGGGTACAGGATGAGGTACCCGCCCATCACCCCGGCTATGGCTCCGCTCGCGCCCACGCTGGGAACTCCTGAATTCAAATTGAAGAGGATGTGCAACACACCCGCGGCCAAGCCGCTCAGGAGATAAAAGATCAAGTATTTGAAATGGCCCAAATAGTCTTCAATGTTGTCCCCGAAGATCCAAAGAAACCACATATTGCCGATGACGTGTAGCCAGGAGCCGTGCAGAAACATGGAGGTGAAAACAGGGATGGCGGCCGCCGCGGGGGTCAAGTCTGTGCTGCCGCTGAGGATGGCGGTCTCGACCCGGGGCACGACTCCGAACTGGAACAGCAGGGCATTGAGGGCAGCATGGCTTTGCACACCGAGCAGAGCCTCGTACAGAAACACGATCACATTGAGGATGATCAGAAAATAAGTGATGTAGGGAGTAGTAGAACGAGGCGCGTCGTCGCGGATGGGGATCATCGCTCTTGCGTTGGTTGGATGCGAAGGTCCCGGCGCAATGCGGGAAACTTTTGCGGTTGACCAGATGCCGCATCCGCCTTCACGATAACAGAAGCGCGCCAATGAACGGAGTCCTGGTAATCGACAAACCGGCCGGGCTGACTTCGCACGACGTGGTCAGCCGGGTACGGCGTTTGCTCGGCCAGCGCTCGGTTGGACACCTGGGAACCCTCGACCCCCTCGCCACCGGGGTACTGCCCTTAGTCCTGGGAAGCCTGACGCGACTGGCGCAGTTCTACACCGCATCGGAGAAGACTTACGAAGGGGTGATCCGGTTTGGCTTCGCTACCGATACCTACGACGGGGATGGAGAACCAACCACCCCGCCGCAAGAAGTTAAACCTTCACTTGAGGTATTACGGAAATTGGCTGCGGGATTTGTGGGCGTGATCGAGCAGTTGCCGCCGCCGTTCTCGGCCAAGAAGATCCACGGGGTACCCGCCTACAAATTGGCCCGCAAACACAAGCAGGTGGATTTGAAGCCGGTGCGGGTCGAGATCAAGGCATTCGAGATCCTCGAGGTGGAGGACGGCCAGGCCGGTTTCCGAGCTCGGGTTGGCTCAGGGACGTACTTGCGCTCGGTAGCCCACGAAATGGGCCAGCAATTGGGTTGCGGCGGACACCTGGAATCGTTGCGGCGTACTGCGGTGGCGGAATTCGAGATTGGGGATGCTCACACTCTGGAGGAGGTGGAGGCTGCCATCGAGAAGTTCCCGGTCACTGAGCTGTTCGTGCACCCTCGCAAACTCCTGCCACAACTGCCGTCGGTGACGGCTACAGAAGAGGCTGCCGCCTTGATCCGCACTGGCCGCGCCGTGAACCTTCCAGATTTATCCCGGGCGCGGCAGGTTAAAGTCTTCTGCGGGCAGAAGGAATTGATCGCCATCGCCACCCGGGTCGCCGGAACATTGTTCCATCCTGGCATCGTGCTGAGTGGGGAATCGGCCGCTCAGGGCGTCGAAGGCGGCGGGAGAACGTAAAGCGCTCAGAAGCAGATTGGACGCCCAGCGTTTATAGGCAATGTCCGATAAGAAGTATTATGTAAAGTCCGGGGTTGCCAGCACAGAATCGCTAAGGGGCCCTCTTCTCCGGTCGGTGAGATACTCTCTTCGCGGCTTTCCCCCTTGCCGCGCACGCGTCATGAGATGATTTCGACCGAATTGTCGGCAGCGTCAGGTCCTAACAGACTGGCGATAGCTTTGTCGAGTGTAACCAGCCTCCCGCCTTTGTGAATGGCAAGAGCCAAGAGATAGGCGTCGGAGATTTGCTGGTGTCCTCCGAGCTTACTTTCGAAGGAGGAAAGTGCCTCCTGGAGGGTGAGATCCGCCGGCCAGAATTCGTGTTGCGGATGCCCAAGGTTGGCCACCAGCACCCGCATTGCCTCCATCGGGGTGACCGCATTCGGAGAAAAAGCCGGGTTGGATAGAATCCGCACGAAAGCCGCCTCGGTGAAAGGACACGTTACCCAGCCATGGCGGGCGTTGCGATGGAACCATTGCCTTACCTTTAGATGACTTTCATGAGTGGGCCAGGCCAGGGCGATGAGGACGTTCGCGTCTAGCAGGCCCTTCACAGCGATTCCGACTCCAGTTCCTTGACTCGCTTCGAAGTCACCTTAGGCGAATCTTTTGGCAGATCGAAGACGACAACCCCATCGATGACCCGGGTTGGGCACGGAGCGGCAAGCCCCCGCCGTACCAACTCAGAAGCTGCTTTTCCGATCGGCAGGGCTCGGCTGTCGGCGTACTGTTTCAGTACCTGTAGGATGTCGTCGTCGATGTTGAGGGTGGTTCTCATATACTGGAATGATGACAGTGTCCAAGTGCTGATGTCAATATATAACTTATGCATCAACTTAGGAGGACGTCATCATGTGAGGACGTTGAGCAGAACGGTTAAGTCTTGTCGGAACCGCCGAAGGCTTTCCAGTCTTTCCGGAGTGGCCTCGACGATCTCCTCCTTGGCTTGAAAGACCTGGCGCCCGTCTTTTTCGACCAGCACACCCATCACTTCCCCCATGCGCCACCCGGCAGTGCCCAGAATCTGCAGGCCCTCAGTGCCGGGTACCAGCAGCGCTACGCAGTTGTCGCGGATCACTCCAATGCACTTGGGAAAGCGATCAAACGTCTGGAGTTCGAAACCGGCCAGGTAGAGGCGCTGGAGCTGCTCGGCGGGATCCATGACATTGCCGATTGGCGATTTCCAATTGCCGATTGGCCCGGCTTCTCAATTGGCAATCGGCAATCGGCAATTCTTCACATTTTGTATCGGCCCAAGTCGTCGTCTCCGAGTCCTTCGAGCCACTTGCGGAGCTCTTCGCTAGTGACTCGGTCGGAGACGTTCGAAGCCAGCTTGGAGTTCTTCAAGACCTCATCTTCCACGAAGATCGGGCAATCCACGCGCAAGGCCAAGGCGAGCGCGTCCGAAGGTCGGGAGTCGATACTGATAACCTGTCCGCCGCGGTCCAGCCAGATCACCGCGTAGAAGGTATCTTCCCGGAGTTCGGTCACGACTACTTTGTGGACCTGGGTATCGAGCCCGGTGAGGACGTTTTTGATGAGGTCATGGGTCATGGGACGCGGGGTGGTGACTTTTTCGATTTCCAGGGCGATGGCATTGGCCTCGTACATGCCCACCCATATGGGCAGGACTGTGTCGCTGCCCACATCCTTAAGGATCACGATGGGCATGTTGGTGACCGGGTCCATCATCAGCCCGCGAATCTTCATTTCCACTTCCATCGTGTCCTCCGGGAGATTTCCGATTGCCGATTTCCAATTGCCGAATTGAGACGGCCGCCATTGGCAATCGGCAATTGGCAATTTGAAAATTCCTTATATCACCATTTCCCCCAACAAGCTGTTGGGAAAACTAGCGGTTACCTCGACCGGGGCGTAGCTGCCGGTTTCCGGGTGCGCCGACTGTGCTGCGGTGAAATTGAGAACCTTGTTCTGAGAAGTTCGGCCCATCCACTGGCCACGGGTGTCGTTCTTCCCTTCCACCATGACTTCAACCACTTGTCCGATGTGACGCTGGTAGCGGCGCCGCTGGATTTCCCGCTGCTTTTCCTGCAAGACCGCCAGCCGCCGTGACTTTTCCTGGTCGGGGATGGGATCGGCGTACTTCAAAGCCGGGGTGTTGGGGCGGGGCGAGTATTTGAAGGAAAATACCCCGTCATATTCGACCTGCTCCAGCAAGGAAAGGGTGTCCTCGAAGTCGGCTTCAGTTTCTCCCGGGAAACCGACGATGATGTCGGTCGTAATACTGATTTCCCGCTGGGCCGATTTCATCCAGGCGATGCGCTCCAGGTACTGGTCACGGTTGTAGAGACGCTGCATTGCGTCCAGAACACGCGACGAGCCGCTCTGAACCGGGAGATGAACGTGGTCGCAGAGGGACGACTGCGACTCGATGGCTTGCACAATGTCGCGGCCGAAGTCTCGGGGATGCGATGTGGTGAAACGCACGCGCCTAATGCCTGGGACCGCGCCCACCGCACTTAGCAGTTCGGCAAAGCTCTTCTTTCCCAGCGGATCCCGGTAGGAGTTCACGTTTTGGCCCAGGAGCTGGATTTCCGTATAACCGAGATCCGCCATGCGTTGGGCTTCGGCGAGCACCGACTCCGAGGTGCGGCTGCGTTCCTTGCCGCGTGTAAAGGGCACCACACAGTAGGCGCAGAACTTGTCGCAACCCTCGATGATCGTGATGTAGCCACGATGAGGATTCGTGCGGGCGGTGAACTCGGTTTCAAAGCACTCGTCGGTCTGGCGGTCGTCGAGTCCGGTTATGCGGCTCTTCCCTGCCTCGATCTGAACCAACATTTGCGGCAGGTTCCGATATGAAGCCGAGCCGCAGACCATGGAAACGTGCGGGGCGCGCTCGAAAATTTTCTCGCCTTCCTGCTGGGCGACGCACCCCAGCACTCCGAACTTCTTGCCTTCCGCTTGCAGTTTCTTGTAGTCGGCGAGGCGGTGGAACACCTTCTGCTCGGCCTTGTCACGGATCGAGCAGGTGTTGTAGAGGATCAGCCCTGCTTCTTCAACCGTCGAAACCTGGCGGTAGCCTTGCGAAACGAGCGTGCCAATGACTTTTTCCGAGTCATGGACGTTCATCTGACACCCGAAAGTTTCGAGGTAGAAGGTTTTGTCCGAGCCCACAGCCATATAGGCAAGTATAACGCGGGCGGAAACAGAATGGGCTCGGAACAGAGACGGGGCAAGCCCCGTCTCTACCGAGTGTTGTTGCTCAGTTTCGAGAGTCGATCGTTTGTTGTTTCTCTACGAAGGCCTCCATCCAGCCCAGGACCCTCGTCCAGCCCTTGCTGTGATCTTGCGCGGCCTCAGCATGGCCAGCAAAACCGCTATGCCGAATGGTCACCAAAGTTCCACCCTCCTGCGCCTTCAGTTCCCAGCGGACCGTAGTCGTGGGTAGCTGCGCCCAGGTGGGATTCCAGGTATGCACGAGTACATGGGGCGGATTGACCTCCACGTATTCACCCGCGACTTGAAACGAACTTCCATCGGCGCGAGTTCCCCGGCTGCACCACTTGCCGCCCGGGCGCAAATCACCCTCCCAACTGGTGACGCGATACATACCTTGCTGTCCCCACCATTGCGGCACCTGCTGCGGGTCGGTGATCGCCTGAAACACGCGATCGGGCGGGGCGGCAATCTGAATTTCTGCGACGATAACATCCTGATCTGGACTAACACTAACCGTAGACATAGTTCACGCTCTCTTCTCCAAGTATTTTTGCAAGCTATGAATGACTCCCGGCCAGCCCCCACGATACAGCTCGCGAGTCGTCGGCTGCTGGACCAGTCCGCTGTGGGTGACTTTGACGCGCGTCCCGCCGGGTGTGGCGATCAGATCCCAGCGCACAACGGTGATTGAATCGGGTTTGTCGTTCCAATTAGCGATCCACGTATAAACCAGCAGGCGTGGAGGGACGTACTCAAGAATCTCACCGCGGCATTGGAACTCGTTCACCCCGTTGATGGATTGGCTGGCGGGCGTGGTGGCGAAGCCCCATTTGCCGCCGGGGCGAGGATCCATGTTCCAGAACGTCTCGTCGCAGATGGGCGATATCCACCAGCGCTTGAGTTGCTCGGCGTCGCTGATCGCTGCGAAGACGCGTTCCGGCGGGGCAGCGATTTCTATTTCCGCAACCACAGCATCTTGGTCGGGCGTGACGATCGCATTGGCCATGGAGTGCTCCTTGAGGTGGCGGACTCTCCGGTGGTGCTCGCGAGATCCCTTCGACTCCACCTCGCATTTGCTCGGTGTCGCTCAGGGCAAGCCTTGGCCGGCTGACGCCGGCCTCAGCATGACGCCATTCCGTGCGGGATTCTTCGCGCGGCTTGCGCCGGGCTCAGAACCGGTTTAGCTCTTGCGTTGGAGATCGAAAAGTTCTTTTACCTCTTTGCCGTCAGCGAGGAAGGTCCACTCTTCGGTGTGATGGTTGGCATCGATCAGATTGAACACCACGCGATGCATGTGTCCGGTTTGCGGAGTAGGCAGATTGGTGGCGTCGAGGAATTCAAATGTAATCGTCTTGCCGTCCGGCGAGGCGCTCGCTTTCATGCGTGGTTGGTTGCCGGCTCCGCAGTAGTGGGTCATCAGCAGGCGATCGCCGTCAAGATGGAACATGGTGATCATGTCCTCTTCGCTCTGAATCTCGCTCATCAGCGCAGAACCGCCGGAAGTCACCCGATAGGAGACCTGAACTGGCCTGCTGGCCTGGTCTTTTCCCTGCCACGTGCCAGCCAGAGACTTCAACTTGTCGAATGACTTTTGCGCATCGGATTGAGCCAAGGCGGTGGTCGTGGCCAGCGCCAGGATAAACAACATCGCATTCCGCACTGCTTTCATCTGAATCCTCCTCAGGTTATTTAGCTTTGTTTTTTTCTAATTCCCTGGCGTGCTCGGCCTCGACAAACGCCTTCAGGCTAGCCAGATTGGCACTCCAGAAGACGCGATACGACTCGAGCCACCGATCAACAGCTTTCAGAGGTTCCGGGTTGATCTGGTAAAAACGATGTCTTCCCTCTTTTTTCTCTTGGACCAAGTGGGCCCGACGGAGCAACCGCAGGTGCCTGGAGATAGCAGGCCGTGAAACGGGAAACGATTGTGCGATCTGGCCGGCGGGCTGGCGGCCGCGACGCAGCAGATCCAGCACGGCGCGGCGCGTGGGATCGGCCAGCGCCTGAAAGGTGGATTCGGTCGAATACGTAACCGAACGGTTTCGCATAATGTGTAACTATACGGTTACATAAATGGCCGTGTCAAGAGATTTCTTCGGGAGTAGCGCGGCATCTTGCCGGCTGTCGGGCGGGCGTCCCGGCCGCTCATTTGCGTCCGTTGCTAACCAGCTTAAGGAATTCCTGGTGGATACGGCTGTCCTCAGAAAGTTCGGGGTGGAAGGTGGCAGCCATAGTTTTGCCTTGGCGTACGGCTACGGGATCGTGGCCTTCTGTGGCAATGACCTCAACGCCCGGGCCCACGCGCTCAATTTTGGGAGCACGGATGAAGACCATCTCTATGGGTGCATCGCCGAATCGGCCTTCGCGAATCGAGCTGTCGATCTGGCGGCCGTAGGCATTGCGTCGAATACGGATATCCAGAGCGCCGAGGCCGGGTTGCTCGGGATTGGTGATTTCTTTGGCCAGAAGGATGGCGCCGGCACAAGTGCCGAAGGTGGGCTTGACTCGAACGAATTGTTTGAGCTTCTCGACACCTTCTTCACCCAGGATTCGGAGGAAAGCACCCGACTCGCCGCCGGGGATCACGAGGCCGTCGACTTCCTCCAGTTGCTCGGGCTTGCGCACCAGGATGACTTCGGCGCCTAGTTGTTCGAGGCGCTTGCGGTGAGCATCGAAATCGCCCTGGACGGCGAGGACTCCAACTTTCATAGAGCGTACCGAAAAGCAGATTCCTCGCCATTCGGCTCGGGAGGATATCTATCTAATACAAGCACAATCGGTTTTGCTTCGCAAAATACGCCTTATATCCCCAGGCCTGAGGGGCGGGGCTTTACGGCGTTCATTGGTAAAGGGCACGACTGAAGTCGTGCCCTCTCTTACCATCCTCTGGTTTGCAGCAGCTGGGCTTCGTCCATGGCCCCGACGGCCAGGCCTTTCATGGCGCTGGGGACGTCGGAGCTGACTTCAAGTAATACTTTAGGGTCGTTGTAATGCGTGGTGGCGCGCACGATGGCGCGGGCACGGCGCTCGGCATCCGCCGGATCGGCAAAGGTGGTCGAGTCCTTCATGAAGATTCCCGACCCGACAAAAACCGACTCGGCACCCAGTTGCATAACCAGCGACGCGTCGGCCGGAGTGGCAATACCTCCGGCGGAGAAATTTGGTACCGGCAGCTTCCCTTCCTTGGCAACCAGGTGCACCAGTTCATAAGGTGCTTGCAGGTCTTTGGCGCGAGCATAAAGCTCTTCTTCGCGCAGCACGGTTAATTCCCGCATTTGTGACATGATCTGGCGCATGTGCTTCACGGCATGGACGACGTCGCCAGTGCCTGCTTCGCCTTTCGTGCGAATCATGGCTGCCCCTTCCGCGATGCGTCGGAGCGCTTCGCCTAAATTGCGGGCTCCGCAAACGAACGGGACGGTAAAAGCGTGCTTGTCGACGTGATGGGCTTCGTCGGCGGGGGTCAGGACTTCGGATTCGTCGATGTAATCCACGCCGAGTTCCTGCAGGATTTGTGCCTCGGCAAAGTGACCGATACGGCACTTGGCCATCACCGGGATAGAGACGGCGTCCATGATCTCGCGAATCTTCTTAGGCGAAGCCATGCGGGCGACACCACCCTCGGCGCGGATCTGCGCGGGCACCCGCTCCAGAGCCATGACCGCCACGGCGCCGGCCTGCTCCGCAATGACCGCCTGCTCAGCGTTGGTGACGTCCATGATGACGCCGCCCTTCAGCATTTCGGCTAAGCCGGTTTTCAGACGCAGACTCGTGGGATTTCCGTTGTTCTGGGACATGACGGCACTCTTTCTTCGCACCCTGGGGGCGCGCTCGAATCTTTCTGAATGACTATCTGCTACCAACCTATTTTTATATTGGTATTGTCGCAATAACCATTTATGATATTTGTGCCATACCACTTCTGTTATGCCCAAAGGGACCGTCACACTACCTTTGAGTCTGGCTGCGCCCCGCGCCGGCCGCAACCTGTACCGCTGGCTATACGAGGAGCTCCGTTCGGCGATTCTGGCCGGACGCTTGCGGCCCGGGTCGCGCCTGCCGGCCACGCGTGACCTGGCGCAGGCCTACCGGGTCTCGCGTCCAACCGTGGTTACGGCCTTTGAACAGTTGAAATCCGAGGGTTATGTGGAAGGCAGAGCGGGATCGGGTACTTATGTCAGCCAGGTGCTTCCGGATCAACTGCTGCAAGTCGGACGAGTGCGGCAGGAAAAGAAACTGCCGCATCGGCATGTCTCGCTATCGCCCTATGCTCGCCGGTTGCAGCCGTTTCTTCCGCCCACGAGCACACGGCCGATTCGCGCCTTTCGGGCGAACTTGGCCGCTCTGGATCTTTTTCCTACCACGCTATGGGCCCAGGTAGCGGCACGGCGGCTGCGACGAGTATCGACTCACCTGCTGGCCGGTGGCGAAGCCTTGGGATACCGCCCACTACGAGAAGCGGTGGCTGAGTACCTGAACACGTCGCGCGGGGTGAAGTGCTCAACCGAACAGGTTCTGATTGTTTCCGGTGCCCAGGAAGCTTTGGATCGCACGGCGCGAGTTCTGCTCAATCCCGGCGAGCCGGTATGGATGGAGGAACCCGGCTATCCCGGCGCGGCCGTTGTCTTCCGCGCGGTGGGCGCGAAAATCTGTTCCGTCTCGGTGGACGACGAAGGCTTGGACCTCGAACGTGGGATCAGACGCTGGCGGCGTGCGCGGCTGGTTTATGTAACCCCTGCGCATCAGTTCCCTCTCGGCGTAACTATGAGCCTGCGCCGTCGGCTCGCGCTGCTGGAGTGGGCACGGCGATCGGGCACTTTGATCTTCGAAGATGATTACGACAGTGAGTACCGTTATTCCGGACGCCCGATTCCAGCGCTGCAAGGGCTGGACCGCTCCGGCGTGGTGATTTTTGCAGGGAGCTTCAGCGCTGTCCTCTTCCCTGCCCTGCGGCTCGGGTATCTGGTGGTCCCCACGGAAATGGTGGATGTGTTCGCGGCGGCCGAGTCGGTGAGCACGCATCATCCTCCGCTGCTGGAGCAAGCCGTGCTCTGCGACTTCATCACGCAAGGACACTTTGCCCGGCACATTCGCCGCATGCGCGAAGTTTACGCCGAACGCCTATCCGTCCTGCTGGAGGGTGCACGAGAGAAACTGCAGGACCTGTTGGAGATTTCCCAGGTCGAGGCCGGCCTGCAAACGGTGGGTTGGCTGAAGGGACGAATCGGCGCGGAGCACGCGGCGAAAGCTGCTGCCGAGAGAGATGTAGAAGTTGTGCCGCTCAGTCGATATGCGTCCGGGCGCGCGCGAAAAGATGGATTGATTCTCGGGTTTGCGGCCGTAGATCCCAAAGAACTTCGCCGCGGGGTGGAGACACTCGCAAAGGCACTGAAAGAATTGCTCTGACCGATCCCAAACGACCATTAATCCGTGTGCATCCGTGGCCGGTTTGTTTTTACCGCTCGACAAATTTCGCAAACATACGATGCGGGTCGATCGCGACGAAGGTTCCACGGCTGCGGGCCAGCACTTCGCCTTTCGGATTCAGGATCTCGGCCATATTAATGTGACGACGGCCATTGACTCGCACTTCGCGCGATTCGACGCGCAGCGGTTTGTTCAAGGGCACCGGCTTGAGATAGTCCACGGTGATTTGCGAGGTCAGAGCAACCACGTGGCGGAGCTTGTTCACCTTGCCCATAGCTTCGTCGAGGATGGTGGCGATGATGCCGCCGTGGCTGTGTCCGGGCGGCCCGGTGTAACGCTTGCCCAGGCGGAAGCGGCAGACAAAGCAGTCGCGATCTTCGTCGTAAGCAAACTTCAGGCGCATGCCTTCCGGGTTGTGCTTGCCGCAGGCGAAGCAGTAGTTCTTCTGGAGGCGAACGTAGCGCGTGTCGTGTCCGTGGGCTTTCTTGGGCATAAGCGGATGATTCTAATTCACCGCCGAGAGCGCAGAGGAACGCAGAGAAAAAAATTAGAGTTTTTTCACGACCAACTCGGCGATGCCGCGTTGCCGGATTGTTTCTTGGTAAAAAAGAATCTGCAGTTTGGAAAACGCATGCAGCAATTCATTCGCTTTCAGCAGGTACATAGGATGGCTGGGGCCTCCTCCGAGCTTGCGTTGCTCCCGGGTGTAGGTTTTGTAGAGCAGCAGACCGCCGGAACGTAAGGTGCGGAGCAGTTTCGGAAAAATCGTACGCTCCAGATAGAAGAAGACTAAGACTAGATCGTAACGGTTTCTGGGAAATGAGAAGTTCTTCACGTCCTCTACCAGGAACTGAATATTGGCGACGCAGTTCTTTGCGCGCTGTTTCGCCTGCGCAATCCCGAGCTCCGAGATATCTACCAGATCTACTTTCCAGTTGCGCTGGGCTAACCAGATCGCGTGCCGGCCCACGCCTCCGGCCACGTCGAGCGCGAGGCCGCCATGGGGAAAGAGCGGCTGGATGAACTCCTCGTAGCTGTTCACGAGAAACAGATCGGGCTGGAGCGCGCTGTGGGAGTGCTCGCGATAGCGTTGGTTCCAGCTGGTGCGCTCGTCGGGCATGAGCACATTGTCATCGAGAAAGCATACCAGGACAAATCGAGTTCACGGTTCAGCACGCGAGATCCCTTCGACGCGCCGCGCTTCGCTCGCCTCGCTCAGGGCAAGCTCTTCGTCAAGCTGACGCTTGACTCAGGATGACGGCATGGAGAGTGATAGCGTCTGCCCTCATGTCCGCGGGGTCAGGCGTGCGCGTTGAATTCCACAACACTGGTCACCCACGGTTTCGCGACCTCACATCACCGAGTTGCATAGGTCACATTGCCCTGTGATAGACTTCGGGGCCAGCCGCAGCTTCCTTCAAAGAGCTGAGGAATGGCAGCGGATGTGGGGCGAATCATTACAAAAAGGGGAGGCTAGTGGATGGGCCTCGCGCTTCTCTGCATTATCTGGTTGATCACGTTTGTCAGCACTTACTTCTTCGCGGCGAAAACCTGGTGGCTACCAAAAGGGGTGGCAGCGGCCGCGCCCAGCATTGATCACCAGTTTGCCTTCACCTTCGTTCTGATGGGAATTGTCTTTGTCGCTGCGCAATGCGGATTAGGCTATCTCGCCTGGAAGTATCGCGACAGCGGCAAGCCACGAGCCGTTTCCTATTCTCATGGCAATACCAAGCTCGAGGTGATGTGGACCACGCTGACTGCGATCCTCTTTATCGGCCTGAACCTGATGGGCAGTCCCATCTGGGCGGCCGAACGCTTTGAGCCGGCCAAGGCCGGCGCCGTGCCCGTGGAAGTCACGGGCATGCAGTTCGCCTGGTATTTTCGCTATCCCGGGCCGGATGGAAAATTCGGCGCGACCAAGCCCGATTTGATCGATCCCTCCTCGGGCAACGAGGCGGCGATTGGGCTCGACCCCGATGATCCAGCCGCGAAAGACGACGTCGTTACCGGAACGATGTTCGTGCCGGTGAACCGCGAAGTGGATCTCAGCCTGCGCGCCATCGACGTGATCCACAGCTTCTTTGTCCCGTCGTTTCGTTTCAAGCAGGATGCGGTACCGGGATTGATTATTCACATGCACTTCACCCCTACGGAAATCGGCGATTACGAGATCGCGTGCGCCGAATTATGCGGCCTGGGACATTACAAGATGCACGGCATGGTGAAAGTTGTCAGCCAGGCGGATTTTGACAAGTGGCTTGCCGAGCGGGAGGCGGCGAAGCAATAACAATGGCCAGTACCCACGTTGTACACGCGCACGCAGCCCCTCAGGGCTTTATCCGAAAATACATTTTCAGTCTCGACCACAAAATAATCGGCCTGCAGTACTACTTCCTGGCACTGATCGCGGTGTTCACCGGCATGTTTCTGTCCTTGCTGATGCGCATCCACCTGATCTGGCCGACGGCACAGTTGCCGCTCATCGGAGAGATCAAGCCGGAAACCTACCTCAGCCTGCTCACCATGCACGGCACCATCATGGTGTTCTTCGTGCTGACGACAGCGCCGCAGAGCGGGTTCGGGAATTATTTCCTACCCATTCAGATCGGCGCACCGGACATGGCGTTCCCCGTCCTGAATATGCTGTCGTTCTGGACGACCTTTGTGGCCTTCCTGGTGTTGATCGCCTCGTTCTTCGTCGCCGGCGGCCCACCGCTGCACGGGTGGACGGGATACGCCCCGTTGAGCGCGCTTAGTAATTCGGGGCCGGGCCAGCAGTTGGGCGCTGACTTATGGATTACGAGCATCGCGATTTTCTGTATCGCGTCGCTGATGGGCGCCCTGAATTTCATCACCACCACGTTGGATCTGCGCGCCAAGGGTATGACGCTGATGCGCATGCCGTTGACGGTGTGGGCCTGGTTCATCACCGCGATTCTCGGGTTGCTGGCCTTCGGCGTGTTGCTCTCGGCGGGAATCCTGCTGCTGCTGGACCGCAACCTAGGTACCAGTTTTTATGTACCTCTGGTGGTGGTCAACGGGCAGGTGATGGGACACAAGGGCGGTTCCCCTCTGCTATGGCAGCACCTGTTCTGGTTTTTTGGTCACCCCGAGGTCTATATCGCCATCTTACCGGGCATGGGGGTGGCCTCCCAGTTGATCTCCACCTTCTCGCGCAAACCGATCTTTGGTTATCGCGCCATGGTGTACGCGATCATGGGGATCGGTTTTCTGGGATTCATGGTGTGGGGCCACCACATGTTTATGAGCGGCATGAGCCCGTACTCGGCGTTTGCCTTTTCGCTCATGACCATGGCGATCGGCGTGCCCTCGGCCATCAAGACGTTTAACTGGCTGGGAACCATCTGGGGCGGAAAAGTTCGCCTGTATACACCGATGTTGTTCGCCATCGGCTTTGTCTCGCTCTTCGTCTCGGGCGGATTGAGCGGCCCGTTCCTGGCCCAGCCGGTGCTCGACATCCCCCTGCATGACACTTACTTCGTGGTGGGGCACTTCCACCTCATCATGGGCGTAGCGGCAATCTTCGGCATCTTTGCGGCGACCTACTACTGGTTCCCCAAGATGTTTGGAAGAAGGATGAACGAGACACTGGGCAAGGTCCACTTCTTCGTCACGCTGCTGGGCACTTATGCGATCTTCATGCCGATGCACTATCTCGGCATGGCGGGGCAGACGCGGCGCTACTCGCAGTTCACGGAAGTGGCTTATCAGACCAAGCTGGTTCCCCTGCAGACGTTCATGACTTATGCGGCGTTCATCACCATCGCCGTGCAGTTCGTGTTCCTGTTCAACCTGTTCTGGAGCATGAAGAAGGGTGAGAAGGCTACCGACAATCCGTGGGAAGCGACAACCCTGGAATGGACGACTACGACGCCGCCTCCCCACGACAACTTTGGCGGGCGCACCCCGGTCGTGCACCATGGGCCTTATGAGTACAGCGTTCCCGGAGCGGCGCGGGATTACATCATGCAGACCGATCCGGCGACCGCGGCGGCGCACTAACTTGTGTGGCGCAGGCATTCTTGCCCGCGTCCGGTGAAGATGGCAGAACCTGCGCGGGCAGAAATGTCCGCGCCACGCATGGAGTATTGAGCTTTGACTTCGATTGCTACCAGGGATCCTAGAACATTCCGCGGCGGCGGCATCGAACTTCCGCCTACTTCGGGGGGTGGCGACGACGGGCACGGCGGGGGAGGTTCTCCGGATTACGGCCAGCGCTTGCGTCGGGCGCGCTTAGGCCTGGCAGTCGGGATTACGCCGGTGATCATGCTGTTCGTGTCGTTCACCAGCGCCTACATCATCCGGCAAGGGCTGCCTACGCTGGACGAACAGACAAACCAGTACGTTCATGATTGGCTGCCCGTGAATCTGCCGTGGGTTCTGCTGCTGATGAACACCGTCGTGCTGCTGATCAGCAGCGTCACGATGGAATTCGCTCGGCGGCATATTACGCGCGAGGCCGCCCTGGCGCCCGTGAAGTCAATTCCCGGAATTTCGCTGGGGGATGAAAAGAGCTTCCCCTGGCTGGGGCTGACGGTGGTGCTCGGCTTGGGATTTCTTTTTGGACAGTGGATGGCGTGGAAGGAACTGGCCTACCGCGGCTTCTTCCTGGCGACCAGCCCGAGCAGTTCGTTTGTTTATCTTCTGACAGGAACGCATGCCATTCACCTGGCGGGAGGCGTACTGGCGCTGCTGTATGCGGCCTCCACCGCTTTGATGCGCAGGCCGGTGGAAGCGCGCCGCATCGTGGTAGAGATTACCGCCTGGTATTGGCACTTCATGGCGTTGTTGTGGATCTACGTTTTCTTATTGCTGGAATTCGCTCGCTAGTCTAACCAGGAGACCTGAGACGATGGCTGATGTCGCAGTGCAGCAGCACGGGGTAACAGCAGCAACTACAGCTTACGAACCGTCGCTGTTTGGCACTTACTCGAAAAAGATCGGGATGTGGCTGTTCCTGCTCTCCGACTCGCTCACCTTCGGAGTGCTGCTTTACGCGTACAGCTACGGGCGGATCTCGACGCCGAACTGGCCCACGCCCTTTCACTCGGCGAGCATCCGAAACGCCACCCTGATGACGGCATTTCTCCTGACCAGTTCCCTCACCATGGTGCTGGCGGTGCGGGCTTCGTCGTTCGGCAATTGGAAGGCGGTCCGAGGGTGGTTGCTGGCCACCATGGTTTGCGGTACAGCGTTCGTTATCCTGCACGGCCACGAATGGAGCAATTTGATTGCGGAAGGTCTCACCTTGCCCGTCTTCCCTGCCGTGCCAGGACACGAGGCCAGCAAGGAATTCGCCAATGTGAGCAAGACAGTGCCACAATTCCCGGCGACCTTCTTCGGGCTGACTGGCATGCACATGCTGCACGTCACGCTGGGTGTGATTTACCTCGGCATCATCGCTCTGCGAAAGAAATTTATTCCGATTCTGCTGGGACTCTGGCTGGTAGCGTGGCTGGCGACTCCCTCGTACAGCCCGTTCCACTACGGTGCTCATGTGCTGTTGCTGGCTGCCATCGTGGCGAGCGTGATCGTGTTCTTGAAGCCTAAGGTCTATGATTCGTCGGATGTGGAAGTGGCCGGGCTTTACTGGCACTTCGTGGACCTGGTGTGGATGTTTATCTTCCCGCTGGTTTATCTGATGTCGACCCGAATCCTCTAGGAGCCTGAGAAGACTATGGACGCGGTACAGCTGGCGATTGCGGAACAAGTGGCAGAGCAGCACCGGCATCACGGGAAGGCGCAGTTTTTCTGGGTGTGGGGCGCGCTGCTGGTGATCACTGGGATCGAAGTCTTTCTCGGCTACCAGAACATGGAACCGGTGCGGATGCTGAGCATTCTCATGGGCCTGTCGATTATCAAGGCGGCGCTGATTATCGGCTACTTCATGCATCTGAAGTTCGAGATTTCCCGCATGAAGTGGCTGACCATGTGTGCGCTGGTATTCTGCCTGGCCATGATGTGCGTTTTCTTCCCTGACGCGTTCCGCATCATTCACCTGGGAGTGAGATGAAACTGCGACTGGCCACACTGGTATTGTTCCTGGTGCTGTGGGCTGGACCTGCCTTCGGGCAGGGCTGCGCCATGTGTTACTCGACCGCCGCGGCCGCCAGCAAGGATGGCCAGAGAGCAATTAATCGTGCGGTTATTGTGCTGCTCATTCCTCCGGCTGGTTTCATGACACTGGGTATCGGGATGGCGATGCGCTACGGAAAGCGACGCGACGAAGAAGCCGACCGGTCCTGAGTTTCACATTATTGAGGTCTGCACAAAATAGCGACACTCTTCGGACTTGTCATCCCGAGCGCAGCGGGAGTCTGCTTTTCGAGACTCGCACAAAACAGCGGATTCCTCGCGCCAAAGTCGGGCGCTCGGAATGACAATTCATTCGTGACGTGGCTCTCCTGGATCGAGGCGTCACTATAATGTGCGCGCCTCATTAAACCCAACGATGACGAGGTGAAGCTTGGCTAAAGCCGCCCTCGGCTTTCGGGCGCACTCCGGATGGGCTGCATTGGTGGCGATAGCCGGGCCGTCGGAGTCGCCCTCCGTGGTTGAGCGACGCGTTATCCAGCTGGCTGATCCCACCATCCCAGGTTCCAAGCAGCCCTACCACGCCGCCGAACCCCTGCCCCTCGAAGACGCCGAGAAGCTGGTGACGCGATGTCTGGAGCGGACCTACGTTTTGGCGGAAGAAGCCCTCCGCATAACGGTGGACGCATTACAAGCAAAAGGACACACCGTAAACGCCTGCGGGCTGCTGCTGGCGTCAGGGCGGGCTCTTCCCTCTTTAGCGGGCATCCTGGCTTCGCATGCCATGATCCATGCCGCCGAAGGCGAACTCTTCCGCAATGCGCTCGCCAAGGCCACCGAGCAGTGCGGCTTGCCGGTGCTCGGGGTGAAAGAACGCGAACTCTTCAATCGCGCCGAGCAAGATTTGCACATCTCGACTACCAACATCGAGCAGCAGCTGGCGAAGCTGGGCAAGTCGGTGGGATCTCCGTGGCGCCAGGATGAAAAATATGCAGCGTTAGTGGCGTGGCTGGCCCTCACGATTGGCGGTACGAAAAGGAGGGCGGTGTCGCGGCATGGATGAGCAGCTCGATAGCGGGTCGGTTTGATTCGCCCCGATCTGAATCCGGTACATGACCCAACTGCCAATTCAGGAGTCAGCAGCGAAAGGAATCGACAGGGGTGCAACCAGGACAGAGTTCACCCAAGCTGCAAAGAGAGTTACCTTCGTTATGAACTATGGTATGATAATCCGTAATACACTTTCCAGGAGGATGATCAGCGTATGGGAACGACGGCTCGAAAAGAACGGCGGACGTACTCGCTGGACCCCGAGCTGGTGAGGTATGTGGAGAAGGTTCGCAAAGAGCGCCGTACCGACTCTGCATCCGCAGCACTGGAGGAGATTCTTTGGGAGAGTAAGAGACAACGAGAACGTAAGCACCAAGACGAACAGATTGCAAAATACTACAGCTCGTTCAGCGATGCTGAAATCGCCGAGGATTCTGAATGGGGGCGGTTCGCCGAGACACAGTTCCCGATTAAGTAAATGCCATCGCAACCGAAGAGGATAGCTTTACGGGGTGAAATCTGGTGGGTACAGTTACCAACCGAACCACCAGATAAAGGTCGAAGAACTGTAGTCATTGTATCGAGCGATGGGCGAAATAAGCAGCCCTCGGCTACGACCGTTATGGTGGTTCCTCTTTCCACCAGTATTCATAAAGAATCGCCCACACACACGCTATTGCAGCCTGGAGAGACTGGCTTGGCAGAAGTCTGCGTCGCCCAATCGGAAAATGTGACCGTGGTTCGTAAAGAAACACTGTGCGAGCACCGCGATCGCTTACGTGAGTTGTCGCATGTGAAGATCTGTGAAATTGCTGACAAGGTAAGAATCGCCATGGGATGTCTTATTAAGGAAGGCAGATAAGGAATAATTCGACACTATTCTTAGCCGTTGCCAAAGAACCCCCCGCGGGACCACCAACAGGTTATCTCTCTTTGAGCGCCCCTGCTCTTCCCCTTTATAATAGAAAGACTCCGCAGTGCTCCTGGCGATATCAGTAGGAACGAGCCCGAGTCTGCTGTTCCCTGTCTTCCTCCGGCGGCTGCGGTGACCCC
>DASQIH010000202.1:0-1575 GCA_035631655.1 Terriglobales bacterium
CGCGATCTATCTGTACGACCGCGAGGGCCACATCTTCTATTTTGTGTCCTTCGTTGACGGGCGTGACGATCGACTGACCGTATCGGAATTCGATCAACTTGTCGCGGAATACGATCTCGTTTCGCTCGCAGCGAACCCACACTTGCTTTCGCCCTGCCTGGGCAAGATCGGGCAAGCCTGACACGAGGTGAACCATGAAACCAGGCCAAGTGACAACGGAAATGGGGGCACGGTACTTTCGCTTGTTCGTCAATCGCTTGGCCTATACCGTGCAGTCCGACCGGCCGGACTCCAAGGGCAAACATTATTACTATCGCCCGCGGGACGCGCGCCAACTGACACGCGATACCATCCGCGAGCACCTCAACGGCCGGATCACAATCGGCATCTATGCGCTCAACCCGAAGACGCAGCGTTCGAAGTGGGTAGGTATCGACGCCGATTATGAAGATGCGCTGGATGACCTGCTGAAACTCCAATGGGAGCTCGGCCGCGATGGCGTCGAGGCAGCGCTCGAAAAGTCCCGGCGTGGCGCCCATCTCTGGATCTTCTTCGAGAAACCATTGCTGGCGCGGCACTGCCGGATCTATATCTACAACCTCGCGCGGCGGCTGAAAGTGCCCGTGAAGGGTGGCGCCCGACTGGCCGAAGGTATTGAAGTTTTTCCGCGCCAGGATGAATTGGCGCCCGAGGAATTCGGGAACGCCATCCGTGGTCCACTGGGAATTCATCGGGGCGCGGGGAAGCGTTACTGGTTCTACGGCGCCGACTACAAGATCGAAGCGCAGCTCGCTTACCTCGAACGGCTCAAGAAGATCACGGAAACCGAAATGCTGCGCTTCATTGCTGGTCTCGAAATGCCGGAGGAGTTTCGTCCCAGACCGAGAGTCGAGCTGCCTCCCTACGACCCAAATCGACCGGAGTTCCGCATTCTCGATTTCGTCGGCGTGGGGCCGAGGCGGTCAGGTAACTATTGGACACGGTGCCCGTCCTGCGCACAGCAAGGGAAAGACAGGAGCGGAGATAACCTGGCCATTTCGGTTGCCGATCCGCGCAAGTACAAGTGCTGGGCTGGGTGCACGCGCGAGATGATTCGGGGAGCACTGGGACGGCCAGTCTCGATCTGGAGGGCGGGATGACGAGCGGTCCGCAGAAGAACACTCAGAGCCACGAACTGGAACATCGCGAGGTGCTGGCCAGGCAAGGATTGAGATTCCCAGCCATCATTCTGCGTCGTCTTGGCGGTGCCGGCATCTACTGCCAACCCACCGTTTCGATTGAGCACCAGCACTTTGCGAAACGGTACGTTCTTCGTGGGGTTGAATCCGGCGGAGCCGTGGCTGATCTGGGTGCCTACTCTAGCTTCACAGACGAGCAAGGAAACGCACTGCCGTGGCTTCAGCGGGTGGACACAGTGGGCGTCAACAGTGTGCATGCCATCGTAGTTCGACCGACGCTGGTAAGGATCGAGATGCTGCGGGTCGAGCGAACCTACGATGTGCTGATAACACGACACAGCCTACAAACGACGATTCTCGGACAGAGACCGCGACTGGAAAGTTCCATCCTCTTCTA
>DASQIH010000203.1:0-4613 GCA_035631655.1 Terriglobales bacterium
GGTGGGTGCCCTTGCAATTATCCGAGCCCTAGGAGTGACTTGAAACTCGAGTCGGCATCTCGGAGGTCTTATCAGCGCGATTTGTTTTGGAGTTCAGGCCCGCCGTCAGCGCAGATCGGCGCGAGGAGATGTCTGAGTTGGATTTGGGTTCGTAACTTCCATTAGCTCTCGCAATCTCTGACGAAGGATGCTCCCTTCTTCGCTAAGAGCCTGCACCGGTGCGCGTCCGTGCCGACAGAGTCTGAGGAGAACTGCGAAAAACCTTTTCAGGAACATTGGGGGCCTGCTCCAAGGTTGATCCAATATCTTGATTGTCAGCGTGACAATGGAACGCTCTCAACTACTGTGATCTGTGTCACAATCCGTGACCCGTTGTTGTGCAAAAGCCGTTCGTGATGTGAATTACAACCGCAAACGGGTCGTCAAATCCTACCCTTCTCCCGATTGCCATAGTTGTCAAGAAGAATGACAAACAAATCGATCCAGAACCGAATGACGCAGGCCCAAATCGGGATTCAACTGTCTTACCGACCCCCCTTCCTCCTAGGGTGGCAATCTTTATTGACATGTGGTTAACATGAATGGGCAACTCCCCAGAGACTACGATTCGCTGATCCGGGCACATCAGTTGCTTCAGCAGCATGGTCAACAACTGTGCAGGCGGTCAAAACCGCGTTGCAGCGAATGTCCTATCAGAGATAACTGCACCTACACTCGGACGGTTTGATTAGCGGTTTACCAAGGGGTGCGGGGCGTGCCCGGTGGGAGCAGCAAATGGAATATTTGATGGGCTTGATACTGTCTCTGGCTGTGGCTGGTACTGCGGCGGCTATTGGCTTTGACCGCGAGCGTGCCTTTTATCCAACCGTGCTGATCGTGATCGCCTCCTACTATGTATTGTTCGCTGCGATGGGAGCTTCTAGGCGCACACTCGTCATTGAAATCGTTGTTGCAGGCGGCTTTTTGCTGGTTGCCGTCCTCGGCTTCAGAACAAGTTTCTGGTTAGTAGTCGCTGCCCTTATTGGGCACGGCGTTTTTGACTTCGTCCATCGCTTCTTCATCGACAACCCCGGTGTGCCGCACTGGTGGCCGGGTTTTTGCCTGGCATTCGATGCGCTTCTCGGTGTGTTCTTGGCGGTGCGCCTGATAAGACACCCTGAACGAGTGTCCTACGAGGGAAGGTAAAAGGCACAGAACTATCGTTGGAGTGGACTTAGGCTTTAACGGTTTTGTTCGAACTCTCTTTCGCAATCCAGATGAAATGAATGCCGACGTAACTTCCAATCGCCTCCGTGATGAGCAATAGATACGAGGTCAGGACAAACGTGATCCCCCACGGGCCCGGAGGTTGCGAATGGACGTGATCTGGGCCAACAGCCAGAAAATGGTGATACAGACCGAATAGCAACGATCCGAACATCGAAAGCGACAGGAGAATGAGGCCGAGTCGTTGTTCGGCTGTCCAAAGGAGCGCCATTGCGATCAAAGGAGAGATCAGCACAACCACGATGACGAAGATCGAGGCGAGCGGAGCAAGCCCGACGTGGAGTTCACGGTGGGCAAGACCATGCACGATGTTAACCAGCAGGTGAGCAACAACAATAGCGGTCGCGTACTTGGCTGATCGGTTCACGCGGTATAAAGTCCCGCTGCGTTATCGGCTTAAATATTCTCAGGTTGAGGCACACCGTGCCAAGCCCCGCCTGTCGGTGCAAGCTCCCCAGTGACCGCGGTACGATATTCGCGAGATGTGGGAGGTTCATCATGCCATCATCCACCACTAACCAGAAGCGCACTTCGGTGCGCGGCCTTGGCGAGATCGCGTTTCGCGTCAACAATCTGGACGCCATGCAGAAGTTCTACGAGGAAATTATCGGCTTGCCGCTGATGACCAGAGTTCCAAACTGCGCGTTCTTCAAGATTGCGGATGGCTACGACGGCCACACTCAGGTGCTCGCCTTGTTCGACCGCTCCCAGAGCCCCGGTTATCGCGAGACGGACGCAGCGACCTCCACAATTGACCATATCGCATTCGAGATACCTCTCGCCGATTTCGCAGACGAACGGAAGAGGCTGGAGTCGTTGGGGCTTCGAGTCGAAACCGCTGAGCACGCGTGGGTACATTGGCGCTCGCTTTATGTGAGCGACCCCGAAGGCAATCAAGTGGAACTGGTCTGCTACGACGGCAGCGTGTAAGAAGCGCGTATTCCCTATGGACGGAGAGGACTCAGTGGAGAACTCGGGGCTTGCACGAGTTTCGGCGTCTTCGCGCCTTGATCGCCTGCCAATCATTCTTTTCACCGTCGAATCATGTGGCTGTTGGGTTTTGTCTTCTTTTTTGAGTTGGGAGACATTAACAGCTTCTCATTTGCTGCACCAGCCATCCGGATCGGCTGGCATATGTCGATTGCGACAATCGGCTTCATTACCTCTGCGACATTCGTGGGCATGTTCGTCGGGGCAACAACGGGTGGCTGGTTTTCCGATCACATTGAACGAAAGCGGGCGTTAATCCTCACAACGTTCTGGTACGCCGGGTTCTCCCTACTCAACGCATTGGTGTGGGAACCGATTGGGTTGTTCATTACTCGACTGCTTACCGGGTCGGGCTCTCGGCCATGACTGTGGTGGGCATGACATATATCAGCGAGATGTTCCCGGCAAACCGACGCGGAACCTATCAAGGCTGGACGATGATGATTGGGCTGTTTGGTATACCCGCGACCGCTTCCCGACGACCTCGCCCACGACGCGCAGGCCCTCAGCCGCGGAGCGCAAACAGAGCACAAAGCGAGCTAAACCAGTGAAAACGTGGTGAGCGCGGAAGGCGGATCATTGCCTGGTTTGTCGTTCGTCTCTGCGTCATATCGATGCCTCTTAAACGCCTCCTGTGTGGAATCACCCTAGGGAGCGTATCTGTTAGAAGGTTCCCTCGGGCTCCAACGCAGTCCCTGGGGTTTCGGAGGGCTCATCCGGCTGTGGCGGAAAGAATGGCCAATCGCGTCTGCGCCACGCGAGTACAAGAAAGGCCGTGAAACCCACCAAAATGGTCCCAAAAGCATAGGCCATGTATTGCCATCCGTGGGGTTGCAGGGCCGGAGTTACGAATACGCCTATCCAGCCACAAAGAGCGAACAACGCCGGCAACGGGTATAGCCACATTCGAAATGGTCGCGCAGCATGAGGGCGATGTTTGCGATAAATCAGCAGACCAATAATCTGAGCTACGAACATGGAAAGAATGCGAGCTAGCATCAGCGCTGTAATGATTTGGACCAGGCTAAAGAAGCACGAAACGATGCACAGAACGCCTACGAGCAACAGCGAACGGTGCGGAAAGCGGCGCGTGGGATGGAGTTCTCCAAACCAGCGAAAGAAGGCGCCATCCTGAGCAGCGGCGTAAGGGATTCGCGAGTAGCCGAGCATCATGGCGTAGGTCGCTGCAAACGCCGTGATCTCGATCATGACCGTCATCAGCCCGGACGCCCAGTGGCCATGGATTCTGTCCATGTAAAGGGACCCGATTGCGTTGAATGCCTGAGAATTAGGGTCGATCATCTCCCGCCAGGGAACTACCCCGGTAAAACTCACGGAAATAAGAAAATCGATGACCATCACCAGAAGAATCGAAACGATCACGCCAGAGGGAATGACACGCTCTGGTTGTTTCACTTCGTCTCCGAGATAACAAATTTGGTAATAACCGAGGAAGTTGAACATCACCAGCATGGTGCCATTGCCCAGCCCGAGCATAAACGGGATTCCGATATGCCACGCACCCGGAGGAAAATCCAGAAGCAGATGGGGACTTAGATGAGTAAGCCCAGTGCCGATGACCCAGGCCGCCGTGAGCAGCATTCCGATCCAGAGGATCAGCATGAGACGCGCGATGTCCTGGATCTTGCGGTACAACGCCGCCATCGCAACCGCAGTAATTGCGGCCGCCAGCAGCTTCACCCCCCAGACGTTGGAGGCCAGCTTGGGCCAGAGAAAACCGGTGTACCCGGCCATTCCGATGCTGCTGGTGGCGATCTCCAAGGTGCCACTGAACAGGAATTGCCAGACAAAGACCCAGGCCAACATGCGGCCCCAACGAGCCCGGCCAAAACACTCCCGCAAGAATATGTAAGAGCCGCCCGAGGCCGGAATCGCGGAACCCAATTCGGCAAAGACCAGCCCATCGGCGATGGCCAGGAGCGCACCGACTCCCCAGGCAATCAGCGATTGCGGGCCGCCCATAGTAGCGATAATCGCAGGGACTGTGATGAACGGTCCCGTGCCCACCATATTGGACATGTTGATCGAAACTGCATTCAGCAGTCCCAATCGCCGTGGCATGCGGCCGTGCGGATGGCCGACAAGGGATGTGGCGGTGCCTGGATGGGAGTCCAAGTGTGAACCTGTTCTACGCGTGCGAGCACACAGAATACTGCAAGCCGGAGAGTGCGACCAGCGGCTATTTGAAGTGCAATCACTACCGCATCGCCGTTGCCAGACTCGGATTCGGCTGGTGACTCTCGGGTACTCGGCAGTTTCGGTTACAAAACCGCGGCTGCGGCAAGCTGGCTTACCACCCCGCGCAGATATTTCAGGCTGGCAGCGATGCTCACTGC
>DASQIH010000204.1:0-4087 GCA_035631655.1 Terriglobales bacterium
AGTTAGCCAAGTCGATGCTGGATGCCGCCTTCGGGGAAGTGGTGCGTCAGTGGAAATACAAGTCGGTTTGGCACAACGTGCACGCTTTGCAAGCCGACCGGTTCTTCCCCTCGACGCAACTGTGCTCGGCCTGCGGATACCGGAACCAGAAGCTTTCGCTCGGGGATAGAGAATGGGTATGCCCTGGGTGTGAAAGGAAGCATCGCCGGGATGTGAACGCTGCCCTGAATTTAAGAGCCGAAGGTTGGCAACAACTCGTCGCCTCGGGACACGTGGAGACGTTAAACGGGTGTGGACAAGATGTCAGTCTGACGACCGTCAGCAATCTTGGAGGAAGCACCTAAGGTGCCCGTCAGGGCACTAGAATCCCCCGCCTTTAGGTGTGGGGAGGGTCAAGACCATTTCCTGACTTCCTTTGGCGATCTATTTGTTCGAGCCCTCGTCTTTTGTAGCGGTGCTTTGCAGTTTCTTAAATTCCTGCATTTCCCGTTCCGCCTCTGCCGTCTTTCCTTGCTTACGGTAGAGGCTGGCAAGGGCAAAATGCGCCTGTGCGGCTAGATCGCTCGCCTTCTCCAATTCGATCACTTTGGCCCACGCCTTCTCGGCGGCAGCGGAGTCGCCTTCGAGCAACGCCGCCTTCGCTAGCGCATAAAGCGTCTCTGGCATCTCTGGTTTTAAACGGTCAGCGCGCTGCAATTCCGCCCGCGCCTCACGCACTTTACCTTCCTGCAGCAGCGTATTGCCCAGCCGGTAGGCAGCCTCCGCACTGCCGGGCTGCAATTTCGTCTCAGCGCGGAATTGCTCTTCGGCTTTTTCCCATTGCGAAGCTCCGGCATAGACGAGGCCGAGTTCAAGATGGAGATGCGGCGTGTCGGGGCGTAATTGCAAGGCGGCATGGAATTCCTTTTCCGCCTGTGGCATTTGCCGCAGAACAAAATAGTTTTCCGCCATTGCCTGGTGGGCGCGGGCAGAGTCAGGATAGGCCGCCTGCAGCGTATCGATGGACTGTTTTGACAGCAGGCCGCTGGCCCGGCCAAGGTAGTACAGGAGATCAGGGTCGTTGGGCCGCTTGGTCAGAGCGGCCTGTAAATTCACGACTGCTTCTTGTAATTGCCCGGTTTCGATCTGCGCAACGCCCAAAGCGCCTTGTTCGCCGGCCCGCTCCAGGTGTGGAATTGCCTCCGCCGCGTAACCTTGTGCGAGCAATGTGTAACCGAGCAGTTGATGCGCCTCGGTCTGGTCAGGACTCAACTCGACCGCACGCTTGAGTGGCGCCGTAGCGGAAGCGTAATCCTGTTTTTCCATGTACGCTGCGCCGAGATTGATAAACCCTGCCGCCAAGGTCGGTTCGAGTTCGGTCAGTTTCTTGAACTCGGCGATCGCCGCATCGTAATGGCGCTGTTTGTCCGCCTCGATCCCGGCCTGCAGATGCTGGAGCGCCTCCGGAGAAACGGTCTGCCACGCAAGCCAGAGCAATAAGAAAGTGTGAATCACGGCTTCTCCGGTTCGCGCACTTCGAGAAACTGGTCGGCGTGAACGTTGTTGAGAATCTGGCGCGTGCCCGAGGGCCAGGCGATTTCTACCTTGGCCGTTTCCACGGTCCCGAGCCCAAAGTGCAGGCGCTTATCGCTTGCCGAGAGATAACTCCCAGCGGTGGTCGCAAATCGAGTTTGCCCGTTGACGCGCACTCGGGCGCCGAGGGCGTCACGGTTGCTGCGCGTACCTCGCAGTGAAATGACCAGCCAGTGCTGTTTCCCGCCACGATTGAGAAAGATCTGGGGAGGACCACCGAGGACGGTCATCACTACGTCTTGCCAGCCATCATTGTTCAAGTCGCCAAACGCCGCTCCACGCCCGGCTGCGGGAGAAGGGCTTCCGGAATCCGCGCGTTCGAAACGGCCATTGTGATTGATTGCCAA
Source organism: Terriglobales bacterium (assembly GCA_035631655.1). Classification (GTDB taxonomy): domain Bacteria; phylum Acidobacteriota; class Terriglobia; order Terriglobales; family Acidobacteriaceae; genus Gp1-AA122. Next base: position 1,920 of record DASQIH010000204.1, read on the forward strand.
CATCGGCAGCTCCCAATAATGGAGCGAGGGGTCGATCTTCTCTACGTTGTCAAGAACGTGGCCCTGGGCAACGAACAAGTCCTTCCAACCATCATTGTCAAAATCTTCAAGGCCAACACCCCAGCCCGAACTTCCACTGGACAGCATTCCCAGTCCGGCTTCGAGACTGTGGTAACTGAAGGATCCGTTGCCGTCGTTGTGATAAACGCCATAAATCTCCCGAGGCAATTCCGTCACAATCACGTCAGGCCGGCCATCGTTGTCGTAGTCCTGAAAAACAACGCCCATCCCCGACAACCGCCTGCCGTCCGGAGACAGGCCTGCCCCCGCCTCGAGAGCGCGCTCGGTAAAAGTACCATCACCGTTGTTGTGAAAGAGAAACTGCTGCATTCCGTCATTAGCCACGTAGATGTCGGTGAAACCATCGTCATCGTAATCCGCGAACGCGACCCCCAAAGCTCTTCCTTTTTTGGATGCGATGCCGGAGCGTTGGCTAACATCCTCGAAGGTTCCGTCTCCGCGGTTGTGGTAAAGAATGTTGGTTGTGGCCGGGAACTCCTCAGGTGGACAGTACGTACGCCACTCTCCACCGCAGGTCTTGCTGTGTTTCGTGTCCCATTCCATGTAGCGCGTGACAAATAGATCCAGCTTGCCGTCATTGTCATAATCGAAAAAGCCCGCCGAAACCGACCAGCCTCCTCCAGCGACTCCCGCCTTTGCGGTCACGTCGGTAAAGGTGCCGTTCCCGTTGTTGTGGTAGAGAATGTTCTTTCCATAGCTGGTGACATAGAGGTCGGGATACCCATCATTGTCGTAATCGCCGACCGCGACTCCCATGCCGTAGTTGCCGTTGCCGGCGTTCGCCAAGCCGGCTTCCTCGGTTACGTCGGTGAAGCTGCCATCCCGATTTTGCCGGTAGAGCCGGTTCCAGTAGCGCGGATCGTGCCGCTCGAAGTTCTCGGGCGTCTTCATGGGATCGCTCACCCGGCCGCCATTCACGAGAAAAATGTCGAGCAGTCCGTCGTTGTTGTAGTCGAGCAGGGCAACTCCCCCGGGCATGGTCTCGATCAGATATTTTTGGGACGTGGGCGAATTACGCAGCGTGAAATCTATTCCACGCGGCACCTTCACCTCAAACGGCGGCGTCGCGAGAGCCGAAAACATCACCACGTACAGCAGGTTCTTCAACAAGCGTCAGTCCAATACCGCAAGCAGCTGGAGCGGAACGCCATCAGCATACCGCTCAGGCGCGAAGATTGCATGTTCCCCATTTCAAAAAATGGTTTTCCTCGGCGTGCATAGTTACGCGCTGCTTCCTCGTTCAACTTCACACCCACGGCCCGGTCCCTCGGCAACCCGAATGACTACGTTCTTTGTAATCGGCTTCTGTACTGCATCGACCAGGTGCTTCAGAACCGGAAAAATCTGAAAAGCTGTAGATGTATACAGAACGCCGTAAGCGGAATATGGAATAGCGTAGGGTTGGAGGTCGCCATGTCGTCGTCGGCGGTTTCGCGCTAGTGAATCACGATGCCAGTATCTCGATCATTTTTGCAGTCACCAATAGTGCCGCCTCCAATTTAATGCTTGACAATCGTGTCACGTTATGGAAAAAACATCACACTTTTCATCCACGTCCACAAGTCGCGCCACGAATTTCGTGTGGGGTCGATCTCTGGAAGGCAGTGGGGTGGTCCCCAAAGTTCGCTGCTTTCTCGATGACGGGCGCAACTGCTGGACGCCGATAAACCGCGTGTGGGGGTGCTTATGTCGTCCTCTAGATTCCTTACTCTGATTCTCTCTCTATCCCTCATCCTCTTTGCGATGCCTTCGGCGCAGGGGCAGAGCGCATATGGTGCGATTGCCGGTTCCGTGACAGATCCCTCCGGCGCTGCCATACCGGATGCTCAGGTGACGCTGACCAACCTGGGCACGATGGAAAAACGCACACAATCGACGGGCAACGATGGGCTGTACACCTTTGTGAACTTGATTCCGGGAAACTACCGGATCGACGTCGAGAAGCAAGGGTTCAAGCACGTAGCTCGCGAGCCTGTCGTGGTGCAGGTGCAGCAGACCACCAAGATCGACACGGCCCTGCAGGTTGGTCAGGCGAGCGAAACGATCGAGGTAACCGCCGAAACCCCCCTTCTACAGTCCGAAACATC
>DASQIH010000205.1:0-3253 GCA_035631655.1 Terriglobales bacterium
TGGTCAAAGGCGGCCTCGAGTACGAAAATGGCGTCGCCCGCATGATCGGGGTCACGATCGATGCCGATGTATCCTATGGTGCTCGACTTGAACTCGGTCGTGACTGAGACCGACAAAATGCTCCGCCGGCTGATCGGGGAGAACATAGACCTCGTGCTCATCCGGGACTCGAAGTTGGGAAGGGTAAAAGCCGATCCCGGCCAGATCGAGCAGGTTTTGGTGAATCTCGCGGTCAATGCCCGCGATGCCATGCCCCGCGAAGACATGAGACTGAATCTTTTTGTCTATGCCACAGCCGGTATCCGTGACACTGAGCCTGGCGTAGCTCCCCGGCTTCACGTGGGGGTAGCGCCGGACAAAAGAGTCGTCGAGTTCGGCATTCGCAGTCTCGATAGTGAGCGTGCCTCCGCGAACCGTTCTTCACCACCAAGGAGCCGGGGAAGGGAACTGGACTTGGCCTATCAACGGTTTATGGACTTGTGAAACAGAGCCAGGGCTACATCTGGGTGGATAGTGAGCCCGGCAACGGGGCCCAGTTCAGCATCTATCTGCCCCGGGTGGATGCCCCTGCGGAGCCCACCCGTTCCTCCGAAATAGTTAAGCCACCCGCGCGGTTCGGAGAATCCTCCTGGTCGAGGACGAAGCCGCGCTTCGCGGCCTGGCCCGTGAGTGTCTGCAGGCTAATGGCTACACCGTCCTGGAAGCTCACAACGCCGAGTCCGCGATCGAGCTCTCCGGCCATTTCGACAGCCCCATCATTTGCTGCTGACGGATGTGATCCTGCCGGGCAAGAGCGGCACCGACCTGGCCGAAATACTCATGCAATCGCGGCCCGAAATCAGGCTCCTGTACACGTCCGGGTACACGGATGATTTTGTTTCTCAGCAGGAGGTGCTCAGTCGCAGAACCTCGCTCCTGGAGAAACCTTTCAGCCTAGAATCTCTGCTGGGGAAGGTTCGCGAGGTTCTGGATGCCGGTTCCGCACGAGAGCCGGCGCGGAAATAGTCGCGAAAACCTGCGGGAGTGCCTCTCTACTTGAGAGTGGGCCTCCCAGTCACGACGTTAGTGCTGTCGATGTTTCAGACGGAAGACCAGTCGCGGATCACCAATCAGGCGCTCGGCCCGAAATCCGTGGTTCGCAGAAGATTCAGAATATGCATCGCATTCTCGATGCGATGCTGTTCCATGCGGTGCTCGGCAGAATATTGGATTTCCTGCAAACGCGCGCGCAATGACAGCATGGCCGAATCAATGCGTTCGGGGAGTAGCCGGGCATTTGCTTCCAGTATTGCCGCTCGGTAGAGTTCTTCCCAATGTGGGTGGGGGCTGGCCATAAGACTTTACAGTAGCCTCCTCATAACATCGGGGTTACCACAGATATGTTATCGACACAATGGCAAACGTAGGCTTCCCTGTCTGTCTCGTACCAAACGCTCGTGGTTTTTTCTCATGTAGTCTGGCTAGGAGTCCAGCTGCACAGTTGCCTGAAGCGACCCGCCACCTCCGCCCTTAACCTCCCCCATCTGATTCATTTTCCTGGCAACTATTCCATCTGGACCGTGTTCTAATGTAATGGGGGATAGTGTCTCGGGAGATGTCTTATGAATCGGAGATTTGGCACTACGCTGTTCGTTTTGGCAGCCCTGTTCTGCTGCGTGTTCGCCGTCTCCGCTTGGGCGGATTCGCAGGCGCGCATCGTGCGCCTGAGCGACGTCGAAGGTAACGTACAGATTGATCGCGGGACTGGCAATGGTTACGAAAAGGCGTTCCTCAACATGCCCATTACAGAGGGGATTCGCCTCCGCACCACCGAAGGCGCCCGGGCCGAGGTCGAGTTCGAGGATGGCAGCACCATTCACCTCACGCCCGATACCGTTCTGCAGTTCACGGGCCTCTCTCTGCGCGACTCGGGAGCGAAAGTCAGCACGATTGACGTTCAGCAGGGCCTAGCCTACTTCAACTTCACGGGCAAGCACGACGACGAGTTCAAGATCACGTTTGCCCAGCAGACTGCAACTCTGACGCGCTCTGCGCATTTCCGCATCGACCTGGACAAAGGTTCCGCGTCACTGGCCGTGTTCAAGGGCAATGTGCAGGTGGACGGTCCGGCCGGGGCGGTCGAGATCAGCAGCAAACACAGCGCCAGCTTTGACCTGAGCAACAACGGGCAGTTCGAAGTGGCGAAGAACATTGCTGCCGACCGATTCGACTCGTGGGATAAGCAGCAGACCGATTACCACCAGCGCTATACCGCCACGAACTCCTTCAACTCGCCTTATAGCTACGGCATCAGCGATCTGAACTATTACGGCAGCTACTACAACATGCCCGGTTACGGACTGTGCTGGCAGCCGTTCTTCACCGGTTACGGCTGGGATCCGTTCATGGATGGCGCCTGGATGTGGTATCCCGGCTTCGGCTACAGCTGGGTTTCAGCCTATCCTTGGGGTTGGATGCCCTACCACTATGGCAGCTGGATGTTCTTCCCGGGTTACGGCTGGATGTGGCGTCCGGGATATAGCTGGGTAGGTTGGAATACTTTGCCGCCTGTGCTCAACCCGCCGCGCCTGTATGTGCCGCCTCGGCCGCCGGTAATCCCGCATACGACCGTGGTGGTCGGCCGCGGGCCTACCCCTTCGCTGGTTTCTCCTGCTGCGGTCAGGCCGGGTACAAGGGTAGTTGTCAACGGAGACAGCGCTGGGCTTGGGGTTCCGCGCGGCATGCGCGACCTGCCGGGTCTGAATCAGCAGTTTGAGCGTAACGGAGCAGTCAGTTTGGCGACGGTGGCTGGAAAGGGTGGCGTGGTCACTGCGCGGCCTGTCATGACTCCCCGCTCCGCTATGCCCGCTTCCGGACCCGGAGGAACTAGCGGGGCGCGGATGTCCGGTCCTCGCATGCAAGGTGGTAGCGGCAGGATGAGTTCGCCGTCCTCTCACTCGAGTTCCGGATCATCGCACTCCAGTGCTTCCTCTCACAAATAAGCAAGACAAAGAAGGATCAAGGCGGCTTCCAGCCGCCTTTTCTTTGGTGTGCCGAGCAGGGTCGACAGCTTGGAGGTGCAAGTGCTCCACCCAACCCGATGGAGGTGAAGGGTTAGCGAAGCGCAAAGGTGAAGCTCCGCGGGGCGTCTCGGAAGGGACCGAATCGTTATCTGGCGACGCGCAGCATCGAAAGCCCGGCTATTCACACCTAGCTCAACCCGCCGAACCGCCGCCTGCGGACCCGCATGTACGGTGGTGTGGGAGGGGAGGAC
>DASQIH010000206.1:0-23748 GCA_035631655.1 Terriglobales bacterium
GCGTAACCGAGCTGCTCTGGATGTCATCGGGGCGGCTTTAGGCGTGGGCATGGCGTTCTTTATGGCATTCGCCAGCTTTCGGAGACTCGCTCGAAACTCGACTGCTCCCAAGCACGATCAAGAACGAGCCGCGTCAGCCTAGAGGTTCAGGTTTCACGGCTCTGCATCGGCCCCTAACCCCCACTACGACTTGTTCCCTGATAATAATTAAACCGACGGAGTATCAATTCTCTTTGGGGGTTGTCGAACAAGCCTCGAGGGGACGTGGTGCTTATTCATCCTTGATTTATAGGTATTCGCTGATCACAACCCCATAGTCGAGACAATTTTTTCAATCCACACGGATTTTTGTAAGGACAAATCTAAACTCCCGCCTGAGCCGATATCTTTAGGCCGTCTCCATTTCTGCGGTTTCCTCCGCTACTTGCAGGAGGGCGGGAAGGCTCTCCACGACAACCATTTTGCGCTCGGGTTGGATAATGCCTTGCTCTGCCCAATCACACAAGAGGCGGCTCACTGTGAACAGAGTTGTGCCAGTCATCTGCGCCAGTTCTTCGCACGATAGATCAATAGCTGTGCTGCTTGTGTTCTCCGTGCTTTGATTGAACAGATCAAGCAAAAGCCGTGCCAGCCGCTGCGGAACTCGCTTCGTGGCCATGTCTCGAAAACGCTCCTGCAGCATGCGGAGTCTGGCCGACAAGATTCCCACCGCATTGCGGTGCAGCATTGGCACGCGTTCAGCAAACGCATCAAAGGCTTGCACCTCCCAGCTGAAGACGCGGCAGGGCTCGATGGTTTGGGCGGTAACCGAGTGGGTCTCCCCGGGAAACAGACCAAATCCGTCCAGGACCTCACCACGCTTGTCCACTCTGAGGAGGACTTCTTTGCCCCCCCGGCTGAGTTGGGTCGTCTTCACGCGTCCGGAAGCAATTACGAAGACGGAGCGGATGGGATCGTTTTCGCGGAAGATCGTCTTGCGGCGTCCATAGTCACACTGCCTGGCGATGGAAGCGAGTTCCCCGTGCTGCTGGAAGGAAAGCCCGCGGAACAGCGGCGCCCGCCGAATACAGCCGAGCGCACCATCGCGGGCAAGGTCGGGCAGTTTTAAACTGACGTGCGATCTCTGCAACCGCGGTTCCGATGGGCTTTTGCCCCGCGGTGCCCACTTGCTCGGGTTCACTTCAGATAAAGATGCCGAGGACTCACGGTTGGGGGAGCCTGCCTCCAGATTTTGGTTCTTGATAACCTCTAAGGAAAAAGGCTTAGCAGTATTTTCACGTGTCATCGTAAGCGCTCGCAAATTCACGCCGTTTGACTTCGTGCTGGTAGCGGGACTCTTACTCTGCAGGGGGAAGTTTGTCGCCGCTGGAGATGAGGCCTTTTCCGGCGCGCACCTCCAACACCTCGACGAACTATCCCGCTAAGTCAGCAAGCGGTTCGACAGCGTTCGAAATTTAGGTTGCCAAAAAGCAACCTGAGAGCAGAAGCTAACGGGGGAGGGGCCGACACCTTACAGCCAAATTGTTTGCGAGTAACGTACAGGAACCGCCAGCCACACACCCGACGTATTCCTTTTTCGCGGTTGCGAACATGTTCCTGGGGGCGTTCTTACTACTCTGAACTCTTCTTGCGATTGCGCTCCGGGCTCTTGCATATCGTAGCGCAGAGAGGCCTGGAGGCGTGCCTGCCTGGGGAAGCCTGCCACCCTGTCGCACAAACGACGCTCCTACTTTCCCTTTCTGGAACGCTGCCTGTCTGTGTCCCGTGTCACCGCCGTTTGTGACTAACGGGAATGCTCTAACAAAGAATCCTTATCACCCATCTGCGTGACTTAAGTCACGTTTTGTTCCAGAACAAAGCCAGCTTCTTGCCGGGTGGGCTATTAGTTCTAAGTGGCCGAATAGTCGCCCTTTCCGACATGCCAGCTATCGAGAAGCTTCGCGACCTCTGGTTACCCACATTGATTTTTCCCATCGCGCTCCTACGGGCGCGCAGTCGTTTTGGACCCCGTGCTCCCCTGCATTTCTGCACTCTCAAGTTTTCGGTAACCCGGGCACGAACCCGATCTTGCATGTCTTCAGCGGCGGCGGCTCGACATACACAGAAGGAGAAACAACATGATTAGGCGAACATGTCTGATAGTCACACGCCTCGTATTAATACTCGCTGCACTCTGCTGCGCGATTGCCCAGAACAGCGCGCAGAGCGCAAATAAGTCTCAAGCACCCGCACAAGCCCCCCAGACGCAATCGAATAGTGCGAAAGCGATTGTGTCTCCAGGACAAGCGCAGAGGATGACCAACCAACAGCGCTGGGCCGCGGCCGCTAATCATGCAGATCGTCGTGCGGCCCATGTGAGAAAAAATCACGGGAAGGTGAAGTAACATGAAAAAGATACTGTGTATCCTCTCACTGTTTGTACTTAGCACCCTGGCATTCAGCCAGACCAACCTTCCCCCATGCGATCCAAACTATGCGTCGCCCAACTGTACGGACTACTTCGGCATCGCCAACTGGGCCAATAGCCCGCTGCCAGCGGGTGCGATCACCGGCTTCACGATTAAAGCTTCAGGAAGCGGGTATGTGACCCCCGTTTTCACTATGACCGACACGACCGGAGTGGGGGCGACTGCGCCTACGTTCACATTGGATGCAAGTGGTGGGCTCGCCACCGTCATAGGTGGGGGTGGAGGAGCTAATTATATTGCTCCTCAAATCACCATCGTGGATGTTGGTCTCAACGGCACCCTTGCCGCCCCGACCTGCGGTGGCTTTGGCCAACCCGCGTGCGGTTCAGGCGCAGTCGTTCTCGCAACGATCGGTGCTCCCCTTACACCTGGCACCGGTATCCGCAAGTTTGTCGATACGCTGACATTACCTCTGGCAAATCTGCCACTTGGGGTTCCGGATACGACCACCTTTCCGGGATCTGATTTTTACGTAATCGCGCTGCAGGAGTATACGACGAAAATGCATACGGACCTGCCGCCGACGAGACTGCGCGGTTATGTGCAGCTTAATAATGGGACGACAGGGGCACCACCTCCGATCAGTTATCTGGGGCCGACGATCCTTGCCCAGAAGAACAGGCCGGTGCGCGTGCTCTTCAAGAACATGCTCCCCATCGGTGCCGGGGGCAACCTCTTCATCCCCGTGGACACCACGTACATGGGAGCGGGCGCGCCTTATACGCAGAACCGCGCCACCCTGCACCTCCACGGCGGCGCCACCCCCTGGATCAGCGATGGCACGCCGCACCAATGGACTGCCCCGGCAGGGGAGGCAGGCCCAGCGAGGGGTGACAGTGTGCAGATGGTCCCCGACATGTGGTTTGATTCAGCGAACGGCTATGCGCTGATCCCATCCTGTGCAGGCCAACCGACCTGCACGGCGGCTGGCACGACACCCACGAACGATCCAGGACCTGGAAATTTGACCTTCTTCTGGACCAACCAGTAGGGCGGGCGGCTGATGTTTTATCACGACCATGCTTATGGCATTACCCGCCTGAATGTCTACGCGGGCGAAGCTGCCGGCTATCTGTTATTGGACCCAGCGGAAGAAGCCTCGCTGACGGCTGCGACCGTGCCCGGAACCGTTTCCACCGCGGGTGTCGATCTAGCGCACCTTGTTCCCCTCGTCATCCAGGACAAGACCTTCGTGCCCAACGCTGCTCAACTGATGGTCGAAGATCCGACCTGGATTGGCGGCGGATTTGGAACAACCCCTGGGACTGCGAACCCCGGCGATCTCTGGTTCCCACACGTTTACACGACCAACCAGAACCCGGCTGACCCAGGCGGGGCCAACGCGTTCGGCCGGTGGGACTACGGCCCATGGACTTTGCCAGGAAATCAAACAGTCCTGTTGGCCGCAAACCCAGAGAATGCAGTCACGATTCCCTGCACATCCACCGCATTCCCGAATCAGGCAGTGAATTGCCCCATAACTCCTAACCCGTCCGGGACGCCGGAAAGCTTCATGGACACGCCCCTGGTCAACGGCAAGGCTTACCCCGTCCTACACGTGGCGCCGGCAGCCTACAGGTTCAAGCTCCTCAGTGCCGGTAATGACCGCTCCCTGAACCTCTCGTGGTACGTGGCCGATCCTACGGTTACGACCGTGGATGGCAGGACGAACACGGAAGTCAAAATGCTTCCTTCGGTTCAGCCCTCGGGGACGGCGGGTACTCTGCCGCTCTGCACGCAGATCACACCGATCACCAATACAACCTTGTTCATGGGTCTGGCCACGGCTCTCCTGGATGCAAGCGGGAACCCGATCAACGGAACGGGCTTGCCGGCAGGCTGCTGGCCGAACTTCGGTGCAGGCAGTCAGACTGCCGGCATCCCGGTACAGCAAACCATGTGGGCGGCCGACGGCAGAGCGGGCGGTGTGCCTGATCCGACGACTGCAGGCCCAGCCTGGATTGAGATCGGTACCGAGGGCGGTCTCCTGCCCGCGCCGGTGGTCATCCCCTCGATGCCAATCGGATATGAAGCCAACACCCGGAGCGTGACGATTACCAACGTCAGCGTCCACGGCCTCTGGCTGGGGCCGGCCGAACGGGCCGACGCCATCGTTGACTTCACGAAATTCGCGGGTAAGACCCTCATTCTTTACAACGATGCGCCCACGCCTGCCCCGGCAGTAGATTCGCGGCTCGACTACTTCACGGGCGATGGGGACCAGACTCCTATCGGCGGCGCACCTAACACCCTGGCGGGTTTCGGCCCGAACACCCGCACCATCATGCAGGTCATTGTGGACCAGACTGCACCCAATACGACTCCCTTCAGTCTGTCTGCTTTGCAGGGGGCCTTGCCGAGCATCTTCGCTCAGACTCAGCCCACGATCATCGTTCCTGAGCCGACTTACCCGCCCGCTTCTGGCGGGTACTCGCCTACGCTGACCTATTCGCTGATTTCCGATGCCACCTTGACCTGGACCCCGATCGGTTCAACCACTCCGGTGACCTACCTCGATGATCGGAAGACGATCCAGGAACTCTTTACGCTCGACTACGGCCGGATGAACGCCACCCTGGGGGTTGAGTTGCCGCTCACCAACTTCCTGACCCAAACGACGATCCCGCTGGGGTACATCGATCCTCCCACCGAGATCATTAAGGACGGTGACACGCAACTCTGGCATATCACCCACAATGGAGTGGACACTCACTTCATCCACTTCCATCTGTTCAACGTGCAGGTGATTAACCGATCGGGTTGGGACGGCACGGTTCGGCCGCCCGACCAAAACGAATTGGGCTGGAAGGATACCGTCCGGATGAATCCCCTGGAAGACATCTTGGTGGCCCTGAAGCCCATCCAACCGGTTCCCCCGTTCCCGGTTCGCGACAGTTACCGGAAATGGGACGTGACGATGCCACTCGGCAGCGACTGTCCGGCACCAGCTGCTGGTGCATCCCCTTTACCGTGCTCGATTTTCACGGACGTGAACCCAGCCAACAACAATCCACTGAACACTCCGAACCAAGTCCAGAACTTTGGCTGGGAGTACGTTTGGCACTGCCACATTCTGGGTCATGAAGAAAACGACATGATGAGGGCAATCGCCTTCAACGTGCCGCCGGAGGCGCCCTCGGGTCTGACGGTCGCTGCGGCTGTTGCGCCAGCTACAGGACTGAACCTGACCTTTACCGACAACTCCGCCAGCGAGACCGGCTTCACTCTTCAGAGGGACACGACGGCTGCCTTCACAGCCCCGACCAACATACCAGTTGGGGCGAGCACCCCGACGGACGTAAATGGGCAAGGGACCTCGTGGGGCGGGACTATCACTCTTAACGACACGGGCGCCAACGGAACGGGACCGTATTTCTACCGGGTGCAGGCGTTCAAACCATATGCCAGCTATTGGACGCCGGGCCCGAACCTCACCTCGGCGTGGTCCAACACTGCGTCCTTCGGAGCAACAACATCCGTATCGCCTACGGCGCTGGCCTTCGGGAGCGTTGCGCTCAATACACCTAGCGCAGTCCAGACGGTCACGCTCTCCAACGCGGGCGCCGCGGCAATTACCTACATTCTCTCGATCGTGCCGGGTCCGTTCGTAGCGGTGGACGACCCAGCGTGCCTCGGGAGCGCGGCGGCAGGCGCGAGTTGCCTGATTAGCGTAACGTTCACGCCAACCGTCGGAGGTGCGCAGTCCGCAAGCCTGGGCATCTCTACCACCGATCCGGCGAATCCAGCGTTCGCGGTATCGCTGACCGGTACGGGTGGAACACCGCAGCCGTTGTTGACGATTACGGCCAACAACACCACGATGAAGTACGGCAGCGCGCTTCCGCTCATTACGTTCAGTTACAATCCACCTAATCCAGTTGGTGTGACGGGGACGACTTGCGCGCCGACGGTGCCGGCGACGCCCATTCCGGTGGGAACGTATCCGATCAACTGCACGGGAGCAACGGGTAGCTACAGTTTCACCTATGTCTCGGGAACGCTGACGGTCACACCAGTACCGTTGACGATTTGGGGACCCAACACCACCATGATCTTCGGCAGCACCACCGTTCCGACCCTTACGCCCTTGTACACGGGCTTTGTGGCCGGCGACAGTGCGGCGACTCTGGCGGTTGCGCCCAATGTGGCGCCGACATGCGCCGCTTATCAGACGCCTCCGCCTCCGTTTCCGGGCACCATGGTGAGCAGCAGCACGCCGGTGGGGAAATATGCGACCACCTGCTCCGGAGCTGTTGATCCTAACTACTCCCCGATCAACTACGTGCCCGGAATCTTCACCGTGAGCCCGGCGTTACTGACAATAACCCCGGCCCCGCTTACGCTGCCTTACAACACGCCTATTCCAACGACCTTTACGCTGAATGCCACTGGTCTGGTGGGCGCCGACACGCTCGCTTCGCTCGGGATGACGCAACCGCCGATCAGTTGCACGGCCGCGACTGGGACCACACAGCCGCCGACGGCGGGGCCATACCCGATCAATTGCACTGGCCCGCTTCAGGCACCTCCGACGGGAACTGCGACATATACCGTGACGTACACGCCGGGCTTGTTGACAGTCAGTGTGGCCACACCGACAGTGACCTTCACTGGCGCGCCAGCTAGTTCGGGGTACCAGTCGACCTTCATGGTGACTGCCACGAACACTGCCCTTCAGGCAGCCCTGCCGACCATTACCGGGACGGCTGGAGTCTGCACTGTGGGCACCGTCGGCGGTACTTCCGCCAGCGCTACCGCTATGGTAACCATGAACACCGGCACGGGCACGTGCTTGCTGACAGCCAACTGGGCAGCGATGCCGCCCAATTACACTGCGGCGAGCGCCGCTCAAACCACGACGGCGGCGCTGATTGCTCCGACGGTGACCTTCACCGGCGCTCCGGCTAGCGCGCCCTACCAGGGCACGTTCACCGTGGCGACCACCACCAACGCGAGCACCACGGCGGTGATCACGGCTAGTGGGGTCTGCTCAATCGTGGGCAATAACGTCACTATGACGAGCGGCACCGGGACGTGCACGCTGACCGCAAATTGGGCAGCGGACACCAACTACAGCGCGGCGACCGCGACTCAGCCCACCACCGCGACAACGATCGCACCGACGGTGACCTTCACCGGCGCTCCGGCTAGCGCGCCCTTCCAGGGCACGTTCACCGTGGCCACAACTACCAACGCGACCACCGCCGCCGTGATCACGGCGACTGGAGCCTGCTCGGTGGTTGGAAATCTGGTCACGATGACCAGCGGCACCGGCACCTGCGCGTTGACCGCCAACTGGGCTGCGGATGCCAACTACAGTGCGGCGGCCGCAACTCAGTCCACAGCGGCGGCACAGATTGCGCCGACGGTGACCTTCACTGGCGCTCCGGCTACGGCGCCCTACCAGGGCACGTTCACCGTGGCCACCACCACCAACGCCAGCACCACGGCGACGATCACGGCGAGTGGAGTCTGCTCGATCGCTGGAAACGTCGTCACGATGACCAGCGGCACGGGCATTTGCTCGCTAACCGCGAACTGGGCAGCGGACGCCAACTACCTAGCGGCGGTCCCGCTTACTCAGTCGACCACGGCGACGCTGGCTGCGCCGACGGTGACTTTCACCGGCGCTCCGGGTAGCGCGCCGTATCAGTCCACCTTTACCGTGGCCACAACCACTAACGCCAGCACCACGGCTGTGATCACGGCGAGTGGCGGCTGCTCGAACGTCGGCAACCTCGTGACGATGACCAGCGGCACAGGCACGTGCTCGCTGACCGCCAACTGGGCGGCGGACACCAACTACAGTGCGGCCACCGCAACTCAGTCGACGACGGCGACGAAGATCGCGCCGACGGTAACCTTCACCGGGGCTCCGGCTAGCGCGCCCTACCAGGGTACGTTCACCGTGGCAACGACTACCAACGCGACCACCGTCGCCGTGATCACGGCGAGTGGCGGCTGCTCGAACGTCGGCAACCTCGTGACCATGACCAGCGGCACGACCGCGTGCAGTCTGACGGCCAACTGGGCAGCAGACGCCAACTACAGCGCGGCGAGCGCGACTCAGTCCACGCTAGCAACGAAGATTGCGCCAACGGTGGCCTTCACGGGCGCACCGGGCAGCGCAGTCTACAACACCACTTTCCCGGTAACGGCTACCAGCAACTCCAGTAGTCCAGCCGTAATCACGCCGAGTGGGGTTTGCTCGATCGCCGGAAATCTTGTCACCATGACCAGCGGCACGGGAACGTGCTCGCTGACCGCCAACTGGGCAGCGGACGCCAACTATTTGGCGGCGGGCCCGCTCAACCAGACCACAGCGGCGGCGAAGGCTCCCAGTGTGACGGCGATGGTCTCCAACCTGCCTAACCCGTCCATCGTCGGGCAAGTGGTAACGGTGACCTTCAGCGTGACCGGCACCACGCCTCCGACGGGCACGGTTACGGTGAATGCCAACCCGGGCCCAAGTTGCTCGGCAACGCTCCCAAGCACAAGCTGCACGCTGACCTTCCAGGCCTCAGGAAAACTGCCCCTGACTGCTAGCTACGCCGGGGACGCCAACTTCCTGGCCAGCACCTCGGCCGCAGTTACCCAGGTGGTCAGCCAAGTCAGCTTGAGCACCAGTGCGTTGTTGTTCGGGAACCAACTGGTGGGTACGACCAGCGCGGCCCAATACGTTTCACTGACGAACGTAGGTACCACGCCCTTGGCGATACCGATCAACGCCATCGTCTACGACGGTCCCTTCAGGGACTCCACCAACTGCCCGCTCGGCGGTTCCCTGAACGCCGGCGCCAGTTGCAGGTTCAGTGTGAGGTTCCAGCCAGTGGCGCCCGGCGTGGCAATTGGTAGTGTGGTTGTCACCACGTCTGACGCTGCTAGCCCGGCGACCATCCCGCTGACCGGCACCGGAGTCTTGCCACCCACCAACCTCACACCGGTTTCGTGGAACTACGGCGGCGTGACGAGCGGCACGACCAGCACCCCGCAGACGTTCACGTTGATTAACGGTCAGACCACGGCAATCACCATCAATTCCGTGCGTCTCGTCGGCCTTAACCCCGGGCAGTTCGTGATCCAAAGCAATAATTGTCCGGTCGGCGGAACTCTGGGAGTGGGCCTCACCTGCACGGTCACGGTGGCGTTCAGACCCACTGCTCCGGGCGCATACTCCGCTACTCTCCGAGTCAGCGACAGCGCTCCGAGCAGCCCGCAGCAGTCCACATTGAGCGGTACTGGACTGTAAGACAGTACCGTGGTGTTTGACAACTTAACCAGTAAGCGATGCTGCTCGCGGAGTCTCCCGCGGGCAGCATCGACTTTTGCATGAAAGGTCGAAGCGCCGCAAAGGCAGTATCGTTTCAAATGTCACAGGTCTGGGTGACGTGAGCCATGGCAAGGCAATGGTGAGCGGAGAGAGAATGAAATGGAGAAGCTACGCCCCGAGGGCATTGTCAGGGCAACGCATGTACATAGAATTCCGAGTAGCGCTGCTTTTGGTGCTGGGGATCGCGCTGTGTCCGGTCACCCTGGCTCCGGCGCAGACCGTACAAGGACAGGTGCAGCAGCCCGCGCCGACACCTGCATCGCCGGCGCCTGCCAACCTCGAGCAGCTGCCACCCAATCCGCCAACCCTTATTTACGACAATGGCTTCCTGATCGTCTCGGCGCACAATTCCACTTTAGGCGACATCCTGCGGGGAATACGTGGCCTGACCGGCGCGGATATCGAAGTTCCGCCGCAAGCCGACGAACGCGTCTTCGTGCGCCTGGGGCCAGCGCTCCCACGCGATATTCTTCGCTCCTTGCTGGCGGGATCGCGGTTTAACTATCTCATCGTGGGATCGGATGCCGACCCCAATGCACTCGCGAAAGTCCTCCTGTTCCCCAAACCCGGCACGGAAAATCCCCCCCAGCCACTGACGAACGCCGCGGCAGCTGCACCGAGATTGCTAAGCCCAGAGAGCAACGTTGTAGAAGCCGTGTCGCAAGAGCCGCAAGCGGGGGAACCGCCCGTGCGGGCTCAGCAGCGGATGTTACAGCAGCGCCGAGAAATGATCATGCAGGAGCTCCAGCAAAACGGGCAGCCCGACTGATATCGCCGGTTACACCGTTAGGTCGCCGCCAAGGTAGCGCCGGAAAGCCTTAGCACTCTGTCGAGAAGATCTGACGTTCTCGTGAGAGGATGTAAAGGGAAACACCTACAAGGAGACAGAATGAAGACCGGATGGATAATCGTATTCATAGTGGTACTCGCTTTGGGCGCCACCGCACAGAATACAGCAACCCTCAAGACCCCGAAGGATAAGCAGAGTTATGCCCTGGGCATGGATCTGGGGAACCAGCTCCGCCGGATGTCCATCGAGGTGGACCCGGACCTTTTCAGCAAGGGGCTGAAGGACAGTCTTTCTGGCAGCAAGACCCTGCTCACCGAGGAGGAAGTCCGCGCCGCGATTTCCGAACTCCAGGCTGAAGCGAAACGGAAGATCGCGGAAGCCAGGAAATCGGGAGCGGCGAGTAACCAGGCAGCCGGGGAAACGTTTCTAGCTCAGAACAAGAAGAAGGAGGGCGTGGTCACGCTGTCCAGCGGGTTGCAGTACAAGATTCTCAAGGCCGGCAGCGGATTAAAGCCGATCGTCGAGGATACGGTCGTCTGTAATTATCGGGGCACTCTCATTGACGGAACGGAGTTCGACAGCTCCTACCGGCGCGGTCAACCGGCCACCTTCCCAGTCAAAGGGGTCATCAAGGGCTGGACCGAAGCCCTGCAACTCATGCCAGTGGGCTCGAAGTGGCAGCTCTTTATCCCTCCCGACCTAGCCTACGGCGAGCGTGGCACGGGCGACGCCATCGGGCCAGAGGCTACTCTCATCTTCGAAGTGGAGTTGATTTCCATCCAAGGCAAGCGCTGAGGCCGCGGAACCTGGAGCCGCGCAGCCGGTGTTCGCATGCCGTCACGCAGCTAAACGCGCATCCCCGGCCACAGTGGACAACAATTTTCGGCCTTACCTCTGGCCTCCTCTGAGCACGGGCGTGCAGGACAGAATCCTGCTCCCGACGCGCTACGGGCGCGTGCCAAATACCTCACGAAGCAACGCGGTAGTTCGTGCCGCCGGATCCTTACGGATTTGTTTTTCCTCCTGGCCCAATATGTAGAACAACCCATCCAGGGTCTTGCCGACCACATAGTTATCGAGATCAAAGCCTTGAGTCTGCAGCAGAGGCGCCGCCATGGAGTTCTGCGTCAACCGGTTGTACTGCTTGATTACGCCTACCCGCTGCATGGATTGATAAACGATTGGCTTGAAAGCGGTCGTCAGCTCTCCTGAGCTTTGCCGCCGGAAATACTCTGTCGCGGCGTTGTCGCCTCCGGTAAGAATACTTCGCGCATCACCAATGCTCATTTTCATGAGCGCATTCAGGAAAATCTGTTTTGCCATCGGGGTCGCCTGCTCCGCGGCCCGGTTCATTCCAATTTCGAGTTCGTCCAACTGCGGGCCCATGCCCAACAGCCGCATCCCTTTGCCCGCGGTGCGCAACTTCTCCGGCAGTAAGATCTTGATGGCCTCATTCTTCAGGAAACCGTCCGGTCTTCCCGTGGAAGCCACCGCCTTCCCGGTACTCACCTTCAGCGCTTCTTTCAAACCCGCGGTGATCTTATCGTTGCTGAGATTGGCTGCGTTGAGGTTGCTCCTTGATTTCGTGATCGTCTGCCAGACTTGATCAAGCTGCGACTGGGCTGAAGCGTATGTCGCTGACAGGACTGTCACTAATACGAAGGCAGCAATTTGGCGCATGGGTAGCTCCTTGATCAGAAAAGTCACCATCCGCCGTCTCCCGCTTGATGGTGTCGACGAGTTCGACCAGCCTACGGGGTCCGCATGGCTGGTTGAGCACCGTTCTCTCGAAACGCGAATCGACTCTCGTGAAGTAGTCCTGCCGGCAACCTATGCGGCATGGGCTTAGACCTTGCAGCCTCGGTCAAACCTGCCTTCTGTTGCTGAATCGCAAGAACGCCGCTGCGGAACAACGCGGCTGCAAATATACCTGACACGGTTGGAACGACGAGAAACAGCCAGACCTGGGAGAGCGCCGGTTCGCCTACGACGCCGCACCAGAGGCAGTGATCAGGACACTGGTTACGGGCACGTGAGGGCTGCGGTTGGATTTCATACACATCGAGGTCATGGCCTTGCCCACCTTCTCGACGGTCTGACCCTAAGAGTGGATCTTGGGCAACGAATCTCTTCCTCAGTCCTACCCCAGCTTTCGTCCGAGAGCACGCAATACGAAGCGTATACGATCAGGCCAAGGCAAACGGCCCAGATTTGTGCGCACCACGCCGCGGGTGAAGTAGGTCTTCTGGGAATAGTCGATTGTAACCTCGACAACGATGGGGAGACCGGACTCAGTTAGTGTGAGTGCCCGTTTGAGAATCGCCTCCACATCGGCGTTACGACGCAATGCAAGGTACTCTACGCCAACACCCTGGCAAATAGCGGCCAGATCATAGTCAGGAAGCTTACTGCAGGTCTTCTGTCCGAGCGCAATTTGCTGAAACTGCGCAATTTGTGCTAACTCGCGGTCGCGCAAAACCAACACCATTACCGGCAGATTTAGTTGGCGTGCGGTGAGCAGTTCCAAGCCCGTCATCAGGAATGCACCATCGCCAGCCAGGGAAATCACTCGGCGATCAGGACAGGCGAGTGCAGCTCCCAATGCGGCAGGCACTGCGTAACCCATGCAGGAATAATCAACTGGAGCCAGGAACGAACGGGGATGTTGCAGCCGTAAGCACTCCATCGCCAGGAAGGTCCCGTTACCGCTATCGGTGGTATAGATCGCATCGTTCCCAGCCAGCTCCTGAACTGTTTCCAAAAGGTGAGGTGGGTACACTCCTTCGGAATTATCAGGCGTTGTCCATCCTTGCCTGACCTCTCCGTGGCCGGAACGTATGTCGCGTCGCAATGATTCATCAACTGCGCGGGACGTCAGATGAGGAACCAAGGAGGCCACAAAACTTGCGGCATCGGAAACTACAGGCAGATGCGCGGGGTAGTTCTTTCCTAGTACCGAAGGATCTATATCCACGTGAATCAGTTTGCCGGGTGGCTGCATGCCATAGCTTCCCGTACCAACCTCAGAGAAGCGGCAACCGATAGCCAAAGTAAGATCGCAAGACGCTGCGATCTTACGCACGAACGAAGGCGCCGCAGCACCAAAGCCACACCACAACCAAAGGGGATGCTTCTCGTTGAAAACGCCTTTGCCCGAGATGGTTGTAGCGACCGGAGCATTCAGGTGCTCGGCCAAAGCTACGAGGTCGTCACCTGCCTGGATGGCCCCGAGCCCGAGGTAAAGCAGAGGGCGGCGGCTGGCTTCGATCAATTGGCGAGCCGGCTCGACATGTTCCCCTTGAGTCGCTGGCGGTGCCGGCCGTGAATCGGATTCCTGCAGATACGTGTCATGACGGAAGAAGTAGTGCTCTGCGGGAATCTCGACTAACACCGGCCCTGCCGGGGCACTTCGCGCGACTTGGCAAGCGCGGCGGACGGTCGCGTAGATTTCCGATCCATGCCCGGCGCGTAATTGCGCCTTGGTTACGGGTCGCGCGATGGCGAGTTGGTCAACGTCGTGGAGCTGGAACGCCATTCCCGTGTCGCGCCGAATCCCACAAGCGAGCACGAGCATGGGGACTCCGTCGAGATAAGCTTCGGCAATCCCCGAGAGCGCGTGTGTCAGCCCTGCTCCCGGAACTAGGTTAACTGCCGCAAGTTGCCCGGAAGCACGCGCCACTCCATCGGCCATGAACGAAGCGCTCTGTTCATCGGTAACGAGGATGGGGCGCACGCACCTGGAACGAGCGAGTGAATCGTAGAGCTCGATGTTGTGTGTGCCCGGAATGCCAAAAGTGAAACCTACCTCTTCATCTTCCAGCGCACGCACCACAATGTCACCGCCAGTCATCTTGCTCATAGCGGCGCATTCATATTCTTGCGGATGGTCTCCGCCACACGGTCAGCCAGGGCCATGATGGTCAGGTAAGGATTGATTTCCAGCGAATTCGGGAACAGGCTCGAATCGGCCACATACAGCCACGGAACTCCGTGCACCCGGCCATACGAGTCGGTCACCGAATCCTCAGGACCGTTCCCCATCGCGCACCCTCCCTGCAAGTGCGCGGCAGAGATCGAAAGTTTCCCCGGTTTGAACTCCGGGTTTTCCGCAATCTGGTCAAGACGTTGCGCGTCCGCGCGCTCAATCGTCGGAGAGTGTGAAACCGGTACATGCGCCCGAACGGCTCCGGCTGCGAAAGAGATCTTCGCCGAGGTAATCGCGCCATGCACCAGGCCGTGAATCACCTCGGGTGTGAAGCGGTAGTGAACCACTGGGCACCCAGCACCATCTATGGCCACGCGATTGTAATCGTCCACCTCATCACACGCCAGCACCAGGATCATCTGCAGCCGCGGAAAGGCGCGCATAAAGCGACCGTGTTCCTCACCGAACCCTGCCATCGCCTTGGCAGCCGTAAACGGGAAGTACATGCAGGTTTCGAGCAGGAAGTGATCGCTTTCCGCGAACTGGTCCAGGTAGAAGCTCTTCGGATGTCCGACGAAGTTTGCGATCGGCCGGTCATGTTCGGCTACCATGATGAACGCAGGGTGACACGTGAACCCGTGCCCCAACCGCGGCAGGCTTCGTCCGAATCCGGACCTCAGCAGCAGCCCCGGAGAGTTCACCGCACCCGCACAAACCACCACGACTCCAGCGTCGATCTGGTAGTCGCCTGCTTCCCACGTTGATGGTTCGCCTTTATTGCCTGCCGGTTTCTCACTGACCCTTGCAAAGATCTTCTTGTTTTCGATTCGCTGCACGTCGCAGCGCGTCACAACTTCCACTCCGTTACGCTCCGCGCGCGGCAACTGGACCCGATGCGTGCCTTGTTTCGCCTGGTTCGGACAGCCAAGATTACAAAGGCTCGATCCCCGGCATCCCTTCAGGTTCACCGGAAACTGCTGAGCGCGATAGCGAAGCCGCCGGCATCCCTCGACGAACAGCCGGTTGTTCTCGTTGAGAAGCGACTCCTCCAGCAGGTGGACGTTATTTTCCGCCATGTATTTTCGCGCGCGCTGTTCAACGTCCGCAAAGGTCAACCGCGGCACGTTCCATCGCCGGAGGACTCGTTCGGGGGGAAGCAACGATGTGCCCGTATACACGACCGTTGAGCCGCCATACGCGCATCCGAAGGCCAGTGTCATCGTTTGCTCGGCCGTCAAGAAGCCTCCGCCGTCGGCATAGAGCGCCTTCGCCATCTCCACTTCGCGGCCCGTAAATTCCTCATCGCGGAGTTTCGGACCCTTCTCGAGGACGGCGACGCGCACGCCATCGCGGCATAGCGACGACAGTTCTTGGGCTACCGTTCCTCCGCCTGCGCCGGATCCGATGATAACGATGTCATAGCTGCGGCGCTTCATCGCACCGCCTCCCAACCGCGTGGATCGGGAGCGTAGCCGATGGCGTGTGCGCCTTCAGGTCGTCCGTAATACCCCAGAAATGCGAGTGTGCGCAGTCCCCAGAATCCGCAGCGGACACGTTCTACCGGGTGATCCTGCAAGTAACGGAGGACGCGGCTGCGTTGCTCCTCCCCCAACGCAGCGAAAGTGCGGCCATAGCGCACGACCGGCAGCCAGCCGATCACACGCAAGAAGAGTTGAAGCTGCGCCCGCAAGGCTGGCGGTCGAATAGCGAGTGCATCTTCTACCAGTTCTTCCAACGCGAGCCAACCGGGCTCGTCCAGTTGTTTCGCGTCGGGCACAACCGTCACGACAACTGCCCGAAATACCGCGCGCACAGGTGCCAGCACCGAAGGTGACGGTTCATTTGCAGTGGCACCTTGCATGCTCGCCTCACCATCTGAGTGTAATCGACGGAATAGGCCGATAGAAGAGGAATGGCCGAATCGTTGATCAATCGGCGTTTCCCGCTCCGGTACATGTGTGGCGTTTGCAATTCCGACATGACGTACAGAGCCAGGCATCTGACCGCCGCCGGCAGGTCCATTTCCACGTTGGTTTCATGAACCCTTCATTGCTTCTTCACAATTTTTCATTGTCGAAATCGCAATCACTTGCTTCCACGATGCTTTGCCCCCTCGGCGACCTATTGGGCTTCGGCTTGATTCTTGGTGGGGAATCGTTGATCGAGCTCCAGATTCAGCTCCAGCACGTTGACTCTGGGTTCTCCCAGAACCCCGAACTGCCGGCCTTCAGTGTGTTTGGCCAACAGAGCGCTCAATTGTTCGACTGTTACTCCGCGTTCCTTGGCAACGCGAGGCAATTGGTACTCGGCCGCTGCCGGCGTGATGTGCGGATCGACTCCGGAGCCGGACGCTGTCACCAGATCGACAGGTACTGGTTTGCCCGGGTTGTCAGCCTGGGCAGTAGCAACGTCGCCTTTCACGCGATCAATGAGTTTTTGATTGGTCGGGCCTAACTGCGAGCCGTTGGAATTGCTCGCGTCGTAACCATTCCCTGCAGCGGACGGGCGAGAGTGGAAATAACCTGGCGAACTGAAGCCCTGTCCGATGATGCGGGATCCGATCACCTTCCCCCTGGTCTCAATGAGCTGCCCGTTTGCCTTCGTAGGAAAGAGGACTTGCGAGATGCCTGTCATGACCAGCGGGTAAATGATTCCGAGCAGGACCGTCGTCGCTATCGTCATCAGTATTGCTATGACAAGATTCTTTTTCATAACCGGCTCCTTTTAGGCAAGGCCCACCCCGGTGATGAGTATGTCGATTAGCTTAATACCGACAAACGGGATGATTATTCCGCCCGCGCCATAGATCCAGAGGTTATTGCGCAACAGCGCGGCGGCACCCATCGCTCGATATCTGACGCCCCGCAGTGCGAGCGGAATCAAGGCGATGATTATGACGGCATTGAAAATCACGGCAGACAGGACGGCTGATTCGGCTGTCTTTAGACGCATGATATTCAACGCGTTCAAGACCGGAAAAGTACCCGCGAACATTGCTGGAATGATGGCGAAGTACTTCGCCACGTCGTTGGCAATCGAGAACGTAGTCAACGAGCCGCGCGTCATCAGCAACTGTTTGCCTATCTCGACGATTTCAATCAGCTTGGTGGGATTCGAGTCCAGATCCACCATGTTGCCGGCTTCCTTGGCAGCCTGTGTACCAGTGTTCATGGCAACACCGACGTCAGCCTGAGCCAGCGCGGGTGCATCGTTGGTGCCATCCCCGGTCATTGCGACCAGCTTGCCTTCGGCCTGTTCCTTCTTGATCAAATCCATCTTGTCTTTGGGTGTGGCCTGGGCCAGAAAGTCGTCCACTCCGGCCTCGCGCGCGATGGCGGCGGCGGTGAGCGGGTTGTCGCCGGTGATCATCACGGTTTTAATGCCCATCGCACGCAACTGATCGAAGCGCTCGTGCATACCGCCCTTCACGACGTCCTTCAGTTCGATCACGCCTAGCGCGCCACGACTCTTCTCAGCTACCACCAGGGGCGTGCCTCCGGAACGAGCGATCTGGTCTACCGTGGCCTTGACCTCAGCTGGCACTTGACGACCATGCTGGAACAGGTAAGCCTGAACGGCGTCGGCTGCGCCTTTGCGGATCTCAAATCCGTTAAGGTCAACGCCGGACATGCGCGTCTGCGCGGTAAATGGCACAAAGCGGGCTTCGTGGGAAGAGAGTTCACGTCCTCGCAAGCCATATTTTTCTTTGGCAAGAACCACGATCGACCGGCCCTCGGGCGTCTCATCGGCCAAGGAAGACAACTGCGCAGCGTCGGCCAACTCGCCTTCCGTAACTCCCAGCGCGGGAACAAACCGCGCGGCTTGCCGGTTCCCGAGAGTAATCGTTCCGGTTTTATCGAGCAAAAGAGTGTTCACGTCGCCGGCCGCTTCAACCGCGCGGCCCGACATTGCCAGAACGTTGTGTTGCACCAGGCGATCCATGCCGGCAATGCCAATCGCGGACAGCAGTCCGCCAATGGTGGTGGGAATGAGGCAGACCAACAGCGAAACCAGAACGAAGACGGTCTGCGGCGAACCTGAGTAAATGGCAAACGGCTGCAATGTGACTACGGCGAGCAAAAAGATGATCGTCAAACCGGCAAGCAGAATGTTGAGCGCGATCTCATTCGGAGTCTTCTGCCGTTCCGCGCCTTCCACCAGGGCGATCATGCGATCGAGGAAGGTCTCCCCAGGGTTCGAGGTGATTTTCACCTTAATCTTGTCAGACAAAACCCGGGTACCGCCGGTCACAGCGGAACGGTCGCCCCCGGCCTCGCGGATCACTGGCGCGGATTCGCCGGTAATGGCGGACTCATCCACGGAGGCGACACCTTCGATGATCTCGCCATCGGAGGGAATAAGCTCACCCGCGGATACGAAAACGATGTCGCCGGCACGCAGCTTCGAGCTGGGCACCTTCTCGATCTGTCCGTTGCTTCCCGCCAGCCGGTTGGCAATGGTCTCGGAGCGTGCTTTGCGCAACGTGTCGGCTTGCGCTTTGCCGCGTCCCTCGGCCATGGCCTCTGCGAAGTTCGCAAACAACACGGTGAACCACAGCCAGAGCGTAATCTGCAGGTTGAACTTGAGCGCAGTTCCACCTTTGAACAGCAGGGCAGTAGTGATCACACTGCCGATCTCCACCACAAACATGACGGGATTGCCCATCATCTTGCGTGGATTCAGCTTGAGGACCGAATCCAGGATTGCCCGGCGAACAATCTTCCATTCCCAAATAGCTTTCTTCTTCTTCGCCATATCTAGTTCCTCAGAAAGTCTTGCCTATGCCGAGGAGCAGGTGCTCCAGAATGGGACCGAGACTCAGTGCCGGGAAAAACGTCAACGCACCGACAATCAGAATCACTCCGATCAGAAGCATTGTAAAAAGTGGCGTGGTCACCGGAAACGTCCCAAGAGAGGGCGGCACATATTTCTTTTGCGCCAAATTCCCGGCGATGGCCAGCATCGGGATAATCATCAAAAAGCGGCCGATCAGCATCGTCAGCCCGCCCGACACGTTGTACCAAGGCGTGTTCCCGTTCAGGCCCCCGAACGCAGAACCGTTGTTGCCAGCCTGTGAAGTGTAGGCGTAGATGATTTGGGTCAGCCCATGGGGTCCGGAATTACTAATGCTTGAGGTGCCAAACGGCTCCACCGACGAAATTCCGGCCAGGATGAGAATCACCAGAGGAAACACCAGCGCCACCAGCATGGCCATTTTTACGTCGTAAGCTTCTATCTTCTTGCCCAGGTATTCCGGTGTGCGCCCGACCATCAGGCCGGCGATAAAGACGGCCAACACGACATAGATCAGGATTCCGTACAGCCCGGCGCCTACTCCCCCAAAGATGACCTCGCTGAGCATGATGTTGACCAGTGGGACCATACCGCCCAACGGAGTGAAGGAGTCATGCCAGCCGTTGATTGCGCCACAGCTTGCATCCGTGGTGACCGTCGCCCAAAGGGCCGTATTGGCGATTCCGAAACGAACCTCTTTGCCCTCCATGTTGCCGCCTGATTGGAGAGCACTCACTCGTTGATCTGTGCCGGCCAGAAGCGGATTGCCGCGAGACTCGGCCCAGTACGTCACGGTCACGCCGGCCAGAAACAGAATTGCCATAGCCGCCCACACCGCCCATCCGTGCCGCTGTGAGCCAGTCATCCGACCCAGGGTGTAGGTGAGGCCAGCCGATACGGCAAAGATTGAAAACAGTTCGATGAGGTTGGACAGCGGGGTTGGATTTTCGAAGGGGTGAGCACTGTTGGCATTAAAGAATCCACCGCCATTCGTTCCCCATTCTTTGATGATCTCCTGCGACGCGACCGGCCCTTGTGCGATGGTCTGCTCGGTCACGGTATCCAGCACCGGCTTGCCGTCCGGGCCGACAACGGGCTTGCGGTTTGCGTCGACCTTCTGCACCTGCATGGGTTCGACGAGCGATACTTTGTCGTACGGGCGTAGGTTCTGAACGACGCCTTGTGATACCAGGAGCAAGGTTCCCACCACACAGAAAGGCAACAGCACCCACAGGGCACTACGCACCATGTCAACCCAAAAATTGCCGATCGTCTGTGTCTGCCGGCGAGCGATGCCACGAATAAATGCGATCGCCAGCGCGATACCGGTCGCAGCCGAAATGAAATTGTGGTAAGCCAGGCCGGCCATCTGGGTGAAGTAGCTCATCGTGGTTTCACCGGCATAGTTTTGCCAGTTGGTGTTGGTGGTAAACGAGGCAGCGGTGTTGAAAGCCAGATTCGCGGGGCTGACAGCGCCGAGTTTCTGCGGGTTGAAGGGCAAGAAACCTTGAACCCGCTCAATGACGTACAACACCACCATCGAAACCAAGCTGAACAACAGCATCGAGATGGCGTACTCGGTCCAGCGCATCTCGTGATCCTCGTCCACCCCGGTCACGCGATAGAGCAGCTTCTCGATCGGCCGCAACACCAGATCCATGAACGTCCGCTCGCGGCTGAACACCCGTGCCATGAAGACGCCCATCGGCTTAGTCACGAGGAAGATCAGCGCGAGAAAGAACAGTATTTGGAACCACCCGTTGGCTGTCATCTCAGAACTTCTCCGGACGCAACAGTGCGTAAAACAGGTAGAACATGGTCAATGCGCTGACCACGAGCATGATGATGGACTCCGCACTCATTTAGTTCTCCTTACTTCACCCGCTCACAGAAGTGGACGTAAGCAATGGACGCCACAAAAAATGCGATCGTAATCACGACGTAGAGCAAATCCTGCATGATCCATCTCCTAAGTCAGTCTGGTTGATATGCATCGTAGTTCATGACTTGTCGCTCTACTTTGTTTAACCGTATGTTGCGTTGACAGGGGCAGCCATTGTTATTCGAAATGACGGCGCATAAAACTCGTCTAAAAAGTCCATAAAAAGATCGTAAAGATGCCCGGTTGGGCAGAAAATTTTCGCAGCCTGTCTTATGTTGCTGACGAAGAAGTTGGATTGAACCGAAATAAGACCCACGGTTCGATCCGGAGGTAGTGCAAGCCCAGTCCTGCTATGTCGAGTTTCTTGCGGAGGGATATCAAGGCATTTTAGGAATTCGGTGCGCCGCCGACGATTCTCAGCCGAATTGGTTGCCAAAAGTGTGTGGCGTAACCAGCCCGGACTGCATCGTATATTCGCCGAGACAGGTCGAGCGGCAGCCGTGCGTAGTCGAGTCCCGTTGCCCACGCGTCCTGATCAAACGCCCACAGCACTTGTCTCGGTTCGCTGAGGACCCGGCGGATTCGGTCGAATAAGACTGTCTCAGCGTCAGCGAGGCACACACCTTGCCGCCTGCGCCGCCATCGGTCTGGTTTCAGCCGCCTGGAACACCTCGCTGGAAGAGCTGCTAAACCCGTGGGCGAAGGCCCCGGCTCCTGAGCCGTTCGGGTATCTTTGGCTGCAGAAGTTCGAGAATGGGCTGCTCTCGTACTTGATCCTCTACGGCGTCATCTTCCTAGTCAGCCACATGCTGGACTCCCGCGAGCGATTGGCCCATCAACAGACCGAGACCGCGCGCCTCAACGAGCAGCTTTCGAAGGCGCAGCTCAATGCCCTGCGGAGACAAATCGAGCCGCACTTTCTGTTCATTACCCTTAATGCCATCGCTGGCCTCGTGCACGAGAAAGGAAACGATGCGGCCGTGAACATGATCGCTGGACTGAGCGTGCTAGTGGATCAAACCACCCTCGACGGCGTTGAAGTCATCAATGCTGCCATTCCTTTACAAGGTCGAGCCGTCAGTCTTCGATTTGGACGCATCTCCCTTTTCCGCCCACGACATTCTCGTTCTTGGTGCTAGGTTCCCGCGGAGCAGTTCACGCATGGAATCGTCTGCCTGGGATTACCGCCAACTTTTTCGGTGATGCGCTTCCCTTCTCTGCAGCAAGTCCTCTAACCTCACGTGAACCAGTGACATGCGTCACGGCGAGTGCTGCGCGCCTGTTCTCCAATAGAGATGCTCTATCGAGGCGCATGAATTGCTGCGTGCGCGCCGTCTTGTTGCTCTCGGGATTAGAGGCGACGGTTCTTCGCCTGACGAACAAGCTTGTTGGCTTTTCTCACCTAACGGAGAGGACCGTGACCCGGACGCTACGTTACCAAGCCGTGCTGCCCGACGCTGAATACTGGAAGCGTCTGATTCCCTGCCAAACTGCCTGTCCTGCACATACGGACGCTGGACGCTACGTCCAATTAATCGCCGAGGGTGAATACCAGGCGGCTTATCATGTGGCGCGCTCGCCTAATCCCTGGGCCTCGGTCTGCGCCCGCATCTGCGCCGCTTCCTGCGAAGATAATTGTCGCCGCGGCAAAATCGACTCTCCCGTTACGATTCGCGCCCTGAAGCGGGTGATCTGTGAGCGTTTTGGCCCGGAAAGCGCGGCGCCAGTGCCGCTGGAGAGCGATTGCGGCAACAAGACACCCTGGCACTTCCCGGTGTTGAGCAGCGAACGCGCCAATGTGGGCGAAGGCCGCCAAGTAGCGGTGATCGGTGCCGGTCCCGCGGGCCTGGCTTGCGCTCATGACCTCGCTGTCATGGGTTATCGGCCGACGATATTCGAGGCCTCTTCAATTGCCGGCGGCATGGCGTTCCACGGCATCCCAGAATTTCGCCTGGTTCGCTCCGTGCTGCAGGCCCAGATAAGGGAATTGCAGAAGCTCGGAGTTGAGATTCGCCTGGGCACTCCGCTCACTAGGGAATTCGGATTGCCACAATTGCGCGTACTCGGTTATGAAGCTGTGTTTCTCGGGGTCGGCACGCAGGGCGGACGCGACCTCGCTGTGCCCGGCGTAGAGCTTGACGGAATCATGAAGGCGGTCGAGTTCCTGCTGAACGTGAATCGCGGCTACCGCGTGACTCTGGGCAAGAAGGTGGTGGTAATTGGAGGCGGCTTTGTGGCGTTCGACGCAGCACGTGCCGCGCTGCGCACCTTCGGTCCCGAACCACCGGGCAGCGAAGGCCTGATTGCCGCCCTGGATGCAGCCCGCATCGCTCTGCGCGCCGGCGGGTGCGAAGTCCAGATGATCAGTCTGGAGTCCTTCGAAGAAATGCCCGTGCTGCGCACCTGCCAGGGGCACGAGGAGTTCGAACAGGCGAAACGGGAAGGCGTCATCTTTCATACCCAGCGCGGAGTGCGGCAATTCCGGGGCGAAGCCGGGCGGGTGCAAGGCATTGACCTGGTCGGGGTCAAGCGCACTTACGATGAAAGCGGCCGCTTCAG
>DASQIH010000207.1:0-28317 GCA_035631655.1 Terriglobales bacterium
AGAAGGCATTCCCGAGCCCGCCGGCAGGTCCAGGGTGCTGGAAGTTACTTTCGGAACCTCGGTAAGCCCATTCCCGGCACGGTAGAATCCAGCAGGCCAAGGTATGCAAAAAATCGCCCTCCTCTACGATGCCAGCCAGGCGGTGCTCTCCACCTTCGAATTGGACGAGGTGCTGCACCAGATCCTGATCATCGTGCGCGACTTCTTTCATCTGAAAAAAGTCGCAATCTTATTGTTGGATAAGGAACAACAGGAACTGGTTCTAAGAAGCCAGACCGGCTGGCAGGAGGAAAATTGGCGAGTGGCGCTTGGACAGGGCCTGGCCGGGACTGCTGCGCAACAGCAACGTCCTATCTATTCTCCCGACATAAGTAAGGATTCTCGCTGCACTCCGCCGGCACACAATGCTCAATCCGAACTAGCCGTGCCCTTGATGGTGCGCGAGGAAGTGCTGGGTGTGCTCGACTGCCAGAGCGAGAACGTGGGCGGTTTTGATTCCGAGACGATTGACCTGCTCACCTTGTTTTCCACCCAGGCATCGATGGCGTTGCAGAATGCCCGATTGCATGCGCTCGAGCGCCGCCGCGCACAGCAGTTGGAGGCGATCAACACCATCGCGCAGCAGATGACGGTGGTTCTGGAACTTAGTGAGCTGCTGGCGAAAGTCTGCTGGTTGGTCGAGAAAGCCTTCCAGTTGGATCACGTCTCCGTGTTGTTAAAGGAGGAAGAGGATCTCGCCCTGCGAGCCCACGAGGGCAGGTTGACATTGCGCATACCGGAGGGCACGCGCTTGCCGGCCGGTGTCGGCCTGTGGGGACAAGCTCTGATTACCGGAAAGAGCCTAATCGTCAATGACATCCAGAAAGATGCAGGCTACATTGGCCTGTTCGAGGAAACGGCATCCCAGATGTGCATTCCGCTGCTTTCTTTTGGCCAAACCCTGGGAGTTCTCGTGCTGGATAGCACTCACACCGCCGCTTTTCATTCCTCCGACCGGCCAACCCTGGAGTCCGTAGCCGACATTTGCGCCAATGCCATACAAAATGCCCACCACGTGGAGCGCGTTCGGCAGCTCGCTTACATCGACGGCCTCACCGGTATCTTCAACCGCCGTTTCTTTGAATTACGTATCACCCAGGAAATTGAACGCGCCAAAAGGTTCGATAGCGGGCTGTCGGTCATCATTCTGGATATCGACCAATTCAAGCGGCTGAACGACGAGTTCGGACACCTGCTGGGAGATGAGGTCTTACGACAGATCTCTTCCGTGTTCTCGCAGCATCTGCGCAAGATTGACGTGGTGTGCCGGTATGGTGGAGAAGAATTCGCAATCCTGTTACCGCAAACCGGCGTGGAGCAGGCATTGCGCGTCGCAGACAAGCTGCGCGCCATTGTGGAGGGTTGGCAGTTCCCGGGTGTGCCGCGCCCGGTTACCATCAGCGCGGGAACGGCCGCATTCCCACGCCACGGCACTACCCGTGACGAACTGGTGCAAGCGGCGGACGCCGGCATGTATGCCGCCAAGCAGGCAGGACGTAATCGAGTGATGCTGGCGCCGATTGCGAACGCAGCCTCGGCGCGATCGTAGTCTTCATGTTCAAATCTGCAGCAGGCCTGTGTGGGCGCGGGTCTCGACCCGCGTAAGCGGGAACTGGCCGGTTCCTTCAGTGGCTCCGCAAGAAAAAAGCGCGGGCAGGAGTGCCCGCGCCACACGGCCTATGCCACACCACACAGGCTATATCTCGGTTGCGCTACGTTGGAGTTCCTGCAGCTCGCGCCGGAGCTCTCGCTCCTGGCTTTTCCATTCTTTTTGCAATTTTAGGCTCTCTTTGCGCATTTGCTTTTTCATCTGCTTCTGCTGATCGTGCAAGCCTTTCTGCTGATCGCACATTTGCTTGCCGATTTCGTCAAGGCCGCGGCTCGCCTCCTTCATCGCGAGGTCAATCTGCGGTTGCAGGTTCGCGAGTTCGGTCTGGAGCTGGTCGAGGTGCAAGTCGGCTTCGATATTGATGTCCGGGAAGTCAAAGCTTTCTTCTTCGAACAGATCGCCCGATTGGCGGCGCTCAGGCAGAGTCAGCGTAATCGTCTGCTCTTTCTTGTCCCGAATGATGCCGATCCGCACTGGCTCTCCGCCGCGGTGGGACCGCAGGGCGTGGCTGAAGTCTCCGGAATCATGCACCGGATCTTTATCGACGCGCACGATAACGTCGCCTGCCCGAAAGCCGGCTTTATCGGCGTGACTGCCCTTTTCCACCGAACGCACCAGCACGCCTTGCCCGTTCTTGGCGCCAAAAAATTCGCCCAGCTGGGGCGTGAGATTCTCGACCATCAGGCCGCTGCGCATTGCCGAATGCACGACCACGACCGACATGGGCACGTCAAAGTCAGGCATGAGAGGCATCGGCGGCATGGGCGGAATTTTGACGCTAAAAGCCCGGGAATGGCGTTCGCCGAGCTGGACTTGCAGATTCACAGGCTGGCCATTGCGGCTAAGTCCAATGTTCACCACCCGGCCGGGCGGAATCTCATGAATCATACGCCGCAACTGTTCAACGCTTTCGACCTTATTCCCATTGATGGTGAGAATGACATCGTGCTCTTTGATTCCGGCTTTGCCGGCGGGTGCGTCCTGGTCAACCATGGTGACCTCCACGCCGGTCTCATCCTTGAGCTTGAGCTCGCTGACCCGATCGTGAGTGATGTCACGGGTGTCTACACCCAGGTAGGAGCTTCCCCCGGAAGATTCATCGCTGGAAAATGCGTAGGAGCCGCTTCGGGGGTCGAAGCTGGGCGTCTGAGCGGCAGTTGCTCCCGCCGCCAGTACCGGCAACAGGATTATGGCAGCAAGGAAGTATTTGTACATACTTGTTCTCCCTCCCATTCAGCAACTTGCTTGCGAGTCTTGGACGCGCGAGAAATCTTATCGTCACAAAGCTCATGTGGCGCGGGCACTCTTGCCCGCCCTTTTGCATCTCGCAACCGAGTGTCCGCTGCGACGCCATCAGTGCGCACGCAGGATGCGTATGTCACCGGTGGTCGTGCGCAGCTTCAGCGTAGGCCCGCCACCATTCAAGCTGCCTTCCGCAGATGCCGTCCCTGTCCCCGGCCAGTCACCTTCCCGAGTCACTCGGATTTCCGGAAAGTCGGACTGGATCTGATGACCGTTCGCCAGCTCGATGGCAGCACGAACCGTAACCGCCACACCCGAGGCAATGTACACGGTGATATCGCCTGCCGAGGTTTCCAGGGTGGAATCGGCGCGCTCACCACCCGGAAGCAGCCGGGCGAGGACTCCGCCGGCGCCGGTCTCGGCGCGCGCCGAGGGTACACCGTTCAGCTCAATCCTTCCAGCGCCGGTTTCCGCACGGACCGGACCCTTGGCGGAAGCCAGGCGAATGCTGCCGCCCCCGGTTTCCATCTCGACCGGGCCACCGATGTCGCCCAAATCGATGTTGCCGCCCCCTGTGGAAACTCTAACTTTTCCGACGCATTGCTTTACCTGA
Organism: Terriglobales bacterium; assembly: GCA_035631655.1. Lineage (GTDB taxonomy): Bacteria > Acidobacteriota > Terriglobia > Terriglobales > Acidobacteriaceae > Gp1-AA122. The sequence continues at coordinate 3,504 of DASQIH010000207.1, forward strand.
ATGTTTCCGCCACCAGCTTCCAGAACAGCGCCTTGCGATCCCGACAGGATCACCATATCGCCGCCGCCCGTCGAGGCATTGATCTTGCCTTTTACGGAGCGGATGGAGATGCGCCCGCCACCAGTCTGCAGATTGACGTCACCGCCTACAGTGCCGACGTCAATGTAATCTCCACCGGTTTCGGCTTTGACCGAGCCGCCGATATCGTCGACTTTGATACTGCCGCCACCTGTCTCCGCTTCGAGCCGTCCAGCGATGCCATTCACCACGACATTGCCACCGTCGGTTTCAATGTTGACCGCCTCGGTGGCGCGAGGAACATTAACCGTGAATTCGCCCGAGCAGCGGGTGGGACGGCCGCCCTGAATTTCAGCGACGATGTAAGCGGTGTCTCCGCGGACGTAAGTACTTACCTTGTACGCTTCGAGCTGGCGGCGCGCTTTGTCCTCAGAAGAGGTAAAGGCAACATTGCGAAAGACGTAATTGATGTCCTGTTGCGAGCCGCCTTGCACGTGCACTGTGCCAAAATCAACCTTGATGCGAAGATTTCTGGCGGCGGGCATCGAGCCGGAACTCTCCTGTGCCCAGTTGCCGCCTTCGCGATGGACGCCGCCCTGCTGCGCCAGTGCCGCACAAGCCAGAGACAATAGCACTGTCACGGTCCCGGCGAATTTAGAGAACTGCTTCAACCTGCACCTCGTTTTCGTCCTCACCCCAGGGGCTGAGCCCCATTTCCTAGTGGAAGGACGGGCGTTCTCGCCCGTACGGAAAACTCTTAATCCATTTCACCCAACTGGGCCAGCATGGTGCGGGCCTGGGACCGGATGTATTGATTCTTGTCGTTCTGCGCCAAGGCTTGCAGCACAACCCGCACGCTGCTATCGGCGCGTACCGGCCTGAGCGACTGTAAAGCCTGCGTGCGCACACCCGCATTGGCGTCGTTCGTCAGAGCTTCGAGCACTGTGTCACGGACTCGGACATCGTCCTTCACATACGGCCCAAGACCCTCCAGAGCCTTAAGCCGCACCCCAGGGTTGGAATCATAGCGCAGAGCGTAAATCAGGGCCTCGCGAACCCCAGCGCTATCTGGCTTTTGCGTCAGCAGGTCCACGGAATCCATGCGCACGCCGGAGTTGTAATTGTTGCGCGCGGCAAACAGAAGCAGCTGTTGGATTTTCTGATCGTTGAGGGAACCTTCGGTTTGCTGGGTGTTGACAGTATCGTATTTGATGCTGACTTTATTCGTGCCCGGCTCCTGGATGATCGAGCGAATGCCGGTGATGTTGGATTCTGTGGGAGCAGGAGCTAAGTCAAGTTTCTCGGCAAGGGGGGTTCCGGAGGAAGGACGCAGAATCGAATAGGTTGTGCTAAGGCCACCCGCAAAACCGATGATGAGGAGGACGGCGGCGAGCGCAGGCGAAAAACGCATTTGGCGCAGCCACGCCCACGGGTCAAAACTCAGCCGCTGCCAGAGGCCGCCTTGCTCCGCAGTCTCGAGCGCTTCCTGCAGGCGCATGCGCGACGCGGCCAACAGGTTCGGTGTCGGTTCTTCGACCGGCAGAGACGAGAGCGTCACGTGGAACTTGCGCGTGGCCTTCAGTTCGGCGGCGCAGTCGGCACAGCGAGCCACGTGCTGCTCCAGTTCGTAGCGGGCGTCGTCGGCCAGCTCGTTGTAAACGTAAAGGAGAATATTGTCCTTAACCCATTCGCACTTCATAGTTGCACCCCCACAGCGGGGTAGTCCTTCCTAAACAGTGTGGGGACGGGTCTCCGACCCGTCCGGGCCGAGCGTAGCTCGCCGGCTTCCGTCATCGCATATCCGCCAGGGCTCCGCGTAATTTCTGCGTCGCCCGAAACAGCGTATTCTTCGCCGTTTCCTCGGTTGTATTCAAAATCTCGCCCACCGTGCGCAACTTCAGACCGTGGTAATGCTTCAGCTCGAAGACCATGCGCTCGCGCGGCGTGAGGCGTTCCAGCGCATGATTGATGCGGCTGCCCAGCTCGCGCCGCATCAGGTCGCGCTCGGGATTGGCCCCCGCCCGGCCATCGGGCACGCGATCCAGCAGGTCGAACTGCTCGCCGCTGGCGTCGGTGGCTACCGGAGCGTCTTCCTTGCGCACCTGCTTCTTTCGGATCTGATCCAGGCAGAGGTTGGTTACGATGCGGTAGATCCAAGTATAAAACGAACATTCAAAACGAAAATTGCCAATGCTTTTGTAAGCCTTGAGAAATGCGTCCTGGTAAACATCTTGGGCGTCGTGCTCCGAGCCGGTAAGGTGCAGGGCGAGCCGTAAAACGGCCTGGTCGTAGTGACGTACCAATTCTTCGAAGGCAGCGCGATTGCCGCGCTGCGCCTCGCGCACCAGCATCGTATCGTCAATGCGGGCTATGTTGTGCCCAGCCATGTCGCCCCGCGTCAAGGGGTTCTGGGTGCCACTGCCTCGTACCGCACGATCGCTATTTGCGCCCGGAGTCGAACAACCGCCAATCGGTAGTGCCCACGCATCGGCCGGCATCGTCTCTTTGTCCTCGCAAACCTGAGTACCAGCCTTTCTTACTGGTTTGCATAGGTTTGGACGTGGTATACCCAGAACCGTGAGCAAGATTATAGGGGTTTGTTGATGATTTTGTTGACAGTAACTCGTTGTTTGGACGGGAGTTACCGACAGCTGGTCACAGTCGGCAGGAACTCCGCACCGGGAGTGGTGCACTCTAAGACGGAAAAAGGCGGGTCAAAGACCCGCCTCCACAAAGCTTGCGACTACGCGCTGGCTTCCTTCTCGATTACCACTTTCAAGTGGGCGGTGACGTCCTTGTGCAGCTTGATCGGGACGGTGAACTCACCCAGGGTCTTCAGAGGCTCGTGGAGCTGAACCTTTCGGCGGTCCACGTTGAAGCCCTTCTTCTCGAGGGCGTCGGCGACGTCCCCGGAGGTCACCGAACCAAAGAGCTGATCGTGCTCGCCCGAGCGGCGCTGGAAACTTACCGAGACGCCATCAAATTGCTTGGCCAGTTCTTCGGCTCCCGCCTTCTCCTTGGCGGAGCGACGAACCGCCGCGGCCTTCATCTGCTCGATGACCGCCTTATTGCCCTTGCTGGCCTCAATAGCCAGCTTCTTAGGCAGGAGAAAGTTGCGCCCGTAGCCCTCGGCGACCTTCACTACGTCGCCTCGCGAGCCGAGCTTGGGAACATCTTCTTTCAGAATGACTTCCATGGTATGACTCCGTGAATTGGGTCGTTGGTCTTTGGTGGTTGGCCAAGGACCAAGGACCAACGACCAATGACGTTCTTAGGCTCGGCCGGCGTAGGGCAGCAGGGCGATGTTGCGCGCCTGCTTGATCGCTGACGAGAGGCGCCGTTGGTGCGGCGTACAGACTCCGGTCAGACGCCGTGGCACTATCTTGCCGCTTTCCGCAACAAACTGCGAGAGCAGGCGGACGTCCTTGTAGTTGATTGCCTCGATCTTCTCCACGCAGAACTTGCAAACCTTCTTGCGACGGAAATACTTGCGGCCACCTTCGCGACCACCGCCGGGACCGCCGGGCGGACGCGGACCGCGGGGGCCGAAACGTCCTTCGCGCTGGCCTTCAGGACGTGATCCCTCAGGCCGCTGCCCTTCGGGACGCTGTCCTTCAGCGGCTGGTGCTTCGGGGGTTGCTGTCTTGGTTTCTTCAGCCATGATGCTCCTTCAAAAAACGTCGTTAGTCGTCGGTCGTTGCTCTTTGGCTCTTCTCTGTTGGCCAACGACCAAAGACCAAAGACCAACGACCAAGGACTTTTCTATGCTGTTGCCGGAGCCGTGTCGCCGCCAGCTTCGGGTGTAGCAGGCGCCGGGGCAGCCTTGCGGCGCGCTTCCCGGAGCTGCTTGATCTTGTCCAATCTCTTCTGCTCCTCGTCAATGCGGACAGTGAGGAACTTTATTACCGGCTCAGTCACGCGCAGACGGCGCTCCAATTCGTGGATGAGCGCTCCGCTGCCTTCGACGGTCAGCAGAATGTACATGCCATCCTGGAATCGGCGAACCGTGTAGGCGAGGCGACGCTTGCCCATGCGCTCCACACTGTTCACCGTGCCACCCGAGGTGGTCACCTGCGACTCCAGCGTAGAGATCAATTTGTCGAGGTCCTCTTCCACCATGTCCGGGCGGACGATGAACATCAATTCATAAGTGCGATTCATTCAGTTTCTCCAAACACCTAATCTTCCGGATCAGGCTTGCGGTTGAAGCGGTTCATCGCCACATCCGGCCCTTCCGTCAAAGTCACTTTCACAGCTTCAGCAGCCTTGTCGAGAACCTCGTCCACGGCCTTGAGCTGTTTCCTGCGAAACGGCGTAAGCACAAACTTCACGCCGTCCGCCACCTTCTTCTCGGGAGCAATTCCCAGCCGGATACGCAAAAACTCCTGCGTGCCCAGCGCGCCGATAATCGACTCCATCCCGTTGTGCCCAGCCGAACTGCCCCGCTGACGGATGCGAATCGTTCCCAGCGCCAGATCCAGTTCGTCGTAGATGACGATCAGGTCTGTCTCCGGACTCAGCTCGTGCTTCGCCAGCAACTCCCGCACGGACAGGCCGCTCAGGTTCATGTAGGTCTCCGGCTTGGCCAGGAGGACCTTCTGTTCGCCTATGACAGCCTGGGCCGTCAGTGCCCGGCAATTCCGGTTTCTCACTTCCACGCCGCATTCGTCGGCGAGGCGGTCAATGGTGAGAAAACCCAAGTTGTGCGGCGTGAACTGGTACTCGATTCCCGGATTGCCCAGGCCAACGATCAGTTTCACGCGGCTTAGCTCTTAGCTTTGAGCTACTAGCTCCTAGCTACCTCTTTATCCCTGAGCATGGCCAAAGACCAATGACCTAAATCCTTCGCTTCGCTCAGGATGACGGCGGCGGGCTCAGACGCCCGCCAATCGCCGTCACTTCTTTTCCTTCTTCTCGGGCTTCTCGGCTTTTTCGGCCTTCTCGGGAGCAGCCTCCTCGCCACCTTCCCCTTCGACTTCCTGCTTGCCCTTCTTGATGACCTCGGGTTCGGCTGGCGCGGCTGCAGCTTCGGCAGCAGCGACTTCCGGCGTAGGCGCCACTTCTTCCTTAACCGCCGTGACGTGAGCCACAGTCTGGTTCGGGTCCGTAAGGAACTTCAGCTTCTCGCCATGCGGCAGGTCAGCGACACGCAACACCTTGCCGAAGACCAACTCGGTAACGTCGGCGTCAATGTGGCTGGGAATGTCGCCCGGCAAGCACTCGACTTCCACCTCGCGCAGTACCTGCTCCAGAATGCCGCCCTGCTGCTTAACACCAGCCGCCTCCCCCTTGAGGACGATCGGCACCAAGACCTTCAGCTTCTGGTCCATGGCAATACGCTTGAGGTCGATGTGTAGCAGCGCGCCTTTGATGGGCTCGTACTGCCAATCGACGATCATCGCCTTGCTGCGCTCGCCATCGAGAGCAAGCTCGAAAATCGTGTTGTGACCGCTCTCGGAGTGCAGGATGCGCGCGACCTGGCGGGGATCAACGCTGACCGGTACGGCATTCTTGCCGGCCCCATAGACAACCGCGGGAATTTTCCCGCTTCTGCGCACCCGGCGGGCATCGTTCTTGTTGCCCGGCTCGCGCGGCTGCGCTTCCAGGAGATTGCTTTCAGTTTTCGTCTCTGCTGCTGTAGCCATAATTTTGATTCCTGCCTACATGAATAATTTGCTGACCGAAGTCTCCTCGTGAATGGACTGTATGGCGCGGCCAATCAGTCCGGCAATCGTGAGCACTCTGATCTTGGGCTCAGTGTGGGCGGCTTCGGAAAGCGGAATAGTGTTGGTGACCACCACCTCGGAGATGGGCGACTTGGAAATGTTTTCAACCGCCGGCCCGGAAAGCACCGCATGCGAGGCGCAGGCGTACACCGCCGTGGCGCCATTTTCGAGCAAAGCGTGCGCAGTCTTGACCAGCGTGCCGGCAGTGTCAATAAGGTCGTCAATGACCAAGCAGGTGCGGCCTTTGACGTCGCCGATGACGTGCATTACTTCCGCCACATTCACATCCACACGGCGCTTATCAACGATGGCCAGGGCGGAATCCATCTTCTTGGCAAAAAATCGGGCGCGTTCCACACCGCCCGCATCCGGCGACACCACGGTCAGGTGCGGCAGAGTGAGCTTCTTGTAGTAGTCCACCAAAACCGGGGAAGCGAAAAGATGGTCCACCGGGATATTGAAGAACCCCTGCAACTGCGGAGCATGGAGATCGACTACTAAGGCGCGGTCCGCACCCGCAGTGGTCAGCAGGTCGGCAACCAGCTTCGAAGAGATCGGCACCCGCGGCCTATCCTTGCGATCCTGACGCGCATAACCAAAGTAGGGAATGACCGCGGTGATGCGGCGGGCCGAAGCGCGTTTCAGGGCATCAATCATCAAAAGCAATTCCATCAGGTGCATGTCCACCGGATGGCAGGTGGGCTGCATGAGAAAAACATCGGCGCCGCGCACGTTCTCCTGGATCTGGATGTAAGCCTCTCCGTCGGAGAAGCGCGTGACTTTGGCCTGGCCGCGCGTCATGCCGAGAAAGGCGCAAACTTCATCGCACAGCGCCTCGTTAGCCGTGCCGCAGAAGATCTTGAACTTGTCGTCCACACGGGCACGCTGAGGCTTGCGCTCGGGCTTCTCCTCCGGGCTCATGGGCGCCTTCTTGTCGGCTGTCGCGAGTGTTGCCATGGCTTCGGTTCTCGGTTCCCAGTTCTCGGTTCTCAGTTGCTCCGCGTTTTGCCGAGAACTGGGAACTGACAACTGCGAACTGGTTTTCTGGCTGGGCCGCTAGGATTCGAACCTAGACAAAGTGCTCCAAAGGCACTTGACCTACCATTAGTCGACGGCCCAGTCGATCATTGTTGATTTTTGATTCCCTGACTGTTGATTGGCAATCGGTCGGCATCCTAATTTTCAATCAACAATCAAAAATCAACAATCAAAAACTTTCCTCCAATACTGCTCCCGGGTCAGAGTGGTGGTCGCTTGCGCCGGAACGCCCTGCTTCCGCAATCGAGCCGCAGCCTTCTCGGCTGCCGCCCGCGAGCCAAACAGACCGTAAACGGCGGAACCGGAGCCGGACAGCGCGGCATACAGCGCGCCTTGTCGCTGGAGCACACGCTTCACCTCGCGCAATTCAGGATACTTAGGAAAGACGACCTTTTCGAAGTCGTTTTCGATCCCGGTTCGGACAAGGTCGAGAAGCGGGGTCTCGGCCCGGCCCCTGCCTCGGACAGGGACACCGGATAAACCACTCAGCCACGAAGAAACTCTGCGGCCGAACTCCATCATTCTATCGGAGTGAGTAGATACCGTCAATTTGGGGGGATTCTGTGTGGCGGCGGGTCTTCGACCCGCCCGCGCCTGCGTAGGCTCAGACGTCCTCGTCTGGGCGGCCGAGCGCAGCTTGGCTTCGTCTGCCGTCATCGCATCCCAATCGGCAAATGCCTTCGGCGTGGAAACAGCAATATCCGGAGCCGCCAGCACGCAATGCGTCGCCGGCAAATTCGGCAGGGGATACACCTCTTCTCCCCGTCCCACGCCCAGCACCGTTCCGCCGAGCAAGAATAACGGCAGATCCGAGCCAACTTCGGCAGCAATGCGCAGCTTCTCGGCCGCAGGAAGCGACCGCCTCAGTACACGTTCAAGTGCCAAAAGAGCAGCCACCGCGTTGGAAGACGCACCGCCCAAACCACCTTGCACCGGCAGACGCTTCTCAATTTCAACGACCACCTGACCCTTGGTCTTAAGCGCGGCCATGGCGAGTTCGATAATTCGGTAGCAAGTGTTCGTTTCATCAGTGGGCACCCGCGGGTCCGTACAGCAGATCTCAACGCCCGAGCCCTTCGCGACCTGGACGCGCAGCACGTCATGTAGGGCGATGGTCTGATACACCGTGCGTAGTTCGTGGAAACCATCAGAACGAACCGCACCGATGCACAGGCCGAGATTGATCTTGGCGAACGACCGTACAGTAACGGGCATGGAGCGATGATTGTACCCAGATCCGTGAGAATCCGTGTAAATCCGTGGAGATAGAATTACGTCCGCCGCTTGTAGTAGATGGCGAACTCGAATCCCGGATTCGCCGGGAACAACTCGCCAATTTTGCGCAGACGCTCGGCCAGTGGAGTAGGCGCGAGCAGCGGATAATCACGTTCGCGCAAATCATAGTAGTCAACATCCAGGAATAACGAGAGCAGATAAATCGAAATCGCGTCGGCAAACGCCGCGGCAAGGAATTCGTTTTTGTACTTCTCGGCGTCGGGACCATGACTGGTAGCGAGCTTGCGGGCTTCCCAGGCATCCAGCGAGGTCTCGCCGCGCGCTCCCGATTCAACTTGCTTCCACGCCAGGTCCGCAAAGGCCTGCGACACCCCGGCACGCTCTACGATGGCGTGGCCCACGTTGATGTAGAACTCGAAAGCGACGGAAAACTTGTCATCCATCAGGCGCGTGGAGATAAACACGCACTGCGAGTCGCCTAGGTTCAAATTGCGATGGCAAACCGCATTGTCACTGAGGGCGACGTCGTAGCGATCGGCGATCACCGTGTCGTCGCCCTGGCTTACGGTAAGCGGGACAAAGTAGTAGGCTTTTCGCTCCAGAGCAGCGGCTGCGGAGCGGGGAACGGCGGCGATCATGCGTTCGAGATCCGGCTCCGTCAGCGTAACTTGGCCGGCAACCGCGTAGCAGATTCCGTTAGAAGCCTGCGAAACCGGTGTCTGGCGTACAACTTCGGCGGGAGAGCGTGTGATCGCGGGAGCCGCCTGTGACATTGGGTTATTGTAGCGCACCCGTCCCACCAGGCTGCCCGGAAGAGCGCGGATATTGTAAGGTAAAGGTATGCGGGAGCCAGCAGTCCAGACGCCAAAACCACGGCTGATCCTGGTGCCGGTGCGGGCGCTTCTGGTGACGTTCCTGATTACCTTGCTGTCGTTTGCGGTCAGCCTGCTGCTGGGCATTGTTGGCATCGTGATCTACTCCCGGGCGCACGGGATCCCCCCGAATCTAACCCTTGCCTACCGAAGCATCGCGGCGCCTTGTGCGGCCGGTGTTGCCGTCATTGTGCTGCTCCTTTCGCTGGCGATGGAGATCCGGCATTATCGGCAGGCGAAAGCGCTCTCGTCGATTGAGAGGGCGGGATAGCTTCCGCCGTTGGACTAATCATCCTCGTCTCCGCTACAGGCGCTGCGGATGAACTCGCCTTGTCCGGCACTCGTTGGCCGATTTAGCCTCTGGCCTGTAAACTACCAGCGCGATGAGAGCTTCCCCGGTTCGCAGCGCTGTCATCTTCTTCATTATCGGTTTATGGCTGGCTGGGAGTGGTTTCGGGTCCGCTTACAACGGACACCCGAAGCTGGTGGTCGTCATCGTTATTGACCAGTTCCGCGGCGACTACCTGGAACGCTACCGCGACCAGTTTGGTGAAGGCGGATTCCGCCTCTTTCTCGACCGGGGAGCTTACTTTACCGACTGCAACTACGATTACGCCAATACCCGCACGGCTCCCGGACATGCGACTTTATTTACGGGAAGCTATAGCAGCGGGCACGGGATTCTGGCCAATGAATGGTGGGATCCGGTGAAAAGGCGCATGGTCACATCCGTACAGGATGACGACACCAAAATCGTGGGTGTCCCAAGCACCGGGCCGGGAGCCTCGCCTCACAATTTGTTGTCCAGCACATTGGGAGACGAACTCAAGCTGGCTACTCAGGGCAAAGCCCGGGTGTTTGGCATTTCTCTGAAGGATCGAGCCGCTATTATTCCGGCCGGTTTTGCGGCGGACGGGGCCTACTGGTCTGACCCGAAGAGCGGTGCTTGGGTGACATCTACCTACTACCGCAACAATCTGCCGGAATGGGTGCAGAACGCTAACACGCGCATTGGAAAGTACCTGGGTAATGATTCAGGGAAGGCGCCCGGCGCGACGCCTCGGGAAATGGCTGCCACTCCTCAAGCGAACGCTTGGGAATTGGATTTTGCGCGGGAGTTGATTCTCTACGAGCATCTGGGCACGGGCCCGGCTACCGATCTGCTGGCCGTCAGTCTCTCCGCAAATGACATTTTGGGTCACCGCGTGGGACCGGATTCTCCTGACATTCAGACTATGACGCTGGACCTCGACAAACAGCTAGCCGATTTCTTCAACTTTCTGGGACACCAGGTCGGGCTGGCTAACGTGTGGATCGCGCTCTCTGCGGATCACGGTATCGCGCCGCTGCCCAGCGCCGCTGCGAAGCTGCGTATTCCGGCTGCTAATCTGGATCACGAAAAATTGCGGACGCAAATTAATGCCTTGCTGAACACCAGGTTCTCTCCGGGGCGGAAGACGGAATACGTGAAAGCCTTCGACTATCCCCTGGCGTGGCTCGATGACCAGGCTTTCGGAAGCCTGAAGATGAAAGAAGGGGAGGCAGAGCGAGCCGTGGGCGAGGCGCTCAAGCAGGTCGGGCTGCGGGGATATTTCACGCGCTCCCAACTAGCACAGGGCACGGTGCCCGACACCGGCATGGGGCGTAAGTATTTGCGCAGCTATTCGCCGGAAGGTGGGTGGTATGTCATGGGAATTCCGGTGCCTTACACCGTGGGTATCCCGTCCGGTACAGATCATGCTTCCCCCTATACGTACGACACCCACGTGCCGCTGGCTTTCTATGGTCTGGCATTTCAACCCGGCACGTACCGCGGGCATGCGGAACCAGTGGACCTGGCGGTGACCCTGGCTTCGCTGTTGGGGATCAATGCGCCCACTCACGCCACCGGCAGAGTTTTGACCGAGGCTCTCGCTGTGCCTCGCGAGGGTTCCAGTCGACCTCCGGCGACCCACGCGCCTACGCCGCCAAAGCCACCCGGCGAAGAACTCCGGCCTGCGGCATACGTCTCCAAACCGGGGGTTGGGCGATGACGCCTGCGAAGCCAGCTGCCACGGAGAAACCTGATCTCAGGGTGAATTTCGCGGGAATTCAACTTAAGAATCCAATCATTGCTGCCAGCGGAACGTTCGGCTATGGAATCGAGTTTGAAGACGTAGTGCAATTGAGCAAGCTGGGTGGCTTCGTCGTGAAGGGGCTCTCCAAAGAACCAATGAGCGGTAATCCTCCGCCGCGTCTTTTTGAGACAGCGGCGGGAATGCTAAACGCTATCGGGCTGCAGAACATCGGCGCCCGCGCTTTTGTCGACGAAAAGCTCCCCTTGCTGCGGGAGATTAAGAACATTGTGGTCATCGCCAATGTTTTCGGTTACAGGCGTGAGGATTATGAGCGAACGATCCAGATTCTGAATGAGGGCGAAGGCATCGCTGCGTATGAGCTGAATGTATCTTGTCCCAATACTGCGCACGGTGGAATCGTTTTCGGCACGGCGCCACGGATGCTGGAAGATGTCGTGGTTACTGCGAGACGAGTGGCACAACGGCCTCTGATTGTGAAGCTTTCCCCCAACGTGACCAGCATTGCGCAAATGGCCCAAGTGGCGGAAGCGGGGGGTGCGGATGCCATCTCGCTGGTCAACACGTTCGTGGCGATGGCAATCGATGTCGAGACTCGCAAACCGCGGATTGCCAATGTCACAGCAGGACTCTCCGGACCGGCGATCAAACCGATCGCCGTGCGCATGGTTTATGAGGCCTCCCAAGTGGTGAAAATTCCGGTGCTCGGGATGGGAGGAATCTCGACCGCGGCCGACGTGGTCGAATTCATGCTGGCAGGAGCCACGGCCGTGCAGGTGGGCACGGCGAGTTATTGGGATCCTTGTGCCACGGAAAAAATTGTTGATGAACTAGAGGCCTGGTGCACGGAACATCGAGTAGAACGCATTCGGGAGCTTACCGGGGGAGTGCTCAGCGAGTAGGGAGCCATCCTTGCGGTTTGGCAATGACTTTGTGGGCGCGGGTCTCTGACCCGCGCAGACCGGTCGAAGACCCGTCCCCACACAAGCATGTGTGCTTCTGAACTCACGCCATAGCGGACGCTGTTCACGGTGGTAAGCTCGATGATCTTGGCCAGGACAAAGGCAGACACGAGACTGGCCACGAAGGCTATCGCGTAGATTTTGCCGGCTCCCTTTCGCATTTCGTCGAGCTTGGCTTTGTCATTGGGATCGTAGCCCATGGCCAGCATCCAAGGGCGGGCGAATAATGCCGGGGAATACCACAAGAATCCGATCACCATGGTGGCGACGGCAGCAACCAACACCGGCAACAACTTGATGCCCATGAGTTCCATAGCAATCCTCCGCACGCCAGAGGATAATTGCGCGCTCTCGTAATTTGTGCCGTGGGAAGATAAAAGAGAAATCTGGCAGCGGTGATCAAAGCTCACATTGCCCTGCAGTGTCACTTTAGAGGACGGCGGGCATCTAATAAGAACGGATTTTGAAACTGGAGCACCTCTATGGCGAAAGCTACTTTTGCAGCGGGTTGTTTCTGGGGAGTCGAGGCTACATTCCGGCAATTACCCGGGGTCGTATCCACGCGAGTTGGTTACACGGGCGGAAGCTTGCCGAATCCGACCTACAAAGATGTCTGCACCGACCGAACCGGCCACGCCGAAGCGGTCGAGGTGGTATATGATCCCACCAGGATTTCTTATGAGCAGTTGGTGCGCGTTTTCTGGGAGAACCATGATCCGACGCAGTTGAATCGGCAGGGGCCGGACTGGGGTACGCAGTATCGCTCGGCCATCTTCTTTCACACGCCCGAGCAGGAAGCGGCGGCGAAAGCTTCGAAAGAAGCACTCGACAAGTCAGGAAAGTTCGCGAAGAAAATTGTGACGCAGGTTGTGCCGGCAACTACTTTCTACGAGGCCGAAGATTACCACCAGCAATACCTGGAGAAGCGTGGGATGGCCAGTTGTCACATCAAATACTAAGAACTGCGCTCCTTCGGGTTCTTCCTTAGTAGTAATCGACACCCGCTTGCTCTAGCCCGACGACTTGGAGGCCATTGGCTCGGACTGGGGCAGCTGAGGACGGTAATACAGCATCAGCCCCGCACTCGCCACGTAGAAGGGGATGACCTGCGCGAACGGGAAGCCCAGCACGCGCAACACGAATCCATAAAGGGCCAACGCCTCGCAAAGCGCGTAAGTAGCAATATACCCCGCACGCCAGCGAAGCAAGGCCTGGCTGTCTTGCGACTGGCTCTGCAACCTGTCGAGCGCCGGCAGGACCATTGAACGGCGCAACAGGAAGATGGCCACAATCGTCATGATCGAGACCACCGCGATTGCTTGAAACAAAATGGGAGACGCTTGTGCTCGGCTGGGACCGAGCTTCTCGCCGATAAACATATAAATAGCGATCGCAACCAGCAAAGCCGCGCGAATCATGTTGAGCAAAGTGATCTGGGGGTTCATAGTCCCAAATTCTGCCCGAATTGGCAGGATGTAAAGCGAGAATATTGTGGCAAGTGCCGGGATCGGCAATATGTGTGACTAGTGCATGTGCCGGCTTAGTCCTGGGCGCAGGCGCAGGAAAATGCGAAAGGAAACCGGATTGGCCCCGTAGAGGGGGTTCAGCGCGGCAGGTTTCGAGTAAAACGTCAGATCCGCGCCCAGACCGATCTGTGCAATGTGATTCTGCACCAGGTCGCGCACGCCACCAAAAGTGTAGGCGCCGATCCGGAAAGAAGGATGGACGGGTGCTTCCGGAAACAGTTCGTCTTTATCCAACAATTCCAAGCGGGTGTAGGCGTAGTTGCGCCGCATAAAGTTCAGCGTGGACTCCAGCAGATAGCTGTTCTGATTGCTGCCGTCGATTTCTTTGTGCTTGCGTCCCCAGACGAACGTCGAGGCCCAGTTACCTTTGGACAAAGGGCGATTGTATTCAACAGAGGCCGTCTGCCGCTTTTCATTGCCCGGTTCTGCCGCCTCGGGATGCATGAGCCGGCCATAGCTGTACTGCGCGGTCCAGTTGCGAGTGGGCGCAACACTCGCGCGCAAGGACCAGGAGTCCAGGGCGGCGAGTTGGATCGTGTAACGCTTCTCGTTGGGTTCGCGGCCGTTGAAGGCGGAGCCCTCGATTTTGAATCGGTCGACCACAACGCCAGTGGTCACCACGCCGAAGCTGGTGTGGGTGGAGTCCTGCAGATGGTGGCCAAGCGGCGCCGCGGGAAGCTCGGCAGCGGACGCGCGATGGATGTAGGTCACCGGGCCCAGCGCCGGTTCGGCGGCCGGCCCTCCATAGACAAGCCAGGAGACGTTCTCGTTGATGGGCACACTGTAGAGGGCAGAGAGCTCAGCGAAGACATTGTGGGGATGCTGGTGATCAACCAGCGGCTGATTGTGGTACGTCTCGCCCGTTTGAAAGAGCTGCGGAAAGCCGGGATGCGGCGAAGTCAGTGATTCGGCGGAAAACATCTGACGGAAGAGTAGCCTGCCTGTGCCGAGACGATGTTGTTCCATGGTCATAAGATAGTTGACCGATTCCGCCTTGCCGGCTCCGCGCGGGCCACCCTGCTGGTTGTAAGTGACGAATATTGTGCCGTGGGCCATTAACTCCCAGTTGCCGAGCGAGGTCATCCACATGTTTTGGGCGACGGAAGCAGGCTGCCATCCCGTGCCGGAGCTGGCGTGCGGGGAGGGCAGGAAATTCTCCGGCATTTTCATGGCTTGATGGTCGTGTTGCATACCCGGCATGGAATGGTTTTGTGGATCGGGGTCCGTTGGGGCATTCTGCTGCGCCGCCATCGTCGTGACGAGCAGAAAAAGAACGATCAATTGACAGCGAGCACTGCTAATCGAGTTGGATCGCAATCTTTGGCCTTGCTTGTTTGCGACGAACGAATCTTTCGCTTTAGATGCGCGGCGCAAGAGCAGGCTATGACTGTCCGGTAATTTTCAGCCGCAAGTCTTCGGGCAGACGGTCGCGGATTTCCGGCGGCAGGCGATCGTGCACGTGACGGGCGCCCAATTTGGCGACGTCGACTACGGTCATGGGGGCGGGAGTCGCCACCGCCACGATCAACCAGATCAGTGCCGAAAGAGCGAATCCTGCCAGGGCCCCCACTTCGAACCAGAAAGCATGCGCCGGACCGAAGTGGCGGATCACCCCGAAGGCTAACAGGAAAACTCCGGCGGACAGGGACGCTAAAACAATCAGCGCAACATCAATGGTACGGTGCAGGCGCTGGCGGGAGTGGCAGTGTGCGCAGGCAGCCAAATGCTGCTCGTAGTCGCCGCGCATCTCAGGGGTGATGCCCGAGATGTCATAGCGCCATCCGGCTAGAATTTTCCCCACCAGGGGATCGACACACTGCGATTCACTCATAAGGAACTACAGCCGGATTGGCTCCAACGGTTCGGATTGCGAAGCGAGCAGCACGCGATTGTGGAGCAGGGTCCGGCGAGCCCCCAGCGCGCGCTCGGTTGCCCCCCGGGCTACCTCAGGATGGTTATTCTGCTCGGAAAGGTGAGCGAGCACGATATATGCCGCCCCACCATCATAATCGTTGGCGAAGAATTCCGCGAGCGCTTCATTCGATAGATGGCCAACCCGACTCATCACCCTCTGTTTGACCGACCAGGGATAAGGACCTCCCCTTAGCATCTCCAGGTCGTGATTGGATTCCAGCACCAGCACATCGCAGCCATGAAGGTTGTCCACAACGCTGACGGGCATGTAGCCCAAGTCCGTCACGACGGCGATCTTCACGCCTTCTGAACGAAACGTGAAGCCAACCGGGTCGGCGGCATCGTGGGGAATCGTGAACGGGGTGACGGCAATGTCGCCGATCTGGAAGCTGTGGCCTGAGAAGAACATTTCCAGCTTGTTCAGTTTTGGACGCTCTCCATCGCTGTCGCGCAACATGTGCGACCAAGCCTGGTGCGTGGACCCGGTCATGAAAACGGGAATGCCCAGCTTCTTCGCCAGAACCTGCAGGCCATAAACATGGTCGGCGTGCTCGTGCGTAATCAGGACAGCGGACAGGGAGTGGGGCTCGTCGCCGATGGCCTTCATGCGCTTGAAGGTCTCGCGGCAGGAAATGCCCGCGTCCACCAGGATACGAGTTTTCGCGCTTGCCACAATGGTGCAGTTGCCACGGCTGCCGCTGGCCAGCACCGAGACGGAGACACCCATGTTCGGCAGCATAGCTGGATGCAGGTGGAAAGGGAATAACTTTGTGGTTAAGCCGTACCTTGGTGCGGCACAAAGACGCGGCAAGCCGTGTCTCTACCCTGGTGAAATTAATTAGCTCGAAACAAATTGTCGATCACTCCACGCATCAGGGACCCGCCGTAGGCTCCGGCGATGCCGGGCAGGAAGGCCAGAAAGGATTCGTAGATTTGGGCGCGATAGGGTTTCTGCGCCAGGATCAGGTAGGCCAGCAGTTCGACAATCGGGACGAAGATTCCAATCACTAGAACCCAGCGCCAGGGACGATGTGGACGCAGCGCACCCAGAAACATGCAGGGAGCTAGCACCAGCAGGGCCGTGAATAGCAGATCCCCGATTCTTACATCGACCCAGCCTGCCAGGACGCCAAAGAGGATGGCGAGGATGTAGAAGAGCAAGTCGTTCGGTTTTTTCGGAGGATCTGGCATTGGCACGACGTCATTTCAAAAAATGCTGTCATCCTGAGAGGTTGTGACTTTTTCGATTTTTCGCGCTTTTGGAGGTACCTGAGCTGTTTATTATCAGCATCGGTTCTTGCGCTAAAACAATAAAGTCACAAACCCTGAGCGAAGCGAAGGCTCTAGATCCTTCGCTTCGCTCAGAATGACAAGGTAAGGAATGTGCGTAAGTGACTGTCGAACAACAAATGTGTGATGTGGAATTACCGACTGCGTCGTAGAATCGCGTGTCATCCTTCGTCTTTCTCCCGATGACAAACTAGTACCTGTAGAATCCCCTCCCCGTCTTCCTGCCTAACCATCCAGCATCCACCATTTTGATGAGCAGCGGACAGGGCCGGTATTTCGGGTCGCCGAGTCCTTCCTGCATCACTCGCATGATATCCAGGCAGACATCGAGTCCAATGAAATCGGCCAGCGTCAAAGGGCCCATGGGATGCGCCATTCCTAGTTTGAAGACTTCATCTACCGCCTCAGGCGTGGCGACGCCTTCCATTACCGCGAACATGGCTTCATTCAGCAGCGGCATCAGCACGCGGTTGGAAACGAAGCCGGGGGCATCGTTGACCTCCACCGGCGTCTTCTCGAGTTTCCCCGCCAGATCGCGTACCGTTTGAAATGTCTCGGTGGAGGTGGCCAGACCGCGGATTACTTCCACCAGCTTCATCATGGGCACGGGATTGAAGAAGTGCATGCCAATAACCTTGTCAGGACGTTCGGTGAGGGCGGCAAGTTTCGTGATCGAAATGGAAGATGTGTTCGAAGCCAGGATGATTTCCGGGCGGCAGATTCGATCCAGACCACGGAAGAGTTCGGCCTTGATTTCAAATTTTTCCGTAGCCGCTTCGATAACGAAATCACAATTGGCCAGCTTGCCGCGATCCAGAACGGGTTGGATGCGCTTCAGCGCGGCAGTCTTGTCCTCGTCAGTGATTTTATTTTTCGCGAGCTCACGATCCAGATTCTTGGTAATGGTTTGCAGTGCGCGGTCGAGAAATCGCTGTTCTACATCACAGAGGACAACCTGGTAGCCGGACCGCGCAAACACGTGGGCGATACCGTTACCCATGGTTCCCGCGCCCAGCACTCCTACCTGGCGGATATCCATGATTGCTTCTCCTCGCGGCAGTAAGAAAACGGAGAAGTGTAGCAGAAAGTATTTGAACGTTGCCGTGAGCCGGGGATTTCGCAACCCGGCTCTCGGAAAAAAGTTTCGCACGTTCTGAAAATCTAAGCGCGCACAGGAACTCTCGATTTCCTAAACTGCGTGCAGCAAACTCGCATCACGGTCGCATCACACTCAGTACGAACCGGGTAACAACAGGAAGGCGGTACCGGTCGGCAGGCTGGGCCGCCTTCCGATGTTGGATCGGAGGTGCCCGGTAGGAGGACCTTATGGCGCGAATAATAATGAGGATAACGGCGCCGGCAATAGCGGTGATGCTCCTGTTCAGTGGGCTGGCGTTGGCGCAGCGCGATCACGACGACGATGACGGTGGCTATTACCGAGGCGGCGTATCACAGGCCCGGCGGTATGGATATCAGAGCGGTTATTCCGACGGCATCCGCAAAGGGCGCGAGGAAGGCCGCGAACACGATCCCTTCGACTATCGCACTCCCGACTGGCGGCAGGCTACGCGGGGCTACCAGTCATGGATGGGCCCGGCGAACTGGTTCCGGCAAGGCTACCAGGAAGGCTATCGCAGCGGCTTTGAAAGCGGCTACCAGAGCATGAACCGGCGCCGCGGCGATGGAGATGGCGATCGTGACGACGGCTACGGCCGCGGCAACTACGGCTGGCATGGCGGCGGTTACGGCTATGGCAACCCTGCCTACAACATCGGCTATCAGGATGGCAGCACGGTAGCCCGCCAGGATCTGGAGCGCGGCAAGAAGTTCAATCCCAAACCGCGGGGGCCTTATGATGACAAGGACCACGGGTACCGTCAAGAATACGGCGACAAGAACGCCTATAGAACGCAGTACACCAATGGCTATCGCGCCGGATACGAGGCCAATTACCACCGCGGATACTCGGGATACTAGGTAATTCACTCCTGCCGGGTGTAATCAAACCGCCGGATCTCCGGCGGTCTTGCTTTTTTGAATATCGCAATTAAAATCACGCAGCGTTCATTGCGGAGATTTCATCCAAAGCTGAATCGAACCCTCAGGCTCTTGGTCCGCGGACTATCTCGCATTCAAGGAGCAAAGCCATGTTCAGGCGACTCTTGAGAACTGATTCCGGTAACTGCGTGTTAACTGTGATGAGGCTCATTCTAGGGATTGTGTTTTTCATGCATGGCGCGCAAAAGACGCTGGGGTGGTTCGGGGGACATGGATTTCATGCCACGATGGGCTTTTTCACCCATCTAGGCATTCCAGCTCCGTTCGCGTTTCTCGCTATCTGCGCCGAATTCTTGGGCGGCATCGGGTTGATTCTAGGATTCCTCAGCCGGGTGGCGGCCTTTGGCATTTTTGTCGAGATGCTGGTAGCGGTGTTCATGATCCACCGCCACTTTGGCTTTTTCATGAACTGGTCGGGAAGTCAAAATGGGGAAGGATTCGAGTATCACCTGCTGGTGTTTGCCATCAGCTTAGCCATTATGGCAAGGGGCGCCGGGGCGTTCTCGATTGATGGTGCCCTCTCGTCTGAGGACAACTAGGTAATACAGGCAAGGACCTGAGCTTGTGAGCGCGAGCGAGCATGCTTACGATTTGCTGGCGACCTGCAGGCGAGTTTCGGCGCGCTGCAAGGCATTTTGGGCGCGTTCGTAGTCGGTTTCCGTATTGCCGCTCTTGAGGCGTTGCTCAGCGCGTTCTTTCGCTTCTTGGGCGCGCTTCACGTCGATTTCGTCGGCGCGTTCAGCATTCTCCGCCAGGATCGTGACTTTGTCGGGCAGGACTTCGGCAAAGCCCCAGGCTAGCGCGATGTGGTGCGTGTAGCCGTCATTGCGATATGTGATTTCGCCTACCGCCAGTTCGGTGATCAGCGGAGCGTGGCCCGCAAGCACGCCGATATAGCCATTCTTGGCAGGAATTTGCATCTCCTCGGCCACATCGCGCACCACGAGTTTCTCAGGGGTGACGATTTCGAATTGGAAAGTCTCGGGCATTAATTCTCAGTTATCGGGTTTCCGTTCTCGGTACTCGGTACCAGGTACTCTTACGCTGCTGCCGAAGCGGTCTTCAGCTTTTCGGCAGCTTCTAGTACCTCGTCAATCGTTCCTTTCATATAAAAGGCCTGTTCGGGGATTTCGTCATACTTGCCTTCGACAATTCCGCAGAAGCCTTTCACCGTGTCTGCAATCTTCACGTAGCGTCCGGGTGTTCCGGTGAACTGCTCGGCCACGTGAAAGGGTTGCGACAGGAATTTCTGGATCTTGCGTGCTCTTGCCACGGTAAGCTTCTGGTCTTCGCTCAATTCGTCGATTCCCAGGATGGCGATGATGTCCTGCAGGTCTTTGTAAGTCTGCAACGTCTTCTTGACCGACTGCGCGACATCGTAGTGATCTTGGCCAACGATGCGCGGGTCGAGAATGCGTGACGTCGACGCCAGCGGATCTACCGCGGGATAAATTCCGATTTCCGTTAGAGCGCGCGACAACACCGTGGTCGCGTCCAGGTGCGCGAAGGTAGTGGCGGGGGCTGGATCGGTCAGGTCGTCGGCAGGCACGTAGATGGCCTGAACGGATGTCACCGATCCCTTCTTCGTCGACGTAATGCGCTCTTGTAACTCGCCCATCTCAGTCGCCAGGTTGGGCTGATAGCCGACCGCGCTGGGCATGCGACCCAGTAGCGCGGAGACTTCAGAGCCTGCTTGCGTGAAGCGAAAAATGTTGTCGATGAAGAGCAGGGTGTCGGCGCCTTCGATGTCACGGAAGTACTCGGCGACCGTAAGACCGGTGAGCGCCACGCGCAGGCGAGCACCAGGAGGCTCAGTCATCTGGCCATAAATCAGGGCTGCTTTGGATTTCGAGGGATCACCCGGCTTGATCACGCCGGATTCGCTCATTTCCAGCCACAGGTCGTTGCCTTCGCGGGTGCGCTCACCTACTCCGGCAAACACGGAGAAGCCGCCGTGCTGCTTGGCGACGTTGTTGATCAGCTCCATGATGACCACGGTTTTGCCCACCCCGGCTCCACCGAACAAGCCGATCTTGCCGCCTTTCAGGAAGGGCTGGATCAGGTCGACTACCTTGACCCCGGTTTCGAACATCTCGGCAGTGGTGGCTTGCTCATCGAACGCCGGCGCGGGGCGATGAATGGGCATGGTCTGCGTGTGCTGGATGGGACCCAGTTGGTCCACGGGCTCGCCGATGACGTTCATTACGCGCCCCAGAGTGCCGGGACCTACTGGGACCGAGATTGGGCCGCCCTGGTCGATGGCCTTCATGCCGCGCACCATACCGTCGGTAGGCTCCATGGCGACGCAGCGGACGCGCCCTTCGCCGAGATGCTGCTGCACTTCGAGGATGACGTTGATCGGGAATGGGACCTGGAAGCCGTCACTCACCACGCGCAGCGCCTGGTAAATCGGCGGCATGCTACCTTCGATAAATTGCACGTCCACGGCGGGACCGGCAACTTGAATTACGTGTCCAATGTTGTCAGGCATAAATCAGTTCTCGGTTGTCAGTTGGCTCTTGGCCTTTAGCTTTTAGTCCTTATCCACTGACTCGATTCTTTTCTTTCCTTAGCTAACAGCTAAAAGCTAAAAGCTTAAGAGCTCCTACATCGCGGCTGCTGCTCCGCTGACGATTTCGATAATCTCCTTCGTGATCTTAGCCTGCCGTGCGCGGTTCATGGCTAGGGTCAAGGAGTCGATCATGTCGGTCGCGTTGTTGGTGGCGGCGTCCATGGCGGTCATGCGGGCCGCCTGTTCGGCGGCCACCGACTCCAATAGCGAACGGAAAATCTGCACTCCAACGTACTTCGGGAGCAGGCCTTGGAACAGCTCAGCGGGCGGCTGCTCGTAAATGTAATCCACCGGGGCCGCGCCAAATCTGGCGGCTTCGGCATCGATGGCGCGCGTGTCGGCGGGGCGCAGCGCCACTCCTGTGCCTTTGGCGGCTTCGATCGCCCTCTCTCTTTCCTTTTCGCCCATTTCTTCCGCCTGGCGGACCACGGATTCCCCGATGTTCTCGATGGGGAGAATCTGTTCCACGATCAGGCGCTGTGCGATTACCGACTTGAATTCGTTGAACAGCAGGTAGACGGAATCGATGTCACAGCGACTGTAGCGGTCAATCACTCGCTGGGCGATCTCGTCGGCAAGCGCGTATTCGAGTTTGTTTAATACGCCTATTTGTTCCCCGACGATGGCGATCGCGGGACCCGCCGACTGTTCCTCGCCTTCTTTGTGTTCACGGGGTTGGGCGGTCGGAAAACGGCGCCGCATGAAATCGCGGCCTTTGCGGCCTATCGTTTCCAGTTCGATATTTTTTCCCGCTTTGGATTCCAGGAAGCGCATCGCGGCCTTCAGGATATTGGTGTTGAAGGCCCCGGCAAGGCCTTTGTCGCCGGTCGCGATAATCAGCAGGATGTTTTTTTCTTCACGCTGGGCCAGAAGCGGATGGCGGGGCTCACCGGTTTCCGGATCGTAAATCTCGGCGCGGGAGACCAGCGACTTGAGCACGTTCGTCAGCATCTGCGCATACGGACGCGCCGACAGCGCGCGGTCCTGCGCACGACGCAGCTTGGCCGCCGAGACCATTTTCATGGCTTTGGTGATCTGCCGCGTGTTGGTCACGCTGCGGATGCGCCGCCGGATGTCGAGAATGTTGGCCATTTGATCGTTCGCTTCTGGGTGCTGGGTGCTCGGTACTGGGTACTACTTCGCCGCCACTTCCTGGCGCGATTCGAGGAACTGCTGTTTGCACTCCTTGATCACACGGGTCATTTCCTGCTTCATGTTGTCGTCGAGGATCTTCTTTTCCATGATGGTTCGTAGCAGGGCAGGATTGCTGGTGTCCACGTAGCGGTAAAGCTCCTTTTCGAATTCGCGGACCTGATCTACCGGCATGTCGTCGAGAAAGCCTCCAGTTCCGGCGAAGATGATCAAAATCTGCTTGGAGAAGGGCAAGGGCGAGAACTGGCCCTGCTTGAGGATTTCGACCAGTCGCTGGCCTCGGGCTAATTGTGCCTGGGTGGCCTTGTCGAGATCGCTGCCGAATTGCGCGAAGGCTGCTAGTTCGCGGAACTGGGCGAGTTCAAGTTTTAAAGTTCCAGCTACCTGGCGCATGGCTTTAATCTGCGCGCTGCCGCCGACACGGCTCACTGACAGACCTACGTTAACCGCGGGGCGGACACCCTGGTTGAACAAGTCGGTTTCCAGATAGATTTGACCGTCGGTGATGGAAATCACGTTCGTCGGAATGTAGGCGGAAACGTCGCCCGCCTGGGTTTCGATGATGGGCAGAGCGGTCAGGGAGCCGCCGCCTTTCTCATTGCTATATTTTGCGGCACGCTCCAGCAGGCGCGAGTGGAGATAGAAAACGTCTCCGGGGTAGGCCTCGCGGCCGGGCGGGCGGCGCAGTAGCAGGGAAATTTCGCGGTAAGACGCAGCGTGCTTGGAGAGGTCGTCGTAGATGCACAGCGCGTGACGCTTGGAATCGCGGAAGTACTCGCCCATGGCGCAGGCGGCATAAGGGGCGATGTACTGCATGGGGGCCGGTTCCGAGGCAGAGGCGGCCACCACGATGGTGTACTCCATGGCGCCGTAGTCTTCGAGCGTCTTGACTACCTGGGCAATCGAGGAGCGCTTCTGGCCGACGGCGCAGTAAATGCAAATCAAGTCATTGCCCTTGTTGTTGATGATGGTGTCAAGGGCAAGGGCGGTCTTGCCGGTCTGGCGATCTCCGATAATCAACTCGCGCTGACCACGGCCGATGGGAATCATGCTGTCGATGGCCTTCAACCCGGTGGCCATGGGCTCGCGAACAGGCTGGCGATCAATAACGCCGGGAGCCAGGCGCTCCAGCGGAATGTATTTGTCAGTGGCGATGGGACCCTTATCGTCGATGGGCTGGCCGAGTGAATTGACGACCCGGCCTACCAAAGCCTCGCCCACGGGCACGCTCATGATGCGGCCGGTACGCTTAACCTCGTCGCCTTCCTTGATTTCTGTGTAGTCGCCGAGCAACACCACGCCGACCTGGTCTTCTTCCAGGTTCATGGCGATCCCCGCGACAGCATGCGGGAAGGAGAGCAGCTCTCCAGCCATGACTTTGTCGAGGCCATGCACGCGGGCGATGCCGTCGCCCAGGGTAATGACCGTGCCGACCTCGTCCACCGCGATCTTGGACTCGTAGTTCTCGATTTGCTCGCGGATGAGCTTGGTGATTTCGTCTGCTTTGATTTGTGCCATAAATCAGCTCTTAGCTACTAGCTCTTAATCCCTGGCGTTCAGCTCTCAGCTCTCAGCTTTCAGCTAGAATAGCGCCGAGAGCTGATACCTAAAAAGCTAGGTCCCAGCTAATTGTTCGCGGATTCTTTCCAGCTGTCCTTTGACCGAACCGTCGTAGATCGTGCTGCCCAGCTTGACGATTGCGCCACCCAAGAGTGAACTATCTTGCGAATAGCGGGCACGTACCTTCTTCCCCGTCAGTTTTTCTACCTGCAGTTCGAGAGCCCGGCGCTCGGAATCACTTAAATCGCGCGCGCTGGCAATTTCTGCTTCGGCAAAACCCAGGCGCTGATTCAACTCCTGCTCGAAATCCTTGATGACTTGGTCGAGCAGGTTAATGCGACGATGATCGATCAGCACCGCGATGAAATTCCGGACAGGCCGGGAAATTGCCTCGCGCTTGACGATGGCATCCAGCAACGCGTGTTTCTGCTCAGCCGGAATCGCCGGGCTTTCCCAGACACGGCGCAGTTCCAGGCTGCTCTTCGCGGTCGCGGCTATCGTGTGAAGTTCCTGCAGTGTCTTGTCCGCGTCCAAGCGAGCGCTCAGCACGACGTCCACGAAGGCCCGGGCATAACGGCTGGTGAGCGCTGACATGGCTACCGGCCACCTTTTTCCGGACGGCCGTTAGAGTCCGTGCTGCCCAATTGGTCAGCGAAGGTGCGGACCAGCGCCTGATCGGTGTCACTGTCGACGCGAATTTGCCTCTGCGCCATCGAGACAGCCAGGTCGGCTGCGTAGGCTTTGAGCTCGCGTCGTGCTGATTTGGCCGCCGCCGCGATCTCCTGCTCTGCCGATTGAATGATTTTGCGAGCATC
>DASQIH010000208.1:0-11616 GCA_035631655.1 Terriglobales bacterium
CACAAACTACCCAACCCATAGAATCAGAAAGGCCTGTACTACTGCAGGTTCCAGCCGCACGTTTGCTGCCCCCTCGTTCAACGGCAGGACAGCTGACTCTGGATCAGCATATCGGGGTTCGAATCCCTGGGGGGCAGCCAAATCCCTTCAACGACTTACGTGCGGATTTTCCGATAAGCTGATTCCAGGTCAGCGCGCTCCGCTTTCAAATCCTGCATAATCCGCGATTTTTGCGCGATCCCAGAGAGTTGATCTCTCAGGACTGTGCCCCAGAACGTGCCACAAGCTACCGTAAGGCTGGGCCGAGGACGTGTTTTGTTGGCCTGCTGCTAACATTTCCGACTTCGGCCACCCTTGCCTAGGATTGCCGATCCCCCAGTACCGCGCCAAAAGCTCAACGAATGAGCACCTGGTACTCCATTGGCAGCGGATTACTTCCGGATTGCCGACAATCCACTAATCGACTTGTTCTAGTCGTTTCAGCAAGGAAGAACTCAGTTGTACAGAGCAAGACAGACCGCTGGTCGTGAGATCTGTTAACGGAATTCAAAGGCTCCGGCATATTGTGAGGGGTTTCCCATCTCACGCCTCATTTCTACCAACCTCCCCTAACTATTTATTTTCTCAGCGAGCGGAAAAACAGCGCTGTCCACCGTGCATTGGCAACTGTGTTTGGTGTATTGTGACGCACACGAGTCGCATCTCCATTCGATTCTGAGAATCGGAAAATTGTGAAGAACGATCCTCCCAATTTGAGCTCGGATCCGGCCGCCCTTCGGCTTCTCTTTGACGAGCAACTGGTCCATCTTCTGCTGGCTGGCAGTCAGGATGCGATGGCAGAGATTTTCGAGCGTTACTACCGTATGGTGATGCGCGTAGCTCTGCACATCGTGCATGACACTGGGGAAGCGCAGGATATTGTGCAGGCGGTCTTCACAGAGTTTTACCAGAAAGCGGCACTTTTCGATCCGGGAAAGGTAGTTTAAAGACCTGGCTGCTGCAATATTCTTATGGGAGGAGCATCAACCGGAAGCGCAGCCTGCAGAGTCGCAGTTTTTACGACCAGGTCTCGCTCGATGTTCTAGATTCTGTCTCGCCGAATTCATCGTCGAAGATCCTCGATTTGGATTCGCCCGAGGCTGTTCGGCTCATCGAGCAAATGTTTAGCGTTGTCAATGACCGTCAGCGGACCGTAATCGAGATGGTCTCCTTTCGAGGCATGACGCTAGCAGAGACTGCGCAGGCGCTGGGCGAGTCGCTGGGAAACGTTCAGCACTTATACTTCCGCGGGCTTGAGAAGATGCGGTCCTACCTGCGTGAGGCGGAGAAGAAGTCCTCGGGAAAAGCCGAGGCAAAATTTAGCGTCTCGCTCCTTCGGAAGTTGCGCCGAGGGACGAAGAAGGGCGAAGAAGGCGAGGTAGAGATTGTCAAAGCACGAGCACTTTAAGAAACTATCTGCTTTGGCAGCTCTGGGCGAGATCCCACCTGCCGAAGCAAGGGAGTTGGACGAGCATTTGGCGGCGTGCGAGCAATGTCGCCAGGTTCGGGATGAGTATTTTGCGGTACACGCTGCGATGATACCGCCACCAGGCACCGACGATGTGGCGCGGATTGACGCCCTTAAGGCAGCCACATGGGAATGGGTCGCAACGGGACTTAAGGATGTGAGTCCGACTCTGCCGAGCAAGGTTCCAGAGACCGTTCGCGTTACGCAGAGGACCCTTTCCTTGCCAATCCCAATACGATGGGCCTTCGCTTCAGCGATGATCCTTGTGCTCGGCGGATTCTGGTTTGGCGTGCGATACGAATCAGCTCAAAAGCCAGCCGAAGGCGTAGTTTTCGTCTGGCCGAAGCTTGCATTGCCAGAAGCGAAGCCGCCGTTAGGAGCGCAAACCAAGCAAGGAAGCGATCCACAACTTGCGGAAGCCCTCGAATCAGAGAAGAGCAGGAATCATACTCTGCTGCAATTGCTCTCGACGAAGAATCGGCAGCTCGACCAGGTCCTTCATGACCAAGCTGGATTGCGGCAGCAAATCGAGTCCGACAACCAGGCATTGAAGTACACACAGACTGCACTCGCTACAAAGATCGCCGAACTGAAACAGGCAGAAGACAAAAACTCTGCCAATACTGCGTCTCTGGTCGCGATGCGTTATCAAGTGCAGGAACTTACAGACAAGCTAGACGGCCAGTCGGTAGCACTAAAGCAGGAGCGAGATCTACTGGCGGGTGGGCGCGAGATACGCGACATCATCGGAGCGCGCAACCTCCATATCGTCGACGTCTATGACACAGATGCGACAGGCCGGACAAAGAAAGCATTTGCACGCGCCTTCTATACGGAGGGGAAGTCGCTGGTGTTCTATGCCTATGACCTTCCACATCGCTCCGACGACGCCGATTACAGATACGTCGCCTGGGGCCAGAAAAACGGCAGGCGTTCAACAATCAAGCACCTCGGCATCCTCATCAACGACGACAAGGGACAGAAGCGATGGATGCTGAGCTTTAACGATCCGAAAGTACTGGCGGAGATCGATTCGGTTTTTATCACGCTTGAACCCTCGCACCAGGACCCGAACAAGCCGAGCGGGAAACGAATGCTGACCGCCTACCTGAATGATCAAGTCAATCACCCTTAAAGCGCATTGTCCTTCCAATGTTGCAAGGCGTCCGGTTCCGGCCGCCTCCAATTCTTTGCACACGTTGCGCGGTAGAAGACTGCAGACAAACCTGTAATACAAGCCAGAGGATCTCCACAATGACTAACTGGCGTCTGCAACTAGTGGCTGGAATTGTGATGTTTTTCTTCTGCTTTGGACTCGTGGCCGTTGAACGCTGCCACGCCCAATCGGAAACAGCGACAGTTTCCGGGACCGTCACTGATTCCTCGGGCGCAGTTCTCGTCGGTATCAAGATCACAATTGTCAACGACGACACTAATGTCAGCGTGGAAACCAAAACGAACGGTGCCGGCGTTTACAACATTCCGTCCTTGCGACCCGGCCGTTACCACATGTTCGTAGAGCAACAGGGATTCAAGCAGGTCGCGGTGCGAGATCTCGTTCTTAATGTGCAGGACGTCATCAACAGAAACTTCACATTACAAGTCGGCGCAACGTTCGAGACTATTCAGGTGACTGCGCAAGGAACAAGCGTCAATACAACCGATGGTGCTGTTAGCACGGTCATAAACCGGCAGTTCCTGCAAGAGATTCCGCTTAATGGCAGAAGCATTCAGACCTTGCTCGCGCTCACTCCGGGTGTCGTATTGACAGAGGGAGGAAGTACGAGCGCTCAGGGTCAGTTCAGTGTTAACGGAATGCGTACCGATTCCAACTACTTCACGGTGGATGGAGTGGCTGCGAATCTTGGAACAGACCTAACGGGTAACGGACTTCCTGAAGCCGCGGCTGGATCCAGCCCGGGCTGGAATGCGATGGGCGGTACGAACAGCCTGGTATCTGTGGATGCAATCCAGGAGTTTCGCGTTCAGACATCGTCGTTCGCACCAGAATATGGACGCACGCCGGGAGCGCAGTTGGGCGTCGTCACACGGTCCGGGAGCAATGCGTGGCATGGGACGGCTTTCGAGTATCTGCGAAACGACGTCTTTAATGCGAACGATTGGTTTGCGAACAACGATCATTTGCCGAAGGCGAAGGAGCGTCAAAATGATTTTGGAGGTGTCCTAGGTGGCCCTATTTTAAAGGACCGCACTTTCTTCTTCTTCTCATACGAGGGACTGCGCCTCAGGTTGCCGAAGACGCTGCAGGGAAGTGTTCCCGATGCGACAGCACGAAGCATGGCGCCCGTTGCTTTACAGCCACTTCTGAATGCCTTCCCACAGCCGAATGGGCCTGCGCTGGGCGACAACTTGGCTGAGTTCAATGCCACTGTGTCTAGCCCGGCAACTATGGATGCTTACAGCATGCGAATAGACCAATCACTGGGACAAAAACTGCGACTATTTGGCAGGTATGCATTTTCTCCGAGTTCGACCGCGATTACAGGCTTGCCAATGGTTAGGCATGTCTCGGTCACGACACATACCGCTACGGTCGGACTAGACGAAACCATTACAGACAGAAGTACCAATGAATTGCGAGTGAACTACAGTAATCTTAAGTCATACTCGCAGCAAACACTTTCGACTTTGGGCGGCGCGGAGCCGCTAACGTCCGCTCAACTGGCACAAATTTATGCGCCCGGCGTAGATGTCGGAACGGCTAACCTGGCTTTCTTCCTGGATGATGGTGGTGGCTACAGCGTAGGTCCGAGCGGCGTTAGCGAACAACGTCAAGTTAACTTTACGGATAACTTGTCGATTGCTATGGGCGCTCACCTGTTGAAATTCGGAGCGGACTATCGGTGGCTGGCACCATTCCAACGCCTATCTCACTATTCACAGTTTCTCGAATTCACCGGGATCAATGGAGATCAGAGTGTACTTTCGGGGCAGGTGGAATTCGCATCCGTCACCTCGTGGAATGACGTAGCGGTGCGAGCGAAGAATCTATCGGTATACGCGCAGGATACGTGGAGAGTGAACCCTCGACTCACGTTGACATACGGTTTACGTTGGGATTGGAACCCGGCACCGCATGGCCCAAACCTTCAGAGCGATCCCGTTGTGGCGCAGGGGGTAGACAACCCATCCACGATGACAGTGGCGCCCCGCGGAACACCATTCTACCAGACAATATGGACGAACTTCGCACCTCGACTTGGTATCGCCTACAGGTTGTTTGGGAGTCAGGAGCGAGGAACCGTTCTCCGCGGCGGGATCGGCGAGTTTTATGACGTCGGATCCGGTAGCCTGGGCTTGTACACCATAGGCTTCCCCTTCCGCGCCTCGAACTCTTATTTTGGGGTTCCTTATCCCCTCACACCCGAGCAGCTCGCGCCACCTACAGTCGATCTTTCAGCGAGACCGGTCTCAGAACTCACCGTTGCAAGTCCCGACTTCAAGCCTCCCCGCACGTACCAGTGGAACCTGGCCATCGAGCAGTCTTTAGGTCAAAACCAGACCTTCAAGGCCACCTATCTCGGCACCTTGGGACGTGACTTACTCCGAAACTACACTCTGCAGGATCCGAATCCGGATTTTTCCGACGTCGTCGTAACAAGTAATCACGGAGCGTCCAACTACAACGCATTGCAATTGCAGTACCAGCGAAATGTTTCGCCGGGATTGCAGGCGATTGCTTCATACACGTGGTCCCACTCGATTGATAACGGATCGAACGACTGGAACTCCTATTCTCCGCTGCCACTGTTCGGTAACAACACTAATATCGATCGTGGGAGCTCCGATTTCGATGTTAGGTATTCGGTGAGTGGAGCACTCACGTACGATATTCCCGGCCCTTCCGGGTCCGGATTTGCCCATGCCCTCGCGAGCGGATGGTCTGTCCAGAACCTGATCGTGGCCCGTACTGCTTTTCCCGTCGATCTCAACCCTTTTACGTTGCGACAGAATTCCGGACCGTATTCTTTCAAAGCACGCCCCGACATAGTTCCTGGACAGCCGTTCTACCTGTACGGTTCGCAGTATCCCGGTGGAAAGGCGTTCAACCCCGCCGCCTTTACGAATCCCGCGCCCGGAACTCAGGGAAACCTGGGGCGGAATACTCTTCGCGGCTTCGGCGCGGTGCAGGATAACTTTGCACTCCATAGACAGTTTAATTTGACCGAGCACGTGCATCTGCAGTTCCGAGCAGAGGCCTTCAATGTATTCAATCACCCGAATTTTGGTGACCCAGCTGGGTTCTGGCCTCCCACGTTTTCCTTCTTCGGCAAATCGTCCTCAACCCTAGCGCAGGCCATGTCGTTTAGTGGTCTCAATTCCATATATCAAATCGGCGGCCCACGGTCCCTGCAATTCGGATTGAAACTGGAGTTTTGATGACCAAGAGGTTGGGTGCCGAGCATTCGAGATGGGCGCAGTCAATAGAGATCGATCCAATTGTGGAGCAGGGGGTTCCGTGAATTTTAGATGTGTGGCCTCGATCCCGTTGCTTCTTCTTGTGGCCATTGGTGCCCACTCATCGGGCGCAACACAGAAGAAGGGGCAGAGCCGATCCACTCCCAACGCTGAAATGGCAAAGGCTGTGGCGGCAGAGAAGGCCGGTGACTTCAAGTCCGCAATGGATCACTACCGCAAGGCAGCTGAGAGTGACCCCAAGAACGTTACCGCACACAAACATTATGTCAACATGGCGAAGTATCTCCTTGTTGATCAGAAGATGAAGGAGTGGGACGGCGCGCACCCGGAGCTGTCGTCATCGGATGAGTCGGTGTTGTCCAGGGCAGACGAGGAACGAGCGGCACATGAAATTCAAGTGCGCCGAGAAGTAAATTCCTCGCTGTTCGATCAATATCAACAGTGGTCGAAGAAGTATCCTAACAATGCGATATTTCTCTGGGCTTTGGCGAAAACTAAGGAGGAAAGCGATCCACGGGCAGCCGAGCAATACTACCTGAAAGCAATTGAGATCGACCCGAAGTTTGCGGATGCATACACTTTTCTCTCCCTCTTGCAGGACGCTTTGGGCGACCAGACGTCTTACCGGGAAACCCTCAGAAAGGCCGTTGCGGCGTTTCCCAACGACCCGGACTTCTTGTTCTATTACTGCTCTGCGATGGAGGATGTCGATCGTGAGGAATTCAAGCGACTTTCGATGGAAATCGTGGAGAAGTACCCCGAGAGCCAACGAGCACCGCAAGCGCTCTACTGGCTCGCTAACTCTGCACCAACACCGGAAGAGGAGGTCCGCCTCCTGGAATTGCTGAGGAAAAAGTTTCCACCTGCAAAATATCAATGGTCGTCAAATGGCATGAACATGTTGTTCGATATTTACAACCAAATCGACCGATCTAAGGCGCTAGCTCTTGCTGAGGACATGGTCAAAGAAGACCCCAAACCACAGCTAGGACCTGACACGTGGATGCGGCGTGCAAAATATGCTCGGGCGATGGTTCAAACCGAGAAGTTACTAGATGATGGCAAGCCGAAGAGCGCCCTGGAAACGATAAATACTATCGTCGCGCCCCGTAACGTTAATGGGCAATGTCTGGAACTCCTGCGAGCTCGAGCAGTTGATGCCACCGGTGACACGGGAAAGGCATATAGCGATTTACTGAAGAACTACTCTATGACACCGACGGATAACGTCGAACGCACTCTCAACGAGTATGGTGAGAAGCTAGGGAAAGATCATTCCGATGTTGAAAGCGACATCTGGTCGCTGCTAAGGGCTACCGCAGGACCTGCGACTCCGTTTTCGCTCTTTAACTACGTTACTCGCAAGTCGTCGTCCTTGTCGGAGTTCCGGGGCCAAGTCGTTCTACTAAATTTCTGGTATCCGAGATGCGGCCCGTGCCGCGGTGAGTTTCGGTACATTAAGGCGGTTCTCGAAAAGTATAAGAGTCAAGGGTTTCAGATCATTGCCGTAAATGTTTACCCTCAGCAAGATGAGGAGGTATTACCCTTGCTCAAAGGCTTTGGCTTGGATTTCATACCGCTTAAGGGTAGTTATAAATGGGCTCAGGATGTTTACAAAATACAAGGAGAGCCAACGAACTTTCTAATCGGTGGGGATGGGCTTATCTACTTCGGACCGCTGGGTTCAATCCATAACGCGGAGACGCAACGAACGCTCGAACTGCAAGTCGAAGCACTACTGCAGCATACGAGAACGACATCGGTCCCACTAACTCAATGAGCTATTGATTCACCGGAAGGTCATCGCAGTCATGCGCAGAAGGCTATCTTGCATCGCCATCTTCTTAGTCTCGTTGGCTGCATTGAGCCAAACGGCCGAGGAAATGGTCAAATGGTCCGCGCACGCCCCGTCAATTGCACGAGTGGGCGGCCGTATTTCGATCAGACTTCAAGCTCATATCCAAAGTGGCTGGCATGTTTATTCAATTTCACAGATGCCTGGCGGGCCGGCTAGGTCGACAATCTCCGTTCCCGGTGAACAGTCATTCAAGCAAGACGGTTTGCTGGAACCACCAACCCCGCATACGGGTTTTGATCCCAATTTCAATATGGAGACGGAGACTTACGAAGGGATAATCGAATTCAAGATTCCGTTGAGAATCGCGTCTGATGCGCCGACAGGGGCGCAGAAGATTGCCCTCGAAGTGTCTTACCAGACCTGTAACGACACTACCTGCTTACCTCCGCACACAACACACCTCTTGATCCCCATCACAATAGAAGCGAAGGCGGCGGCTTCTGGTCAAGCCACGTCGGCCCCTGCTGACAGACATGTGTCAGGTGAGAGTCTGACTAGCACTTCTCACGATACCTCCGCCAGCATTGCAACCTCCACAGCCAGCCAACGTCCAGCAACACCGCAAAGGCCGGTGGGCAGTGCCATGAAAGCGCCCGCGGCAGTTCCCACTCAGCGCCTGGGATCGTTTCTGTGGCTCGCCATGGCAATGGGCGCCCTATCGCTTCTCACACCCTGTGTTTTCCCAATGGTGCCCATCACGGTTTCCTACTTCACCAACCACGCGAAGCAAGACCGCAGAAGTGCGATCACCACAGCAATGATTTACGGCATCGGCATCATCCTGACCTTTACTGCGCTAGGACTGCTTCTCGCCCTGATCTTTGGCGCTGCCGGCGTTAACCAACTCGCCGCAAACCCTTGGGTCAACCTGCTGATCACTGGTATCTTCCTTAGCTTTGCGTTTTCCTTGTTCGGAGCATATTTCATCCAGGTCCCCCCCCGCGTGATGAACAAACTGGATGCGATCACCCGTACCAAGGAGGGCGGCAGCTTCATAGGGCCTGTGCTGATGGGTTTCACGTTCACGTTGACATCGTTCACGTGTACTGCGCCGTTCGTCGGTACGCTGCTGGTAATGACGGCGCAGGGGAACTGGCACTGGCCGCTCGTGGGAATGCTGGCGTTTTCTTCCGTGTTCGCAATTCCATTCTTCATCCTCGCACTGGCTCCGCAACTGATGTCTCGATTGCCGAAATCCGGTGGATGGATGGTTTCGGTAAAGGTCGTAATGGGGTTCTTGGAAATCGCAGCGGCGATGAAGTTCCTATCGAACGCCGATCTTGTGTGGCATTGGGGCATCTTTACACGCCAAGTGGTGCTGGCTGTGTGGGTTGGAATTGGTCTGCTAACGGTTCTCTATATCCTGGGCTACTTCCGAATGGAGCACGATTCGCCGGTCGAATCGGTGGGCGCGGCGCGAGTGGCAGTCGCGATCATTTTTCTGACAACGACTATCTGGCTTGTGCCAGGTCTCTTTGGAAGACAGCTTGGCGAGTTGGAATCGTTCCTTCCCCCTGAACTGAGCCCCTCGGCAGCTGTCGCCAGCAGTCCGGCCTCGTCCGCGAACCTGCAAAACGAGGCCGGCTGGATTCTGAACGACTTCGAAGGAGCGGTTCGCCAGGCAAAGCTGGAAGACAAACTTTTGTTTGTGGATTTTACCGGCTATACCTGCACGAACTGTCGTTGGATGGAAGCAAACATGTTTCCGCGACCAGAAGTCGCCAGCGAACTGAACAAGTTTGTACGAGTAAGGTTGTATACGGATGGTGCGGGAGAAATTTTCGAGCGGCAACAAAAGATGCAGCAAGAAAAATTTGGCACTGTTGCCCTACCTTACTACGCGATCCTCCGCACCGATGGATCGGCAGTTGATGTGTTTCCGGGCCTGACGCGGAAGACAGCCGAGTTTCTCACTTTCCTACAACACGAATCCAAGCAGTAGAGCTGCCCTATCACCACTTCTACCAGGCCGCAAGATTGCAACAAGGACTTGTAAATGGACCACTAATGAATGGAACAACGTTGGACGCACTCAACCGATTGGAGGAGTTGTCGCGCATCATTGGAAACACGCCGCTGTTAGGCGTTGAATGTACTTTTCGAGGAAGACGAAGAGTGATCTACGCAAAGTCAGAGCAATTGAATCTGACAGGAAGCATAAAAGATCGGATGGCATTGCACATTCTGAAGAATGCCTGTCTGACAGCTAAGATCCGCCCGGGCGACACGATCGTGGAAGCCACAAGTGGGAACACTGGGATAGCATTCGCTGCTTTAGGGCGCGCACTAGGACATCCAGTGAAGATATTCATGCCTGATTGGATGAGCACGGAGCGAAAGGATCTGATTCGCAGCTACGGCGCGGAAATCATTCTTGTTCGAGGTTGGCAGCCGAGATGTCGCTTCTGAGGCCCGTGTCGCTTGTGCGTATTTGGAAGACCCAGGACAATAAGGAGGTCAAGAGCGATGAGATACGCTTGCAACCGGCACTCGCGCTGGTGATTCGATTTCAATCCCCCTTAGTACCTATCGCAGCGGCGCTCGACGGCCAAACCAACCCGTTGAAAATCTTCGCTGTCGCGAAGTTGCCCTTCGGAGCGGATAACGGCCAATCCGTCACTTGGAATCGGCATTGGCTCGCCAACTTGAGCATTGCCGACGATTCGTCAGCAAGAACGCAACTTCTGGGCGTGCGGCGCCAATTTCTTCGGGACTTCGGTTTTCCTGTGAAAACAGTGCTCCTGGAGCGGGCTTCTCCCCTCTTTTGATTCTGTCTTCATATTCGTGCGAGACTCAGTTCTATGCAGCAATGGCTCAACAGGCACTGGGTGGCCGCGGCGTTGTGTATGGCGATTTTGCTGGCTCTGCTGATGCCACTCCTCGCGCAACAATGGCCGTCAGCGTGGCTGCTGGCTTTTGCCATGTTGCCCGCCTACATGTTCCATCAGGTGGAGGAGCATACGGGCGACCGCTTCAGAGTATTTGTCAACCACCACGTTTTTCACGGAGTCGAGGCGCTGACACCACTGGCAGTGTTATGGATTAACTTGCCGGGAGTGTGGGGCATCGGCCTGTTCTCAATTTACGCGGCGAGCTTTTTGAGCGTTGGCTGGGGACTAAGCATTGTTTATCTCGTGCTGGTGAACGCCGTGGCCCACATTGTAGCCGCCATTCTGTGGCGAGAATACAATCCCGGCCTCTGGACGGCGCTTATCTTGTTCGTGCCTGTCGGCACCCTGGCTCTACTCCAAATCGCAAGAGTACCCGGCGTGGAGCGGATTCACCACGCCGCCGGAATCACGGTCGCGATCGGGATTCATGCCGCCATCGTGGTCTACACGCGTGGCAAGGCAGCGAAGATCCTGAGGCAGCGAGTTGCCTGACTAGCCGACTTCCACCAGACCCGCGTATGGCAAACAGTGCTCGGCTGATTTTCTTCGGGTGAAATTTCGGAATAGATGGACCATGGGCTGTGAAGATGGATGTGCTCCCCCATCGACTACTGGCCCCGCGAGCAGGTGGCTTACTGTGCGAAAGCAGCCGCTGTTTCTGGGAGGATTACGGGCTAAACGTAAACTGACGTACCAAGCGCACCATCGTGACGCGGTCAAGGAGGACCGCTAGCGATGTCACGCAAGCGCCGCGCCCGTCTCGACGTAAGCACCTCAAGCCAAAAGCGATTCTTCGTTTACCTGACCTGGACCAGGCAAAATCCGCCGTTCTGAACGGCCTCACCTCTGCTGATGCGCAGCGAGGGTACCGACACGCGATTGATGAATTTGTTGAGTGGTACTGCTCGGAGCCCAGGCTT
>DASQIH010000209.1:0-36207 GCA_035631655.1 Terriglobales bacterium
CCGGCACTTCCAGACACCATCGCTTGGCTGGCAGCTAAGGCTTGCGCACGCTGGGCGGCAGCTTTATCGTCCGCCTGCCTGTACAAGTCAGCGCGACGGGCCTCTAAGTCCTCACGCCCCAGCGTCGCCGCGCGCAACTGCTCAAACTGCTTGTCCAGATCGTTCAACATCAGCTCCCACATGTCAAGGTTGGCCTTGACGAGCGAGTCCTGGGATTTCCTGGCTGCGGCCTTGGCGCGCATCTGCTTCAGCAACGCATGCATTTGATTGAGCGTGGTCGCCATATCCTGCATGCGTTGACGCATCGGACCAGCAGCCCCCTCCCGGTTCAACTGGTTTTTGATCCCGGGCCTCTTGGCAGGAGCTGCTTGAATGCGGCTTGCAGACGCCTGGTCCGACGTGCCCACCGCGCTCTGCGCCCAAACTGTCGCTGCCGCCAGAACCACGGTGGCTGCGACCGCACTTCTTATGATTCCAATCTTCATCTCATTCTCCTAGGTGACCTGGGTTGTGAAAAGGGGGAGATTCGAATCTTATTTGCCAGCCTTGGTCACTTGCCCCTTGGCTGCGACTTCAATCCCCGCATTGGAAAACAGCGATTCGTCTAGCTTGGGATTCACCGTGACCTTCTCGATGACTACTTGTTCCGGCGGAACTGGAGTGTCCCTAAGCCCCACCGCTGTTTTCGCCACTGGGAGCACTCTGGTCTCCAGAAGATGCGGAATCTGCAGGCCGCTCACCGGCCGATAATCGCGGTAGTACACTTCCACGGGATGGTCGGTGCCATCTAGCCGCCGGGGCTGGCCTTCCATCTTCGCCTCTAAGAAGGTCTGGGCATCAATCCACACGTGGATTGCCTGCCCGTTCTTCATAGTCAGCTTGAGTTTGTAAGTATTGCGATCCTCGACTTTCTCCATGCCGACCAACTCGATCCGGGTGCCCTTGGCCGCGTAATCCACCAAGGGACCATCGATGTCGGGCTGCATGGAGGCAATCTTGAGTTCGTCCGCTGTGTAAGGCTCAACGTCACGACGGTTGAGGAACGGCCGCAGCTTCCAGCCGTTGACACCGTCGTACACCTGAACCGCCGTCTGACCGTTGAATTGCAGCTCGAAGCGCATCTTGCGAGGCCGCTTCAGTTCCATCACAAAGGGCAATTGAGTTTCCTCGGCTCGCCGGTGGGGGAGAAGACGCTCGTCCAGCTTCTCCTTTTGGCCCGGGACAGGGAGAGCAAGAGTAGCCCGCTGATTCCCCCCGACGCCCATCTTCCCCGCCAGTGACAGGGTCTGGACCGCCCGCCAGGCGTGCAGCCCGCCGCGTGCCGCTACGTTCTTGTCCACGATCTCGGCGGCGGAAAGCTGGGCTCGCGGTGCAGAGGTGTTCGCTGCTGCCGCCAGCAAGATACTAAACGCCAAGCAAATGCAAATTACCAACGACCTTCGTAACATGTATATGCCCTCAGTGCAAAAGCTTTCACATTAAGTTGAAAAACAGGATGGACCATGGAACGCTAACCCTGGGGAGGGAGATTCGCCACTTATTCCACCACTAGTCCGCCAGCACGAAAGTGGCCAATCACTACATCAACCCGGTCTCCGCGCTTTACCGGCCGGCCGCTGTTGGAAAAACCCATCCAGTAGGTCATACCTGCCTTGGGTGTGCTGGTCTGGCGCATTTTCCCGATGTTTGTCACCTCTGGAACCACCAGGCTGACCCCAGCTTGGGGATCGATCAGGGTAGGCTCCGCCTTCTTCTCATTGAGCGCGACCGCCCTCTCCGGGTCTACGACACGGTAGCTGAAGCGAATGATCTCGCCCGACTCTGTGTACTTTACTCTCAGCGAATCAACCCCCCAAACGGTTTCGTAATACATCTGTTCTCGCCTGGAAACGTAATGAGCCAGGTAAGACTTGCCGGTCGCAGCATTCGCGGGGGCCGCGGAACGCGCCGACTGAGCTGTTGACTGGGGGGGCTGAGCGGACAGAGTGTTAGATTGCCACAAAACAAGAACGCTGGCAAGCACCGCCAATAGCGGCCACCTACGGTTCATCGATCTTCTGCACATCGGGTTTCCCATCATGCTTACAGGCCGGACATCCCTGCGGATGTCCGGCCTGTTTAGTTTACCGACCCGGGAGCTCCACCGCACCCATGTCAAACGCACCATTGCCATCCGGCCGCGGATTGCCGAAGAAATCGGTGAGCGGAGTCGAAACGCCAGCAGCGAATCCCGGAGGCCTGCAGGGGCGTGCATTGCCAGGACACGGAATTGCGCTGTTTACCGGCGACCCCGCTGTTTGTACATAGTTGCCGAGCGCAGGCCCGCTGCCCCAGTTCCCGGTCCCGGTAGCTCCGACCCCCGAATTAACCGCGGGGTTGGTCAGCGACAACGGACCCCAACTCACGTTGATCCAGTTGTTGCCCTCGTCCACCGTCGCCGATGGGAAGAGGCTAAAGACCGGGTTTGGCGTCACGGCATCCGAGATGCCCGGCGGCACTCCGAACCCGTGGGGTCCTCCGCACCCATTCGCCACGGTGCATTCCGGCGGGACACGCGAACCGTTGCAGTATTGTGCGGTGACCGCCGGGTTGCCACTGATGTTCCCCTGGCCAGAGTAGCCGGCGATCAGAGACCATATCGGCTGCATGGTGAACCCCGAGTTGTGGTTGCCCGGCCCGGTGTCGCCGCGCACGCCGATGTCCCAATAGTTGGCGCCGGTTGCCGCGCAAGAACCGGTAGCAGTCTGGGAGGGCAACGTTGGAGACAGCGAAACTAGTTTCTGTTGGTTTAGGGTTCCTGTACCGAAGTTGCCCAAGACGATTTGGAACGAACGGTTCTGCCAGAAGATGTCGTTATACAGAATCGGATTGGAGAAGCGTGTACAGTTCGGGTGTCCCGCGGGGCAGGTGATTGGGTTTGTTGGCACGAAGGTCGTGGTCAGTAGTGTTGAGTTCCGCGTGCTCGTCAGCCCTGCGGACTGCGGGCACGAGGCCGAGCCTGCCGTCGAACCAGACCCGGTGTGGCATTCTCCGGCTGGAGAGCTGGCCAGGGGCGTCCCGATGGCGAAGGTTAGAACGCCCGAGGAGGCGAGGGTATCGTTGTGCGCGATGGTGTTGTTGATGATGTTCACCTTCAACGCGTCCTGCAACGATATTCCAGCGCCATCCCAACCCGCCACGTTGTTGACGATGATGTTGTTGGTGATGTCCACGCCGTTCCAGAGGTTCGGTTGCTTCGCGAAGGTGGATACTTCCGCCCCGTTGACGTTCTGGAGACGGATGCCGCCGCCGCTTCCGCTGTCGGCCGAGTTGCCCTGGATCAGGTTGGCATTGATCCGCAGGTTCGGACCTGTGCCGTCGCTCAATCCCGGCGGACAATCCGCCTCGGGTATGCTGCTGCATACCGGGTCGGTATCCGGCGTGCCCATAACGTGGATAGCGCCGCCGTTGGTGGGAATGGTGGGGTTGCTGCTCTGGTTGAACACGAAGGCGTTGTGCTCAATCGCGCCATTGAAGATTTCCCCAAGGTGAACCATTCCGCCGCCCTCACCCGAGCTGAGGTTGCCGCAGACCCAGTTGTAGTTGAACTTGTAGTAGTCGTTGCCGGTGCAGAAGGTCGCGCCGCCGCCACCCGACAGGGTCGCGGAGAACAGTTCATCGCCGAGCGAGGCGTTATTCGTGATGAAGTTGTTGTGCACGTTCGGTTTTAACTGCAAGCACATGGGTAGATGCTGGTTGGTTACAAATCCCGCGCCGTTACTGCAAGAGCCGGGAGCGGCGATGAGACCGCCCACGGGGTAGGGAGGAGCAAATTCGCCCTGACCGATGCTGATGCCGCCCGAGAGGGTGCCGGCATTGTTGTAGACGCGGTTGTTGGCGATTTGAATGTTATGCGCCCAGCCGTGGACGAAGATGCCGCCGCCACCTTGCGAGCTGTTGGTGACAGTCAAGCCATCGATGCTCGACGGGTTGCACATGAAGTTACTCGGGAACGGGTTGGCCGTATTCGCCGAACTCGTGTGGCAGAGGGGGCTGCTATCGCCGGTGGGGAGTGCAGTCGGATCAGGACCCACGCCCGAAAGCAGCGTGGTGCCGGCCGGGAACGCGGCCGGTGTGGTGCCGTCGTTCCACGGATACAGCCCGTGGAAGTCCACTCCTTTGCCCAGAACCGTGATCCCCGCGCCTTCATAGGCGCCCAACAGCGATGGTTCTTGCAGCTGTTCGGCCAGGTTGCCGTTCAGGCCAGCGTCCCAACCGACCGTGGACTCAAGCGGTAGCCTGTCAATCTGCGGAGCGTTGGGTTGGGCGTTGAAAAAGTTCCAACCCGCGTCAGGACAACTGAACGTATTGCTTGGGTCGTACGGGTGAGCCCCGGTCGCTGCCGTGTACGGCACGCCGTCCAGAGTCAAGCCGAACAGGCAGTTGATATGGCGGCGCCAGGGATCGAGCAGCTTGCCGGCCGGATGGGCATTGGCATTGATGATGGTCGAAGCGGCGCCGACACCTTGCAGCCGGACGGGCTTCCACATAATCAGCATCTCGGTGTGAGAAGCTTTAGCCTTAGCCGCACCGGTAGTGGTGCACGGAACCGCCGTGGCAGCCAATCCAGTACCTGTCGTGCAAGTCGGGTCGACAATGATCAAGTCGCCGGGCGCAGCCGCGTCAAT
This sequence comes from Terriglobales bacterium, assembly GCA_035631655.1. Classification (GTDB taxonomy): domain Bacteria; phylum Acidobacteriota; class Terriglobia; order Terriglobales; family Acidobacteriaceae; genus Gp1-AA122. Next base: position 4,668 of record DASQIH010000209.1, read on the forward strand.
CGCGGCCTGGACCGAGCCCGAGGCGGCGACGTGAGTGGGTGCTTTGCCACCGACGGTGACCGTCACGGTATCGACGGATTGCTTGCCGTTGGCGGCGGTGATGAGTAGTTCACCGCATTGCGCCGCGCTGCCCCCGTACTGTGCCTGTTGTTGAACGGGGCATGCCGGCAGGCCCTGTGGCACGGTGCAGGTCAGTGTCAGGTCACCCCCGGAGCAGCTCGCGCGAACTCCATCAATCGTCACTATTGGGTTGGAGCCGAAGCCGTAGTGGCGCTTAACCTTCTTGGCATTGAAAGGCGCCACTGAGGCCGACGGACCGGCATAGCCATAGTTGTCCACCATTTGGTCGCCCAGGGCGGTGATCGTCAGAGTGTGACCGGCGGCACTGACATAGGGCCCGACTCCGTCGCCGTCCACCTCAGCGATGGCTGGCGTAGTGTCCGGATAGTTGCAATCGGTATTGTTGTAGCCCGCGCCCACAAAGGCTTGCGTGGGCACCACGGGGGTGTCGAGGTAAGTGGTCAAGCCCGGCATGTAGGGCTCTTCGTAGCAGAAATTGCTGTAAGCCGGGTTGTACAACGGGTCGTTGATCATCTGTCCCAAGGTCGGCGAGCCGGGGGTCGTGTCCAGGATCGGGCCGGGGTCGTTCATGCATTGCACCATCATGGTCGGTGAATACCCGGTAATATTGGGCGGATTCACTTCCCAGGTCGAGAACGTCAGACCGTCATAGATCCCCCAGTGGTCGGAATAGACGCGGGAGATTTCGTTTCCGAGATAATCCCGGGTGGTAACCGGCATGTTAGGCGGAGAAAACTTCTCGCCGAACGTGGGCGCGAACGGATCGAATTCCGAGGTGAAGTCGTCGGTGATCACGCCAGTGAACTTGGAGGCGATGTGGGTCGAGGTGTAGATAAAGAACTTCGCATCCACCGACATCTGGTTGTCCAGGGTTACTTCCTTGCGGTCGCAGATAGGCCGAGTCGCTCCGGCGAAGGGTGCAGTCTCCTTCACCTGCGGGAAAAGACTCAGGTAGTCAGGCACGACGCGCATCTCGCCCACGCACGGCCACAAAGGATTTTGGAAGGTGGGGAATCCGGGGACGCCGGAGAGATTTCCTCCCTGCAACGTCAAGGCCGTCGTCGGGTTCTGGAAGTTGGTGGGGTTGTAGCCGGAGGCATTCGGGTCGTAGAGAGAAGCCACGGAAGCCTGGTCGGGAATGATGAAAATAAACCCACCCAAGCCACCGAATTGGTTCGTGGCCGGGGCGATGAAGTTGTCGCCGATCAGCAGGTTCTTGTCTTCTTCTTTATAAACCTCATAGCCCGGAGGCATGATCACTTGCACCACATACTTGCCGGGGGGCAGCATGGGAGTGCCGGACCTGTAATGATCCGTCGAATCGGGATTCGCCACGCAGATGGTGCAGTTGGTCCCGTTCATGGAGGAGGCAACACCATTGGTGGATCCCTTCACCGCCAGTAACTTTCCAGTTGTCGGATCGACGCCGAGGGAACTGGGGAACGAGTATTTGCCGTCGTAAGGCGCCGGCTGCAGCTGGTTCCAGATGTGCATCGCGTCATAGCACTTGAACTGGGAGTTATGCGGGAGCGTGTGCAGCGTGCCGCCGTTATGTTGAGCGTTGTAGGCGTCAAGGTAATTCGGCTGGTCAAACAGCGTGTAATAGAACAGGTCCGCATTCGTGCCAGTAGCCGTTCCTTGGCCGGGGCAGCTCATGTAGGGCTTGCCATTGGGGTAGAACCCTTGCGCCCAGTCATCCCAGCTGCTGGTTTGGGTAGTGTCCACCAGGGTCAGGGTTGGGGTCACGCCATCCACTGCAAAGCCTTCCTGGTAGAGGTTGACTTTGACGTTGGGAACGTTAGGCGCCCACGGCTGCTGGATCATTTGTTCCGCACTATCAAAGGGACGCGTCGCGGCATAGATGACCTTTCCATGAATACCGCCGTTCTCGCCCACTTGCGTGGTGGTAGCCGTGCCTCCGGCGGGAGTAACGGTGACCGTTGCGCAGGCCGGTGGGCAGGATGCGTACGGCGCCTTGCCGATCTCGATCCAATTCCCCTGGCTTGTCATCCCCGACCAGGCCTCGGAATCCACCCAGGGAGGATCGAGGCGACCGGTGGAAGCCGCTGCGAAACTGGGTCTGGGAATACCCGCCGCAAAATTAGCCGCGTCACTGGTGCAATCCGCATTAGTGCAATAGACCGCACCGGGTACAGACAAGTCGGCGGGCAGAGGAACTCCTTCGAACGTGTTTGCCAAGAAATGGTAGGCGTTCGAGGTCCCGCACCGCCGGGCGGTGGTGCCATTTCCGCAGTACGGGGAGCCGTCGGCAGGCCCACCCGCGTCGTAGACGGTGTGGATGCCCGTGGTCTTGTAACGGGTTGCAGTGGAAGTGTCATCCGCTTCCACGACATACCAGTTGAACAGCGGGAACGTCTCGTTAAAGTTGGCAACGCCGTTGAAGTCCGTCACCAGAGCGTTGGCGTTGTGCCCATCCCGGTAGTGAACCATCACATAGGCTAACGGAAGCCCGATCTCGCCGGGATCCGGGATTCCATTCTTGTTGTCGTCAATGAAGACGCGGGTGTAGACATTCGACTGCCACTGCTGGACGCCAATATTCCCCAAGTTGAGGAGGCTAAGGCCACCGCTACAAGTTGACTGTCCCTGCGCCGGGACGCAGCCAACGTTGGCGGGCGTGGAGAGGCCGTCAATGATCTGGTCATTCCATTGGTCGCCGATGGTCAGTCTCCAGTTCCCGCCGGGAACACCGGTGAAGCTGAAATTGCCATTGGCATCGCACTTGGTGAACATGAAGTCCTCGGCGTCCGGATCACCCAAGCTGACCCAGCACTGGGTCCAAGTGAGGGCATCGTGGTTGCCGCTGGGGTAGAGTCTCTGGTCCGGTGTCCGGCTCAGGCGCTGGACATTCACCTGTCCCTGGATCGTGTTGGTGCAGGGGCCGACCGCGCCGTAGGAACCGTTACAGACAGCAGCAGCGCGAGCGTTGATGATGGCCGGGTTAACAAAGCCGATGCTGACGTGCCATCCGGCCGGCCCGAATTCCTGGAAGTAGCTGGGCTCGCCGATGCGGATGAAGGAATCGTGGGGGTGCTGGCCATCCAGGGTGTTAGTCTGCAGCCACTCTTCTCCGCGCGCAATCCGGTCGGCCCCCGGATAGGCTTGTACGCTGAATTTTTCCGGCATGAGGTTGGCAACCACCGCCTGGCCTGCCAGCGGCGACAGAGTCGCGCCATCGGATTCATACTTCGGGCAGGTCACGATCCCGCCCGTGAGGCCCTGCTGGCCGGGGCCGCCGCCCGTGACCACGGGCGAAATCGGGCAGGCGTCAAGCCCCGTGGCGGGATCGATCGTTCCTGCCAGGGAGTTCGACAAGGGCTGGTTGAACATGTCGTAGCCATCCTGTCCGGTCACATCGCCGAGTCCGCCATACGTGTCCCAAAGGACGATGTTGAAACCGCCCAGACCGGCCTCAACGGGCGACAGCACGTCGACTCCGCCCCCCGTATCCAGTTCGCCATTGAGTGGGAAGTCGTCTTCGAACACCATGATCGCCAACTTCCCGGTAGGAAGCGGAGTGGGCAGTGTCAGCACCGTGACGGGTTGGAAGGTGCTGGCAGCGGTACAACTCCCCGTTAATAAGGGGTTGCAGGCCGGAGGAACCGGAGCCCCGCTCATGGTGTGGCCGCAAGCCGTATTCAATGCTCCACCTACTACCCCGCCTGCCGCGCAATTGGTCGGCGCACTGGTATTAGCTGGAAACGGGTTGCCCGCGTCACCCGGCAACACCGAGATGTAATAGCGCTTGGTGGGATCGAGATGGACCGAGCTAGGGAGTACAGGCGTATAGCCGCCACTGGTCAAGCATGGGAGTACTGTGCAGTTCGGATCGGGCCGGCAGGCGCCGTTGCCAAGGTCGCACACGGCGGGTATGTGCTGGCCGAAATTCGGATTCGGCGCGCCGCTCGGGAGGGTTGCGCGGGTATCGTACATGGTCTGGCCGCTTTCGCACGACAACGGCCCGGTGCAGCCCTGGGCGACGAACGGCATGGAGCTGGCATGGAAATTCACGCCATAGGTGGGGATGGTGCTCGTGCCCGACGGGCCCACGATGTTGGGACAGCCGGAGCCCGGGGTCGCGCTCTGGTTGGTTGTGCAGTTGGGATCAGTCCAGAAGGTTCTGTCTTCCTCAATGATCCAGCGGTAGTCGGTGATGGCGGGCAAGCCGCTAATACAGCCATTGTGCCCTTGGCAGTTGTTGTAAGCCTGGGCATCCACCACTTTGACGTTGAGATTGCTGGGGGCTGAGAAGTTGACAGTCACGTTTACGGTGGCGGTCTTTCCTACGGTGTCCTGCACTGTGGCCGAGAACGAGGCCGTGCCGGCTGCTGTAGCGGTCCCGGTGCGCACAACAGAGAATCCACCATTGGCGTCCAACACCAGGGTTCCGCCAGTGGCCGTCGGCGCAGCGGGGACGACAACGCTCAGGGGTAGACCCAGCGAACTCGATGCGGCCGACAGGAGGCCGGGGGACGGAATCTTAATGTAAGTGGCCATGGGCGAGTTGTACGTGATGCTGCCCCCAGTGAGTGTGTCCGCCCCGGTAAGCGTGGACGGACCCAGGGTCACGGTAGCCGTTAGGCCGGAAGAGCAAGTCGTGCCCGTAACCGAGCCGTTCGCGCAGTAAGTAAAGGTATCATTTACCAACGCCGCGTTGGGATGGTAGGTGAATGTGCCGTTTTCGCAGATCCCTGGGACAGAGTTCTGCGGCTGCGCTTCGCAAGTCAGCGTGCCGTTTGCCGGCGCCGTAAGGAGCGTAACGCCGTAAACGTTAATGTCGTTAGCGATCACACCTCTGGACACATCGGACACACTGAAGACCTGCCCCGCAACCAGGGAGTTGTAGAGGTCATTGACGGCTTGCGCAGGGGCAAACACACCCGTGCCTCCGGTTCCATTGGCGAGGGGTGCGCCCGCCGGGAGTGCGGCGCCATTGACACCGATGTAGGCCAGCATGCCGGCATCACGCGTGGAAGAATTGCCCGACAGGCTCAACTCCCGGTCGTAGATCGGAAGCGCCGGCGCGGTCGCGCTGGTGGGCACATTGATCATCACGTCGAAAGTTTTGCCCGGGGCCATAAAGACGTCGGTCTGCACCCGGGGAGCCGCCGGAGCGGTCGTCGCGCCGGGAGGAGCCACCTCGGGGATGACGTTACCGTCTTCTGCGATCAGGGTGAATCCACCGACCGGAGTATTACCCACCCCTGCCCCGCTAAAGCCTTGTGTTAGCGATCCGACGGTCGAAGGCACGTGCATCCGCAGGCCGGCATTTACCAGGCGGAGCAGGACGGTGCCAGTGGTTGGGATTCCGGTCGTGGCGGGACACGTAGCTGTGCCAACAGGACAACCTGTTGTAGTAGTGCCAGCCGTGGCCGGGAATAGGGAGAACCCGGGCATGGTCTTGTTGAAGGCGGCTCCATTGATCAGGAAATAGAACGGCGTGTAGTTGACCGCGGAGGGGTAGCAACCCGCCGCTGCGCCGCTGGCCAGCCCGCCAGCCGAAGTGGTGCAGGATTGCGAGAGAACAGCCCTGGCCGAGGCGGTGCCGGAAGCGAAGGTGACGGAGGGCGGCGAGCTATATCTGGTGCCGCCATTTGTAACCGTGACGGCATAGACTGCACCGGGTGTGCCTGCGGTGGAAACCGTCAAGGCAATTGTTCCAGTAGTCGGCCCGGGAATTGTGGCAGTCGGAGCGTTGTAACCGCTGCCGCCGGCGGTGACAGTGAAGCCGCTGACAGCCAAAGCCACGGTAAGGGAAGCGCCCGTGCCGCCGACAGTCGCGGTCGGGGCGGCGGTGTAGCCTGCGCCAGGAGTAAAGTTGACGGTGAGAATGGCACCCAGGGGACTGACCGTGCCCACGGTCCCAGTTGCCGTAGTGCCACCAGCTGGGGCAGCACTGAACGTGACGATATCGCCCGCGACGTACCCGCTGCCCCCTGCCGTCACGGTAACGCTGCCGACTGTACCGGTTACTGTTGTTGATAAGACCGGGGTAAGGGTAGCACCCGAGCCACCGACAACTGCTGTCGGGACCGACGTGTAGTCTAAGCCGCCATTGGTAAGATTGACGGTCAGAATCGCCCCTGTCGAAGTCACTGTGGCTACCGTGCCACTCGCACCGGCACCGGCGCCGCCAGTGAAATGCACGAGATCACCAATGACGTAGTTGCTGCCAGTGCCCGCGGTTGGTGCTGTAACGTTGCCAACAGCCATATTGGCTATAGCGCTTGCGGCGGTAATCGACGTTCCGCTAAACGTAACTACCGGAGGCGCTGTATAGCCGGAGCCAGAGCCTGTGCTGGGCAAGGCAAGACCAGTGATCACCTGACCCACGGCGGCCGTGGCCGTGGCGCCTGACCCGGCACCACCTGCAATCGTGACGCCTGGATTTGAGGTATAACCCGATCCGCCGCTCAGGACGAGCACGGAGCCGACCGCATCCCCAAACGTCTTCATATTCATTTCATTGAAGCCGGCAGTATTTACGGCCGTGCTTACCGCCCGGTTTTGCACCGGGTCGATTTCACTGAACAGCAGAGGGAGTTCCGCGTTGTACGTGACTGCGGGAACCCCCACAATCCCAGCCGTAGCATTAGCGGTCACACCGGGATAAGCCGTGCCGGCCGTGGCGCCCGAGCCCGAGGGCGCGGTGGTGACCACCAGCACGCCAATGAGCCCCATGGGAACTTGAATAGAAGGATGCGTGCCCGACTCGAGCAGATAAGTGCCCGGACGGGGCGCTGTCCACGTCAGCGAGGCAGTCGCTCCGGCCGCCACTTCCGTGGCCATCGACTGCACGCGCACCCCTTGGGTAGGCGGCACTCCCTGCGGCGTGCCCGCGGCGCATGTGGTGGAGCCCGGGTTGCTATTGGCGATAAACCAAGTGACGCACCCCTGCGCGTTGGCGTGGCTGGGACTCGGCGTGGTGGTTCGCGCCGAACCGAGACCGCCGCCCACCTGCCCCAGGATCACGATCGACGTGGGAACACCATTCGCCGTCGTAGTTCCTGCGGGCGTGAACGACAGATTATTCGTGAGATTGATGGTCAGGGCTTGCCCGGTGGGCACAGTAATCACCACAGGCGACCAGGTGGACGCAACCCCAGCTACTTTCGACACTGACGCCGGATTCAATGCCGCGCACGACGCGGTCGAGCCGGTGGCGCCCGTGCCGCAGAAATATCCCCACATGGGCACAGTCTCGCCGTCGGGCAGGGTTGTGGTGGTCGGCGCCGCAGTCAAGTTGATCGTCTGCTGGCCAAACGCGGCGACCGCCGCCAAGAGGAGTGCGGCGCCTACGGCTGCCACAGCCTTCAAGATTGATTTGATACTGCAATCGCTAGTTCTCATTGTCGTCCTCGTCTCTCGTGTCCCGATCTTGGAAGCCGTAATGTCCAGGTGACTCACAGCCCTTCGTCAATCACAAATTCCCGGGAATCCACCAGCATCATCATCAGCATGCCGCCCGGGAAAACATTGTTCGTCGTGATCTCGCGCTCGTTATGCGAGTGCCACATAAACGCCCAACCGCGTTCGTTGGCCGGGTTGGCCTGCACGTTGGCCGGATTCAAAGTGGTGCAGTTTGCCGCGGGCGTCCCGGCGCAGGCGGGCATCGACGCGCGTAGCGACGCGTCTGGACCCAGATATGGTGTACCGCCGTACCAGGCGCCGTTGGTAAAGACATTGGGATCGGGCAGAGTGGCCGGGCCGCCTCCCGCCACATCGCCGAAGGGGGCCACTTGCACCGGCTTGTTGTGGTCCTGGCACCACTCAAAGAAGTTAACCGCTGTCGGGTCGCCCGTGTTGTAGCCGTTCGCGTCCGGAGTACAGGAGAGCGTAGCCAGAGAGTCGCCTGTACTGGAGACAGGATGGTGACCGTACGGGTCCCAGTTCAAGCCCCTGCCCGTGAAATAGAAAATCCCGTCGAACGACTCCCCCGGAGTCGTGTCAGTGTTGAACTGGAGGATGCCGGCAAGCCCGGGTCCCGACGCTCCTGCGTCTCCGGCCAGACCGGATGTATAGGTAATGGGGGTGGTTGAGCTACTCAGAACCAGGTTTCCGTCGCGCGCCAGGATGCGCACGTGGTTGGCGTGCTCGTGGAAGGGATGTTGCCAGCGTCCCTGGCCGATGGTGCGAATCAAGGTCAGCTCGCCCGGATGCATGTGCGGGTTGCCGTTGTAGGGCTGGTGCGGATATTCGGACGCGTAGTTGGGGTCCATGAGGTCGGGCATGGAGCGTCCGTTGATCAGGAAGTAGGCGGGATGGTAGGGCTCGGTCTGTACGTCGAGACTGCATCCCGGCCTTTGACCACTGGTATTTGGAGCTGCCAGGCATGCCGCCACCCTAATAGGATCCGACACCTCCGCCAGGGCTTGCCGGTGAATTCTCGAATCCATCTCGGCCCACTGGAACAAGTATTCCCGGTCGTAGCAGCTCGCGGGATGGTCGTAGGCCGCCTGCGACAGCCGAAAGTCATGCTCGCCAAAGTTCGCTTCCGCCGCCAAATTCGCAGCATGGTAGCCGCTGGTGCAGTTGGCCGGGACGGCATTCGGAAGGACGATGATGGCGCCGTAAAGCCCCATCTCGATCTGCAGGTCGCCTTGGGTGCCGCTGTAATAGGGGTGCGTCCCGGGCTGACCGGTGGTGGGGAACGAGTAGGTTACCGTTCCGCCCGGCGTCGCCTCCTGCGTCAGCAGGCCGACTACCCCACCCGAGGTAGTCACCTGGAAACCCGGGAAGAGGATGGACGTGTTGCCCGCCGCCGTAGGTAGTTGATTGGTCAGGGTCACCGACACCGTCTGCCCCTCGGTGACGATCAACGTGGGACCGGGGACCTGCATGGTGGGGCACCCTCCAGCAGGCGTGGGTATGGCGGTGGGGAGGAAAGTCTGTGTCGGGCTTAGGCACCCGTAGCCCCAGGAGTAAACCGCCGAGCCGTCCGGCTGGTTGAGGTAAGCTGGCTGGGCCGTCAAGCTGAAGGTGGGCCCCTGGATGCCGGGAACCGCCGCAAAAGCTGAGGCCGCAAGCCACAACGTCAACACTACCGGCGCCAGAAGCAGCCGTGTCATCGAGATCGCTTTTTTCATGGTCATGTCTCTCATTGCCGCGCTCCTAGTTACAGGTGTTGCCGTAGGTGTTGCCACCAGTGACGGTATTGCAGATGTGGACTTCGGTCATCATTCCTCCGAAATTTTCCGCGTCGTTGGAGAGGTGATCGAGTTGGGGGGTGTAGAGATAGAAGGTGGTGCCCGCTGGAAACAGGGTCGCGTTGCTGGCGTCCAAAATCGCGTCGAGCGACTCACCGCCGCCGAGCGTGATCGAGTTCGTGTAGTATTCGGTGTTGATTCCCGCCTGGTCCCGCAGGAGCTTGGCGTTCCATCCCACGACCTTCATCGGAACCCCCAGGGACTGCAGCGTGTGATATTCGGTGACGGACAAGTTGACGAGGCGCAGCAGGGCCTTCCCACCCACCGGAATGTTAATGATGGCCGGCATCGGCTGCGAATAGTGCATGACGCCATCAGTCGACACCGTAGCCTGAGGGCCGGACTGGACCGTATCCGGGTAGCTCCGCCCGTTCAGCAGGAAGTACTTGTCCTTCATATCGACAAACATCTCCGGGTTGAAGGTCATGCCCACGAAATGGAAATTGGGGTCAAAGCCGTGCATCTGGATGGGGTACTCGACGTCGTAACACGTCGAGCCGTCGCCGTCGTTGTAGGTATATTCCGGAGTCAAGCCTGCTGCGGCGGCGCCGCTGCAGAGGGTGTTGGCTGCCGCTCGAACCGCCGGGTTAGCGGTTGCACCACCGAATGGCATGGTGGCGGAGCACAGGATATCGGCAGCGGGATTACACTCCGTCCGCAGGTCAGGCGTCAGCCCCGTGGAGCCCTCGATCCCATTCTGGTATCCGAGATACGTATACAGGCTTCCGCCCGCAGGCACTCGATTCTGACGCGGCCGCACGTGGAGCTGCCCGACCATGCCCATCTGCAGGTGCTCGGGAGGAGTGATGTGGCAGTGCCAGAAGTAAGTACCGGCATCGGGCGCAAGGTAGTAATAGGTAAAGCTGGCGCCGATGTTGATCGCCACCGAGGCGTCCGGTACGCCGTCATAGAAAGAAGACGCGTTGGGGTAGCCGTGGAAGTGGACCGTGTGCTGCTCGAACAGGTCGGGGCGCATGATCATGCCCACGTTGGTGAGGGTGAGGAAGAATTCGTCATCCTCGTCAAACTGGGCCAGGGGCGCCGGAATGTTGCCGTTCATCACGCCGATATCCATGATCTGCCGCGGATCGACGTGCCCATCGAGCCCCCCAAGGACGCCGGCGGTGCCGGCGTCAAAATTCCCCGTGTTCGCTGCCAGGTTGGAGTTGGGGTCGTCGTAGGTGATGATGACGGCGTTGAGCCCGTCCGGAGACTTGCCGTCCCTGTTGATACACGTAACCGTCCAAGTGCCCAGAAAGCCCGCTGCCGTTGGGACCCCGCCAAACAAAAATTGCTGCTTATCATTCGCGATGACCACTTGACTTCCAACGCCGAAAGCCTGATTAACGTTTCCCAGCGGTGCGTTCAGGTAAGCCGTGACCACGTTAGGGCCAGGGTAGCCCGGGGTGCCAGGAGTAGTGGAACAATAGTCGGCGCCCACGGGCAAGGTCGCAGGAGGGGGAGTGTTGTTCGGGGCAACAGGAGGAGTGCCTTCAAGGATGTCAGTGATGGATACGATGTCCGGAACCGAGGGGGTCACTCCGACTGCGCCGTTCCACGTGAAGGCCGCCGAAGACTCGGGTAAAGCCGAGCCGGGCGCGGCGCCGGTCGTCGCCCCATCGGTCGCAGCAGGGTCGCCTCGCTGCAACACCTGCGGAACTACAGTATTGAAAACGTTTGGGGGCTCCGTGCCCGCGCCGCCGGCCGCGATGTCGGCGAGCCCGGAGAGCGGGCCGAAGGAGAACATGAACGTCTGCGTGCCGTCGCCCATGGTTGCGTAACCGTCCCCGCCTGAGATCTGCTGGCACTTGATGGCGCCATTCACGGTCCCCGCAGTCGGCACCGACCATCCTGGGGCGGTCTGAGACTGCGGCGTAAATTGCGTCGGACCGTTGTAAGCAGGCTCCGAGTTATTGTCGGCTGCCGGGTGAGTTATCGTGCTGGTTGGACATTGAACCCGGAATGACTGAGCACTTGCAGTCAGTGCCGCGATACAGATCAGTACCACCAGGAGGCAAAGGTTGCTCACCTTGATGCTTGCCATACGTCCCGCTCCTTCTCCGCCACAGGCGGCGCTTGCTCGGTCGCTGTTACCGCGGCGTTTGTCGCGTCAAGTCCAAGCTTGTGTCGCCGAGACATTCTTAAAGTCTTACCGAACCTCTGCTGAACGTCTTTGCCCGAGCAAACGTCGGGGATAGTTCAAAAACAAATCTCTGATGATCGGGGGTGTGCTGAACAATAAGACCTGCCGGACTGGAGAAGACCGCTAACCTCGCGGACATCAGTGTCCTCCACAGACGCTTATTAGTTGGTTCTTGGGGGAAACTCACAGGCCGGGGGGGATGCCAGCCTCACAAAAACATGGCGACAGATTAGGGATGTTGAAAGATCACTGTCTACGTCCAGATGAATGACTGCTCCGAAAAAAATTGCGCGCCGCTCAGATCTTTAACGCCCAAGTTAGAACAAGGAACACCGGAGTAAGCGTCTCGCGTCTCACAAACGTTTGCACAGCAGCCTCGCAGAAAAAGGTTGGGGATTTCGAGGGTAGCTTCTTGAAAGTTGCCAAGTTTAACCGGAGCGGTCTTTCCTATTCCCGTTTCCGACGCACCAATCCGATACTTTTAAAAAGCAAAGACACCAGTTGGCTCTGGCGTTGTACGCCAGTCTTCTTGAACAGTTGTTGGAGATGGGTGCAAGCCGTGGGACGCCGAATGCCGAGCTCGTAGCAGCAATCCTCGAGGCTCTTGCCCTGCATCAACAGATTGGCAAGACGAGTTTCTGCGGTCGTGAGTCCGTAAAGCTGATGGAGCTCGGCAGCGTCAACTTCTACCGGCAGTTCGGGGTCCAGGATGAAGACCAGCGCAGCTGTGGTCGCCGGATATCCATCTTCCGGGAGCCCGTTAGCGGAGCGCACCAGCAAGGTCAAAGGTCTCTTGCCGGAAGGGCGTTGAACGGCCAACACCACATCACTTGCTTCCTGTTCTTCTGGCAGCGTGGCGCTCGCCGCTTGCTGCAGGACATCAACCACACTTGGGGACGAGTACAGTGAGCTTTGGAGTACCCCACGCGAAGTCAGTTGCAAGCCATCGCGCATCGCAAGAACGTGCTCCGCTGTCCGATTGGCCAGCAGCAAGCGCCCCATGGGATCGGTTACGGCCAATCCCAGGTTGAGCAGGTCGAGCGCGTCGAAGCCGGCCATCATCAGGTGAAACGAGTGATTGTCAGGGTTATCGTCTATCAGGTCCTTAATTCTCCTGATACAGATCTCTTCCATTCTGTCCAAGGCCTCGATGCACTTCTTAGGATCCTCGCAGCCACCCGCCGACTTCCGTGCTCCACAGTTGGGACACTCGAAGTCTTCGTGAGCTGACGGTACACAACGCGCGGTGCTCATACTTGCATCCCCTCAAAATTCGAGATCGTCGAGCTCATATCACAGGACTTTCAACACGGTTGAGCTGGGAACTCCGCATCGGAAGTCTCCCCTGAATCCAAAGGCTTCCAACCCGACCGCCGTCCTTTCTTACCCATCCGAACCGACCCAGTGCTCTTGAACAACAGGGCTACCAATTCGCCCTGCCGTTGTACACCCGTCTTCGTGAACACGTTTCGCAGATGCATTTTGGCCGTCGAGCGCCGGATACCCAGCGTGTCGCAGCATTCATCCAGCGTCTTGCCCTCCATCAACAGATTGGCAAGCCGGGTTTCGGCGGAAGTGAGTCCGTAGAGTTGACGCAATTCCGGCTCGGGATTCGCTGGACACTCAGGATCCAAAATAAACACAAGAGTCGTGGGCGGAACCGGGTCGTCTGCTGACGTCATTCCCTGCGCCCAGCGCACCAGTAAGGTAAGGGGTCTTTTGCCGGAAGGCCTCTGAAGGGCAATCACAGCCTGATGTGTGCCTGCCTTTGCTGCGAGTATGGATTCCATGGAAAGCGAATTACATCCAGGCGAGGTGGAGAGTAGCCCGCCGCCGGACGTCAATTCGATGCCGTCCTTAGCTTCCAGAATCTTCTCCGCGGTCCCGTTGACCAGCAGCGGGCGGCCCGAGATGTTGGTCACGATGAATCCGATGTTGAGCAAATCGAGAGCATCGAAACCCGTCATCAGTAAATCTCTAATTCTCGATCTCGTCGCAACACGCGAAGTCGCCATATGGGCTGGGCACACGACACTAATCCTTCGGACAAGACGTTAGTTCTCGGGGGAGAAGCCAGTCTGTGATACGCTCTGGCTGTTCAGGGGCCAACTATGCTAGCGATTGTGCAGAATACCTGTCGAGAAAGGGAACGTTATCTTTCGAATGGCACGTGTTATCTTTCGGATTAAATAACTTATCTTTTGGATGGAGCCGGCTGGACAGTTACCTCCCCCACAGCCTCTTCACAATATATTCTGGTTAGGCCATGAAAGATGTCTTTTCCATCTATAGCCCGGCTAACCGGACAAGACTGTTGGTCGCGGCCGGAATTCTCGGCACCGCCATTGCTTTGGTCGACTGGTGGACAGAGCCCTATATCTCGCTAGGCTTTCTGTACCTGTTTCCGATCATGATTGCGGGTGGATTCCTGTCGCGCGGGAAGATCGTTGTCATTGGCTTGCTATGTGCGGTTCTAGACTTCAGCAATCTCCCCAAGAATGAGACGCTCGTACACCTGGTGTTTAGTTCCGCCGGGTTTATAGGAACTGGACTATTCGTATCAGAACTTCTTCGCAACCGGCGGACCTCCCTGGCGCACGTGGAAGAGTTGGCAGGGGAAGTGAAGTTACGCCAGGATGCAGAAGAGCAGTTACGCGTTCTCATCGAAAGTAGTCCAGCTGCCATCGTGACCATTGACGTGGCGGGAAAGATACTGCTCGTAAACGAAGCGGCTCAGCAGTTGCTGGCGCCGGAGGGCGAGCCGCTACAAGGTCAAGCCATCAGTTCTTACCTGCCCGCGTTGCAGACTGTCATTCAGACTGAAGCGCCCAGAGCGTTTCGCACGGCTCTCCAATGCAGGGGCCAGCGCAGCAAGGGCCCGAATTTTCTGGCCGGCGTGTGGTTTTCTACCTACAGCACTCTCTCCGGGCCACGCCTCGCCGCTATCGTGGTGGATCTCTCTGAGGAACTGCGTGACCGCGAAGATTTGAGCCTCGATCATTTACTGAAGAACAGTCGTATTCTCATGGGTGCGATGGCCCATGAGATCCGAAACCTGTGCAGCGCGATCCTGGTGGTACACAAGAATCTTTCCCGCATCAAGGAACTGGAACACAGCGAAGACTTTCACGCTCTGGGCACGCTCATTCAGAGTCTTGAAAAGATATCTGTATTGGAGCGGGGACCTTCGCCGGTTCAGAATGCGGCTGCCGTTGAGTTGACATCCACGCTGGACGAAATACGAGTTTTGATCGATACCGCTTACCATGAGTCGGCGATGGAAGTGCAATGGCAAGTTCCAGAAGGTTTGCCCATCGTTTGGGCTGACCGTTACGGATTGGTGCAAGTTTTCCTGAATCTTGCCAAAAACAGTCAACGTGCTATGCAGTCCACACCGACCAAGCGGCTATGCGTGACGGCGTCCGAAGAGAACCACCATGTAGTCATTCGCTTTGAAGATACCGGAATCGGCATCGCTTCTCCCGAAAATTTGTTCCGCCCGTTCCAGCGCGGAGCCAATGGCTCATCGGGTCTGGGCCTGTACGTCTCTCGCGCTATCATGCGGAGCTTTGGCGGTGACTTGATATACGAGCCCCGGTCTCCAGGATGCTGCTTCGCCATCGTTCTCCCGGAATTACCTGCGAAGGACACAGTGAATGCCTGAATCTGTAGCACGGACTATCGCTGTTCTCGTTCTGGACGATCACGCTCTATTTCGGGAGAGCATTGCGCGCCTGCTGCACAACGAACTCGGGTTTGAGGTCACGCATTGTGGATCTATCAACGAAGCTCTTGCGGTTCTGCGGCAACGTTCCATCGATATCGTGCTGTTGGATTTCGACCTGGGGGAACAGAATGGCACAGAATTCATGTTCCTGGCGAAGAAGCAACGGTATGCAGGCAAGGTCCTGGTGGTGACGGCCGGACTCGAGGAGGCCGACTCGCAGCGGTTGATCCGGACGGGCATCGCTGGCATCTTCATGAAACATAGTTCCGCCGCGATGCTGGCAGAAGGAATCCGTCAAGTCATGGCGGGAAAAGTCTGGTTCGACCAGGAGGTATTGCTGAGCGCCGTTGCTGCCGACGCAAAGCCCCGTTCGGAGCCTGCGGCCGAGCGACTTACGCAGCGCGAGAAACAAGTTCTTTCTTCTGTCTTCGAAGGCCTTAGCAACAAGGAAATAGCCGGGCGCCTGGGTGTATCGGAGACCTCCGTGAAAGCCACTCTGCAGCATCTTTTTTCCAAGACGGGAGTGCGCACTCGAACTCAACTGGTTCGTATTGCCTTGGAGCAATACAAGAATCAGCTGTAATTTCGTCGAGTCAAAGGGAGTGACGGTCGTGGCAAAGTCCGGGTTCGGTTAATGTTCCCGCTCCTCCGCAGGCGCTTTCACCAAAGCCTGATGGCGGCATTTTGCGCTTGACCTTCCCAAAATTCGCGCCATAATCCGCCGCACTTCCCTTGGGTAGCGCTCCCGGTTCGCCCCTTCTAGCGTGCATACAGCCGGGCCCGAGAGACCCAACTTCTCTGAACAAGGAGACCCTTTATGAGACTGCGCCGAGCGTTCGGTGTTCTGCTGCTTGTAATCGTCTGGGCTTGCTCACTGGCTGCACAGTCACCACTCAGTGGATCATTTCCCGCTGCATGTCCGCTTCCTACGCTACCGAATGTCAATCAACTCGCTCTGCTGCGATGGTATGACGCGAATGTCGTTAACACCTTTTCTACCGGGGGCCGCCCCAATGGCCTCGCTTTTGACGGGAACAATATATGGGTGGTGGGCGGGCCCGTTAACGCTGTGTCGAAAGTGCGAGCCAACGATGGTGCGCTGCTGGGAACGTTTTCCGTCGGGAATATTCCAGGATATGCGGCCTTTGATGGGGCGAATATCTGGGTGACCAATCTTCTGGATAACACCGTTAGCAAGCTGCGGGCGAGCGACGGAGCGAACCTGGGCACGTTTCCGACCGGCAAGTTTCCCTGGGTCATTGCATTTGATGGCACTAGGCATCTGGATAGCCGACATCCTGGACAATGCTGTCAGCAAGGTGCGGCCGAGCGATGGGGCCACCCTGGGTGTTTTCCCGGCTGGGCCCGATCCGATTGGCTTAGCCTTTGATGGGCAGAACATCTGGGTGGCGAACCAGGGCGGCGCGAATACCGTAACAAAACTGCGAGCCAGTGATGGAGCACTGCTGGGAACTTTTGCTGTGGGGCAGAATCCCGTAGGGGTGGCCTTCGATGGTACATCCATCTGGGTGGCCAACTCCGACAGCAATACCATATCCCGGCTGCGTCCTGGGGACGGAAAAATTACAGGCACATTCGCGGTTGGGTCAGAGCCGCAGTTCATCTCTTTCGATGGGACAAATCTGTGGGTGACTAACCTGGGAAGCAATAACCTCACGAAGCTCCGTGCCTGCGATGGCGCAACGCTGGGAACTTTCCCTACCGGGGACGGCCCGGTTGGAATTGCTTTCGATGGTGTCAATGTCTGGACAGCCAACAACATCGACGGCTCAGTCTCGAAGCGATAGAGCGGGTGCCCCGACAATCTGACGTCCCTGCTGGACAGCCCGCTGCGGCAAACCAGTCCAGCGTAGTGCCCATACAACTCTGTGAGAAAGTTTTCTACGCCGTCAGCAGGCGTGATTCGATTCGCTGTCGGGCTTCACTGAGCACTTCGGTAAATCGAGCCAGCGTCGGACACAATTCGAGCCATGGGCCTGCCTACTCCGGCCAAAAGCATGCAGCGTTCCTTGGCGGAGAAGCTATTTAAATAGTCAGGTACCGGGAACTACTACTTGTTGTTGCCCGGCCCTTCATGGCAGTAGGCTGGCAGCGGCGGGAGCGCGATACCCGGAGGGGCAGTTGGATTACATCCCCTATTGTTCACCGTCTGCGAAGCCTCTCCCGCTTGGGCCAGACCGGATGGGACAGCCGAATCTGGATGCAGGTAATAAGCAGCGACATTCACGCCCTCCCTCTCCGTACTCACAGGCGGCGAATCGGTTTTTTGCGGCGGCATTACCACCGTGTAGACCATTGATTGTCCCCTGCTGTTGGTGATTTTCACCGTGTAATCGCCTGTCACGGGAGTAGCCAAAGTGCCGACTATGCGGGTGTCGGTGAAACTCTTCACAATTACGCCAAGGCCGTTGATGGTGACGACCGGGGCGGTACCCTTCTTGGGGCTGAAGCCCGATCCTTCGATGGTGTAGGTGTTCGAACCTGTCACGCTAACGCTGCGCACGATTACCTTATTATCGGCAGAGGCAAACAGCGAGGTCAAAAGCAGAGCTACGGCAAAGTAAGCAAAGCGACGCATATCATTCCCCTCGGCAGAAGTCGGGGGAGATGTGCATCGAAATTCTATAATAAACAGCTAAACCCACTATGGCACTTTCATGCTACGGATAAACCGCACCGATGGGCAGGGTACCCCCTGCACTCCGTGGCTCTCAGGAAGCAGCACGCCGTGCTTAGTATTTCCAAATGTTCCCAGAAACGGCTGGGATGTAGCCCACAAGCCGCCGAAAAACAGGGGGAAATGACGGGGACGACGGGACTCGAACTTGAGGCGCTAAGCGGGCGTGAGCGAAGCGGGAGCCCGTTGCCGAAATCCTGAGCGCAGCGAAGCACCCTGAGAATGTGGCGGGGACGATTGGACTCGAACCAGCGACCTCTGCCGTGACTGGATACCCCACGATCTATTCAGCAGTCTTCTTCAGTGAACCTGAGTGACGCAATCTCCCTGACTCTCTTGTGGCTTAGGTCAGCTCACCACACCACACATCCCTTGGCGTCGGCCCGGCGCGGGTCGGCGAGACTGTGCTGGGAGAGCGGGCGCGCATCACTCCGGAGAAATTGGCAGTATTACTGAATCTCCTCGTCAAAAAATCTGCAATTCGCTAATGTTACACGCTCAAGGGTCATCATCTGCCCGGATGGGTCGGTATAAACGTCCGAACCCACATCAATATACATGCACGTAACATCGACTTCGTTCCCTACAGCCACCAGATATCGGGCCTGGACACTCTCTATTGCATCACCGAGTACGCCAGCGCCCGACTCTACTGCCGATTTTATAAACGCAGTGCCCGCTAGCTAGGACGGACTGTAACTAAACAGTTTTTGGCATTCTGGTCGGAGAAAACCGCCCGTGACAGGGATGTGGTGATTACCCTTCTCGAAGACGAGCCGGCAAGGGATCAGGCAAGCTCGCCACTTGTAGTCTTCCGTACCACTTTTGCGGCCATAAGTGGCAATATCTTCTTGGGAGACGCCGTAGACCACCGCCCCGATTCTCGACCACACGCAGGCGCCGGCGCACATGGCACAGGGTTCGTGCGTGGAATAGAGGACGAAGTCGGGCAGGTAACGGCCGTAGCCGCTTGAAACATATTTGAGCATTTCCAACTCTACATGCTTGATGCTGGACCCCGAAGTTTTTACTCGGTTACCGGCGCTGGCAATAACCACTTCACGCCCGTCCGTCAGGCGTGTGATGACCGCGCCAATGGGATAGTCGCCTCGATCCCGGGCGCGCTTGGCTTCCGTGATGGCCAGCTGCATGAACCTTTTTTTCGGTTTGTACGAAGCAGGGATCATGTAGATCTCGAAATTTGAACCCCGCAGTATCACATTAGAAGCGACTCGACCGCCAGTCTCCTGGGCGATCCGAAAGCACATGTTCGATCATCGCACCCACATCCTCTTGCAAATCCTGACCGCCGGTGTCACGCATTTGCACCATCACCGCCATAGCAAGAGTTTACCGCCAGTCCGCTCTGGGCGACGCCAGGTCATTGTTCATGCCCGTCCGGAGACTGCAGCAACATTAGGCAGTTGACGCTACCCACAAACTGGCGTACGTTTTTCTCAAGCTCGGAAACAGCAAACCTCAAGTTCCCTTCCGGTGAGTTTCCCAACTCACCCTGTAACCTCAGGAAGGAGGTATAACCATGCCAAAAGACCTGATCAAGAAAACATCGACAAACGTTGCGACCACGCCGCACCCAAACATCGAAGAAGAGGTCCGCCACCGCGCGTATGAACTCTATGAGGAGCGCGGCCGAGAAAACGGCCACGATCTCGACGACTGGCTCCGCGCCGAAGCCGAAGTGAGAGGCACTGCCGTAAAGAGAGCCATTGCCTAATCTCAACCCGCGCGCAAAAGCCCCGACATGATCGGGGCTTTTTCAGCTGAAGGCTCTTTTGTATATCACACCCGCCCTGTGACGTACGTAACGGAAACCCAAAAAATAGAGGAGTAGAAAAAAAGATGGCCGGATGGGTCAGACCCCTTAACCTTGCTGCATTAGGGAATCCATAAACAGTGAGATTGAGAGGAAGGATCCATTCGGTTTTTCTTTCGCCAGAACATGAAGGCCTGTGCCTCGCCAAGTTTCATGGATGCCGAAAATAGCGTAATAAAGGGCAAGAAAAGGACTGGCGGAGAGAGTGGGATTCGAACCTAAGCTTTTCAACAAATTCAACCATTTAGAAGGCGCGAATGGCACATCAAGCCTCTGAAAACCAACGGAAACAAACAACTCCACATATTATTGGACGCTTAATGGACGCTGATTTTTTTGGGGGCTCATCAATGACTCGCGAGTTGCGTCAGCTTCCCCCAGGCCATTGAACGAGCTACGATTCCGTGCTGCTTCTCAATTTCGCACATCAAAATGTCTAGAACCCCGCAGGTGAATCGTCTGCGAGTGCTTTTCGATGGAGAGACGATCGTCTCATTGGGAGAACTGAGGGCGCATGGAATTCACCATCAGGTCGTGAGGAGGGCGGTCGATCTTGGTCTTCTCACCAAACTCGATCGTGGCTTGTATCTCACATCGCGTTCTGGCAGTTGCGGCACATTTCTTGAAATTTGAACTCGGTCAGAACCCGTCCGAACCAATTCCTTTGCCTTTTATGCTCGTTTAGGCATAATATGAAGATGGTTGCATCGCCCAGCATTAAGGCCGTCGTTTGGATCGGAAGCACCAGGGCAGACGTCGCGTCCTTTCCAGAAGATGTGAAGGATGCGATTGGCTATGCGCTCTACATAGCGCAACGTGGCGGCAAGCACCCCGATGCTAAGCCGCTCCGGGGCTTTGCCGGTGCAGGCATCCTGGAGATCGTGGAAGACCACGCGGGCGATACTTATCGCACGGTGTACACGGTCCGCTTGGCGGGTCGTATATATGTCTTGCATGTCTTTCAGAAGAAATCAAAGGGCGGAATCAAGACGCCGAAAGCCGAGATTGAGCTAATCAAATCGCGTCTCAGGCGAGCCGAAGAAGAACATGCCAGATGGTTAGAGGCTTAGAAGGAATAGCAGACATGAGCAAGAGAATTGAGGTGGAAGAAGGCAGCGGGAACGTCTTCGCCGACATCGGTCTACCCAACCCCGACGAGCGTCTCGCCAAGGCCGATCTTGCGATCCGTATTGGCGAAGCGATTCGCGCGCGGCGACTGACCCAAATTCGCGCCGCGCACATCCTGAGGATTGATCAACCCAAGATTTCGCGCCTCTTGCGAGGTCAGCTATCTGGCTTCTCGACCGAACGACTTATGCATTTCCTGACCCTGCTTGGCCGAGACGTTGAGATCACCGTAAAGCCCGCGCCGCGATCACGCCGCCAAGGGCATCTCCGCGTCGTTGCGACAGCGTGACTTTTCTCTCTCACGGAACAAAGCCTGCGATTCCACGGAGAGTCACGCTGATGCGAGGCTTGTTGCTGCACCGGTCGCCGCAATTCGTTCTGCTGCGTGACCTTGTCGACCATTTCGAAAACGCCTCCCGTACCTCGAACAATCACACTCCCTTCACCCACTATAGATTCGCTGACGCCAATTCTCTCCACCTTTGGAAACAGGACTTCGATGCTCTTGTGAAAAAAGAAATAAGCCTTGAGCACGCTCTTTGATTGACAACCTGTGTCGCCTGTCGCGGTCTCGCCAAGCGGAACAATTTATTCTCAAGGGCCCGCGGTTGCTGACTGCCTGGGGAGCGCCCCTTTCGCGCTCCACGACGAACCAGCAATGAGCTTAAGCATGTCCGTGGTTCAGACTCGAGATCCCCACGCCCTCTTCGCTCAATTGTGCAGTCTCGGCGCCAGGCAAATGTGTCCGGAGGGTGTTCTGTAGCACTTGGAAAGGGATCTAGTGGCGGCCAATCGAGGAAAGCGCTCACTTGTCACTCACTATGGCTGAAGATAAGTTTGCCGGCTTCAACCAACATGCGCGCGACGTTCCCGTCGGTTCTGTCGGATTGCAGCGAAAGCGCCAAGATCCGTTTCGTCGGAGCGGAGAAAATCCAGAAAGTCCAAGCCGGAATATTTGCATGTCTGACAGACGCTCAAGAGGATGAGGTATTCCTCAATCCCTCTCGGTGTCGAGAGACCCTCGATAGACCGACGCAACCTGGCAAGGGCTTTGATCGCGTGTTCGGCGTTGTTGTTATTCCAAGGAACACCGTCGTGGCTTAGAAGAGGCTTCCTGCGGAAGCACCTGCTAGATGTCGCCCGCTTTTACAAGCGCATCACCAAGATGGAGCACTTGAGCGCGGCTGCATCGAAGTTGAAGGCTCGGTTGGATAAAGACCGGGGCAAACTGTTCACTTGCCCTAAAGCAGCCACCTGGTCGTGTGGAAGTGTCTCTCTCGGTGAAGTCGGCATTGTAACCCCAAACAACATTCGTCGCGCCTGTCAGTCAAATAAGTGACGGCCCGGAGCACGGCACCTTCATCGTCGGAGTTGAGCAGCCTGTACCAGATGCCGCGCTCGTCCGGCCGCTCCAAAATCTCGGCGGCAGTGGCGGGACTTAGGCCACGTGCCTTAATCCACTTATCGGCATCGCGGGGTTCACAAAGACCTGAGGGGAGGCTGTATTCGCAGAAGCCAGCCAAACGTCGGCGCCACCGGCTTGTGAGGACCAGCTAAGCGGCGTGGCCGTGAAAGCCTTCTTTTCAGCAGTATTCAGCGGTAGCGGACTGTCCCTACCGAGAATCTGAGCCGCCTATTTCCTATTTCTGATGTCATTCCTTTAGCTGGTGGGCGGCCTCCGAAAGTCAACGATCTCGTACGATGTGTTCGGGCCAGCGTCAAGAATGATCGAAAGCAGTTGAGCCACTTGCGAACGTGGAATTCTGAAGAGCTCATTCGCCACGAACTCCATTGCACCCGCAGATATCGCCCTCGGAGGAACGGCCTCTTGAAGTTCGTCGATTACTTCGCGCAACACGGCTGCGTTCTGTGGGCAGCCGTAGGTATCAATTGCCGTCCAAAGCACGGACAACTTGGGCAGACAATTCTCTACTACGGCTTGCAGGTCCGTCGCACTCGATGGGCGTGTCACGTTGCGCTCCTCACCGTTTCGATCGATGGAGACTCGTCATCGCAAACCGTCGAGGCGGACGATTCTTCCTCCGGCCGAACATGGTTGCGCACTGTTAATCCCTCCCCAGACTCTGCTTTCCTGCGCGCTATTGAGGTGTAGAGGAAGATCACGTAAAGCGATTCGCAGCCATCACAGTGCTTGGGCTGTGGCCGGCCGTCACTCTCCGGGTTGTAGCGAGGATGCACGTTGCATCGGCCGTCAAAGCGAAATCGAATCTTGAGCGACATGAAGGTCTCCCGAGTTGGCGTAGGCAGCGGGCGGTAGGAGTGGCGGCGAATTCCCGCACTCATCTATGGGTGCGCACCGAAGTCAAGAATCTCCGGAACAGGGTCCTCTTTCACTGCGATGAAGGAACACAAACCATTCACCGGAACGAGTTGCTCGTCTTCAATTCGGTAGCCGAGCTCAGTGTGCTGCTGTTTGCGCAGTTCGAACGTTTCGCGCTTGGTGGTAACACGAATTCTCAAGGCACGTGGTTGGCTCCTGTAATGGACGATGTCGGGCAGCCGTGCGGCGGGTTAGCGGTATCAGTGGAGGATGTGAACGAGGACGCTCAATATTCCTCGGGCAGGAGTAGGGTCGTGGCGGATCTGTCCGCCTCAGTGATGATCCACAACTTGTCTCCTGCCGCAGTGGTGTAGCTGCTTAGCAGACGGAGGCTACGTTGGAGACTGAACTCGTTCTCCTTGGCATCGTGGGAATCGAGCTCACCCCAATCGCCGTTAGCGTGCCGATCAAGAAACTCTTCAGGCTGCTGGCTCGCTTTTTCGAGAGCTTCCAAAGCGCCGGGAGTAGCGAGTAGCCGGCCTAGGGGAAAGCGGCCGGAGCGAATCGTGAGAATAAGCATGTGTCTAAACACCTAAAGAATGACCAGAGTGAACCTGCGGCCAGCGGTGGCTTTCAGCGGAGGTGCGGAGCTATGAAGTGACGCTGTCCACGAATCGGGAATTGAATTCCGAGAAACGATCGTGGTTAAGACTGGCCGAGCTTTTTCTAAGACCTCCACGACTTGCGTGACGAAGTCCTCAGCTGACTGATTCAATCCGAACGAGAGGCGCACGATATCGGTCACCGTGGCATCGTCCGCCTTTCCGCGTTCCACGTTGATGATGAAGCGCAATGTTAACCCCGATGCTGAACTTAGCTGCGCCCGTGACATCTTTTGTTGTTCCCGCAACCGCTTCACCACGATCCCCAGGGCGCGGGGCAAACGTGGGTAGCCGGGCCCGGCTTTGCGAATCGCCTCAGTTTCTTCAATTGATAGGCCTCGTTCGAGGCGAAGCTGCCGAAGCGCCTCGCCAATGGCCTTTTTGATGGCCTCGTCTCCCGGATAATCGGGAGGGTCTTTCTTGCTCATGGAGGGCGGTCCTTTCGACACCCCTCCCTCACCCGCGACACACCGGGCCGCAGATTTTCTAGCGAGCTTTCTTGTGGGTAGCTGAGGAGGGACAGGCTCTATTTCGAGGGAATTACCGCAGTGTGGCGCGCGGCGTGTGTAGCAATAACTGGAAGGAGCCTAAGGGAGCTTGAGGTTAGTCGACCGAAGATGCTGCTATTTATAGAAAAGAACGCTGCCAGCGGGATCAAGCTGTTCGAGCAAATCGAAATCAATCACATTACGAGTCAGCACCGCGCATCCATGCTTCCGGGCGGTTGCGAAGAGCAGGGCGTCATTCAAGGCGCGCCGCCGATGGTCTTTTCCATATCCTTGCAAGCGCGCGAGAATGCCCGACAAGATGCCGGCTTCCCGCCATATCTCAGAGTCCGGGACGAGTGTTCTGTAGCTGGGGCGCCGTTCGATCACGGCTGCAATCTGTTCGACGATCTCACGCGTTTCTGAGTGAGCCGGATCGAGTAGACCGATCGCCGCCGCGAGTTCTGCCTCGGTCACGGGCGAATGCCAGGCTTCGGCTGCTCGGAGCATCAGTTCGCCGCTTTGCGGAAATCGGTTCTGCAGGATGTCGATGTAAACGGTGGTGTCGTAGAGCAGCTTTCGGGGCTTATTTCTGGTGGTCTCAATGAAGTCGAGGTCTGATTCGCCTCGCGGCTTGAGCTGCGCTCGACGCTTTTCCGGTTTGAGTCGTCTGAGAGTGGCCTGAAATTCAGAAGTCAAGGTCGGCCTCGCGACTGACGGCGCCGCGGCGGGAGAGAAGCCAGTCTGCGTAATCGTCTTCAACGGCTATGTTCGCGAGCGCCAGTTCAATGAGGTCCGTGTCAGAATTGATCCCGGTACGCTTCTTCGCCCTCGCCACCAGGGCCTCAGGCATTCTTCCTCGGACCACCTGGGTTCGTTCTCCACGCAACAAGCCTTCCTGCTCGGCGATGACCATGACGTCGCGTAGCTTGGACGCACGTACGCCTGCGCGTGTCTTTCGTCGCGAGGAACTCAGTTGGGCAGCACGCTTCATTGTTGTCCCCGTAAACCGATTCGTGTAGCACAATACAAGCAGTATTGTAGCACAATACGCCGTCGCTGCTACTTACCAACAAATAACGTCACGCCTGCAGGTTCGCAGCAATCCTGGCGATCGCGTGTTCGACCTGTCGGCCATTGAGTGTCCAATCCGAGTTAGGCGCAAATCTGGCAATAACCGCGAACTTGAATTGCTGGTACAACGCCCTGGCTCGTTCCTCGTCTTCGAAATAGTCCATCAAAATTGCGAACGCACACTGAGCGGGGCCGCTGCCTCCATACCCCCAGGCGATTCCGGTCGGAGAATGATTGACAATATCTTGTCGCTCTTGCAGTGGGTATGGAGATTTGCCGGGCTTGAAGACTTCGACGTAGCAGACATCTCGGCCTACGTCATAGTGGCCTTCGTATTTCACGCGATCCTGGTCCGGCCGTTCCGCTGTCGCAGATTCCGGGGCGAAGTCCAGGAGAACTGCCTGGCAGTCCTCACAAACCACTCCGACGGTCTCCTGCGCGGCGTCACCGCCCTCCCAGATAATGTTGAGCTTGTGCCCGACATGGGGCAGAAGTTCTTGAGCTGCTTGCTTGAAGTGCAAGGAATCGTTAACTACCATGGAGCCTCCTGATGCGGATTAGCTCTCCGTCCAGTTGGGGAACGGGGCGCGGCTCGACGTGCGGAATGCGGCAATCAGGTCCCGAATCAGACCACGACGCTTTAAAGAGTTTCGACCAGGCGATGCAGGCCAACGTGGTCAGATTCGTACCCGTCCGTGGGGATGTCGGCGGCAATTCGCCAGATATCTTCGATGTCGATCTGCTCGGCGCGAGTAAGCGCTGGCTCGAACGCCTCCCAACCGGTGATGTTCTTGTAGACGCAATTTCTGGCGTAGACTCCGCGTAAAGGAGAATCGGGAAAACTCCACTCGCCGGCGTTGAAGCAATAGCCCTGATCGATAAAGGTGGCGAAATATCCGCGCGACCGTTTTCCTTTGCGAGAGAAGACAGCTTGCCTGCCATCGCAATTGCAGGCCCACCGATCAAGCACCAGGACGCGGCCAAAATCGGCAACATTCCGCACACTGTCAATCATGCTCTCCGGCAAATAGTCGAACACGTGGCTCGTGCCAGGGTCGTCCACGTAAAGCGACGCCAGGTGTACGCCGGGTTTCCAAGGGATTTTGGCTCCTCCCACCTCAATGCTCAGGTCGCTTGTGTGCTCGATGAGCCATTGGGATACTTCGATTGGCTCAACGCGCGGCAACGGCAGCCCGAGAAGCTGTCCCAATCGTGTCGCCAGCATCTCATTTGCGAGCACGCGCACGTGCTGCGGGTTTTGCGCACTCTTGGTCACGTAGTAGGCGCCGTCGGATGCTCGTAGAAGTTGTGCTTGTGATCCACCGCGGAGTCTGCGGATTTGTTGGACAGCGTAGAGAGGATGGCTCATGGTTTTGTAGGGCTGAGGGAGCGGAGGTGCCGCCTAACAGCACCTCCGCGGGTTGGAAGGAAACAGCAGCAGGAGTTTGTGACGAGGGAAAACGTGCGAGGCAAGGGCTTGTAAGCTACTTCGGCGCGGATGCAGCCGCTTCAACAGCGAGGACGTCGCGCTTCAGCGTCTCCAAGCTATCTATGTGATCGAGCGATCTCAGCTTGAGTGACTGCAGAACTCGCTCTGGGGCCGCAGGTCCCGCCTTGGCAAGTGCCGCTTGCAGACGACTTAATCCGCGCTCTGCTGCTTGCATGTGCTCCAAGACCTTGCGTTGCTGCGCGACATCCGGAATTTGATCCGGGTTCCAGACCTTGGCCTGCGCTCGCAGCAGTCCGCGATATAAGCGGTGCCCAAGAGGTTTCGCCATCGCCTCAATCTGCCGCACAAACTCACTGGACTGTTTGTTCTCAGGACTGTTGGCGGGAACATGGCTGCCTGTCACATGGTCGCTGTCTGTGTGGGCAGAGACCGTGTTCGGTCTCAACCCGTTGCGCCAGCCCTCAGGCGATGCCCACTGAGGCAAATTGGGTACGGTCCTTGGCCGCTTTCGGTCGTCCAGATCCACCCACACCCCATCGAAGTGATACAGGTAGCGTCCAAGGCCAAAACAAGCGCAACTTCTCTTGAAGGCCTGGGCTTCCGCCGCTGTCATGCCGTTGTCGTCGTCAGCCCACTCCTCGCCGGTTCCAGAGTGCGACCAAAGACCGATGATCGTGACCCTACACGTCACCAGGACCTTGCCGGTGACGATGGTTCGCCCTTCTTCACCCTGGTGATGTTGCTCATCGTTTCGATCCGGTAATCGCGCGTCCAGCCCTGCGGCGAAAACAACCCATTCAGCCGGTCGGTGTAAGCGCGCGGATCGGCATAAGGCACGATTTGCCCGCGCTTCTTGTCATTGGAGGTGTTCATCACCCGCCAGTGAACTTGTTCGGGTGGAAATGGCACTTCAAGCTCCTCAAGGACCTTTTTGATATCCAGCCCTGCGGGGAGCGTGGAATTTTCGTTGTTCGGCATGGAAGAAAATCCTCTTGTATGCGAATTCAGATCAGACTCGGGGGTAAGTTCGCGCGGGGTAGTGCCATAATCCGCGGTAGGTTCCTGGAACACTCCAAGCGTTGTGCTCGTATCACCGCAGTGAGGGTGTTGTATGAAGCGAGTGCGTCTCCGCAGCGACCAGAAGCGCAACCTAGCGTGGCTAGTCGCGGCAGCCGCGGCCCTCGGGGCAGCAGCGACCGCCACCATATTAGGCGTGCGTTGTTACAGGACGAAACTCGACGCGGAGGCGGTGCGCCTTGCGGACGTGTTGAACTTGGGGCCGGGAAAGATTGTTGCCGAGGTCGGCGCCGGCAAGGGCCAGATGACTCTCCGTGTTGCGCGGCTGGTTCGGCCGGATGGTCGGGTTCACTCCACAGAGTCTGAACCGAAGAAGCTCCGCCAACTGCGCCGTTCAGTTGAGAAATCCGGACTGGAAAACATTTCGGTGATCAAAGGGAGTGAGACAGGAACCGAACTGCCTTCACAGAGTTGCGACGCCATTTTCATGCGAGGCGTTTACCATCACTTTACGGCTCCCACGGATATGACCCGCAGCCTGTTTCGAGCGCTGCGACCTGGTGGAACGCTTGCAGTAATTGATTTCCCGCCGAGGCTACTTCTGTCGCTATGGACGCCAAAAGGATACCGGAAAACCGGGGCGGGCATGGCATCCGAAAGGAACTACTTCGGCAAGAATTGATAGAGGCGGGTTTCGAGCCGGCGCAGGAGTGTGACGATTGGCCCTTTCGGATGTATTGCGCGGTCTTCCGAAAACCTGCGATCTAAGGGGGTTTCATCCCGCCTCTGCACTGATCGAGAAGGATCTGTTCATCGCATCCTCTCCCGACGCGCACCGCCGCATGCTGGAATCAGCGGGGGCACTTCGGTCTAGAAGGGCACGTCCTCCGTCGTGGCGGTCTCGTCGCTGGCCGCTTCCGCATGCTGCCCGTTGCCACTTACGTTGCCATTGCCCTTGGAATCGAGAAACTCGACTTTGTCAGCGTAGACAAGATCCTGATAGCGCTTAGCGCCAGTTTGTTTGTCGTCCCAGGACTCGGTGCGCTTGCGGCCTTCGAGGTAGATGCGACTGCCTTTGTGGAGGTATGCACCGATGACCTCGGCACGACGGCCACAAGCCTTCACAGCGAACCACTCTGTGTGCTCCTGCAATTCACCGCTTTTGTCTTTCCACCTCTCAGTGGTCGCAACGGAAAACTGCGCAACGACCGTCCCCTGTGCGCTGTACCTGACTTCAGGGTCGCGGCCAAGATAGCCAATTAGCTGAACTTTCTGCATGGGTCTTCTTCTGTGCTCCTTCTGGTGTTGTTTGTTGCGGAAATGATTACCTTTCGCGTTCGCTAACGCACCGGATATGAACATGAGGTGAGCTTCGCCGAATCGTGTCGCGTCTTGCTGTTGGCTTTCGTTGACCCGGTACCTGGCAAAGAACAAGCAGAATGTAGCGGTGCCGCGGCGAGAATTGGACAATTGGCAGGCGACGCGGAAAGTAAGGTCAGTTTCAGATTTTGCCGGACCGTCGGCAATTGATAGGTTCGGTCAACACTAGGGCGTTCCTGCTACTAATCCGACGAGATGCGACGCGGATGCAACGCCAAGAGCAGTGCCGCAATGTTATATTTTCATATAGTTGAGAGCTATCCAATGTGCCGAAATATCAAAACTCTTTTCAATTTCGATCCGCCCGTAACTCCCGAAGAGGTCCGGGCAGCTTCGCTACAGTTCGTCCGTAAAATCAGCGGCTTCACCAAGCCTTCGAAGGCGAATGAAGATGCCTTCATGGCTGCGATAGACGAGGTTGCTTCTGCTTCGAGCAGGTTACTCCATTCACTCCAGACTGCCGCACCGCCGAAGAACCGGGAAGAAGAAGCCACAAAGGCGCAGGCCCGAGCGGCGGCAAGATTTGGAGCGTAGAGCCAGATTCGGACTTTTACCTTGGCCTTCAGCATGGCTCGATGACGTCCTTGCGCCGTTTGCGGCCAGCAGGATAGGCCGCGCGAGCTGCACAAAGAATTGAGATGGCCGCAGTATGAAAGTCCTGATTACGATCCGCAAGACTAATACCGGCAAGATACAGGTCGCCTGCGTGAGAAGTACCAACGAAAGAGGCGGTATCGGTACTAGCTCTACTCTCCCCGCGTTCAACCCGAACGCTGTCGCAGAAGTAGAGGAGATATTGCGTAACCTCGGAGTGGAAGAGGACTCAATCCAACGAAATATCGCACTGCTGCGGCAGGTTGGACCGAGTGAATTGCTCAAAGCAGCGGACTTGGAGGTTCCCGACGATGTGCTCGTCGAAAATGGCTTCGCAGCCTAGTTCACCGGTCACCATTCCATCGCCAATATAGGCTCAGGACGAGCATTCGGAGGCCGTAGACCGGAGACAACAGGCGGTCTACATCTTGGAGAGCGTGTCCCCGCGAGGCCAATCTGCATAGGGAAACGACGCCTGTTTGCGCCACCCGGATCACACAAAGCTTGCCGTCGCAGATCGGTACGATGCTAAATTAGAATCCCCAAGTGCTTTGGAAGGATCGGACAGCAAACCTAGTACGACAATGCCGAGGGCTAGCAAGAAGACGACTGCCGCAAAGGTTCCGGTGACGCTGTACTGGGTCTCGACACCGGATCACGACGAAGATTGGTTTATCTTCGCCAAAAGCACGCGGTCGGCGGCGAAACTCCATGCGGAATATGAAGGGTACAGCCCCAAAGAAACCGCGGCTGAACCGATTCTGGAGGCGCCGGACACTGCGGGTCCCTTCCCCCGCCACGCTCAAATCGACGACCTGGCAGCACTAGGGTTCGAGATTTTGAAGGGTGGCGATCACGGTCGCAGCGTCAAGTATGGGGATCGCACCTTCGTGGAGGGGCATCTGGAATCGTTGGTAGCGGAGATTGATGATGATAATTCCGAAGCGGCAGGAAAAGGCAGACCACGGGGCACGAAGTCCTCTTCGTTTAAAATCAACCTCAACTAGGCCGTCTGATCTGGAACGGAGCCGCTGAGACAGCGATCGTGATGCCAATCATCATATTGGCAATCGTAATTCTTGCGCTACATATGCCAGTTTGCTCGATGCCCCGCGAATCAGCGATTACAAGGGCGTTTATCGCAGGTAAATTGCGCGCTTCAACTTCCTAGCTGGGACTGGGGGTTATGCTTAGTGCCTCATCGTGCCGATGGGAACCAGAGTGCGACAAACCGAGACCGGCGCTCAGGCTAGGCCGACTTCTTTACTTGTGTGCAGAACTCGATCACCTTCCCGCGTTTTTCCGGGGGAACCCACGCCACTTTTCTCTGAAAGCGGTTCGGGATATAAAACTCGATTACCTTTGCCATGAGTCGGGCCTTCCGTCCTGAAATCTGCGCTTCGTCGTCCGGGCTTGCAACCGGCCTGCCGCATTACACGGGAGCAGGTTCGCTCCCATGTGCTCTGCGTTGCTTCGTGTCACCGCTGTGAATGATCAAAGTCAGGTAGCCTTGCAAAGCTGCTTTCGAATCATATTCAGCATTTGATTCAGGGGCTGGGGACGCGGTTCAGCTCAGTTGTAACTTAATTGTCAAAGGATTGCTTCTAACCTGTGCGGTCTTCCCGCGTTTCAAAGTATCGAAACAACTGCAGTGGAATGTGCCCTGGGTAAGCAGCATGCTCCGTCGTATTCTCGCTGCAAACGGCAACCCGAACCTTCAACATGAAGCAGCCTGCGGAGGGGGCGGGCGGGGGGGGGG
>DASQIH010000210.1:0-54644 GCA_035631655.1 Terriglobales bacterium
CGGGCCTCGAGCCCGGTTTCGTTTCAAAGGACAACTTGAGGTTCGGAGGCTGGCTTTACGCTCCGGCCGAGAGCTTGTGATGGTTCTTGGCTTGTGCAATGCCGTACTGGCGAATCTTATAGAGCAGCGCCTTATAGCTGATCTTGAGCAGTGTCGCAGCCTGCTTGCGATTCCAGTTCGTCTCCTCCAAGGCCCGCGCGATAGCCTCCGCCTCAGCTTCGTCCTTGGCGCTGCGAGCCAGGGACTTGAGTCCTCCGGATGATTCGCTCCCACTCTTCGGCGCCGCAGGTTCGAAGCTGGCGCCATGGTTGTCAACTCTAGGGCGCAGTTCGTTAATGGCCAGCTTCTCGTCGCCCAGAATCAGGTAGCGCTTGATGAAGTTGTTAACTTCGCGCAGGTTGCCCGGCCAGGAGTACTCCTGACAAGCTTGCATCATGCTGGGCGACAACGGCAGCGGCGGGCGGGCGTAACGCTCCGACATGCGCGACATGAAGTGCTTCAGTAGAATCGGGATTTCTTCCTTGCGCTCACGCAATGGAGGCAGTTGCAAAGTGAAAGCATTCAAGCGGTAGTAGAGGTCCTCACGCAAACGTTTCGTCGCCAGCGCCTCAGGAATGTTGATGTTCGTGGCAGCCAGAATGCGCACGTCGGCTTTGATCACTGAGCGGCTGCCCAAACGCGAGAAGGTTCCATCCTGCAGAACGTGCAGAAGCTTGGCTTGCAGCAGCGGAGGCATCTCGCCGATTTCATCGAGCAGGATGGTTCCCTTGTTGCAGAGTTCGAATTTGCCGGGCTTGGGATGTGTGGCTCCGGTGAACGCGCCCGCCTCGTAACCGAAAAGCTCGCTTTCCAGCAGATCGGCGGGAACGGCAGCGCAATTCACCTTTAGAAAAGTGCGATGCGCGCGTGGAGAAAGCTTATGGATCAGCCGCGCCAAAACTTCCTTGCCCGTGCCGCTCTCACCCAGCAGCAGGACGGGAATATCGACATTAGCGACGAGCGCCGCCTGGGAACGGATCTTGCGCATGGCGGGACTGGCGGCGACGAAAAAGACATCATCGCAAAGCTCTTCGATGTCCCCCGAGTACGTCGGCTCTTTACTGCCCAGGCACTGGTCAACGACGGCATCGAGTTCGGCCTTCTGAAAGGGCTTAGTCAGATAGTCGTGAGCACCCAGTCTCATCGCTTGCACGACCTTGCGGGTATCGCTCACGCAGGAAAGCATCACCACCTTGAGGCCGGGCTGGAGCTGGCGGAGCTGTTCGAGGGTTTGCAAACCGTCGATGCCGGGCATGAGGAGATCAAGGAGCACGAGGTCTGGCTGCAGGCCCTTTTGGACGCGGGCAAGTGCTTCTTCGCCGGTGGTGGCAGTTTCCACTTTGTACTCGTCTACTTCCAGCAAAGTCCGGATGTAGCGAAGCATTCCCGGTTCATCGTCGACCAGTAGGATGTTGGCCGTATCACTCATTTCGCTTTTCCTTTGGCAGACCCAGACAGGATCGGTTTTAGCGGTACCAGGAAGGAGAACTTGCATCCGGCGCCAACTTCACTTTCGACCCAAATCTTGCCACCCGATGCGAACACCAGACGGCGAGCGATAGCCAAACCCAAACCCATGCCATCGGAGAGTTTTTCAGTTTGCGGCAGCCGAACGAAATCATCGAAGACTTCCGAATGAAACTCCGGGGCAATGCCGGGTCCAGTGTCGGAAACGCTCACTTTGACAGCGTTGGGATTTTCCACGCTTTGATGGCGGCGTTCGCCTGAGATACCCGGTTTCTGCAAGCTGCGTCGCTCCCACATGTGCGGCTCGGCATGCAACCAGACTGTACCTCCGGGGGGCGTGAACTTCGAGGCGTTCTCCAAGAGGTTCGACAGCACGCGCTGAACTTTGGCACAGTCAAAGGGGAAGCGTGGAACTTTGTCGTTGGGCAAAAAGTACAGCGCCAATCCCTTCTCCTGGAATCGATTAGACCAAAGGTCGCAGACCTCCGAGATGCAGGCGTTCATGTCGCCGATCTCATATTGCATCCGCAGTTCGCCGGTTTCGAGAACACTGTAAGTCAGAAAATCTTCGATAAAGTGTTGTAAGCGATGGCTGCTGCTACGCATGTCGCGCAAAACTTCACGCTGGCGTTCATTGAGAGTGCCTAATTTCTCACTCTGCAGCAGTTCGATGTAGCCGGACACAATCGACAAGGGGGTCTTCAGGTCGTGCGCGGCTGAGGCGAGCGCATTCGTACAGCGCTGAAAGCGGTCCTTGAGCTGGATGTATTCTTGCAGCAACTCCTGCTGGCAGGGAGGATTAGGGCAGGCTTGGTCAGAAGGAGCGGTCGGGCACAAATCTGCTCCAACCTTCCCGTCGCCACCACTTTTGGTTGTGAGACACGGGTTTTCCGATGTGGCCATGGATCTTCTGAAGTGACCGCAGGGGAGGGTGTCGCACTCAACGATTAAGAAGAATGCTGGATTTGTGCTCATGGTATGTCACTGTTTTCCCTCTGTCAACGTAAAACGAAACTTTTTGGTCAAACATGGGAAAAAGCTTGCACTTTTTGTGTGGTTTGCGACGCAGGTAGTAACCCGACGCGAGGGTACCTTAGTGCGGGGAGGATGTCCCGTATGCCGTGTGGGCAGCGGGGTTTGGCTTGAGTGGTGCGACTGGGAGGAACGATGACCGCGGGTTAAGAAAATCGTACACAGGTGAAAACGCGGTTTGGCCCCAAATGTGCGGCACCCAAAGGCTTATAGATCCGATCAAGAGGCATAATTGAGCGAACATAAAGCAGGTACAGAACGTCGCAGTTGGCCACGCTTGCCGCTGGCCATCCCGGTTTTCGTCAGGAGCAGCGACGACAAGGGCAAGGAATTTCTGGAGTTTGCCACTGCATTGAACATCAGTGCAGGCGGCGTGTTAGTGGCGGTGCGGCGTTCTTTGCCGCAATCGGCGCGGATTCTGCTCGAGATTCCAAGCGCCCCCCTGGCGGCAACGGCCAAGCTGCCAAAAGCGTCGCGTACCCTGCGTGCGCGCTGCCTGCGCGTCACTCATGCGGAGGGTTACCACCTTGTAGCCCTCAAGTTTGCCCGCCCTCTTTTGGAAGATTCTCAGGCTCCAACCGGAGTCCGACGGAAAGCTACTTCTGCGCGAGTGAAAAGATTTTCCCTCGCTCCCGCCGCTCTCCAAGCTTAGAATCGGTCTCGCGCCAGCCCATCCGCAGATCCCGCAGAACCCTTGGAGGTTGTTGCAGTCACAAATGTTACGTCGCTCTCTCGGGGGACGGGACTACCTGACATGGGTTTGGCTCTTGGGATGCAGTTACCCGATCAGGAGCAGTTGCTCCAGCGAGATAAGGCATGATAACCACAGGTCCGGTTAGCTCTCTAGTGCAGTCGCTCGGTGAAATCCCTCCCGAGGCAGTTGTGTTTGGTCATACGGAGGCGATGCTGGCGGTCCGGGAACGACTGGACAAGGTAGCAGGCGCCAACGTTCCGGTTCTGATCCACGGGGAAAGCGGAACCGGCAAAGACATCATTGCGCGGATGATCCATTCGCAATCGCCGTGGAAGACGGGGCCGTACGTGAAGGTCAACTGTCCGGCGATCCCCGGAACGCTTTTGGAAAGCGAACTCTTTGGCTACGAGAAGGGCGCATTTACAGGGGCCTACGGCACTAAGCCGGGACGTGTCGAAATGGCCCACCGAGGCACGCTTTTTCTGGATGAAATTTCGGAATTAGACCTTGGTCTTCAATCCAAGCTGCTGCAGTTGTTGCAGGATGGGCAGTTCTGCCGAATCGGTGCGCAGGAAGATAAGAAAGTGGAGGTTCGCATTGTTTGCGCGACCAACCGCAAGCTGGAAGAGGAGATTGAAAACGGCACCTTCCGTCAGGATCTGTTTTATCGCATCAACGTCGTGAATTTGTACTTGCCTCCCTTGCGCGAGCGCCGCGGAGACATTCCCGAACTGGCCCATTACTTCCTGGAGTACTACAACCGTAAGTACAACTGCCGAGCGCGGGCTCTCTCCTCCGAGTTGATGAGCCTGCTGCAGAAGTACCACTGGCCGGGTAATATTCGCGAACTCGAGAACCTGATCAAGCGCTATGTGATTTTGGGGAACGAGGACGCCGTCAGTAGCGACTTGGTGAGTCGCGAGCAAGAGTATTTCAATCCCGAAATTCCGATCGACGGGCCTATCTCACTTAAGAAGATTACGCGCCAGGCAGTGCGCGAACTAGAACGTAAAATCATCCTCAAGGTCTTGCAGGCAAACCACTGGAATCGTAAACAGGCAGCGCGAGCGCTCACCATCAGTTACCGCGCGCTGCTCTACAAGATTCGCGATGCCGGCCTGCCTTCGAACCGCGCCCTGCGCCGCAAGCACCAGGAGGGGACAGTAGTGCGACCCGCTGCAGCCGACTGATTGATTTCCGCCGCTCGTTTCCTTTGGACCCGGCCCGCTAAGGACCGGGTTTTTTAATTTGCTTATCAACGCAGCGACTCAGCCGCAATGGTCAGGGACGAGGTGCGGACTGGAGATGAGCGTCGAGCAGCGTCGTGAGCTCTTGACGCAAGAATGGGCCGCAGGCAATTAGGCCAGACAGAACGGGATTTTTGTTGTTACAGCGCAATGGAGTGTTCTCCAGCGTTTGGACGAAGCCCCCTGCGCACACTAGGAGAGCAGAGCCCGCAGCAACGTCCCATTCGTGTTTAGGAGTAAGCGTGAAAGTCGCATCGGCCAAGCCTGCGGAGACAAGCGCGAGCTTATAGGCGATCGAGCCCATGGAACAAATTTCGAAGGGCCCGTTCTTGAAAGGCTCCCACTCGCCACGCTTCAACTCGCTCCGGCTGGCGAGCACGCGAGCGCCCAGTAAGCTGGTCTTCTGGCTTGGTCGGACCGGCTTGCCGTTGTAAGTGACGCCGGTTTCGAGCGAGCCGATGAAGATTTCATTGGTTGCCGGATTGCAGACTCCGCCCGCAACCGGCCGACTGTCTTCCACCAAGGCAACCGACACACAGAATTCTGGAATGCCGGCGACGAACTCGCGTGTCCCGTCCAACGGATCGACGATCCAGACCCGCCTCTTCCCCAGGCGTTTCGGGTCATCAACCGTTTCCTCCGACAACCAGCCTTCGTCTTCGCGAAGCAGCTTGCCGCGAAGGGCAATGTCCACCGCGCGATCAGCTTCAGTCACAGGATCATGGCCGATCTTGCATTCATATTCAATCGCGCCAGGGGTGAAACGGCTGAGAACTTCGCAGGCAGCCTCCAGCGCGGCCCGAATGCGCGGCAGGGTTTCCGGACTTGAATGGTTAACCATCCTCAGGCTCGCGCCGACGCTGCCGGCTGGCCATTAACCCCGATGAAGCCTTCTCGTTCCAGGTGCAAGATGATCTCCTGAGCAGCCTCCTCGGGTGTGAGGTCCGCGGTATTGATTACGACATCCGCGTCATCCGGGGCCTCATATGGGTCGGAAATTCCTGTGAACTCCTTGATAAGGCCCGCCCGCGCCTTGGCGTAAAGGCCTTTGCGGTCCCGTTGCTCACATACTTCCATAGGGGTTGCGACGTGCACGAGGATAAACCCGCCGTAGGGATCGACGATCCGGCGTACCTGTTTGCGAACCGAGTCGTAGGGTGCAATGGGAGCACAGATCGCGATACCGCCGTTCTTGGTGATCTCGGAGGCTACAAAGCCGATGCGGCGGATGTTGATATCCCGATGCTCCTTAGAAAATCCCAATTCTGAGGACAGGTGCTTGCGCACGATATCGCCGTCCAGCAGGGTTACCGGGCGTCCGCCCACTTCCAGGAACTTCGTGAGCAGCACATTGGCAATCGTAGATTTACCCGAACCCGAGAGGCCGGTGAAGAAAATGGTCAGCCCCTGCTTGTAGCGGGGAGGATAGCTGCGCCGCAATTCCTGCACAACCTCGGGATAGGTGAACCATCCGGGTATCTCACCGCCTTCATTAAGACGCCGCCGCAGTTCCGTCCCCGAGATGTTCAGGACACGCGACCCGTCGGGGACTTCATTATCGGGAACGTAGCGGTCCTCATCCTCCAGGTAAACCATCATGTTGAAGGGCACCATGGTGACGCCGATCTCGGCTTCGTGCTTCTTGAAAAGACTTTGCGCTTCGTAGGGGCCGTAGAAAGGTTTGCCGTCGGCGTCGTTTCCTGGTCCAGCGTGATCACGGCCCACGATGAAGTGGGTCACACCATAATTCTTGCGAATCAGAGCGTGCCAGATAGCTTCTCGAGGCCCACCCATGCGCATGGCCAACGGCAGCATGGACAGCTTTACCGTGCCCGGCGGATATTTCGAGAGCAGCAACTGGTAGCAGCGCACGCGCGTGAAGTAGTCGACGTCGCCGGGCTTTGTCATTCCTACGGAGGGATGAATCAGCAGGTTGGCTTCCACCCTTTTTGCCGCGCGGAAGGTCAATTCCTGGTGGGCACGATGCATTGGATTGCGAGTTTGGAAGGCAACGATTCGGCGCCAGCCCAGTCGGGCAAACTCGTTACGCAGTTCAGCAGGGGTCAGGCGCAGAGTCTTGAAGTCATAGTGCGACGGCAACTGAAGGCCTTCCAGGCGCCCGCCGACGTACCATGGATTAGCCCTATTGAGCAGGTAATCCACACCGGGGTGCGCGGTGCTGTGGGTCTTGAACACCATATCCGCTTCTGCTTTGCGGGCCGGCTGCCAAACCTCCTCTACATGCATCACCGCCAGCATTACGCCTTCCGGATCGCGCAACGCGACCTTGCTGCTGCCCGGCCTTAGATTTTTGGCAAAGTCTTCCGTGACGTCGAGGGTGATCGGCATCGGCCACAAGAGGCCGTTGGTCAGCTTCATGCTGCAGCACACGCCTTCGTAGTCGGCGCGAGTCATGAAGCCACGCAGCGGGGAGAAACCGCCGTTCAGCAGAAGTTCCAGATCGCACAGTTGACGTGCACTCAGATCCCAGGAAGGCCATTCTTTTGAGTGCGACTTAAGCTCCGCAGCCTTTTCGGAATCGACAAGCAAGTCGATCAATTGGTTGCCATGTGGTGGAACTAAGTGGCCGGTGGAAGCAGTCAATCTTTTACCCTCCAAGTTTTCGGATATTCTCGTTCGGAAAAGAAAGCGAGTCGCGTTTTCCGCGTATCGCGGTCCCCAAACTCCTAGCTGCAGACCACGCCAGGCTTGTACTCCGCTTGATGCTCAACCGACGTAGTTAGCTGCAATTTCCTTGGCTGTGAGCCTTGCTGCGATGCGGCAAGCAAACGAAAAATAAGGGCTTCGGTTTGTGAGCCTCACGAAAGTCCTTGTCTGTATGCACGTCCCCATAGTCAAGGTTAGGAATTCCGATTTCGAGGACCGCTGGAGGGGACTGCCGAGCTGCCGTCTTGCGCGTTCAGCCGCAGAGATTCTCCGTCATGAGCCGCTGCTGGATATGCAGAACGCGGTTCCTTAATCGAATATTTCAACAAACACCAGAGTGCCCTTACGCCATCTTTCCAGCCAATCTTCTTGCCCTCTTCGTAGGTCCGTCCCCAATAACTGATGCCTACTTCGTACACCCGCAGGTGGCGCTTTGCGACTTTAACCGTAACTTCCGGCTCAAAACCGAAGCGGTCTTCCTCAAGCCGGATCGACTGTATCACCTCCCGCCGAAAAACCTTGTAACAGGTTTCCATATCGGTGAGATTGAGGTTGGTTAGCGCGTTGGAAATCAGCGTCAAGAGCCAATTACCCACGAAGTGCCAGAAGTACAAAACGCGATGCGGCCTTCCCCCCAGGAAGCGTGAACCATAAACCACATCGGCCTTTCCCTCGAGGAGCGGTTCCAACAGGGTTTTGTATTCGGAAGGGTCATACTCCAGGTCTGCATCCTGGATGACGACGAAATCGCCGGTCGCTTCCGAGATACCACGTCGCAGAGCCGCCCCCTTTCCCAAGTTGCGGGGTTGCAGCAACACACGTATCGCGGAGTGCTCTCGCTGAAGCTCTGCGAGAATCTCGCCTGAGCCGTCCGCCGATCCATCATCGACACACACCAACTCAATGGCGAGGGGCACCTCCAGTACTTTTGC
Source organism: Terriglobales bacterium (assembly GCA_035631655.1). GTDB lineage: Bacteria > Acidobacteriota > Terriglobia > Terriglobales > Acidobacteriaceae > Gp1-AA122. The sequence continues at coordinate 8,079 of DASQIH010000210.1, forward strand.
CACGACTTGGCGCAGAGTGGCCTGCTCGTTGTAGACCGGCATGACGACCGAGAGTTTCATAGGTTTAAATTGCAGAGGAACCCGTAATTAACGCCGTGGAGGGCCGACCCAAAGCTCAATCCAGTCTAAAATACAAGCTGCACTTTCAGCGACCCCCAGGCGCTTCCGCAGTGCAACGCCATCCGGCGCGGTCTCACGCGTGCTGGGAAATTTCTGAACACGGTCGACACGAAGGAAGGCTCCTTTCCTGAGAAGGGCAAGATGTAATTAGTTCCTCCTGGCCTGAGGAGAGACGGGAATTTTTGTCCTAGGGGTTTTACCTTAGAACGGACAGCAAAATTCTAGTAACCCTTTCCGCAGGCTCTTCCTGTTTAAACTTTTCAACGTAGCCGCATAGCACGGCGAAGCTGCTCTTGTGTCGGTCGTTGTCCCCTTCAGGACAGCCGAATGTGCCGGAAGCGCGTCGTTCCTGAGTTTCTGTAAGTCCAGCCATCTGCAGTGTTTCGGATTGCTAAGTCAGGCAACGTAAGTGCTGTGCCGGATTAGGCTGATCAGCGTTAAGGTCAGAAATTTCAGCCACAAGTTGGCATTTTGAGTGCTACGGATTTTAATAGAAACCCGCACACTCCGTCTCTCGCTACTTTTCACTCGCAACTGTCCTTTTCGCCGGACAGGTTGTGGGGCTGGGGAATGGTTCGTTCAAGAATGTGGAAACGAACCGAGAAAATGTAGAAAGGGATCTTGCATGAAAGACAGGACTGCTCAGCTGGGACCTCGCGATCAGCAGATCATTGAGTTGCTACTACAGGGCTGCGACAATGGCGAGATCGCCAAACAATTGAAGATGGCTCGCCGGACCGTGAAAGCACGTTTCAACCGTCTATTCATTCGGTTTGGGATTAGGCAGGGCATCAAGCGGGTCAAACTCGCAACCATGTTCTATCGGAGGCAGCTATGCCTGCAAGCGAACGCTACGGCACACGAATTCCCAGTGAACGGGAGTACCGAATCATCGAACTCGTTGCCCTCGGCCTCAAGAACCGGGAAGTGGCAGACGCCATCGGGACCACCGAGCACGTGGTCAAAAACTATCTTCGCGTCATCTATGACAAGCTCGGGCTCTGGAATCGAGTCGAACTCGCCCTCTGGTACGAAGCCCGACGTTACGAGCAACAAGGCAACGCCTGATAACCTGCAGCCCTGGGAGACAGTACTCCGGCTGGGGCGAAGGGGCCTGCCGGTCCAATGACCAAAATAACGAGACCGCGGACGTGGTAATCGTCACGTGCCTTCGCGGGCTGTGATCGCCGCTAGAACTGGCCGTCCGAGGATAGACGTCGGAGTGATGGCATGCCACGCTGACGTCGGCTGGTAAAAACTTTCTATCGACAGCCGGAACGTTCAAGACTAGTGAGTTTGTCTCTGGCTTGGGCCGATCCTTTCTGCGCTGCCGCCCTGAGCAGTATGCGAGCCTGGTCGCAGCTTTGCGGGACACCGTCGCCGCGCACATATAAGTCCGAGAGCAGCAACACGGCATTGACATTCTGCCTGGCCACGGATTTCCAAAGCCAGGTCGCCGCGATGGCAGTATTTTTGGGGACACCTTGTCCTTCCAGATAGCGGCGGCCTTCGACTAGTTCCTGACTCCCTTCTTCTGCGCTGTACCCAGGTCCTGAACCGGGCACCGCCGCTGCGCCTCCTGCGGACCCGAATCCAGCAGATTCAGGGGGCACGGTCGTGGTGACAGCTTGCGATTTGGCAGTGCTTCCTGGTTGAGCGGGGGGCAAGTCCATCTCAGCGGGTTTTTCCGCAGCGGTAGGCGGGGTTTCTGATTTCCGAGCGGAGGCAGCAGGTTTGGATGAAACCGGTAACACGCGCCCGCCGAACTCTAAGCGGTTCTGCCAAAGCAGTAGGCTCGCACCGCCCAACGCCAGCAGCACCAGGACAATAAGCAGGGCGTTCCAGGGAGAGATCGGTTTCTGGCTCCTCGCAAGCTCCGCCAGGTTCTTCTCGCGCAGCCACTGCCAGCCGTCCTCACTTCGATCGACTGGTGTGGGTAATGGGACAGATTGTGCCGCCTCCTTCGCTACCGCGGTCTCGGTTTCGAGGGGGAAGCCGCAAAAGCCGCAGAAACGGTGTCGACCTTGGTTCTTGTGCAGACACGCCGGACAGATAAGCGCTTCTTGTTGGGAGGTAGCCGCCGGGGTTTTCTCGGTGGCACTCGTTGCAGGAGGCTTTTCAGGAGGCTTTTCAGCATTCTTTCCTGCTATCCCTTCCAGCTCACGCAGCAGTTCCTGAACGGCTTGCTCGCGTTTTTCCGGAGGACTGGTGTAGTACACTTGCGCCCAACGCCCGAGACTCTTCTCCAGCACAGGATTGGTCATCGGGTTCAGGTCAGGATTCGGAAAATTCTCACCGGACTTAGGTTGTTCGTCCGGAATTTCCGGTGGCTTGTTTTCTTCATCGCGCACTCCCATACGCTAGCCCGAAACGTTTAAGGAAACAACTGACAAATCACCGCTACAAGTGGCTGGCAACAGTCCTAACCCAAGCAGAGAAACTTAGTCGCAAGGCTTGCGATAGGCAGGCTCAAACTGGTCTTGCTGTGCGTCTTGCTGGCTGGTGTACTTGCCTTTGGGAGTAGCGCCGTACAGGTCCGTGCCTGGGCAATAATAGAGCGCAGTCTGCAAGTCCACCCAGACCTTTACGTCAGGATTGCCCATGTATTGTGGGGCTGGCGGGGGCTCAGCCAGTCCCAGACCAACCAGAGCTCTTTCAAAGAGCGTGAGCTGCGGCGGCTTCGGCTTGGGTCTGCGCCGGACGGCAGGGCCTTGAACCGTTGCCTTAGCCTGAGGGTTTGACGCAGGATCGGCTTTCCGTTGCGGCCACAATCCCCAGATCAGCACAACTAGGAACACCACGGCAGAAACTCCCAGAGTGATGTCCCCAATATTCCAGGACTTCTCCTGGACGTGCTCTCTGAACCAGTTCTTGGTTCGGGCGGCCGAACTCCAGGGAGGCCCCTCCGTCACTTCCGCCTCCAGCGGTTCCTCGGAGGTTTCGACCTCGCTGGGAACATCAGATGTGAGTCCTGCTTCATTTCGTACCGGCGTCTCCACCAGTTCGTCCGTATCCGACGGTAACTGGAAGTTGAATGGCGCTGCTGCTGCCATCGCCTTGAGATCCTTCGCAGGTGTCGTTTTGGGAGAAACCGGGAGCTGTTCGATGGTCTCTTCCCTGCCTGTCTCCTGATCCCACAATCTTGCCCACTCGCTCGTCACCTCGGCTTCGGGACCCGTTCCAGGGCGGACTCGCTCGCGCTCGGCCTGGCTGGACTGCTCTGTAACTCGATTTGTGTCCTTGGTCACCTGGCTGGGCGCGTTTCGTAGCAGCGGCCTTGCCGCTGGCGGCGACGGTTCGGCTGCCAATTTTTGGAGTTGTGGCTTGAGTTTTTGCAGCGCGAGCAGCACAGAAGCGCGCTCCGCTGCCAGCTCTTGCTTCAGTTCCTGCTCTGCAGCCTGGGCCATGACCTCAGTGACCAACCCAGCCATCAGCTCACAAGCCCGGACATCTGCCTCGCTGAAAGCACCCACGTCTGAAAAATAGACTTCCAGGGCTCCCGCTATTTTGCCTTCATGGTAGATCGGCACAGCTATGAGAGATTGTGCTTTCACGCGCCGGCGGAACGTCTGATCGATGAGTGGGTCAGCCTCGGCCAAAGGACTAGTCAGCTTTTCGCCCTTTTTCAGGCACCTCGTCGAGATGCTCACATCTTCGGGGATCTGAAGTCCGACCAGGATAGATGCACTACCGATGCCGGCTTTGTAATGCAACACATGGTCCAGCAGGAGTCCAATCGCAGTCCCGGCGGAGCCGGACAGCTTCTGCATTTGACCGGCAATTAGATCCAGAGCCGCTTGCGCATCCAGGCTGCGAGTCTGGATCAGGTGCTGGGTTTCGACAATGCGAGAAATGATCTGCGTGAAATCGGAAGGCGGGATCGCTACCTTTTCGCGAGCTCGGTCCTGGTGTTCTTGCACGACGTAGGCGGCCGCCAGGAGTCGGGTGAAAGACTCCTCATCGAGCACCGGCTGGCCATCCATAGAGACTTTGTCAATCACGGGCAGACGTGCACTCCAAGCCATCTTGGGGTAGGTGCCAGCCTATTTTAATGCAATTCGCAATCCAAACCGCGAGGAACCATGGGGATAGAACGAATGAGTTCGTGGCATAAGGTGGCTATCGCCAAACGCCGCCGTGTCTAGGCGTATGAAAGCCAACTACTTACGATTCAATTAGTTACGGTATCTCTGGTCGACTGTCTACAACCGCAGCCGCGCCACCGGCGGCCATTTTTCTCGCTTCACCGGGACAAACCCACGGAGTCCAAGGCCCGAGTGCAAGTCTCTGCAACTTTTTCCGTAGCGCCAGCTGTCCCTCCAGGCGCTCCGCCGCCTATATCGTAACCACCAAGTCTTAGCGCGCCGGAATCATGTCTTCGCGTGGCGCCTCTTCAGGGTTCAAGTAGAAATGCACCGCCGGCGTAATCATCAACGACAGGATCATAGAAATCAAAATCCCGCCAATCACCGCGATCGCCAGCGGTTGCAACATCTGGGAGCCTGCCCCAATCGCGAAAGCCAGAGGTAGCATTCCTGCGATGGCAGCTAGCGCGGTCATCACGATGGGCCGCAGCCGCCGTCGGCTGGCTTGCAGTACAGCGTCTTCGCTGGAGAGTCCCGCCATCCGGAATTTCTGGTCCGCATCCAGCAGCAAAATGCCATTCTTAGCTACGATACCGACCACCATAATCATGCCCATGAAAGACGAGATATTGAAGGTCGTGCGAGTAATGAACAGAGCGATGAACACACCCGAGGTGGATAGAAGCGCAGACGCCAAGATAGCAATGGGCGCTGCAAATGTACGGAACTCGAACAAAAGCACGATGAACACCAGCACAATGGCGAAAATCAGCACCAGGATCAGGTCACGGAAAGATTTCTGCTGTTCCTCGTAGGTTCCGCCGTACTCCACCCGGATCGAAGAAGGGAGATGCAAACCGTCTACCACTTTGCGAACTTCGTTGACGCCGCTTTTTAGGTCCCGGCCCTGCAACCGTGCCGTGACCGCCACATCGCGTTGCAGGTTCTCCCGCCGGATTTCTGTCTGGCCCGGAATCTGGACAATAGATGCCAGGGCGCCCAAGGTGGCCGTTTTACCTGTAGAACTTGTCAGCAACGTGTCGCGCATGGCCTCCAGCGAGGCCCGAGCCGACACCGGGAAGCGGACGCGCAAGGTGTAAGCTCGGTCATGACTTACTACGGGAGTAGGCGCGGGCTCACCTTCGAGGATTGCGGCAGCATCGGTGGCCACTTCCTCAGGCGTAAATCCGGCGCGCGCGGCCACACTGGGATTCACTTGGAAGGTTACTGCCGGGCCGCTAATAGTATTGTCAATTCCATTGAGGACGTCGACCACACCCTGAACCTTGCTGATGCCGTCAGCGACTTTGGGTGCCCACTCTTTTAGCAACGCCGGGTCTGGCGAGAATAACTTGATCTGGATGGGTTCGGGCGCGCTGGTCAGGTCCCCAATCATGTCCTGCAGAACCTGTATGAACTCCACGTCCAGCGCGGGCTCTTGCGTCTTTATCTTTCCACGAACCTCCTCTATGATCTCTTCAATGCTTCGGCTTCGGTGAGGTTTCAGCTTTACGGATACGTCGCCAGTATTGGCTTCGGTAACAGCGGCTAGCCCAAGCTGCAGCCCGGTGCGCCGGGACGTGCTCTCCACTTCGGGAGTTGCGCGAAGTATTTGTTCGACTTGGTTGATGACACGATTGGTCTCGGCAAGAGAACTGCCGGCCGGCATTATGTAGTCCACCACGAAGCCGCCTTCATCCATTTCCGGCAACAGGTCTGAGCCTGAAAAATAGTAGCAGACACATGAAATCGCAAACAGACCTACACTGACGGTGACCAACAACAACATGGCCAACCATGTCGGAAGTTGCAAGGCCCTGCGAAGCCAGCGTTCGTGGAAGCTGACTACCCTCAGGAAGAATCCGCTCAACGAAGCCTCTTCGACCGCCAGCAAGCGCTGAATCGATTCTTCCTCCGCTTCCGCGGACGGTCTTTCCTCATAATTTGCTGCCTGCCTTCCGCTACGCTTAATGAGGTACTGGCTGAGGTTTGGCGTCCAAGTCAGCGCCAGGGCGAGAGAAGTGAGCAGTGAAACTGCCATGGTCACGGCCAGCGCCCGGAAGAAGGTTCCGGTTACACCCGTAATTGCGATCAAAGGCAGGAATACTACGATCGGAGTAATAGTGGAGCCCACCAGGGGCACGGTGATCTCGTGTAGTGCGTTACGAATTGCCTGAAGACGCGTTTGTCCGGCATCGCGGTGGAGCACAATGTTTTCCACCACCACGATGGCGTCGTCGATTACCAGTCCAACTGCCGCTGCCAACCCTCCCAGCGTCATCAGATTGAAGCTCTGGTCCAGAAGTTTGAGAGCGATGAAGGTCACCAGCACGGTGACTGGAATAACCAGCCCGGCGACGATCGAAGTTCCCCAGTCCCCGAGGAAAACCACCAGGATGATCGAGGCTAGGATCAGCCCGATGAGGATCGCGTCGCGCACACTCTTAATCGATTCGGACACGATTTCTGACTGGTCATAGAACGGCCGAAGCTCGATACCCGGGGGAAGGGACTTGCGAATTCGCTCCACCTCGGCGTGAACTTCATCCGCCACTTGCACGGTATTGCTATCTGGCTGCCGGTTGAGGTTGAGCAGGACCGCGGGTTTTCCGTTGGCAGTCACAATCGTGTAGACCGGCTTCACATCCTGCGTAACCACGGCCACATCGCCAATGCGCACTGGAATTCCCGCTAGGGTCGTCTTGATTACTGTGTTGGCGATCTCTTCGGGTGTCCGAACCTGTCCGTTGACCAGGCCCAGAACCAATTGATGGTTCTGCTCCAGCAGGCCGGGCGAGTCGATCAGGTTAGTGCGTCGTACAGCGTCCAAAATGTCAGGTACTGTGACGCTGGCGGCCAGCAACTTGGTCGGATCTGGTATGACGTGGAACTCGGGCTCCTGGCCGCCCTGTACCAGCACGGTGGAGACGCCGTCCAAGCGATTGAGCCTCGGCTTGATTTCATAGGTGGCCAGTTCCCAGAGTTGCGTCAGCGGAACCGTTTTGGACGTGAGGCTGTAACCCATGATCGGAAAGCTGGCAAAAGTCATCCGGTGGGCTTCAATCTTGGCGGTGGCAGGCAGTTCAGGCTGTACCCGCGAAACCGCCGCGTTCACGTACTGCAAGGTTTGGAACATATCTACGTTCCAGTTGAAAAACAGGTCGACCTCCGCCGACCCACGGCTGGTAATAGACCGCACTTGCTGCAGGCCCGGCACGCTGTTCACCGCCTCTTCGATGGGCCGCGTCACGGTCACCATCATTTGGTCGATGGGCATGACGCCGTTATCTACCGCGATCAGAATTCTGGGGAAGTTAGTCGCGGGGAAAACTGCCACTGGAATCGTAAATGCCAGATAGCCGCCGAGAAGCGCCAGCGTCACGATCAGAAAGATAACCGATCGCGAATAGCGAGCGACCCAGTACGAAGATTGACCGCTATTCACCGGCCACCCTCCTGCGCCTACTTTTCATCGTTCTCACTCGTTCTTGCGGCGGGCGCTTCCGGCCGCGTGCTGGATTCCTTGGCAGCTTCGATGGTGACCTTGGTGTTGTCGGGCAACCCGTAGGCGCCGGAAGTGATTACCTTTTCGCCTTCCTGCGCGCCTTCCAAGATCTGTATATCGTCGCCCTGCTTGATGCCGGTTCTTACGGCCTTCTGATGGGCGCGATTATCTGGACCAACTACCATCACGGATGTGCCGCCGTCCGGTGCAGTCAGAATGGCGGAAGCCGGAACTACCAACGCGCCCGGAACCGTTTGGGACAGCATGAAGAGTTGCACGCTGACTCCCGGTTTCATCCGCTGCTCCGGGTTCTTCGCCTGCACCCAGACCTCGACGGTCGTGCTGTTGGGATCTAGCGCAGGACTGACCACAGTCACCTTGCCCTCGACCGGTTTGTCCTGTTCGGCAACGGTGATCTTAGCGTTGTCGCCGACTTTGAGAAGCGCTGCCTGGTCCTGCGGAATGTGTGCACGCGCAATGACCTGGGAGACGTCCATGAGTGTAATTAGCGGAGTGCCCGCGGCCGCCATCTCTCCGGGGTAAAGCGGACGGTCGGTTACGACGCCATCAATCGGGCTACGAATTTCCGAGTAACTGAGCTGGGCCTGAGCTCCGAGGTATTTTCCCTTAGCAGATTCCAGTTGCCCGGCGGCCGACTTGAGTTCCTGTTGCTTACCCACGGCCATCAGCGAGTTCAGATGCTTAGTTGCGATGTCGTACTGACTGCGCGTCTGAACCAGGCTGACCGCGGCCTGGTCGAGATCTTTGCGGGGAAGAGCGCCCTGCTTGTAGAGTTCCTGGCGGCTATCGTATAGCTTCTGCGTGGCGTCGAGCGTCTCCTTTGCTACCTGCACATCGAGCTTGGCCTTCTGGATTTCTTCCGGCAGACTTGCCGCGGTGGTTGTTTCGTAGGCGGCTTGTGCCTGATCGTAGGCGCCTTGATTTTCCTGCGCCGCAGCGGCCAGATCCCGGTTCTCCAGAACCGCCAGCAACTGGCCTTTACGTACACGACTGCCGCGCTTGACATAGAAAGTCCTCACCGGCGCACTAACCTTGGGCACCAGCGCCGACTGTTGCAATGGAAACAGAATCGCCTCCGCCGTTACAATGCGCTGCACGGTTTGCTTTTCGACCGGCGCTATTTGCACGGTAACGGTAGGTTCTTCAGTCTTGGACTTAGAGCACCCCGCTGAAAACAGCAAGCAGAATCCTGATATACACATCGCGATGAGCAGCAGGGCGCGGTGCAAATACTGGCTCCGGCCGATGTTCACGAAATCACCTCGCCTTGGAAGTCTCATGCTCTTAAAGGGTGCCCGTCAGAGTCTGAAGGTTCGCCTGGGCGACTCGAAAACGCACCTGCCCGTCATCATAGGCGTTGCGTGCCTGGGTCAATGTGTTCTGGGCGTCCACGACTTCCAGAACTGACGCTTCGCCTGCCTGGTAACGCAGACTGGTAAGACGCAAGCTCTCGGCCGCCATCTCTGCCGACTGGCTCAACAGTTCCAGTTCCGAGCGCGCCGCTTGCAGTTCGTTATAGAACGAGCGCAGGTTCGCCAGCAGTTGCCGCTGCGTAAAGCTCAGTTCGACACGCGCCTGGTTGCGGCGCAAGTCGGCTTGGCGAATCTTGCTGCGATTAGCGCCCCACGCCCAAATTGGCAACTGCAGCGTGACCGACGCCGAGTCACCCAGGTTACTCAGGCCATCGGTTCGGGTCGCAAAGCGGCTGGCGTCGATGCCATAGAAGTAATCAGCGGATATCGACGGCAACAGGGCCGACCACGCAACTGTTACCGCCTGATTGGCCTCCTTCAGCGCGGCGATCGCCGCGCGAAGTTCCGGGTTTTTGTTGCTGGCAGCCGCCTGAACTTCTTCAAAGGTGGGCAGCGGAACGGGTAGCCGCAGGTCATCTACGACGGCAAAATTCTCATTGAAGTCGGGGAAGAGCAGGACTGCAATTTCCAGCCGTGACTTGTTCATCTCCAATTGAGTTTCCTGCAAATCCCGCTGCCGCTGGTTGTATTGGATCTGCGCCTTGACGACATCGGAGTGCGCCACCTCACCGCCTTTTTCCAGTTTCTGGCTGATATCAAGGAACCTCTGTGCTTCGGAAGCTGCCAGTTGCGCAGTGGCGTACTTTCTCTGCGCCACCACGTAGGCGTAGTAGGCTTGCACGACCGTGACGACCAGGCCGCGGGCGGCGATCTCGGACTTAGCTTTCGCAACCGCGAGCGCGGCACCGGTTCGCCGGTACTCAGCGACGGTTTCCGGCGATAGCACCTGGTGGACATCGCCCTGGGCAACGTATTCGTGAACTGCATTGTTGGCGATGAAAAGAGGCGCATTGCTGTGCGTTCCGTTTCCCTGCGTGTACAGGTACTCCATGTTGTAGTTCACGCTGGGCAGCAACGCGGCCCGGCTTTGCACCCGATCCTGCTGGGCTAAACCCAATTCTGTGAGCGCGGCCTGGAATTGGGGGCTGTTCGCTTTTGCCCGTTGCAGGGCATCCTGTAAGGTCAGGGTGAGAGGAGCATTCGACGGCGCTTGACTGCCTGTCTGGGCAGCCAGGGAAAAAATCTGAGTTGCTTGGCCCAATGTCGGTGCAGCCATCAACAGGAAAGCGCCAAAGGAAATTGCGGTGCCTACCAGTCGTCCTGCCGGAGTGAAACGGCTATTAGTTTCCATCCGTGCTCCCTCTCTGCGGCTTCGATTCTGCTACTGGCAGCATTAAGCGAAGCTGAAAAGAATCGGTACTAGGGTGTTGAACCGACCCTTTGATGAAGAAGGAGCAGCACGGGATTTACACGGCCATAATGGAACCCCGGGTTCCCGCTTTGACCCCAGCCGGCCTGGGCGGCACGGCACCATTGTTCCGTAACAGATAGCAGCCATTAGGACTCAGTTCCTTTGTGCGAGGAGGCGAAACTTTGGCGAAAGCCTTGCTTAGGGTTTTAATGCGATTGCAACCCAGCAAGGAGCGACCCTGAACATGATCGATCTGCAAGACATCAAGATCACGCCCCAGGACCAGCAGGTTCTTAAACTTGTAGTCCAAGGCTGCAGCACCAAAGAGATTGCCAGCCAATTGAAGATCAGTCCCCGCACTGTGAAACAGCATCTCCGAACGCCAACCGAAACATGCCTCGTCGGTCTGAGGCGAAGCCTCGTTAGATACGGGCGGGGATACGAACGAGGCTTTTCAGGAACTCTTTCAGAGAGGCGGCATCTTCCGGGGACATTTCCGTGAAGCGGATGCCGACACCGAATCCAGGACGGGTATTGGCAACCACGCCTTCGGCCAGAACCTTGTTGTTCTTGAGCCAGATCGAAATCTTCAGGCGCGTGCCGGGTTGAATGGGGATCATCATTTCCACAAAGCAGCCGCCTTCGCTGATATCTTCCACATTGCTCCACATGGGCGCCTGCCCCGCAGGACGGACTTCTGCCGAGGCGGAGCACTTCATCCGGGGCTGTAGCCGGGGAAGGGACGTGAACACATGGCCCGGTTCGTCCAGTCCTCGCTCGGGCAACGGGACACCCCAAATGCAATTGGAGGGCGCGACGTTTTGCACTCCAATCCGTCCTTCTTGCCCCGTGCCGGGTTGCCCCACCCATTGCACCCGGAAACGCGCTTTATTCTTGCCATAGGTGATGCCAATGACTTCGCCTGGCTTGATGGGGCGATTGACCCCATTGAGCATGGCGCCTTGGAGGCTGACATCGACGGTGGAGACAGACTCGGAAAAAATGCGACCGGTTGCGTCGGTGCCGAAAATCCGGACCGAGAGCGCGACTTTCTTCCTGGGTTCGCGACGAGTTCCCATTGAATTAATACGTCCTGCGGTGTCACGCGAGGGGAGCGCGATGCCTGCTCATGTTACCTGACAAAACTTTCGTTTCCCAAGTAACCAAGGACGTATCACTCCTGCCCATCCTCCCCGGCCACGGGTAAAACACTGCAAAATCTTGCAGTTGCAGGCAGAATGGCCGAGTGATCCGGGTGCACAAATCCCGACAAAACAACACGCTTGCCTCGGGGAAACGCGGAAATCGAATTGCACGGCAGAGAGCGTGGTTCCAGGACCACTCGTGCGGTCCGCCCAGCGAGTCGACCCCAGGCTAGGTAGGTATGGCGTACAAAGAAACTTTTTGGATGGCTTGCGACTCCACCGAGCAGATGCGGGCGGAGTACGGTCCTTTCCACACGCGCGTGGAGGCGGAGATCGAGGCCCGCAAACTGGGTTTTGATTACCTGCTGCGCTACGAGCATATCATTGGCGAGAACGAAGCCATCGAGGAAGTGCGTTCAATTTTCATCGAACTACCCGAGATCGCGCCGTCGCACCGCCTACCCACCAAGCTGCACACCCGCTGCGCCACGTGCGGGGAATCGGCCACTCATGACGAATCCTGGCAGGCGGAAGTCTGGGCGGATATCCACGAATTTGAGCATTCCCGACATTTGGTGCGCCTGTTCGAACAGACTCGCAGCGAAGGCCTCAAGGAAATCGGCAACTGGCGTGGGGAATAGCGCGGGCGACGCTCGCCACCATGTTGTGTGACCGAACCTCAGTTTGCTAGTCTATTTGTGCAATGCTGGCGTGGGGATTCGCTGACATCAGCTCTCCGTTGTTTTCCACAATTTTCCGGAAAAACCTATGCTGCTGATCATCTCAATAGTGCTGGCGTTTGTCCCGCTGCTGGGCATCGTCTGGATACTCGCGAATGGGTCCATCACCACCGTGGACGGGCTGTTCATGTCCCTTATCCTGTTGGCTATCTCAGGGATTTTTGGGCTCAACGCTCTGTGGGAATTTCGCCGGTTTCGCCGCCGGGCAGCAGTAGGGGAGATACGAGTGCCACGCGCGGTCACGGGATCGGATGGAGCGTCGGTCATCCGCGGCACGGTACAAAATGTGCAATTCTTCGAAGCCCACGTCGGCCAGCCCAATAAGTCGGTCGTGACGCTCTCGAACGGCTCAGGCGCTTCGCGCATTCTTGTCCTGGAAGGCGATCTGCGTAATCGTTTGCCTGCGGGGAAACGGGTCGAACTCACTTACCGGGACGAGCATGGGGTGAAGACTCTAGTTACCTCCGATTACGCCTGATTCACCGTTTTCTCATTTTGGGAAAAGCCAACTCTGGTTTCCCTCCCGCTTTGCATCTGTCAGTTTTGTGCCTGCCCGAGGCTATTGGCACTTTCGAAGACCGCTTTAAGGGAATTGTCGACTAAGCCCACGTTGGCGATACAGGAGGGCCCATGCGGCGGGCAGAGGAGAAGCTATCTTCCGCAGCTGTTTTTTGGCCTGATTTCGCTGGTGCTCCTTTTCAACATCTATGTCTTCGCACAAAAGCGCACGCTCAATTCCACGCGTAAGGCCCTGATTCGCGAATTGGTATTCAGCGAGCGCCTCGAAAGCCTGTCCTTGATCGATCCCTTGACCCAGCTTTTCAACCGGCGCGCCGTGGAGCCCATGGTTGCCCGGGAAGTGGCTCGGGCCAACCGTTCGGGCAGCAGCTTGACATTCATTCTTATTGTCATAGACGGTTCTCGCCAAATCAATACTCGCTTCGGAACTATTACAGGCGACGAACTGCTGGTAGATGTGGCCAAGCTGCTGAAGAACACTTTCCGGGGGGGACATTGTGTTCCGCTCCGGCGGAGATGAGTTCCTGCTGGTTCTGCCGGAAACAACCGAAGAACAGGCAGATCGTCCCATCGAGCGACTACAGCGTGCTGTCGAATTCTGGAATCTCAACAGGAGCAGGCAAGATGAGATGAGTTTCAGCCGGGGAATTGCCTCCTACATTGCTGGATCCGACGTGGCCGATGTGCTGCGGGCCGCGGATCGTAAGCTGTGCCAGCGAAAAAATAAGCTAGTACCCATTTTTTGATGGCGTGGTTTATCCGGAGGAGGGAATCGGCCCTGCTGCCAGCACTTCAAGCATTGTCAGATTGTGAGTGCGAGCCGCGCGATGGCACAACGAGCGGCACCGAGTAACCCCGCGTTTTCGTTCACGATCACGTGCACAGGAATTGCTTCCAGTAACGCACGCATGCGCCCTTTATCTGCAAACGCGTCCATGAACGCGCCCATTTTCAGTCTGGGGAGAATTTTGGGCGCGATGCCACCGCTAACATAGACACCACCTGTAGCTAACATTTTCAGAGCCAGATTGCCGGCCTCAGCTCCATAGATGGAAACAAAAAGATCCAGGGCCTGCTCGCAAAGGGAACACTTTCCCTCCAGCGCGGCTTTGGAAATGGCAGCCGCCGGGTCGAACGCATTTATTGCTTCGGCCAGCCACTTCGGCTCCTCGCTGCGGCCCGTATCGCGAAGGAAGTGGTAAATGTTCACCAGCCCGGGCCCGGACAACAGCCGTTCATAGCTGACGCGCTCGAACTTTTTCGCCAGATACTGCAACAGCGCGATCTGAAGGTCATTGCGAGGGCCAAAATCCGCGTGTCCGCCCTCGCAAGCAAACGCACGGTGCTGGCGTCCGTCCCAAACAATTCCTGCTTCTCCCAGACCGGTTCCAGCAGCGATCACGGCTTGGTTCCCCATATACCTACTGGCGCCGTGGTTGAGGGGCACGAGATCCTCGGGTTGCAAAGCACTAATCCCCCAGGCATTCGCTTCTAGGTCGTTGATCAGGAAAGTAGACGCCAGGTTCAGCTCGCGCGCCAGGCGGGAAGACTCGACGATCCAGGGCAGGTTGGAGGTCTCCGCGCGGCCATTGCGCACCGGTCCAGCGACTCCGAAGCAGGCGGCCTCCACCGGTTCGGATTCTTTCCGTACGAACTTCGAGACAATTTCTTCCAGTCCAAGATACTGGCGACTGGGAAATGCAGCTTCCGAGACGAGCTGTAATCGACCGTTCGTCGCACTAAAGAATGCCAGCCTTGCATGGGTACCCCCAATATCGCCGGCGAGGATCATTTCTCGAAGTTCCTCCAGCGGCGGCCGTCGCGCTCGATGAGGTCATCGGCCTCCTTGGGGCCCCAGGTACCGGCAGCATAGTTGGGAAAGTTGCGCGGCGGCAATGCCTTCCAAACATCCAGCACGGGATTCACCACGCACCAGCCAGCCTCTACCATGTCGGCGCGTTGGAATAGCGTAGCGTCACCGATCATGCAGTCGTGCAGCAGCCGCTCGTAACCCGTGCTGGGCGTCACGCCAAAATAATCGGCATACTCGAAATTCATGTCGACGGTTCCCAAGCGCATCACCGAACCCGGTGTTTTTGCGGCAAAGCGCAGCGAAATTCCTTCCTCCGGCTGGATGTGCAACACGAGCTGGTTGGGTGCAAGCTTTTCCACCGGCGTGTCGCGGAACAGCACAAAGGGCGCACGTCGGAACTGTATCACGATGTGAGTATTGCGCACGGGAAGGGCCTTTCCGGTGCGGAGATAGAACGGAACGTCGGCCCAGCGCCAGTTATCAATCTGCAGCTTCATGGCTACGAAGGTTTCGGTCCGCGAATCTGGGGGAACATCAGGTTCTGCGCGGTAGGCTGGAATATGTTGCCCTCCCGCGATCCCTTCCCCGTATTGCCCACGCACCGTCTTGAGAAGTACTTCTTCGGAACTGAGCCGCTGGATGGCGTGCAAGATTTTGGCCTGCTCATCACGGACCGCATCCGCCCGGAAAGAAATGGGCGGTTCCATAGACGTAAGGCTGATGAGCTGCATAATGTGGTTAGGCACCATGTCACGCAGCGCACCAGACTCGTCGTAGTAGCTGCCACGTTGCTCTACACCGACCGTTTCGGCAACACTGATCTGTACGTGGTCAATGTAGCGTCGATTCCAGATGGGCTCGAAGATGCCGTTGGCAAAGCGGAAGGCCAGGATATTCTGTACGGTTTCCTTCCCCAGATAGTGGTCGATGCGGTAGATCTGCTTTTCATCGAGGATCTGCTGAATCTGCTTATTGAGAGCTCTCGCTGACTCCAGGTCCCGCCCGAAAGGTTTTTCGATGATGACGCGACGCCAATGGCGATTGTCCTCAGTCACCAGGCCCGCCTTGCCGAGCAGCTCTATTACCGGGCCGAAATAGGTGGGCGCCGTGGCCAGGTAGAAGAAATAGTTGCCGTGGGTGGCGTGATCCTTATCCACCTTCTGCAACAGATCATTCAGTCGCACGTAAGCGTCGGGATCTTTGAAATCTCCGGAAACATAATGCATCCGCCGGACGAACCATTCCCAAAGATCGGAGTCCACCGGACCGGTGGCGAACTGCTTCATGTCCTGGGAGACTTTGTCGCGGAATTGTTCCGTCGTCATCTGCGCGCGGGCGAGGCCGACCACAGCAAATTCCCGCGACAGCAGCTGCTCATTGGCGAGGTTATAGAGAGCGGGAATCAACTTGCGCCGGGTCAGGTCTCCAGCCGCGCCGAAGATCACCATGGCGCAGGGATCGCCCGGTCTGCCAACCCGCGCTCCAGTGGGTGTTGTTAATGTTGCCGGATGAGACATTGTTGTCCTCGGAGCTTTTTGGAATTGGAATACCGACTACTCCACTGTAAGTCCGACTCTGGTGGAAGGGCATCACCGGATCGCGAAAGCGGGTCAGCCAAGAGTCAGGAACTTCTGCAGCGGTTACGAATTCTTTGTGCCTGCCAACTTTGGTTCCACATGGCCACCGAATTTCTGGCGCATTGCGGAGAGTACCTTTTCCGCGAACGTGTGCTCCTGCCGAGAGCGAAAACGTTTGTACAACGACGCCGACAGGACTTCGACCGGCACCGCCTCTTCAATCGCCGCTTGGATAGTCCAGCGTCCTTCGCCGGAATCCTGCACGAAGCCACTGTACTCGGACAGCGTAGGGCTCTCGGTCAAGGCCATCGCCGTCAAGTCCAGCAACCAGGAACTTACAACACTGCCCCGCCGCCACACTTCGGCTATATCCGCCAGATTCAGGTCATAACGCTGATCGTCCGGCAAATCTTTGCTGTTGGCGTTGCGAAAGATGTCGAAGCCTTCGGCATAGGCCTGCATGAGTCCGTACTCGATCCCGTTGTGCACCATTTTCACAAAATGCCCAGCTCCCGAGGGGCCACAGTAGATATAACCCTGTTCCGCGGTTCCGGGCATCTTCTCGCGACCCGGAGTACGGGGAATGTCACCGGGTCCTGGGGCCAAAGTCTTGAAAATGGGATCAAGCCGTTGCACAGCTTCCTTTGATCCGCCAATCATCATGCAATAACCGCGCTCGAGGCCCCAAACGCCGCCGCTTGTTCCCACGTCGACATAATGAATGCCTTTTTCGCGGAGCTGCTTGCAACGGCGGACGTCATCTTTGAAGTAGGAATTTCCGCCGTCAATAATGATGTCGCCCTTCTGGAATGTTTTCGCCAAAGCTTGCACGGTCTGCTCCGTCGGGCCGCCCGCCGGAACCATGAGCCAAGCCACCCGCGGCGCTTGCAACTTGCTGACGAAGTCGTCGAGAGACGCAGCCCCGATTGCTCCTTCGCGAGCCATCTGCTTCACGTTATCGGCACTAAGGTCGGTCACGACAACTTCATGCCCGCCGCGCATCAACCGGCGCGTCATATTGGCACCCATCCGGCCCAATCCGACCATCCCCAGTCGCATACTCTTCCTTGATTGATCTGAAGCAGTTGTAGCGCCGGCGTCTCGCCGGCTGTCGCGAGGGCATCCTGCCCGCGCACCCCACCCGCGAATTACCGCAAAGCCTTTGCCATCGCCGAGTGCAGAGTTCTTAGTCCACTCTCCACGTCTCTTCCAACATGTACCCGCAGCACGCGCCGGTTTCTCTCCGCTAACACTTGGAAATCCCCCCGGGCCTGTGCGGCCTTGACCACGCCGAAGGTGTATTTCTGTCCCGGCACCGGCAAATCCATTGCGTCATCACAGGTCACTTGCAACAAGACCCCAGAATTCGGTCCACCCTTGTAAGCTTGACCGGTGGAGTGCAGGAAGCGCGGCCCAAAGCCCAGGCAGGTGGCAACGTGATTCTTGTCACGCACCGCATGTCGCATCTTGTTTAATTGCTCTTCGTGCGCGCCATTCATTTCAACATACGCCAGCAAGGCAAAATAATCGCGTTCTCGGATCCGATTCAGATGAGCCCGCAAGTAGCCCACCAGAGATTTGTCGTTCCCCACAGCCTTGGCCAGGTCGCTGGCATTTTGTGCGTCGGTAAAGAGCTTGATTCCAGTTTCTTCGAGAATTGGCTTCTCAGGGGGCAGGGAACCGGTCTTCTCGTATTCAGAGGTCAGATTTCGGGTAGCCACCTTCGATGCTTCTACATCCGGCTGATTGAAAGGGTTAATCCCGAGGATCGAGCCCGCAACCGCCGTGGCAATCTCCCACCGGAAAAACTCCTGACCGAGGTCGTAAGCGTCGCCCATCGAGATGCGCACTACCGGATGGCCGGCCTTTTCGAGCGCCTCGACCTTCGCATCTTGCGCCGCCTCCGGTGCAGTCTCCAATCGGATATAGGCAAAGATCCGATCTTTGCCGTACACCTCGGGCATTCCCAACTGTTCGCGATCAACCGGAATGATACCCTTGCCTTCTTTCCCGGTAGATTCGGCGATCAGTTGCTCCAGCCATGCACCCAGATCCGAAATGCCAGGGGAAGTGATGATGGTGAGCTTGTCGCGGCCGTTTTTGGCGGCGTTGCCAAGAATGATTCCCAGTATCACGCCGGGATTCTGCTCTACCGGCACGCAGGAAGCACACGCCTGCACCATCTCCTCGGTACGATCTAGGAACTTCGCGATGTCGACGCCCATGACAGCCGCCGGCACCATGCCGAAGTTCGAGAGCGCCGAGTAACGTCCACCTATGCTGGGCACGCCATAAAGGATGTGACGAAAGTGGTCCGCCTCGGCCACCTGCTGCATCTTCGATCCAGGATCGGTGATTGCAATGAACCGGCTGCCTGATTCGTCGGCGCCGATTGCTGCCTTGACCCGCTCAAAAAAGTATTGTTTGAAGATGTTAGGCTCAAGCGTGCTGCCCGATTTGCTGGAGACGATGAACAGCGTGTTCGATAGGTCAATCTTGTTTTCTAAAGATTTGACCTGAGCCGGATCGGTGGAATCCAGCACGTGCAGCTCGGGCCAGCCAGGAATCTTCCCGAACGTCATCTTCAGGACTTCAGGACACAAACTGGAACCGCCCATGCCCAACAGCAGCACGTGACTGAATCCGGCGCTTTTTACGTCTTCCGCAACACGGCGTAACTCCTGGCTGCGGGCAATCTGATCTTCTGTAATCCCGAGCCAACCCAGCCATTTCGCCTCGTCGGTGCCTGTCCACAAGGATGCATCGTGCTGCCAGAGCCGCCGGACTTTTCCAGCAGCTCGCCAATCCTCAATGGCGCTTCTCACGGCAGCGGCCAGTTCCTGAGAAAGCCTGTAACTCTGCTGATTGACCTTGGGCGTGACTTCGCGCTTGGCAGTTTTCTCTACCGCTTCTAGCAGCTTGTCAAAGGCCTCGGCAAACAACCGCACGCCATCGTCCGTGAGCTTGTCCGTTACTTCTTTAATGGAGATGCCGACCTTGGCCAAATCCTGCATAGTTCTCTTTGCGGCGTCGATATTTTCCGTGAGGCTTTCGCGCAACTGCCCATGATCGCGAAATGCGTCCAGTGTTGTCGGCGGCACCGTGTTCACAGTGTCCTTCCCGATCAGCTCTTCGACGTACATCACGTCGCGATAGCTGGGATTCTTCGTGCTGGTACTGGCCCACAGCACGCGCTGGGTTTGGGCGCCTTTGGCCGCCAGAGACTGCCAACGCGGTCCACTGAAGATTCGCAGATAGCGTTGATAAGTGAGCTTCCCGTTGGCGATAGCGACTTTGCCCAGAATACCCTTCAGGGTTGCCTGTTCCTCAGCAGAGGAACTCTTTTTGAGTTTTTCATTCACCAGCGAATCGACCAACGTGTCAATGCGGCTGATGAAGAAACTGGCCACGCTTGCCATCTTGCTGACATCCCCGCCGCGGGCTGCAAGCTGCTCCAAACCGGCAATGTAGGCTTCGGCGACGTTCTCATACACTTCCTGTGCGAACAGGAGAGTGACATTGATGTTGATGCCCTCGCTGATCAGTTGCTGAAAGGCGGGAATTCCTTCTGGGGTGCCGGGCACTTTGATCATCAGGTTTGGACGATCCACTGCGTTCCACAACCGGCGGGCTTCTTCGATCGTGCCACCCGTGTCGCGCGCGAGATACGGCGAGACCTCCAGGCTGACGTAGCCATCTCTACGCTTCGTGCTTTCATACACCGGACGCAGCATGTCGGCTGCATCCTGGATATCCCGAATGGCTAACAACTCGTACCGCGCTTTCGCGTCCAGGTCGGTTCGGGAATTCAGCGATGCCAGAAAGTCCGTGTAATCGGTGCTGCCCGTGATCGCCTTCTCGAAAATCGACGGATTGGAGGTAACTCCCCGTAACCCATCTTCCTCGATCAGGCGCTTCAATTCGCCGCTGGTAATCAGGTTGCGGCGGATGTAGTCCAGCCACACGGACTGGCCATACTTCTGAAGATCTTTGACTGGCTTAGTAGCCTTGGCAGTATCAAGAATTCCGGTGGGCTGCATATCGTTTCTCCATGGCTTTAACTTTTTCAAGCCGGCGGCGATGCCGCTCTTCGTTCGTAAAAGTGGCTCCAATAAAAGCTCGGACCAGTTCTTCGGCTAGCGCGTAAGCTACTACGCGAGCACCTAGCACTAACACATTGGTATCGTCGTGCTCCACTCCCTGGTGGGCGGAATAGGTGTCGTGGCACAACCCAGCGCGGATGCCGACCAACTTGTTCGCCGCAACTGATGCACCCACACCGCTACCGCAAATCAAAACACCGCGTTCGGCGCGCCCATCCAAGATGGCCTTGCCGACTGCCTCGGCGTAGTCAGGATAGTCAACGGGTTCCGTGCTGTCGGTGCCCACATCAACCACTTGATGTTTGAGTTCGCCCAGATAAGATGCGATCTGCTTTTTCAGTTCGAATCCGGCATGGTCCGACCCAATCACAATTCGCATAGCTACCTTAAGCGCCCCATGGCCCTGCGGGCGGCCTCAACCACTTTGTCCGGCGAAAAGCCGAATTTCTTTTGCAGTTCTTTGAGTGGTGCGGAAGCGCCAAAGGTGTGCATTCCGATGACGATTCCGTCCAGCCCCACATACTGCGCCCAGCCGAACGTGGACGCCTGTTCCACGGCCACACGCGCTTTGACTTCCGGCGGAAGCACTTCCTCCTTGTAGTCCTGGTCCTGATGCTCAAATAGATCCCATGACGGCATGCTGACCACCCGCGCCTTGATTCCCTCTGCTTTCAGCTTTTCATAGGCATCGACACACAAAGCAACTTCACTTCCGGACGCCATAAGGATCACATCCGGCTTAGCCCCGAGTGCATCGGCCAGGATGTAGGCTCCCTTGGCGACCCCGGAAGCAGGAGCGTATTTGGAACGGTCTAAGGTCGGAACCGCCTGCCGGGTCAGCACCAGTCCCGCTGGCTCGTGGCGGAGCCTCATGATTACCTTCCAGGCTTCTACGACTTCGTTAGCATCGGCCGGGCGCATCAGAGTTAATCCGGGGATTGCTCGTAACGACGGCAGTTGTTCGACCGGCTGGTGCGTAGGCCCATCTTCTCCCAAACCGATCGAGTCGTGCGTCCAAATATAGATGACGGGAATTTCCATGATCGCAGCCAGGCGAATGGTCGGCCGCATGTAGTCGCTGAAATTGAAGAATGTCCCGCCGAATGCCCGAATCTTGGACAACGCCATCCCGTTCAGCGCTGCCCCCATCTCGTGCTCGCGGACTCCGAAGTGGAGATTACGTCCCCCGTAATTGCCTGCCTTGAAGTCTCCCGCGCCTTCAAACTTAAGGGTGGTTTTGTTGGATGTCGCCAGATCCGCCGAACCTCCCATCAGCCAGGGAACATTTTGTGCGATGGCATTAAGAACCTTACCCGAGCTCTCGCGTGTCGCGATTCCTTTTGGATCGGGAGAAAAGGATGGCAGATTCTTGTCCCAGCCATTGGGAAGCTCACGATGCTGCATGCGATTGAGATGATCAGCTAATTCGGGGTATTTTTTCTCGTACTCGTCAAAGAGCTGCATCCATCTTTCGCGCAACTGGTGTCCGCGCTTACCGATGCCCTCGCGAAAATGTTCGCGCACTCCGTCGGGAACAAGAAACTTGGCGTCCTCGGGCCACCCATAAAACTTCTTAACGAGTCGGACTTCCTCCTCGCCCAAAGGCTCTCCGTGCGCCGCGCTGGTGTCCTGTTTGTGGGGCGACCCATAACCAATATGGCTGTTCACGATGATCAGCGTGGGCTGATCCTTGGTGTGCAGGAAATTCCGATATGCCTCGGCCAGCATTCCCGGGTCGTTGGCATCAGGAACATGAGTCACGTTCCAGCCGTAGGCCTTGAACCGTCCACCCACGTCTTCACTGAATGACCACTCGGCCGGGCCGTCGAGCGTGACTTGATTTGCGTCATAGATCCAGCACAGATTTGGAAGCTTGAGATGACCAGCCAGCGACGCAGCCTCGCTGGATACACCTTCCATCATGTCGCCGTCGCCGCAGACAGCGTATACGTTGTAGTTGAACATCTCGAAACCGGGACGATTGAAATGCGCCTCCATCCACTTGCCGGCAATCGCCATCCCCACGCTGTTTCCCACCCCTTGGCCGAGGGGTCCGGTCGTGGTCTCCACACCGGAAGTAAGGCGATACTCGGGATGTCCGGGAGTCTTGCTGTTGATCTGGCGGAAATGCTTGATGTCCTCCAGCGTGACGGCGTATTCGCCAAGCCTCTCATACTTGGGATTTACAGCACGAACTCCGGCCAGGAACAGCAGCGAATACAGCAGCATAGAAGCGTGGCCGTTGGACAGAACAAAGCGGTCGCGGTTCGGCCAGATCGGATCCTCGGGATCGTAGCGCAGGAACTGCTGCCATAAGGTGTACGCGACCGGAGCCAATGCCATCGGAGCTCCGGGATGGCCCGAGTTGGCCTGTTGCACCGCGTCCATCGACAGGGTACGAATGGTGTTGATGGACAACATGTCCAGCCGACTGCCCGTCGCCACCGACTGCTCGCTAGTCACCATGGGGTCTCCTCTGTCAGTTAACTGCCGGAATCTTCGCCGCTTTCCCACTACGTCGGAAGTAAAGAAAAGTACGAATGGCTTCCTGGGTTCACCACATCTTAGAAAACTCTACTGATTATTGCATTCAAATGTTTGGATGACACGGAAGGTAGACAGGATACAGCTGGTGAAGATTTGAGGTGAGAAGGCAGGCTTGCAGGTATTGAGGGGGAGGAGTTTAGCGCTTCAATTGAGCCAGGTAGCTATGCTGTTTTTCGTAGCCCTTGGTGGAACTCTCCACGAATTTTAGGAATTGCCGGAGAGTCTCACGTGCCGCAGGCTCGAGGCTCTCGAACTTGATTCGAATGCCGAACGAAGGCGTGCTCTTGGTAACCACTCCATTGAGCACAATGCCTTTCACCCAGAGCTTTCCGCTGCTGACCCAGAGTCCGATTTCCACATTGGCGCCTGCGTTGACGGGGGTCATGGATTCCACAAAGCACCCGCCCATGCTGGTATTCGACAAGTTTCCCCAGATTGGAGTGGGCGAAGCGCCGACGTGCAGCTCGACAGCCACGAAGCATTTCAGACGCGGATACTTCCGGCGATCCTGTCCCCAGGAAGGCGTGAAGATATCCGGCTCAAAAGGCGGAGGAGTTGGAGCGGGTACGCTCGCAGCCGCGGCCAAGTCCGCGCTCTTTTGCGCGGACGATGCAGCGGAAGTTGATGTCGACTTTCTCGCTCCACTCTTGATCTCTCGCATGGCATCCAGCAGCGCCTGCTCACGTTTTTCAGGAGGTGCTTCCCGATAGGTCTGGAGCAGCTTGCCCAAGTGACTGACCAGATCAGGATCGGTGAGCAGGTGTGTCCAGTCGGCCGACGCTGCCGATGAAGCTTTC
Source organism: Terriglobales bacterium (assembly GCA_035631655.1). Classification (GTDB taxonomy): domain Bacteria; phylum Acidobacteriota; class Terriglobia; order Terriglobales; family Acidobacteriaceae; genus Gp1-AA122. The sequence continues at coordinate 31,775 of DASQIH010000210.1, forward strand.
GGGTCGCGCATAAGAGGATTGGCTTCTGTTAACTCGCTTACAGCACGAAGCTTACCTGCCGTACAGCTTGAAGTAACCGCAAGCTCCAAGCAAGATGACCAAAGTCATCACCGTCGTGTAAGGCATACCCAGCAAGGCTATAGGAAGAGTAAATCGGAGTGGGGACGGGTCTTTGACCCGTCCCGGCGGGTCGGAGACCCGCTTCCACACGAGATGTGGAGGTACATCAGTGGCTGGGACTCCTCAGAATAACGACAAAAACAAAGGCGTGCCGCCGGGCGGCCCGCCCATAGCAATCTGCATCTGCTTTTACGCTCCAACCGTGGCGGGCTCCAGTCCGTAAATCTCGTACCACGGGGTTGCCGCCTTCAGCCGCTGGTTGACGTTATTGATATTTTTCACTCCTTGATCCTGTAGCCACTTGCGGAAGGCTTCGGGGCCCTGCTTCCCATAAACCGGGATTCCATCCTTCCAGGTGGCCCGGCCGCAGAGCACGCCATTGAATTTAACGCCTGATTCCGCAGCCAGTTCGAGGGCTTCGGTAAACTCCGCGTTGCTTACCCCCGCCGAGAGATAGATAAACGGCTTGGTTGCAACCGCGGCGGCCTCGCGGAAAAGTTTCATCGCGTCTTGTTTGGAGTAGGCCTTCTGGCCAGCGTAGGCGTGTGCACCTTCCACGAACTTGAAATTCACCGGCACTTCCACCTTCATCACATCCACGCCATAGCGGTCTTTCGTGAACTCACGCATGCTCCCAATCACGGCCTGCGGTTTCTTCTTTGCGAAATCAAAGCCTTTTTCGTCCGCGCCTTCTTCATAAGCCACAAATTCCAGGAAGAAAGGAATATCGTTGGCGCGGCACTCGTCGCCCAGGCGTTCGACCCAGGCATGCTTGCGATCGTTGATGTCCTTGGGATCGAAAGGACTGTAATAAAGAAGAATCTTAATGCAGTCTGCTCCGGCCTCTTTCAAGCGGCGCACCGACCAATGATCGAGTAGGTCCGGCAAACGGCCAGGACCGGTCTTGTCGTAGCCGGTCTTCTCGTAGGCGAGCAACAAGCCGGCATTGCGAGACCGCCGCTTGGAAGCGGGCAGTCCCCACTCCGGATCGAGCAGGATAGCGCTGGCATGGGGCGTGAGCACTTCGGTGACCAGGGACTTGAACTCCTCCATCATGGCGTCGTTCACTTCGCTGCCTTTTTCTTTGGCCAGGGCTTTCTGCAGCGAGCCACGCTGATCCATCGCAGCAGCGGCAATCACGCCACGGTCGTTCGAAACTGCCTTCATGCCAGCTAACTTTCCAGGTGTAAGCTTCATAGATTCCTCCAATGAGGTGCGCAGGTCTCACCGGGTAAAACCGTACCGCCCGGGGCAGTGCGGCGGTTCATTGTATACCTTTTGACCTACTGTCGAAGGGTAAGTTGGCTGAGAATCGCTTGCTGCTTGGAGATCAGGGAATCGATGCCGGAGCGCGCCAATGCGATCATCTGCCCCAGTTGCTGCTCGTCAAATACCCGGTGCTCGGCGGTAGCCTGGATTTCGACGATCTTGTGCCCGGCCGTCATTACAAAATTCATATCGACGTCGGCGCGCGAATCTTCTTCATAGCTCAGATCGAGCATGATTTCGCTATCCACGATGCCGACACTGACGGCAGCAACAAAGTCGCGCAAGGGAACCGAAGTCAATGTACCCGCCTCGACCAGTTTCTCCAGCGCCATGCCCAAAGCTACAAACGCGCCCGTGATCGACGCGGTGCGCGTGCCGCCGTCTGCCTGAATCACATCACAATCGACCCAGATGGTACGTTCTCCCAGCCGAGTCAGGTCGATCACGGCCCGCAGCGAGCGGCCAATCAGTCGCTGGATCTCATGCGTGCGTCCGCTGGGACGCCCTTTGTTGACGTCACGCGCCGTCCGGGTAAGTGTGGACCGCGGCAGCATGCCGTATTCGGCGCTGACCCAGCCCTTACCGGTATTGCGCAGGAATTGCGGGACCGTTTCTTCTACCGACGCCGTGCAGATGACCCGCGTGTTCCCGACTTCAATCAGCACCGAGCCTTCTGCCGTGGTGATGTAGTCGGGGATGATTTTCACTGGCCGGAGCTGGTCAGGCTCTCGGTTGTCGCTGCGGTAGACCATAGATGGCGATTGTAAATGATACCTACTGAGCTGCGGTCTCCAGTTGATCGGCAGCTTTGCCAACGGCCGAAGTGTCATAGAAATCGGATAAATCGGCATGCCCCGCCAGGGTGTCACGCTCCTTGCCGTCCACGAGAATTTTCACGCGGTTGATGCCGGGAATATTCGCAGCTAAGGTTCGAACAAAAGAGGCAATCGTCAGCTCCTCGACGAGCACGCCGGAACGATGGTTATCGGCAAAGGCGGAATTCGTGTCAATCACCGCGAGGCCAGGATCCACCATGTAGACATCCCGTACTTCGGCTCCGGCGGGCAGCGGATGCGGCGAGTTCTTATCCAGGTAGATCCCTAGCAGCGCCCGCAGCAACTCCTGCGCGCGTTGTTGACGGCCAGCAGGCAGAGGCACCCGGGCTGATTGCGCGTGTAGTACACCGGCATCATCATAGGCGACATAAAGTGTCACCTGCTCGGTCGGTCCCGCCACTGGAGGCGCCACCGGTCGCGTGTCGGCCACGCGTGCGCCGGTTTCAGCTACCCGCCCCCTCATCCGGTGAACGTAAAACGCCATGATCAGCACCACAACCAGCAATACCGCCATTCCGATTTGCAGATGACGAGGAATCAACGGGAAGCCTCCAGCTTGTCGCGCATCGAGACCACTCCCGTGGCAACCGAAGCTGCTATCAGTTGTTGGTAAGTCGGAGAACTCAGATCGGCGACGTCCCCGGATGGTGGAGCGATTTCGATCGCGATAGCCGCTGAGGTCACGTTGTTCAGAGGGCGCAAGGGAGCAATCAGGGATCGAACAGGAATCTTTTTGCGAAGCTCCGCCGCGATGCTGGAAGCCGCTGCCTGGCTGACACTCAGAAGTGGCGACTGAGCCGCGTCCCAGGCGACAAAGGGTCCCCGGTTATCCCCACCGGATGGCAACAGGGCGGTATAGACACGTACACCCGTTCCGTCGCTCGCCGCGTGTACGCTTATGTAGATCGCCGGGCGGGCCGTGTTGGTCGTGGACGCGCGCTGATCAACTGTCAGCGTGGAGTCGGAATCGCGCAGCATCAGAGTGGCAATTCCGCGGCTCTCCAATTCCTGGCGAATACGCTGTGCGAAGGCCAAGGTGACGTCTTTTTCTGTCAATTTATCGCTCAGTGCGGCCCCGCGCTCATCGCCACCGTGGCTCGCGTCTACGACAGCAAAATAGCGAAGAGTGGCGGTCGGCGCCGGTGCAGGTAGTCCGGACGGGGCCGGGCCCGCAGCGGGGGGCGCTGGAGTGGCTGCCGGAGCTACTGAAGCAGCCGGTGGCGCAGCTGGCGCGGGTGCCGCTGAAGGCGCAGGTGCGACGGTGATGGTTCGACCGTCGTTGCTAAAGCTCGCCAGAAGCGGGACCCCGCCGTTGACCGTAATCTCCGCGGCTCCGTTGTTTTCCTGGAATGTGATCGAGGAGATTGCTTTGTCATTGAAGTTGACGCTCTCTGGCCCGGATGGCAACAATGGGTCGCGAACGAAAATCATATTCAGCTTTCCCGGTTCCGTGCCGATGGTCGGATTGACTGGCGAGCTGAAATTCAAAACCAGCTTCGGCGTCGTTTTACTGAATTCCGTTTTGTAGGTGGTTCCGGCCTCACTGATGAAGAGTCGGCGCGCCGTCGTGTGAAGCAGTACGGGAATGCCCAGGAAATGCGGCAGCAATGTCACTAAGGAATCGAGAGGAATAAGACCCCGATTGTTCTCCATGAGAAACCGCGCCGGTAAATCAACTTCCCGGCCACGGATGCGCGCCTTATTGCTTCCTGGGGTGAACTGAGCGTCGATGTCGTTGAAGCGCAATTGCCACTTCTGTCCCTGCATTTTGGCGGTCACACTCCCGAGCGGCTCCAGGATTTCCAGCAGACCGACGTAATCCTTGCCCTCACGTTGGGTGACGCTTAGCGAATAGTCCGCGGCCGGAGAATAGATCGAGATGCGCTTCTCCTCGGGAGTGGGCGCAGCCATCTCTAGCAACAGACATCCTGCCAGGACGAAGCTAATCCAGCGCATAAATCGTGAGGCCGGTCAGCAACTTGGGATAGAAGTCGGTTGATTTCTGAGGCAGTACCTCGCCCGCGAAAGCGACATCCCGAACCTGCTCCATGCGAACCGGGTTCATTAGGAAAGCGAGATTCGCGCCGCCCCTGCGAACGCGATGCAATGCTTCTCCTGCATCGCGCAGGTAGGAAATGTTTTCCTGATTCCGGATGGACTCCTCGGATAAACCCAGCACAGTTTCCAGGACTACCTTGTGCAACTGCACAACGTCGAGCGCTCGCTGCCGCAGGGAAAGACCGGCAAACAAGGATTCGCTCGCGCGCGGCGTATGCAGCAAGAAGGCATGCCTAGCGCTAGAGGCCAATAACGCAGTACCCGCCCGGCCAGCCTCTCGGAGGACATGGGTTGCGCCCGCTGTGTCCACTGCGGAATCGACTTCCTCGACCTTGAAGTATTTGCGCGAACCAGCAAGGAATTCCTCCAGAGAAAACGAATCCAACCCGTGCACCACGCGGTGGGTTGGCAGAATCAGCAGCCCTTCGTTATTCATGTTGACGAAGGTCATCATGACCAGTTCATAAGGCGCAGGCTCAGCCTGCTCGGGGTCAAGCATGGCGTTTGTTACAGAGCACTCGCGCGGAACGCGAGGCCCCGTTCCCGCGGCGGCTCGCCGCTCGTTGCGGTAGTTCAACGCAGTTTCATACCGATGGTGGCCGTCGGCGATGATGAGCTTCTTGTCGCGCATCTTGCTCCGGACCAGTTCAATCAGCGCAGGATCAGAAATCTTCCAGACCCGGTGCACAACCCCATACTCATCTTTAATATCAATATCCGGGGAAGCGTCGCCGGCCAGCAGGTTATCGATTTCACCAGTGTCGCTGTATAGCATAAAGAGCTGGCCGAAATGTGCCCGGGTGGCTCGCAACAAGTCCAGCCGATCGGCTTTCGGTTTAGCCAGTGTCTGTTCGTGGCGGAAGACCACCCCGGCAGAATAGTCCTCCAGCCTGCCTAGGGCGATGAACCCTCGCCGCTCGTATTCGAATTGACCTCCAGGCGCGATGAAACGCTGAGAGTATGGATACATAGAAGGTCGTGCGTCCTGGACGAATATCCCTTCGCGCCGCCACTCTTGGAAGAAACCTGCCGCCCTCGTGTAGACGTTGTCTTGTTCGCGGCAGGGCTCACGCTTCCCCAGGATGATACGCACCAGGTTATGGGTACTGGCCGCGTAGTAGCGTTCCTGCATTTCAGAAGTAATCTTGTCGTAGGGCTGGGTGACTACCTGCGCAAGACTTACCCGCAGCGGGTCGTAACGCAGTGCGCGAAACGGTGCAATGTAAGCCATTATTTCGGGAAGCCTTGCATTGTAACAAGAACCAACGGCATCTTCCGTGCCGACGGGCGGGCAGTTCCGGCGAGATGCAATCTTTTACCTATGGGCGTATGAAATTTAGGCAACAAAAAGTGTGGAATGCAGTCTTCAATCTTGTGATACTATCGGCGCCAAGAGAGGTCCTTTATGGCCCGCCTTCGTGGGCGCGGGTCATCCCGCCCGAAGCCCGAAACTGGGAGTTTTCCCTCGACTCCTTCCAGGACGTGTAACCGTTTCCTGCTGCCTTTCGCGAATCGCTCCCGGATTCTAGGGCTGCTGCTGTTGGCTTTGGGCCTGCTGACATCGCTGGCTTGGGCACAAAATACTACCGACGACGTGCATATCAAGCCACGTATAGAACCAGCTCAACCCAAGCAAAACCTGGTCGAGAACCCTGCCCTCAGGACGCACACCAAGCCCTTCAAGACGGACGTGGATTTGGTGCTCGTGCCCGTCACGATCACTGATCCGATGAACCGTCTAGTGACCGGACTGGACCGGGAAAATTTCCAGGTCTACGAAGGCAAAGAAGCGCAGGAAATCAAGCATTTTTCCAGCGAAGATGCCCCCGTGTCACTGGGTGTGATTTTTGACATGAGCGGGAGCATGAGCAGCAAGATTGAGCGCGCCCGCGAAGCGGTCATCGAATTCTTCAAGACCGCCAACCCGCAGGATGAATTCTTCATGGTTACCTTCTCCGACAAGCCGGAAGAGGTCACCGACTTCACGCAGTCGGTGGAGGACATCCAGGGCAAGCTCGTCTATACCGTCCCCAAGGGGCGCACAGCCTTGCTGGATGCCATCTACCTAGGCATCAGCAAAATGCGGCAGGCGAAATACCCCAAGAAGGCTTTGTTGATAATCTCTGACGGAGGCGATAACCACAGTCGCTATACCGAAGGCGAGATTAAGAATCTGGTAAAAGAGGCGGACGTCCTCATATACGCAATCGGCATCTATGACCACTATTTCCCCACTGAGGAGGAAAGGCTAGGCCCGCAATTGTTGAGCGAGGTCACGGAACTCACTGGTGGGCGTGCCTTTACCATCGATAATCCCAATGACTTGGCGGACGTGGCGACAAAAATTGGTATTGAGCTACGCAACCAATATGTACTCGGCTACCGTCCAAAGAATCCTGTACGAGACGGCAAATGGCGTAAGATTAAAGTTAAGTTAAATCCACCCAAAGGATTGCCGCCTCTAAAGGTTTACGCCAAGACGGGATACTATGCACCTTCGGAATGATCGGGTTGTTCGCCCCCTAGTTATCCTTCTATTGCTATGCACTTGGGCTTTTGGCCAGAATTCGGGCCAGTCAACCGTACCGCCGCAGCCGCCGGTCTCGACGGTGCCGCCACCCAGTCCGGTGCCTTCCACAACTTCGCCCGAGCAAAGCGCACCAAACCAGCAAACCCCGGCTAGCTCGACTTCCAGTTCGCCGCAGCAAGCTCCCGGCAGTAGCTCTGTAGGGGCTGGCTCGGCCCCTGCACAACCGCCTGCCCCCATTGCTCCGAAACCGGGCGCTGTCGAGCAGCAGGAACCTTCGAGCACGCCGCGGCAAGCCTCACCGCAGGGGCAGCAGCCTGCCGCGCCTGGACAGCAGGGAACTGGACAAGAGCAGCAGGGCCAGGGACAGCAAGGGCAGCAGCCGGAAAACGAAGGCGGAGCTTTCGTTTTCAAGGCCGAGGTGGAAGAGGTCATTCTGCACGCTACCGTGCTCGACGACAAGCAGCGCATGGTCACCAACCTTGATCGAAATGCTTTTACCATCTTCGAAAATGGCCAACCACAAACCATCAAGACCTTCCGGCATGAAGACATCCCGGTGGCGATGGGCATTGTCATCGACAATTCCGGCTCCATGCGTGAGAAACGCGACAAGGTAAACAAGGCAGCGCTGAACCTGGTTCGATCCAGCAATCCGCAGGACGAAGTTTTCGTCGTGAACTTCAACGATGAGTACTACCTCGACCAGGACTTTACTTCCAATATCGGCAAACTCAAGGAGGCGCTGGAAAAAGTCGAGTCGCGGGGAGGTACCGCGCTGTATGACGCGATCGTCGCCTCGGCCGATCACCTCAAGAAGAACGCCAAGCTCGACAAGAAAGTCTTGTTCGTTGTCACCGATGGCGAGGACAACGCCAGCCGCGAGTCCCTGGAAGAGGCGATCAGACGCCTGCAGTCGGAGAACGGTCCCACCGTATACGCGATCGGTCTGCTGGGGGAAGAAAAACAGAGGCGCGCCCGCCGTGCTTTACAGGAAATTGCTGTGCGCACCGGCGGAGTAGCTTTCCTACCCCGCACTTTGGACGAAGTAGACGAGATCAGCAGCAGTGTCGCCCACGACATTCGCAATCAGTACACCATCGGATACAAGCCGACCACCCCCAAGAGCGCAGGTGGATATCGCACGATCCACGTCGAAGCACGCGCTCGCGGCTACGGACATTTAACCGTGCGCACGCGCAGCGGCTACTACGCGGGACAAGAACGAGGCAGCGGGGGAGTTCACTAGACTCAACTTCCAAAACAATTATCGCATCGTTAATGACGCCGTCATTGACGCTTCCGCCCTTGCTTCCTTACTCTGTACGGTGCGAATGAAAACTATCGAAGGTGCTCGCCCGCGCGTCGCCGAGGACATTACCCAGCTTGTTGGCGAAACCCCAATCCTCCAATTAAAGCGACTCGTCCCGCCGGGTTCAGCGGATGTTTTTGCCAAACTGGAGTATCTGAACCCGGGCGGAAGTGTAAAGGACCGCGCGGCGATCGGCATCATCAAGCGCGCCGAAGAAGAGGGACGCCTGGGTCCCGGTTCCATCATTGTGGAAGCCACGGCGGGCAACACCGGTATCGGCCTCGCCCTCATTGGAGTGAACCGCGGTTATCGTGTCCTGCTGTTCGTGCCCGAGCGCTTTTCGGAGGAAAAGGTCATGATCATGCGTGCCCTCGGCGCCGAGATCATCCGCACCCCGGACGCTGAGGGCATGGAAGGAGCTATCCGCCGGGCCAAGGAAACCACCACCAATAATCCCAGGGCCTTTATGGCGGGCCAGTTCGAAAATCCGGCCAATCCTGACTATCACTACGAAACCACGGCTCGTGAAATCTTCGAGCAGATGGAAGGCAATATCGATGCCATCGTAATTGGCGCGGGGACCGCTGGAACCTTCACCGGTATCGCCCGCTACATCAAGGAGCGACGGCCTAAGGCGCTGACGGTTGTGGTCGAAACGCAAGGCTCGGTTCTGGGCGGCGGCAAGCCGGGAAAGCACAAGGTTGAAGGTATCGGGACCAGCTTCATTCCGCCGAACTTCGATCGCTCGGTCTGCGACGAAGTCTTCATGGTCACCGATGCACAGGCTTTCGATATGGTCAAGCAGCTCGCGGCGCGCGAGGGAGTGCTGGCCGGATCCAGCGGTGGCGCCAATGTTTTTGCATCCCTGGAAATCGCGCGCAGACTTGGCCCCGGCAAACGTCTAGTCACGATGATTCCCGACTCCGCGGAACGATATTTGTCGAAGAAGATTTTTGAGGGCGGAATCTAACTTCTTGTTGTGTCGTCATTCTGAGCGGACGATGGTCCGCGAAGAATCTCGCGTGCAGAACTGCAATGCCTAGTTGAGAGAACCTTCGCACCGGAGATCGATGCCACGCAACAAACAATCAGGCTTCGCCACTCGCGCCATCCACGTCGGCCAGGAAGCCGACCCCCTGACAGGCGCAATCACCGTCCCCATTTACGCCACGTCCACCTATCTCCAGCAAGAGCTGGGCAAGAACAAAGGCTATGAGTACGCTCGTGTCTCGAATCCAACTCGTACCCGCCTGGAGCAGAACTTAGCCGCACTCGAGGGCGGTATAGCTTCGCGTGTGTTCTCTAGCGGAATGGCGGCCATCAACGCGCTCTGCACTATGTTCAAGTCAGGCGACCATGTGGTATGCGGCCATAACTTGTATGGTGGAGTGCCTCGCCTCTTCAACCAGATCCTCACCAACTACGGACTGGAATTCACGTACGTGGACACGTCAGACGTAGCTGCAGTCGAAAAAGCTATCCGCAAAAAGACTCGGATGGTCTATGTCGAGACCCCAACCAACCCCCTGATGGCGCTGAGCGATATCCGGGCTATCAGCGAAGTGACCCGGCGCAAAAACGTGGATCTCGTGGTGGACAACACGTTCATGTCACCCTACTTCCAAAAGCCTCTAGCTTTGGGCGCCGACATGGTGGTGCACTCGACCACAAAATTTCTCAATGGTCACAGTGATGGCCTCGGTGGAGTTATCGTGTGCAGCAAGCCCGAACAGGCTGAGCAATTCGGATTCATTCAGAAGGCCGCGGGTGCGATTCTGTCGCCGTTTGAATGCTGGCTCGTTCTGCGCGGAGTGAAGACCTTGGTGGTTCGAATGGAGCAGCATGACAAAAACGGGCGCGCGGTTGCCGACTTCCTGTCCAAACATAAGAAGGTGAGGGCAGTGTTTTATCCCGGTCTCCCCAGCCACCCCCAATTCAAGTTAGCGGGGCAGCAAATGACGGGGTTCGGTTCGATGATTACGTTTGAAACCGGGTCGCTATCGAATGCCAAAAAGATGCTCAAGATAGTTCGTGTTTGCTCTCTGGGAGAGTCGCTCGGTGGAGTGGAGACCCTCATCTCCCATCCTGCGACCATGACCCACATGGCACTCGGCGAGAAGGGAAGGAAGGCCATCGGAATCACCGACGGCATGGTGCGCATTTCAGTGGGCATAGAGGATGTGGACGACATCATCGCCGACTTAGACGAGGCGCTGGCCGCGATTTGAGAACCAATTCCCACTGTCAAGACCGCCGAGAATCGCTAAGAAACTTTTCTGTGCGCTCTTTGCGTCCTGGGCGGTGAGATTTCACAGCGAACTTACTTAAGAGGCCAGGGTTGGGCAAGAAAACGCGATCTCGCGAATGGGATTCGGCTGCCTATAACCGCATCTCCGGACCACAGTTCAGTTGGGGCAAGAAGGTGGTCGATCGCGTCTCAGCGCGTGGCGATGAACTCGTACTCGACGCCGGCTGTGGTACCGGGAAGCTTACCGCCGAAGTGCTGGCGAAATTACCGCGCGGGCGCGTTGTGGCAGTGGATCTTTCCGAGAACATGCTGCGGGCCGCAAGCGAACAGTTGACAGCGAAATTCGGCGAACGCATCGTGTTCGTTGCTGCCGATCTTCAAGACCTGCCGTTTAACCAGTGCTTTGACGGCATCTTCAGTACAGCGGCTTTTCATTGGGTGCCGGATCATGACCGGTTGTTTCGCAATCTCTATCAGTCATTGAAGCCCGGAGGATGGCTCCTTGCGCAGTGTGGCGGCGGCCCGAATTTGAGCCGGCTGCTCGGGCGTGTTAGCGTTCTTTCGCAACAGCCGTCTTTCGCGCCTTACCTGGCCGATCACCAGCCTTCATGGATGTATTCCGACGCGGAAACTACGGCGAAACGGCTGCGCAGCGCAGGATTTGTGGAGGTCGAGACCAGCCTTGAGGCGGCGCCTACCCCGCTAGACAATGCCCAGCGTTACTGTGAATTCGTGAGCAAGGTGATTCTGCACCGTCATCTGGAACGCATTCCCGATGCCAAACTCCAGCGCCAGTTTGTGGAGGAGCTATCCCGGCAGGCCGCGAAGGACGATCCGCCATTCCTACTCGATTACTGGCGCCTGAATCTCAGCGGCCGCAGACCGTCGTGAAATAGTCTGGAAACGGTTTCTTTCAGCCAGGTCTGTATCGAGTTCAGTTAACTGAAGTACCTCCGGTAGTTCTTCTGATACCTGCGCAACTTTCACTTTCTGTGTGTGTTCATACCGGCGTAGGTGGAAGTTACTGATAGGAGACTGACCGTGCGACGAAGCCTTCTCAGCCTGAGTTTTCTGTTGCTAGCCTCGATGTTTGTTTTCGCGCAAAGCACACGTTCCAGCGACATCACTCAAGATCGGAAAGATCTCAGACAGGATGTGCGGGACCGTAATCTTGACCAGCGTGACATTAATCATGATCGTCGCGATCTCAACAAAGACCGGGCGGACCGCAACGCCGACCTGCGCGACGCACGCCGTGATCAGCGCGATATCAACGCCGACCGCCGCGACATCAATCGCGACCGCGCCGACGTGCGTCGCGATTTGAAGAATGGCGACCGAGCCGACGCTGCCAAAGATCGCCGCGACATTCGCACTGATCAGCGTGACATCAACCGCGATCGTCGCGACCGCAATGGCGATCTAAGGGATGCCCGCAAGGACCTGCGTGACATCAATGCCGACCGTCGCGACCTGAACAAGGACCGCCGCGATCGCAATAAAGACAATCGTGACATCCGCGCCGACAAGCGCGACCTCCGTAAAGATCGGCGTCACTGAAACTCTACGCCATTTGTGACAAGCGGCGGGAATTTCCCGCCGCTTCCATTTTGCAGCCAGTATTGATGTCGTCATCCTGCGCGGACGTCAGTCCGCAAAGAGCCTGCCCTGAGCGACCCGAGAGTCGGAGGGATCCTTGCGTGTGCTCGTCTCAAATTCATGCTCGCACGGAATCCGTAATCCATTTCAGGTAGCCCGCGCTGCCATCTTCGATCGAGAGCAGCACGCACTCCGGCAGTTCGTAAGAATGCAGTTCGGCTATCGCTTCGCGCACCCGCGCGAACGCCTTGCCGGTGGTTTTGATCACCAGCATCCACTCCTGGGCCGTTTCCACACTCTCTTTCCAGCGATAAATTGACTCCACCTCCGGCAAAATGTTGACGCAGGCAGCCAGTTGCCGTTCCACCAGACTGTGCGCGATCTTGTGCGCTTCCTCCTGCGACCCGGCGGTAGTGAGGACGATTTTCTGTTCGCTCATATAGAATCACTTTCGGCCAACAGTTTTTCCATCAGAGTCTAGCAGCCTCGGAAGACTCGGAGTCAGAGCGGTAGAGACGCGGTTTGCCGCGTCTCCCAAGCGGGAGTCATGATGGCAACTCAAATTAGATTCGGCACTTCAGGATGGCGAGCCGTCGTGGCGGAGGAATTCACGTTCGCCAACGTTCGCCGGGTGGTGACCGGGATTGCGCGCTACGTGGCCTCGCAGAAACCTGCAGGCGCCCGCGTCATCGTGGGGCGCGACCCGCGATTTCTAGGCGAGACCTTCTGCTCGATGGCTGCGGAAATTCTGGCCGCTCATGGCATCACCCCGCTTGTCATCGCAGAGCCCGCGCCCACGCCGACGATTGCCTATGCCGTCGTACAGGAAGGCAGCGATGGCGCTATCAATTTCACGGCCTCCCACAACCCTCCCGAGTACAACGGAATCAAATTCTCGACTCCTGACGGCGCACCCGCGCTCCCTGAGGTCACACGGAAAATTGAAGCTGAGATTGCAGCCTCGGACGCGGCCGGTGCCTCAACCCCAAGCTCAAAACAGAAGCTATCCGCTCAGTCACTCGATCCCAAGCCTGCCTATATGGCACGGCTGAAAGAAATTGTAGATTTGAAGGCCATCCAGAAAGCGGGAGTTCGAGTCGGTTTTGATCCTTTCTGGGGAGCGGCCCGCGGTTACTCCGATCAGCTTCTGCGCAATGCCGGAGTGGAGGTTTCGACGATCCACGATTGTCGCGATGTCCTGTTCGGCGGCCACGCCCCTGAGCCCGACGATCACCTGCTTGCGCCATTGCGGAAGAATATGCGAGAAAAGCGGGCGCACATCGGAATTGCTACCGATGGAGACGCCGACCGTTTCGGAATCCTGGACGAAGACGGCACCTTCGTCCAGCCCAATTACGTCATTGCTCTGCTGTTCGATTACCTGGTCGAAAGTCGCGGCTGGAAAAATGGTGTCGCCAAGTCGGTTGCCACCACCAATCTGATCAACGCTCTTGCCCGGCACCACAACGTGGAACTGCACGAGACTCCGGTGGGGTTCAAGTACATCGGCGAATTGATTAAACAAGACAAAATCGCCATTGGCGGAGAGGAGAGCGCCGGGTTGTCGATTCGCCATCACGTTCCCGAGAAAGACGGTGTTCTTGCCGGCCTGCTGTGTTGCGAAATGGTTGCTCGACGTGGAAAATCACTCGGCCATCAATTAAAAGAGCTATTTGTCAAAGTTGGTTCCTTCTATCCGCGCCGGGAGAACTTCCGCTTGACGCCCGAAGTCAAAGAGAAGTTCACTAGAAAGTTGCAGTCTGCCCCACGCGATTTCGACGGTCGTAAAGTGGGGGAAGCCGTCCGCAAGGATGGTCTGAAGCTGATTTTCGACGATGGCTCCTGGGTATGCTACCGGTTGTCCGGCACGGAACCGGTCGTACGAGTTTACTCGGAGGCCCGCAGCGAAGATGGACTGGAGAAGCTGAGCGCAGCGGCCAAACAATGGATTTTCGAGTAAATCAGGTGGCCAAAATCCGGATCCTGCCACGCCCCGAGGATGGTCTGCGAGCCGTGGTGGAGCGCGCGCCACAGGCGGAATTGGCGTTCGACCGGCTTACCGAGCGCCTGCGTCCGACATGGAACCGGCTCTACCGACTGCGCCGGCGCATCGCCACAACGGCTATTTTGGTCCTTGCTGCCTGGGTTTTCCTCCACGTCACGTTCGGCGCGAACGGCATGGTGGTGTTCAAGCAAAAACGTGCTGCCATTAAGGACCTACAGCGCCAGGTTGACGATTTGCAAAAAGAGAACGACCGCTACTCTGAACAGATCAAGGCCCTCAAAACCGATCCTCAAGCCATCGAAAAGGAAGCGCGCGAGCAGTTGCACTACGCCCGGCCGGGCGAGGTAGTCTACGTTCCTCCTGCCGCCGCAACTCCACAAAAGCCGGATACGAAGGCCGCAAAGAAATGACGCTATGATATAGTTTTTGCGCTTCGGACCAGTCCGGAGGAGTTGTAACCTCAGCAGAGCTTGTACACTCTATTCAAGTGTCCCGTTCTAAGCAGAGTCCCTGGCGAGTGCTATGGGTGGGGTTTTAAGTTGTCATCCTGAGCGAAGCGAAGGATCTATGTATTCGCTTCTGCATGTAGAAATGCACAGGTTCTTCGCTTCGCTCAGAATGACAAGCGATCAAATTCATCTCGCGGCTCTGGCCGCCACAATAGAGGAGAAGATTTCTATGAAGAAACTGCTGCTGATTTGCCTGGCTTTGTGTCTCGTGTTCGGCTATGTCGCCATCGCGTCGGCAGGATCCGACAAAGGAAAGAGCGAGACCGTGAATGGTTGGGTTACTGACGCCAAGTGCGGTGTCAAAGGAGCCCACGCGGGTGCGGAAGAATGCACCAAGAAGTGTCTCGCCGCAGGAGCAAAGATGGTGGTGGTCACTGATACCGACCAGAAAGTCCTGACCGTGGACAATCCGGATGCCCTGAAAGGTCACGAAGGGCATCACGTAGCTGTGACCGGCACGGTAAGCGGGGAATCCATCCACGTGGATAGCGCGAAAATGCTCTGAGGTGGAAGAATACTGCTCAGGCGGCCGCAAGTGGCCGCCTTTTCTTGGGCTCGAATTACTTCACGACGCCTTCCAGCGGAGAACTGGCCGTCGCGTACAGCTTCTTGGCCATGCGTCCGGCTAGATATGCCTGCCGCCCGGCGATTACCGCATGCTGCATGGCTTCCGCCATGAGCACGGGATCCTGAGCGTTAGCGATCCCGGTGTTCATGAGAACCGCATCGGCGCCCAATTCCATCGCAATGGTGGCGTCTGAAGCTGTGCCCACTCCGGCATCCACGATGAGCGGCACGCCGGTAATTACCTCACGCAGGATGCGAATATTTGCTGCGTTCTGAATACCTAGCCCGCTGCCGATCGGCGCTCCCAGCGGCATGACGGCACTGGCGCCGGCATCCAACAGGCGCTTGGCGAAAACCACATCGTCAGAGGTGTAGGGAAGAACGGTAAAGCCTTCTTTCACTAGTACGCGCGTCGCTTCCAGGGTTGCCTGCACGTCGGGATAAAGTGTGGCCTGATCTCCAATCACTTCCAGCTTGACCCAGTCGGAAAGCCCAACCTCGCGCCCTAATCGCGCCGTGCGGATTGCCTCGTCCGCGGTGTAGCATCCTGCTGTGTTGGGCAGGAGAAAGTATTTCTTGGGATCGATGTAGTCGAGCAGCGATTCCTTGCTGCGGTCAAGATTGACCCGGCGCACCGCCACGGTAACCATTTCCGCGCCGCTGGCCTCCAACGCCCGCGCCGTCTCCTGGAATGACTTGTACTTGCCGGTGCCGACTATCAGCCGGGAACGAAACTGCCTGCCACTGATGATTAGTGAATCCATGCCGCTATTGTAATGAAACTCCTGCCAGAAGGGGTATTCCGGGCGACCGCTTCAATCGGCGGGCATCGAATCAGCCTGCGCATACAAGCGGTCAATGTCGTGCCGGTAACGCTCTTCGATAACCCGCCGACGGAGCTTCAAACTGGCGGTCAAGGTTCCATCTTCCGGCGAGAATTCATCCGGCACCACAATGACTTTCTTCAGCTTCTCGAAGCGCGCCAGCGTTTGATTAAGATCGGCGACGATGCCCTCGTATAGAGCCTGTACCACGGAATGTTGGACCAGTTCTTTTCGGGAAGAGAATGGGACGTGGTTCGTGCGCGCCCAATCCTCGAGTAGAGGGAAATGAGGAGCGATGAGAACCGCGGGGAATTTTCGCTTGTCGCCAAGAATAACGGCTTCCGCGATCAACACGTTGTGTTTCAGCGAATTTTCAATCGGTTGGGGAGCGATGAACTTTCCACCGGAAGTCTTGATCAAATCTTTCTTACGATCGGTGATGGAGAGAAATCCCGCGGCATCAATGTTGCCGATGTCTCCAGTCTTAAACCAATCCTCCAGGAATGCATTTCTGGTTTCCTCAGGACGATTCCAGTAGGCCTGGAAGACCGATGGGCCGCGCACCAGGATTTCACCATCCTCGGCAATTCGCACTTCGAGATTGCGTAGCGGCTTGCCGACGGTTCCCAGCTTGTGGGCCTTGGGCGTATTAACAGCGATCACCGGTGAGGTTTCCGTGAGGCCATAGCCTTCGTGAATGCGAATACCGATGGTTGCATACCACTCTGCCAATTCCCGCCCCAAGGGGGCTCCCCCGGAGATGAAAAGGCCGACCCGGCCGCCCAGCGCTGCCCTGACTTGGGAATAAATCAGCTTGTCTGCCACCCTCCATGTCGTGGTTGTTGGCCGTCGGCCGGAAAGAATCTCTTGTTTGTGGCGGTGACCCACCGCCAACGCCCAAGCGTAGATCGCGCTCTTAAGCAGGCCCTTCGTCCTCTGAACGACCTGGTTATAAATTTTTTCGTAAACGCGCGGAACCCCGACAAAAATCGTGGGCCGAACTTCCAGCAGAGCACGGGGAAGTTGTTCGATAAACGGACAATAGGCCAGTGTCACCCCGTGATACATCATTGCGAAGTCAACATGCCGCGCGGTTACATGCGAGAGCGGCAGGAAGGAAAGGCTAATCTGACCGGGCCGCACCTCGAATTCCTGTAAGGAGCAGGAGATGTTCGACGCAAGGTTACCGTGCGTCAGCATGGCACCCTTGGGAGTCCCGGTTGTGCCGGACGTGTAAATAATTGTGGCGAGGTCGTCCGGCGCAATCTCCATGGCACGAACGTCGAACTGGGGATCGCGCGCGTCTGGTCCTTCGTTCATCAAGCGATACATGTGCAAGGCATGTGCGGTCTCCACCGGATCCATGACGACAATTTTTTCCACCTTGGTTCGGCCCTGGATCGCCAGTACTTTTTGCAGTTGCTTGTCGGTGGAGACGAAAACGACGCGAGCCCCGGAATCGCTCAGAACATAAGCGGTTTGCTCGTCGGTCAAGGTCGAATAGACCGGCACAACGACTCCGCCCAGCAGCAGGGTAGCGAAATCAGCCGTGCTCCATTCGGGCCGGTTCTCGCTGAGAATGGCGACACGATCGCCCTTGCTAATACCCCAGCTTTCCAGCGCCCGCGCCACGCCCACGACATTGCGATAAAGTTCCCGGGATGAGATCGAGATCCATTCAATCGCCTCGCGATGCAGCATCACGCTGGCTTGATCGCTCTCCACGATGGAAAAAAATACATCGTTGACGGTGCGCAGACTTACCCCACTGGATGGTTGGAGACCAGCGACACTGTTAATGGTAGTTTCGAGGCGACCGCAGCCGAATTCGGCAGCGCTGCGCGCCCTGGTGGGAACGTCTTGCGGAAGCTCAGAAGGGATACCTGGTCCTGCCACTCTATTGGTCCGACACGGAGACTCGGCCTGACAACTACTGTCTATTGTACTGCCAAGGAATGTACCTGCAAGCCATGGGCTTTGACAATATCAGCAAATCTCGCGTCTCACATTGACGCTGTTCCGTCTTGGGCGTACTCTTTGCCTACTTAACGATGGTGGGGTGAATTTTCATGAAAAAGCCTGTCTGGACGGTGCTAGGAGTGTGGCTGCTGATTATGGCGGCGATATCGCCGAGTCTCACCCGCCCCGTGTTCGCGGATGATAAGAAACCGGCAAGGCCGGCGCCCAACCTGAAAGTCGGCGATATGGCTCCGGATTTTAAGCTGCAATACTTCGATGGAAAAGAATTGAAAGACGTCTCCCTTAGTGACTACCGCGGCAAGAAGAATGTCGTACTGGCATTCTATGTCTTCGCATTCACGGGTGGTTGAACGGAGCAGATGAAAAACTTCCAGAAGAATCTGCAGAAACTGGAAGCGACCGACACCCAGGTCCTGGGTGTGAGCATGGATAGCCCGTTTGCGAACAAAGCCTTTGCCGATCAAATTGGGGTTACGTTCCCGCTCTTGAGTGACTGGGGCGGAGAAACGACGCACAAATATGATGTCTACTTCGACAAATACAAGACAGCCCGCCGCGTGAATTTCCTGATCGGCAAGGACGGAAGGATTTTGGAAGAACAGCTGGACAAGGAGGCGATTGATCCCAGCAAGATTGTGGATGCCTGTGAGCGTCCGAAGTTGAAAGATTGAGCCAAAACGAAAGGCGTCACACTTTCTTGCACTTTCTTGCTTGCTGGTTTGACGCCCTGGAGTGCGGTTGCTATCATTCAATCGCGGGGTGGAGCAGTCTGGTAGCTCGTTGGGCTCATAACCCAAAGGTCGGTGGTTCAAATCCACCCCCCGCAACCAACGCAATCATTAGGTTACGGGCAATTGTTAAAGTGTAGTGACTGTCCAAAACTGTCCAACAAGGGGAACTGCCTCACGGTTCCCCTTATTTATTGAATCGAGATCTGCTGATTGGCAGACCTTCTCAACAGTCTTTGCACAATTGGCCGATTGGCCTTGCGCTTCGCCATAGCCGAGGCATTTCCATACTGGTCCATCGTTGTAGAAACGTGCGCGTGTCGCATGAGTTTCTGCTGCACACCCACGGGTGCTCCGGTTTCGTCCAGCCAAGCGCGGTAAGTGTGGCGGAACGTGTGGAACCCGATCCTGCCAAGTCCGAACTGAAGACCTGTGGGAACCAGGTAGTCGGCACGAATCGAGTCGGCATGATAGGGTCGACCGGTCACCGGACTCGGGAACAGCCATCGCCCCTCGGTCTCGACACAGAGCGACTCCCATTTTCTCAGTTCGAGGATGAAGCCCCGTTCGATCGGGACCTCATCCTGCGAGTACTCTGTTTTCAATTTGTTGAGCCGCTTTCCGACGGCTGATCGTTGGATCAGAACGACGGATCGCTTGAAATCGAAATCCGTCCATCGCAAACCGAGGATTTCGCTGATTCGCAAACCGAAGCACAGGCCAATCAGCACGATGGTTCGAAAAGGTTGAACCAGCGCGTCGAGTATTTGCCATGCATCCTTTACCTGAAGGACGCGAGGCCGTTGCTTGCGCTTGCTGATGCCCTTCACTTCGACCAAGTCCATCGGGTTTCGCTCCACGTTCAGCAATTCCCAAAGCATCGCTTTGTCGAAAAGGCGGTACATCAGGGAGCGAATGTGGCCTTTGTACTTGGGTGAGAGGACGAGTTTGCGAAGCCAGTCCTGTACCAATGCGGGCCGAACGTCTTCGAGGTAGGCGTCGCCCCACTTGGGTCGGATGTGTTGGCAAATCATGCTTCGGTAGGAAGCTAGAGTATTGTGGGTGATTTGTTCGGCTTCCTGTTCCTGTTTCTGATCGAGAAGAAAACGGTCGAGGAGGCCACAGAAGAGAACCGGTTCTCGGCGTGCAATGCCGTCGTTGATCATCAGTCTCATGCCCTCTGCTGCTTTCAAGGCATGCGCCTCTGTCTTGTACTGTTCTATCGTCCCGACGGTGAACCCCCTTCGTGTCCTGCGTCCGTCTGAAGTCGGTTCCCACCAGCGATAGAGCCATACGTCCGGTCCTGTTACGCGTTTGTTGATCTCAACACTACCGTACTGATACCGCGTTCGCTTAGCCAATGTAATCTCCTTGGGGTTGGCGACGCGGGTGGCTGCCTGAGATTACCTGAGAACGAAGCCAATGGTCTAGCTCGGAAAGATAGAAGTGCCAGCGCTTCCGATTCTTACCAATTGGGTGGGCGGGAAGGGTCCCATCCCTGGCCTTCTGAAGCACGGTTTTGCGGTGCATATTTAGATAGCGTGCCGCGGCTTGTGGGCTGACGGGCGCCTCTGGCGCCGGATACGATGATCCCGTCGGCTTCATCGGACTTGGCTGGGTTGACATGGTGTCCTTATCTTCGCGGGATTTTTGTGATCCGCGCCAAACGCGCGTCCGGCCTTTGGCTCGATTGCTCCGGCGCAACTTCAAGCGCGGCACGGCACTCTTCGGCCGGGGTCTGGGGAGCGCGTAATTTTGAGTTTTTCTAGTCCGAAAGGAAATTTCGGTCAAACGGAGTCGGTCTCTCCGGCCCTTTATGGGCTTTGAGGGTGACTGTTGTTACGCAGAACTATCTGTTGCGGCCTGATCCATCTGATTTGACCGAAATTCCATTCGGGGTTACGTTTCTGACGCTCGCGGCCGGAGAATCCGGTTC
Source organism: Terriglobales bacterium (assembly GCA_035631655.1). Classification (GTDB taxonomy): domain Bacteria; phylum Acidobacteriota; class Terriglobia; order Terriglobales; family Acidobacteriaceae; genus Gp1-AA122. The sequence goes on from DASQIH010000210.1 coordinate 52,293, forward strand.
GGGCGCAGGCGGCAAGGATGTTTTCATCTCCTGGGGAAGTTGGTGAACGGCTGAGGTCGACTGGCTACATCGCCGATCCGATGGCCACGACAACGGTTTACCTGGCGGCGAAGCTCAAGAAGCCTCTGCTGCTGGAAGGACCGGCGGGCAGCGGAAAAACGCAACTCGCCTATGCGGTAGCAGACGCTGCGGGCACGACCGTTGAGCGGTTGCAGTGCTACGAGGGCATCAACGAAGAGAAAGCCATCGGAAAATTCGATGAGCCGCTGCAGAGACTTTCGGTCGAATTGAGAGCCAAGTCCGCGGCCGTGGATTGGGCGTGTCTACAAACCGAGTTGCATGGCCGACAATTTTTCACCGCCGGTCCACTGCTGCGCGCCCTCGAGTACGAGAAGCCCTGCGTGCTACTGATCGACGAACTGGACAAGGTGGACCACGCGTTCGAGGCCATGTTGTTGGAACTGCTAAGCGTGTGGCAGCTCAGCATTCCCAAGCTCGGGACGATCCACGCAAAGAGCATTCCGTTCGTCGTGCTTACATCGAACGAAGAAAGGCGCATCGGAGATCCGCTCCGCCGGCGCAGTTTCTATCTTCGCGTGGAGCATCCTACCGCAGAACGGGAAGCGGAAATCGTTGCCATGAGGACTCCCGATGCCGGCGCGGAATTTCACGCAGGCATGGCGGGTCTCGCCAAGGCGCTGCGCGGATGGAGTTTGGAAAAGCCGCCATCCGTCTCTGAGATTCTCGATCTTGCTCAGGCCCTCAGAATTCTCGGCGCTGAAAAAGTCACGGCCGAGATGAGAGACACTCTCCTCCCGCTTCTAGCCAAGACCGAAGCGGATCGTCGGAAATTGCTGCTGAGAGATGGCTTCGCCAGCCTCGTCTACGATGCACAGCAGTACACGGCGCAAAGCCTGCAAGGGGGCGCTTTGTGATCCGGCTACTCGCACTGGCGTTCTCTATGCTCATTGCTGCCAACCCCTCTGCCGAATCGAAGAAGCCAGCGAATCTTCAGGATCGCCGTGCTGCCGAATATTACGCGTCCATGTACGCACGGCACTACCACGTGCCGGTTCCCTTGGTGCGCGCGATTATCCAGCGGGAGTCGAACTGGCAATCCTGTCCAGTGTCTCCGAAGGGTGCAAAGGGCTTGATGCAGCTCATGCCCGCGACGGCTCGGCGTCTGGGCGTTAGAGATAGCTGCAATATCGAGCAGAACATCTCCGGCGGTGTGCGCTACCTGGCCTGGCTCATGCGGCTGTTTCACAAGGATCTGCGGCTTGTTGCCGCCGGTTACTACGCTGGTGAGGACATTGTTGCTCGCCGTGGTCTGTCCTATCACAACCGCGACGTGGTGTCGTATGTGGCGAGAATCAGAGCCACTTACGTGCTGCAAGCCGGCGTTGCGGATCACCTTGGAACAACTACATCGAAGAGGGTTATGCGATGAAAATTCGGACGAGTTTGGTGCATCTCACAGCGCTGTGTTTCCTGATCTGCGGAGCACTAGCGCAAAACGACCCACCTCAAGCGCACATCGTAAGTCTCACTCTCGATCCCCAGAGGGTAACGGTGTTGCACTTGCACCCTGGGTTCGTCAGCTCCGTGCGGCTACCCGAGGATGTCAGTTCTGTCGTTCTTGGAGACCCAGCAGCATTCAAGGGTGAGCACTCTGAAGCAGAGCCACGGCTGGTCTTCTTCAAGCCGGCCAGCCCGAAACCTGCCAAGAGTAACGCCCTCATCAGCACGCGAAGCGGCCGTGAAGTATCCCTAACCCTCGTGAGCGATGGAACATCGGCGCACTCTGAGCCTGTCGATTATGTTCTGGAATATCAGCCGCAACAAAGCTTCCTGATCGCAGCCACGTACCCGTCCGTATTGATAGGCGAATCGAAAACTCTGGGCGACGAGCGTCCTGTGAATCCCAAGAGCACTCCCAAGCCTGATGGCGATGAACGTCGGTCGCCGAGCAAGCAATTGGCTGCGCGGCTCGACTGGCACGGCAAGGAGCTGCGAGTGGCAGTTGCGCGGACTGAAGAAAGAGGCTCGGACATGACCGTGGCCTTCAACATCGCAAACAATTCTCCGCGCACGGTTGAATTGCTTCCGCCGCAGGTTCAGCTCTCGGGAACAGCCAAGCAAAAACACCACAAGGCGATTAAAGCCGAACCGGTCGCCGTCAAAGACTATCGGCTGGCCGCGCGACGTCTGCCGCCCGGTGCAACCACCGAGGGCACGGTAGTGTTCGAGCGACCTGCTTTCAAGGAATCGCGGGAGCAGTTGCGGCTTCAGATCGCACAAGCAGAGGAAGTAGACCAGCCAGTCTTAGCGCCGATTGCGTTTGTGACCCCA
>DASQIH010000211.1:0-4012 GCA_035631655.1 Terriglobales bacterium
CAGTGCTGCCGTATTCTTAACCCTGGGAGCGTTGCTCTCCTGTTTCATCTGGAACATTTACTTTATGAAGCACCCGCTTGCGGGCGAGTCCGTAGGCTTCAGCGGATTCTTCCACGCGCCCGCTTCCGGACATCTCCTTGGCGTACTGGGGGGATTCATCTGGGGGGTTGGCACGGTGTTCAATTTGGTGGCCGCAAGTTTCACCGGAGTGGCCATTTCGTATGCCATTGGCCAATCCGCTCCGATGGTCGCGGCACTGTGGGGCATCCTCGCCTGGAAGGAATTTGAAGGTTCGGCAGGCCGGGCCAAACTGTACTTGACCTTCATGTTCGTCTTCTATGGTTTGGCGATTCTCCTGGTAGCGCGGGCGAACGGATAGGCGCCAGCTTTATGGGCAGAAACAAAATCTCCACTGAGGATCGCGAGCGGTTGATAAAAGCTGCTCAGGCCGCCGCCCAGAATGCCTATGCACCTTACTCGCAATTCAAAGTAGGCGCGGCATTGCTTACGGAGCAGGGGGAGGTCTTCGCCGGATGCAACGTGGAGAACGCCTCCTATGGCATGACGAACTGTGCCGAGCGGACTGCGGTTTTTACAGCCATCGCCCACTCGGGGCCAGATCTGCAGATCCACGCGATGGCAGTGTTCAATGCGAACGGCGCGCCTTGCGCTCCCTGCGGCGCTTGCCGGCAGGTGATTTACGAGTTTGGCCCGGAGGCGATTATCTTCTTCCCGAGCGCCCAAGGTTGGAGGGAAGCTCACATCACGGAACTCCTGCCGGAAGGATTTCGCCTGAAGTGAATAGCCACTCAGCGAGCGCGCCGTCCACTGGCTTCCGTGCCATCGATATCATCCGCAAAAAACGCGACGGACAGGAGCTCTCGCGGAGTGAGATCGAATTTTTCATTCGCAGCTACACGAAATCTGAAATTCCCGATTACCAGGCATCGGCATGGCTGATGGCTGCCGTCATGCGAGGACTGACGCGAGGCGAAACGGCAGCCCTCACCGACGCGATGCTGCACTCGGGAGAAGTTTTGGATTTCTCCCAGTTTCCCGGCAAGAAAGTCGACAAGCATTCGACCGGCGGAGTGGGCGACAAAACGTCGCTCGTCCTGGCGCCAGTAGCAGCGGCCGGTGGCTTGCTGGTTCCCATGATTAGTGGTCGCGGCCTGGGGCACACTGGAGGCACCCTGGATAAGTTGGAATCGATTCCCGGGTTCAATGTAAATCTCGCGGTTTCGGAATTTCGTGATGTGCTCCATAAATGCGGTTGCGCGATGATCGGGCAGACCGCCGAAATTGCTCCCGCCGACCGTAAACTGTATGCCCTGCGCGATGTCACAGGCACGGTCGAGAGTCCGTATCTGATTTGCGCCTCGATCATGAGCAAGAAGTTGGCTGAGGGCATAGATGCCTTGGTGCTGGATGTCAAGACGGGCTCCGGCGCTTTCATGAAAAAAGAAGAAGATGCGCGATTCCTCGCCGAATTGATGGTTGAAACTGGCGAGCGAATGGGCAAGAAAGTTGTCGCCTTGATCACCGATATGGACCAGCCGCTCGGATCGTTGGTGGGCAATTCGCTCGAGGTGATGGAGGTCCTGGAAGTCTTGCGAGGCGAAGGGCCCGAAGATCTTCGCACATTGTGCCTGGAGCTGGCAGGCTGGATGTTTCATCTCGGTGGTGTTTCCGCGAGGGTTGACGAAGGCAGGCAATTAGCCGGAAAACTTATTGTCTCCGGAAAAGCGATAGAAAAGTTCGGCGAGATGATTGGTTTGCAAGGAGGTGACCGCCGTGTGATTGACGATGCGAAGCGTTTGCCGCACGCCATCCATACGCGCGAGGTGACGGGTCCGCAAGCGGGCTACGTATCCAGCGTTGACTGTCAGGCATTGGGGAACGCCAACGTGATTCTCGGAGGCGGCCGCGAAAAGAAAGAAGACAGCATCGACCCGGCAGTTGGGTTCGTTCTGCACAAGAAAATAGGTGATCCGGTTGCCAAAGATGAACCCATTTGCACCATTCATTACAATGACGAGACGCGCGCCGCTCGAGCGCAGCAGCTGATCATCGATAGCTATCGCGTCGGAGATGCTCCTCCAGCAAAGAGGAGGGCGCTGGTCCAGGGAATTATCAAGAGCTAAAGTGAGAACTTGAATGGGACGATTTACGGGGATTCTCGGCCTCCTGACGATGTTGGGCCTGGCATTCGCCTTTTCCACCAATCGGCGTGCCATTCGGATTAAGACCGTAGCCTGGGGACTGAGTCTGCAATTTGCATTTGCCGTGTTCGTGCTCAAAGTCGCAGTCGGCCGTTTGATATTCCAGGTCGCGGGAGACTTGGTGAGAAAGCTGCTGGACAACGCCTTTGCAGGCTCGGCCTTTCTATTCGGAGAGTTGGGCAAACAAAACTCATCGATGGGCTTTTATTTTGCCTTCCAAGTGCTGCCGACCATCATTTTCATAGCCGCCTTTTTCGCGGTTCTTTATCACTACGGCATCATGCAATTCATCATCCGGCAGGCGGCTAAGGTCATGACTCGTTTCATGGGGGCAAGCGGTGCTGAGTCGCTGAACGTTGCCGCCAGTATTTTCATGGGACAGACTGAGGCTCCTCTTACGATCCGGCCTTTTCTGCCTGACGTGACCCGCTCCGAGCTGATGACCATCATGACTAGCGGCATGGCGCACGTTTCGGGAGGAATCATGGCTGCTTACATCCTGGTCGGCATTGATCCCAAGCATCTCCTGACCGCCGTGATCATGACAGCGCCCGGCACCATCCTGATCTCCAAAATGCTGGTACCCGAGACGGAGCAGCCAAAGACTGCGGGACGCGTTGTGCTCAGCGAGGAAGAACAAAAGGCCGAAGAAGAGGAAAATTTGCTGGGCGCGATTTCCCGCGGCACAACCGACGGTCTTAATCTGGCTCTGAATGTCGCTGCTATGTTGATTTCCTTTCTGGCTCTGGTCGCCTTGCTGAATGGCATTTTAGGAGGAATTCATAACGGCCTGGCCCATGTCGGTTTCGTCTGGTTTCCGCAAAGCCTGGAGCGAATTTTTGGCGTCCTGTTTGCCCCTATTGCCTGGGTGATCGGCATTCCGTGGAAAGACTGCCTGGCTATAGGCAACCTGCTGGGTACGCGCATGGCGCTGAACGAGGTGATCGCCTTCACGATGTTAGGCACCCAGAAAGCTGCACTCGATCCGCGGTCGTTTACGATCGCCACCTTCGCACTCTGCGGCTTCGCTAATTTGAGTTCCATAGGAATCCAGATCGGCGGCATTGGCGCGCTGGCTCCCAATAAGAAAGGCGAGCTCGCGAGACTTGGGGTCAGAGCTATGCTCGCGGGCACCATGGCTAATCTGATGTCCGCCTCGATTGCGGGGATGTTGCTCTAGGTAAGTTGCACGGTTCGGCTACCCGCCGATGGTTTCGCCCCTCGCTTCTCCGAACGAATGACGGTTGCTAGCGCCCGCTACTCGGGGTATTATTCGGGGCCGTGACCACGACTATCTCTCCTGAATCAGGTCTGCGCCAGAAGGCGCAGTTGATGACCGCCTCCGAAATCGAACGCACAGTTGTCCGCCTTGCCCATGAAATGGTCGAGAAAAATGGTGGGGTCGACAATCTAGCCTTGATCGGAATTAAACGGCGCGGAGTACCCCTTGCGGCTCGCTTAACCAAACTGATCGAGCAAATAGGGGGAGCGCCAGTTCCTCAAGGGATGCTTGATATCAGCTTTTATCGCGACGATCTCTCCACGGTCGGGCCTAAGCCGGTGGTTCAACCCTCTGATCTCGGAGTCTCGATCGAGAATCAGAACGTTGTGCTGGTCGATGATGTGCTCTTTACGGGACGCACAACGCGAGCTGCATTGGATGCTCTTTTCCATCATGGCCGTCCCCGACGCGTTCGACTCTGTGTCTTGATTGATCGGGGCCACCGCGAGTTACCTATCGAGGCGGAGTTTGTCGGCCGGGATGTGCAGACGAGCTTGAAGGAAGTGAT
>DASQIH010000212.1:0-2824 GCA_035631655.1 Terriglobales bacterium
CCGTGTGCCCAGCAGCTTGTACGAAATAACCAGCGAACGAATGGCATCGTCGCTGGCGCGTCCGCCCGCGTTACGAATGACGTGCGTGTCGCCTTCGGCCAGCCCGGCGAACTTGGCGGGATCAAGCCGCGCATCCATACACGTGAGGATGGCAAAGTGTCGCGCCGGCGGCATGGCGAGCTTCGCTTTGTCGCCAAATTCGGCGGCGTATCTCTGGTTGGCTGCGAGTACTTCCTGAAGAACGTTGCTCATAAAGGCTCCTTGGTTGAAGAGTTGATGAACGGTTCGTGCTATCGAAGGTGGAAGGCCGACACCGGTGATTAGCGCGATTGCGGATCGGAGTTGTAACGGATCAGCCGCCAACGCAGAGTTTTGCGTTTAGCGGCAACTACAGGAGCAACAGAATCGGAGGCAGGAACTCATATGACTTGGGCGAGAATGATAGTCACGTGGGGGGGCGCAGTCAAGCCGCGCAGGGGGCTCTCGGGGCTCTGGGGGCCTTCAAGTCGTCGTCGACCTCGGCCGAGAAAATCGAGTCACGGTCGTGGAGGAGGAAGCGGTACGCGTGATCGCTGGGAATGGCTTCGCCTTAGTAATAAGGATAGAAATCAACGATCGGAAGAGCTGTACGATCCTGAGCATGGGCGACGGTGGGTGGGTTGCGGGCCAGGCCGGGATTGACCTCGCAAACGTCAAGATGCTTTATGTCCTCGACGCATTTCGTAATTGAAAATGGCGAGATCATCGAGCAGCAGAACCATTACGATCCGCGCCCCGCGACCGGCTAGAGCCAGTGCTGACGTAGGATGCGTGAGAAGCCGAACACCGGTTGCGCCTGATAAAGCGGAAGTCGGAAGTTGAGACTCGAGGCTATCTGGCGGCAGCCACCATCCGACAAAATAGCATGAAAGGTCAAGTCTCGGTTATCACACCAAATCGTGAGTTAACTCTTCCCGTCCGGCACTTCTCGAACCCCAAGCGAGGAACATGCAACCAAGAAAATATTCCTGCACATGGAGCTGAGCGAAGCGGGTTTCAAGCGCCCCCCAGGGCTCGTAGCTCAAGCTAGGAGTGGAAGCGAATGAGAGCTTCCAGAGAGAGCGGAAAAGTGGATTGAACACCCGTCCCGGATGACGGCATGAGAGTTTGGCACCAAAGGCAACCATGCGTGCATCGTCTTTCAGATATGGAAGGAGGTTGGCTAGGGCTACAGGAGAGGCATAGATGTCGGCCGCTGCGAAGGCGAGCAATCCGTCAAACTTGCCTTCCAGCCTGACCGACCCTGCATCCGCCACGATCACGCGAACATTGCTCCATCCATTCTTTGCAATTCTTCTTCTTGCATTGACCGCAATCTCAGGGCTGATCTCTACTCCGACCACCTCCCCAGCAGGACCGACCGCATCCACCAGGTATGGAAAACTGCCTCCCGGACCGCAACCGGTATCCAGAACACGATCTCCGGGCTGGAGTTGAAGAAGTTGAACCGCTTTTCGCCGCAGAGGCTTTATGAAAGAAGGGTCAAAATCTGGAAACGGACGGATAAGGTGGACCAGGTATCGCGCATAAGGCGGGGTTAGCTGGCGTTTGTCGAGCGCGTTGAGCTCGTCGACTTTCATGTCTGGTCTCTCCTCACGAGTCCGCCACGAGCTTGCCGAACAGAACGTCCTATTCTTTGCTATCCCCATCCCGTGCCCAGAATACCTCGACGGGATGTTCGCGACCCGCTCCTGCCGCCCCTGCCCACCGGTCCTTACGCCCAACCCAGTTTAGCGTGTTGTTCTGCCAGTAGGGGGGATCTAAAGCGCCGGCGCTCAGGCCCCGGATTTCGATCGTACTCGCCGGCAGCTGCCCGGGTACTTCTTGTACTTCCGCAGTTTGCAGCGATGTCTGTTGTGAGCCGGTTGAAGAGCACCCAACCATAGCCGCAATCAGAAATAGACAAGGGACGGAGCGGTCCAAAAGACCCATCGGAGAACCTCCCATACTCCCCAAACCTCGAGAATGAACTAACTTTCACTGAAGCGTGAGCGTCGTAGTCGTGGAATGCTGGGTCGATCCCGAAGTGCCCGTAATCGTGATCGTGTAGGTCGTAGAGCGAGGCCCATTGCCTTCCCCACCACAAGCCGTCTGAAAGACCAACCCACCGAAGAGAATGTTGCCCAATAGGAAAGCCATCAGCCTCCGCCTGCCAGAGCGGCGGGAACCCAGGCTCGTGCCAAGTAGGGCAAAGCCCGCGACCGGCAGCCACAGAAACCGGAGTGAGCGCGAATTGTGGCGAACAGAAGATGGAGCCAGCGAGGTGGTTGCTGCGCCCGTGTTGATGGTCAGCGTCGCTGTCGCATTCCCGTTGGCGTCGAAAGTTACAGAGTCCGGGTTCAGCGAGCAGGCCGGCGCAGATTGCGCTATGGATGAAAAGAGTACGCAGAAGATACGAATTCAGCAGCATACCTTCATGGGGTCGCTGTGGATTGCCGCGTGGCTATTTACGATCGGTTTTCTGCACCTTACTTTTTGGAAGGGTGTGCTCGCGATTGTGCTCTGGCCGTACTATCTTGGCGTGGCCTGTCGCGCGCTGGTGCATTGACTCACAATCGTTTCACACCGTCGCAAGCAGGCGAAATAGGTGTAGACTCATTGGCGTTTTCGAAGTCAAAAAGGAGGTTTCGGATGACCATCCTCCGTCTGTGCGACAAAGAATCCGCCAGCGTTCCGCCTGAATCCACCGTCGCCGAAGCTATCCGGCTCATGCTGGAACGCCGCGTGGGCGCTGTCGTGGTAGTGGACGCCAACCGTGTCGTGGGCATCTTCACCGAACGCGACG
>DASQIH010000213.1:0-43806 GCA_035631655.1 Terriglobales bacterium
TTCCCGGCAGATGCAGATGCCGAGTTGGGGTTGATGAAAGTTCTTCTCGGCCGCATCGAAACGGCTAAGAAGCAATCGTCACCTGCGAAAGCGTAGCAATCGGGATAGGGGGACAGTCGCCTGTCCTCCCCTCCCTCACCCAGATAACGATTCGGTCCCTTCCCAGACGCCCCGCGGAGCTTCACTCCTCCTGGCGTCCGGAAGGTCAAACAAGGCGGGCTTTGCTGCCGCAGGTCGCTCCTGAGATCGCGCGATTTACTCGCCACTCCCTTCCGTTCGGGCCTTCCTCCGGTCTTCTGGAGTAGTACGCCCTCTGCTGACGCGACACGGTCAGGATGAATCGCTTCACCCTCAGTCGCGATTCCGTGACCTGCCGCAGATCTCCCGAGGTAAGCTCGACCGCCTTCGATGCACACCGCCGGATTTACCACCCGTGCGCTTGATGGACATGGGCTTCGCAGTCATTGGCCCGCTCGCCCGCCACCGTAGGCCTCCTATCCGGTTCTGGTTCATCGGCTCGCATCTTTGCTCCACGCTTCTTTCAGGCCCCGCCTCGCGGCGAGTGTTCTTTCACCTTTGCGCTTCGCTATGACTTCACTTCCATCAAGTGGTCAAAGGGACTTTCACCCTCAAGCTGTCGAACCTGCTCGGCAGAGAAAATGCGCCAGCGAGGGCCGCTGGCGCAGGCGAAGCGGGGGAAGGGCTGAAGGCTACTTGGAACCGCCGCCCGCCGAGGCGCTTTGCGATTCCTTGTCAGGTTGAGCTACAACACCGTCAAACGGGGTTGCAGCCAGGAGACGTCCGCGCACCACGCTCAGCGCGCGGATGGTATATCCGGAATCAGAGCCACGGTACCAGCTGTGGCCGTTGTCAAAACTCTCGAACACAACGCCCGAAGCATTGCTGGTGGCTAATAGGCGCTTGCCATCGCAGGTGATCGAGCCAATCTCTTTCGCTGGGATGCCATTCATCATGTGCTCCCAGCTTGCGCCTGCGTCGGTGCTGTGGAAGGCGCCTTCACGGGTGGCGAGGAAAATGTGCGAGTCAGGACAAATGGTCACACCGTAGATGCTGCTGATCAAAGAAGTGGTAGGAGCCTGCTTCCAGTCCGTGCCACCATCGGCTGAGATGAATACATTGGTGCGCGTCGCTGTGACGATCAATTCGCGATTCGCGCGAACGGCGACCAAGTCCTGCTTGCCCATCACCGGCCCACCCGACCAGATCTTGCCCTGGTCGGAACTCGCGAACAAGCCCGCGGAGGTGGCTGCCAGCCAACGGTTAGGAGCGATCTCGATGTCGCTCACGCGCGCGTTGAGCACGCTGCGAACCGCGCTGTGGGCCATAACCTTGCGCGATTTGCCTTTGCTCTTGATGATGCGAGGCGTGCCTTTTTCGGTCACGATCGTATTGCTCGGACGCCATTCGTTTGCGTTGGGCGCGAGCAGGAAGATGCCGCGGTTGGTGCCGGCGACCAGGGTGCCGTTGCCGGCCTGACTGAGGCTGAACACGTCACGTCCACCCAGTCCGGCGCTTTTCTGTTGCCAATGTGCGCCACCATCGGGAGACACGAACACTCCGCCATACTGCTGATCGTTGATCAAGCCCACATAAATAATCTTGGGATCGTTGCGGTCAGGTTCGATCGCGCTGATGTAGCGGTGGGAATAACCCTGGTTGGAGGCGACGAGGGTCTGCACCCCGTCATTGCTGGCCAGCACGCCCATACGATCGGTCGCCAGCAGCACGCGCTGCGAATTGCGCGAGTCCACCAGAACGTCGTTCACCACTACTTCGGGATTGCTCACGCGCTTCCAGGTCTTGCCCGAATCCATCGATTTCCAGAGCCCTTCGGTAGTTCCGGCGTACACGATGGCGGAGTTGCTGGGGTCCTGTTTCAGGACGCGGGTGCGGCGCGCCGAAAACGGAATGCCTTGAATCTTGCTGAACAACGCGCCCGCGTTCTCACTCTTGTAAATACCGGAGCAGGCGCTGGCAAAAACCACCGACGGATTCGCCTTGTCAACGATGATCGAGAACACGTCGGAGTCGTCGATCATTCCCTTCTTAATATGCTCCCAGGTGGCGCCGCCATCCGGCGTTTTCCAGGCGAGGTGCCAGGTTCCGGCATAGACGACGTTGGGATTCTGCGGATCAACCGCGATGGATTCGACATTCTTTATGTCGGCGTGGTTGGCCGGGGAAATCCGTTGCCAGTTATTGCCGCCATCACTGCTGCGGTACACGCCGTCAAGCGCGCCGGCTACGAGAACCCTGGTATCGGAAGCGGATACGGCCAGCGCACGAACTGACTTGCCGTGCATAGCTGAAAGTGCTTCCCAATTTTTTCCGCCATCGTGGGTGCGGAACACATCACCAGTCTGCTGACTCTGGAAGCTCCACGCAGAAACGTAAATTTTTTTGCTGTTCTGGGGATCAAAAGCGATGTGGTCCAGGACGTAATCGTCACCGCTGCCCAGATGTGCGAAACGATTCCAGCTTCGGCCCCCGTCATTGGATACAAACAGCACGCCCGTACTGGTGCCCAGGAAGATATGGTCTGGATTGCTGGGATCATAGGCCAGACTGCGAACGTCGCCCCCTTCCGGGCCCAAAGAGGTCCATTGGGCAGCCGGCAGGATAGGTGTAAGAAAGAGTCCTAAGATCAACGACATCAGCCAATTACGTGTAGATCGTGCCATGCTCAGGAGAGTCATACTTGAGATGCGCCCCTTGTGGTGAGGTTAACCCTGCGGGGATCAGGGGGTGTTATCAGGGTGACAGGGTAACACCTCGCCAGCAAGTTACTTAAGGACACAGGGATCAGCGGGCCGGTCGGACGGCGAACCGTCATGACCGGCCCTGGATTAGCTTTTACTGAGCCTTCTTGGCGGGCTTTTTCTTGGCCGCCGCTGCCGGATGATCCGGAATCGGTTTCACCTTGCTCTCATCCACTGGTTGCGTGTCAGTTTGATTGAGGGTCGCGCCTGGAGGAACGATCCAATGCTCGGTCTTCTGGCCGCCGCCAGAGCCGGTGCGGGTCTCAATACGGCTGGGATCGATAGCCTGTTTGGCCTCACCCCCCGAGAGATATGCCTTCACATCGACAGCGCGCTCGGCTGCGAGGTTCTTGCGCTTCTTGAGTTCAGCAGGATCGGCAAAGCCCACTACCACAAGCTTGGCATCGGCCTGGCTCTTCAGTGCTTGTGCGACGTCGTCCAACACCGCCTTGCAGGTGTTGTCCACGCGCCAGGGCTTGACCTTGTTTGGGTAGCTGCACTCGCTCAACTTGCTGGCTTGGGGTGGTGGCGGAGGCGGAGCTTCGACCGTGACCTGGGTATTCGCCGAAGCGGTCAGGCCACGTGAGTCCGTACAAGTTGCACTCACGGTAGTCGGACCCGGCGAAGCGCCAGCCGTGTTCAGCGTGGCGGTGTTGCCGGTGCCGGAAATCGTTCCTCCGGTGGCATTCCAACCGGCGACATTCACCTGAACGTTATCCGGGCTCTTGCACTCGCAGGTGATGGTGGCTGTCGCACCCGCCTGCAACGAGGTCGGACTTGCCGCACAACTCATGGTCGGCGGGTTCTTGGGAGGCTCCTTCACCGTGAAACTGGCGTTGCAGCTGGCCTGGTTATTCTTCTTGGCTTGAGGATCGGTGATCCGGGCAGTGGCAGTGTAGGAACCACCGGCCAAACCGCTGGTGTCGATGCTGGCGGTGTTGTCCTTGCCGCTCACCTTGCCGCCAGTACTGCTCCAGTTGTAGGTAAGCGTGTGCTTGGGATTGAAGTTGCTGGGAGTGGCGGTCACGGTCACTGGTTCGCCCACCATGACTTCGGTGGGTTGCGCCGAGCAAGTGGCGGAGGGCGGAACGGATGGGGCACCGCCGCCGAAGTTGAACACCAAGCCGCTGCGGAGCCGGGCTCCCTGGTAGTTCGGCCGCTGCAGGCCAGGAAGACTCGACGGCACTCTGGCGGCGAAGTTCTGATGCGCCACCTGATAGTCGGCCTCCAGCAGACGGATGCTCAACCCGTGGCCCGCCTTGAGATCAATGCCGCCACCCAGGATCCCTCCTATACCGTTGTGGTTGCCGAAGCCGGGTACGTCGAGTCGATTTAGTCCAACCAACGTGTGCGCGAAGAAATTCACACCTTCGGTTCTCCACGTGAAGCGAGGTCCCACCGAATAGGTGTAGTTATTGAGACCTCCGCTCCGAAAGTTTGAGCCGAAGTCGAGTTCGAGGCCAATATTCGGATGAGGGTTAAGACCTAGAGCCAACCCAAAACCGTGTGGCATACTTGGGAGCTTAGTGGACTGAATCGTGCCACCGACGTTGGCGGGCACGTTTCCGCCCGGGTTTAACCATTGATATCCGCCAAAAATATCCATCTTGGGGGGCTTCTCTTCCTGAGCTTGCGCGACAATGGAGATGACTCCGATAAGAATCATGAGCAACGAGCCGGTTAACATCACCCGGCTACTACGTGCGTAGCGGCAAAGTGACATGTAAACCTCCGGGAGAACGAATCAGCCGTGGACTTCCGCATTGAAGCCACGCGAACAGAGAGCGGGGCTGTAAGTAGGGTCAGCGAAATTCTACAGCAGGGCGGCTTAAAACAAAACATCGTGTGACACATTAGTCAATTTCCCGTGCGCTTGTACTCGAAATCCTGGGAATTCGGGGGCTGTTCTTAACAAATTAAAATGTCCGCTTTTTGTAGCAAGTGAAATGTCCGGTTTTGGTTAGTCTCCCGCAGCCGCCGAGGCTGTGGGAAAGTGGGAATCCCGCGTACTCTGCGGGATTTCCAAGCGCGGTGGAAGAGTCTGGTTTTGGACTTCTCCACGGCGCGTCCTTTTCCACAGCCCCTCGCGCCGCCATTTTTGCGGGCTGCATCAACGCACCTTGGGCGGTGTATTGCCCTAACCGATGCGGCCCGTAGATAAGGCTCAGGTGCCCGTCGAGGTGCTGGTGCACCACCACGTTGCAGCCCGCCAACGTTCCTCTCCACCTCACCCGCTCGATCGGCAGGTTCAGATTCTGAAAGATCACCGTGTTGTCGCGATTCACGGTGCGCTCGAACTGGAGGGAGAAGATCAAGTCCAAATCGCGGCGCGGGCAAGCCGTGAACGCGCTGCCCCGCTGGCCGGCCGGGACCTGAAAGCGGCGATTGAACTCCGCGACGTAGTGTTCGCGAAGGAAGGCGTTGGCCGCCTCGACCGTCCGGATCCCGTGCAGCCGCAGCTCCTGCGGTAACCGCCCCTGCCACGTCCTAAAGTTGCGCTCCCAGCGGCCCCGCGCCTCCGGCGAGTAGGCTGGGATCATCTGCACCCCCAGGTCCCGCAGCGCACGGCCCACTTGCGTCAGCCGGTGCGGATCCACTTTGCCTCCCGCCTTCGGGGGTAAGCTAGAAATGACTGCCGCGATCGCTATACAGAGCGCAGAACAGGCCTTGCCGCTTTACCACTTCCCGTAACCCGGCCAACACCGTAAGCGTGGACTCCTCTTCCACCAACTGGGCGTAATAGATCTGGCTGGTGGCGTCGTCCGGAATGACGATCATGTCATACCAGCGCTCGTCCTGGAACCAACGATGCCGGCTACCGTCGATCTGCAGCAGCATGCCCGGCAGAGGGCGTCACGGTCACCGCTTGCGGTGCACGCCACGTTTGCGCCCCCGCTTCACCAGTCCGCTCCCTGCAGGGCCTGTTTCACCCACGTGTAGCTCAGCTGGATCCCGTGCTCCTCACCCAGCTTCTCGTGAAAGTACCGCACGTTCAGATCGAAATAGCGTCCCGGTACAACCCCAAGACCTGCTCCGCTGTCGCCAGCCGAACCCGCTTCGGCGAGGGCTGGCCGCGACGCCAATCAAACAGCCCGTCATAGCCAAACCCTCGTAACGCTCACGCCAGCGCCGCATCGACCGATTCGCTGATGCCGATGATCTCGGCGGCTTGCCACCAGGTGATCTTCTTGGCCATGGCTCAGAAAATCACTTCTTGTACTTTCATCGCCCGCTCCATGGCGACTTTCGAGTAGGAGTCCATGCTTCGCATGGTCTCCTACTCTCGCCGCCGGAAAAGCGGACCTTTCATGTGCTAAATCAGCCGGACATATCATGTGCTAACGACACTGGGAATTCGGGGGCTGGTGGGAATTTTGCTTCTGAGCTACAGTGTTTCTCGGTCAAGGCGCATCTTGATATCCTTAGTATCCTTAGGTGCCGGAGTTGCCTTCCTGGGTCACCGGGACGTGGGTCCGCTGTCAGCTTGCCGGAATTGCTCATGAGTCTCAATAATGACGTCATACCTCCTATGAACCACGAGAAAGTCCTGATTGTTGAAGACGAGGACAACGAACGCACCGGTCTGGCTGAACTGATCTCTGCCTGGGGCTACCGGACGGAAACCGCCAAAGACGGCATGGAGGGCCTGGAAAAAGTCACCAACTGGTCGCCCTCGATCGTCGTTACCGATATGAAGATGCCGGGCATGAACGGGCTGGAGCTTCTGGAGAAGATGGCAACGCAGGCGCACACCATTGCCGTAATCATGGTCACGGCGCAGGGCACCATCGACAGCGCTGTGCAGGCAATGCGCATGGGCGCCTATGACTACATTCAGAAGCCCATTGACACTAACCGGCTGCGCGCCATCCTACAGAACGCGTCGGCGTTGCTCGGAACGCGCGCCGAACTGGAGGTGACCCGGCGCAAGCTGCGCGACACGGGCTCTCTGGGTTCGCTGGTAGGCAGCTCCAGGAAGATGCAGGAAATCTTCCGGCTCACCGAGATGGTCGCGCCGAGCACGGCATCAGTCCTGATTACCGGCGCCAGCGGGACAGGCAAAGAACTGGTGGCGCGCACGATTCACGAACTCAGCCCGCGGCGCACCAAGCCTTTCATTGCGATCAACTGCGCGGCTATTCCCGAAACTTTGATCGAGAGCGAAATCTTTGGCCATGAAAAGGGCGCCTTCACCGGGGCCTTGGAACGCCGCACGGGATGTTTCGAGCTGGCTGAAGGCGGCACGCTTCTGCTGGACGAGATCGGCGAGATGCCGGTGGCGACGCAAGCCAAGCTGCTGCGCGTTCTCGAGGACCGCAAGTTACGCCGTCTGGGCAGTAGAGTGGAAACAACGGTCGATGTTCGGGTCTTGGCAGCAACCAACAAAGTTCCGGAGGAAGCGGTCGCCCGAGGCGAGTTGCGCAATGACCTGTATTATCGGCTAAACGTTTTCAACATCCACATGCCGCCCTTGCGCGAGCATAAAGAGGATCTGGCCGAGCTCGTGCAAGCCCTGCTGGCCGAGATGAATGCCAAGCACGGACGCAAGGTAGGAACGATCAGCGAGGCCGTGCTGCACGCATTCCAGAACTACTCCTGGCCGGGAAATGTACGTGAACTGCGCAACACGCTGGAGCGCGCGATCATTGTGTGCGAAGGATCTGTGGTTGAGACCAAGCATCTGCCGCCGGGCTTCGGGCAAGGTGCGGTCCGGCCGGCAGCCAGCGATCCTGACGCGGTTCGCCTGGGCGTGGGCACGACGGTGGAGGAAGCCGAGAAGCTGCTCATCCTGAAGACCCTGGAGGCCACCAGCAACAACAAGACCAGGGCCGCAGAAATACTCGGTATCAGCCTGAAAACCTTGCATAATAAGCTCAAGGAGTACGGCAGCGCACAGGCCGATGTCGCTGCTGCGAAGGAGGAGTAACTTCCGGCGAAACGGGGGTGTGGGGTACCGCTACTTCCTAAACTGGCCGCTGATTTATGCGCCGTAAAACCAAAATCGTCCTGGGCATCACCTTGATGATGTTTTTCCTGGTGGTCGCCTTTTCCTACATCTACATTTCTGAGCTGCTTCGGCAGCGAATCACGTCTGCCTATGAAGCTGCTGCGCTGTTGAGTCAGCAACTGGCCCTGGCCACCTACAATGCTCAGCCGGATCTGAGCAGCACGCGAATCGATACCAACGATCCGGCAGCCGTGCGCGCGGGCATCGCGGACTATCTTTCCGAGGATGTGAATCTCAACGACATGCTGGAGTCGGTGGTCGGGAACTGGCCGATCATCTACGACGCCGCCATCGTTGACATCAACAATAAGGCGCTGCTGCATACCAATCCCGACCTGATCGGCAAATACATGCCGGAGCGGCCGGACTTCGCTTTTGTCCGTGACACCAGTTTCCGCCGACAATTGCGAATCGTTTACAGTCC
The DNA here is from genome assembly GCA_035631655.1 of Terriglobales bacterium. Lineage (GTDB taxonomy): Bacteria > Acidobacteriota > Terriglobia > Terriglobales > Acidobacteriaceae > Gp1-AA122. Next base: position 8,213 of record DASQIH010000213.1, read on the forward strand.
AGCTGCGGTTTATGAAATTCGCAATTCGCTGGAACTGGATGGAAAACCCTTCGGCACGGTCCGGGTGGGGGTCTCCACTGTGTTCTTGAAGAATGAGGTGACCCCGCGCCTGCGGCGAGCTTTGGTCTACTCTTCCGTTGCCTTGCTGATTTCGCTCATCCTGGCGGCAGGGCTTTCTCACCTGGCCCTCGGTCCCTTGGAGCAGATCAGCCGCAGCCTGGACAGTGTGAGTGCCGGCGATACCACCGAAGTATTGGCAGAAACGCACGCGGCTCACGACGAGTATGGACTGGTCACGCTGAAGATCGCGCATCTTGGCCGGCAGATGCGCGACACCAAGGAGATATTCTCAGCCCTCAAAGACAATGTCGACCAGATCATGGCCAACCTGCAGGATGGGTTGATGCTGTTTACCGAGGACTTCCGGGTGGTTTTGATCAGCGCTTCGGCGGAGCGTTTCCTCGGCCGGCCCCGCGGTGCGATGCTGGGTCACACGGTTAACGAAATATTTACTGATTCTTCAGCGCTGGGCACAGTGGTTTTAGACGCTTTCGAGCGGCAGCGTCCGATCCCTCAACGCGAGGTCAAAGCACCGGACGGAAAGTCGGTGCAGGTCTCTCTGGACTTCATCCAGCAGGGTGAAACCCAGATCGGCGCCTTACTCACGATGCGCGACACTGAGTCGGTGCGGCGCATCGAGGACGAAATTGAAACTTCCCGGCGTCTGTCGGCCAGCGGACGCATCACGCGCGGCGTGGCCCATGAAGTGAAGAATCCCATCAATGCGATCGTACTGCACCTGCAGCTCTTGCAGAACAAACTGCGGCAGAGCGATCCGGATACCCGCAGGCATATGGACATCATCGAAAGCGAAATCCACCGATTGGATCGAGTGGTCCAGACACTCGTAGACTTCACGCGCCAGCGCGAACTTCATGTGGAAGAGGTTGACTTGCGGCAACTCATCGACGAAGTTGCGCTGTTGGCGCAGCCCGACGCGGAGGTGCACGGAGTGCGCATTGTGCGCGCACTTCCTTCCGATCCTCTACCGGTTAAAGTTGATATTGACTTCATGAAGCAGGCGCTGTTGAACGTCGTAATCAACGGAGAACAGGCGATGCCGCAGGGAGGCACATTGACCGTTGCGGCCCGGCGCGACAATGGCAATGCAGTCATCGAGGTCCATGACCAGGGAAGCGGCATTCCCAAAGATATTCAGGAGAAAATCTTCGAGCTCTATTTCACGACCAAGAAGGGCGGGAGCGGCATCGGATTGGCGCAGACCTACCAGATCATGCAGTGGCATTATGGATCGGTGGACTTCGAAACGGCCGAGGGCCAAGGCACAACCTTCCGTCTCCGCCTACCGCTGACGGAATCGCTTTCGGAGACTCTCAGAGAGAAAGAGGTTACGGCCCAAAGCTGATTCGAGATCCGGAAGTCACAAGACAAGGAACCTCGTGCGGATTTAGAATTCCTGAAGAGCAAGCGCTCGTGGTGCTGCAGCATGGGCTCTATCAATATGACTCTGGCCGTCATTCTGGGAGTATGCACATTGCTGAGCACACCTTTGCCAGGCACTGTTCCGTACTTTCCGCAGACACAAACCTCTCAACCGGCCCCTGACAGCAATTCGCAGCAGACAGCTCCGAAAGAAACGAAACCGCAGGATCAACCTGGGCAGCAGCCGCCAGCTCCCGAGAGCAAACCGCAGGAGCCCGCAGAGCGACCACAACAGACGCAACCAGCCCAGGAGCAACCTTCTCCACAGGAGCCGGCTCCGTCATCTGCTCCCACTAACGCTGCTCCTGCGCAACAGCCCTCGGAAGCCGTGCCAGAAAAACCGGCGCCGGAGGCGAAAGCATCACGGGAGCCGACTGCCAGAAAGACCAAGCACAGAAAGGCCAGGAAGAAGGATCCCGCTCAGGCAAGCTCAGAACCAAAGAAGATTGTAGTGCGCAATGGTGGAACTTCGGAGCCCACCAGCCAGCTGACCCCGGGCGTGTCGGGGGATCAGGCCACACACTCACGGCAGACTATCACCCAGCTGTTGGCTTCCACCGAAGAAAACCTCAAGCGCACCGCAGGACGCACGCTCACGCCCAACGAGCAGGCTATGGTCGAGCAAATTCGGACGTTCATGTCGCAAGCTGATGCTGCTCTTAAGGTGGGCGACCTTCAGCGTGGCCACAACCTGGCCACCAAAGCGCATCTGCTATCCGACGACCTGCTCCAGCACTGACGATTTCAGGCGGCAGTCGCCGCATCTTCTGCGGGATAGTCGAACTGATAAAAGGTAATTCCGGTGGGTGGATTCGCCGCTTCCCATTCGACTGTTCGGCGAATAGCTTCCTCGAGGGGCACAGGCTCACGGTATCCGAGTTCGTTCCGAATACGTTCTGAACTCGCCACCCAGTGTTGTGCGATATTTCCGGGAGGCGGCAACAGATGTTTGGGAGCCCGCTCCGGCGGCAGTACGACGAACTCACCTTTCCAGTGCATGTGGGCAGCGATTTTCTTCGCCCATTCCAACTCGGAGAAGGCTGGCCATTCTGCGACGTTATAAATTCGCCCGGCAGCTTGCTCTGATTCCGCCGCGAAGACGATGGCAGCAGCAACGTTCTCGACGTATCCACGCGGCGAGCGCCACTCCGCCATGGGCTGGGAAAACAGAATCGTCCGCCGCCCGTCCAGAATTCGTTTTACCACCGAATGAAAGCGATGCAGCGGATCGCGTGGCCCATAAATCATAGGCAGGCGTAGGACGGTTCCGGGCAACTGAGGATCGTTTAGTACGGCATGCTCGGCCGGAATTTTGTCATAGTCGTCATCCATCCACGGAAAGATCGTCTGCATGACCTTCACGCGGTCGGGAGGATAGGGGTGCAGTTTTTGGCGAAGGGCGGAATTTTCCGTCAGCGGCAGCGCCTCGAGCGGTCCCGACTCGATTCCGTATAGCACCCCACAGGCACGGTACACATCTATGCTGCTGATCATTACCACCCTTCGCACCCTGCCCCGGAGCATTCCCATCAAGGCTTCTGCCTGCGCGCCCGAGCTGATAATCAGATCAACCACGACTTCCGGGCCGAAGCTCTCTATCTCGCCCTGCTTGTCTGCAAGATGGTTGCGGTCGGCAACTATATGGTGAATGTCCGACGGCAGCGATACATGGGTCTTGCCCCGATGAACAACGGCGACTTCGTGCTCACGAGTCTTCAGAGAACACACCAGGTCGGGCCCGATGAAGCCGGTGCCGCCGATGACCAGAATCCTCATGTCGGGCGAATCCTACTGCAACGCGATGACGTCAATTTCCACCAACGCATCTTTCGGCAGTCGCGCCACTTCGACAGTGGAACGCGCTGGGGGTGTATTGGGAAAAAACTTCGCATACGTCTCATTCATGGCGGAAAAGTCCGACATATTTTTAAGAAACACGGTCGTTCTCGCGACCTTGTCCATGCTGCTGCCAGCTGCGGCCAGCACGGCCGAAAGGTTCTTCAGGACACGCTCGGTCTGCGCCTTGATATCACCCTCGATGACCTTAGATGTCGTGGGATCGATTGCGATCTGGCCGGCGGCAAAGACGAAGCCTCCTGCTTTGATAGCCTGCGAATACGGGCCCACGGGCTGCGGTGCGTCTTTGGTGGCCACGGGTTCCTTCTTTCCCTGTGCAAAGGCGATTGAGGCCAGCAGCATTACGAGGAGTACGAGGGGCAGGTGGGATTTCATTTGTAAAACTCCTTTTGTGATCCCGGTTGTTGGAAACTCTTCAGCGGCTCAAGCCGCCAGAGTACATGAGTGGACATGCATGTCGGTACGGCTGAAGCCGTACCAACTGCTCCGAACCCCTTGATACGAACCCTTTCGCTATTTTCATTTACAGCTATTTCTCTTTTGTGCCTATTTCCCCTTGGCTCGCGCGGCGTTCACCTTGGTTAACAAATCTTGCGCGGGCTGCTGTATAGGGCCGGAGATCTTTACTGCTTCGTTCAAAACCTCACGCGCTTCGGTTACCTTGTTCAGCTTCGCGTAGCCCCAGCCGAGGCGGTAAAGGGCCATTGCATAGGCCACGTCATCCTGACCTTTCAGCAACTCGGAAGCAGACTTCAGGTGCGGAATTGCAGCTGCCGTTTTGTCCTCCTTCATCAGCGCGTAACCCAAGGTCGAGTGCGCTACTCCGGCAGACAGCTTGCGCGCGCGATCGGCGTCAGGCGCATCGGCCTTGGAGAGCGCTATCACTTTTTCGGCGTAGCTTGCCGCTTTGCCGATGCTGGCCGGCTTGGTGTCTTCGACGTAATGGTTGGCCATGAGAAGCAGAGTGGCCGTGTCGTTCGGGTTCCTCGCGAGTGCTTTGTCCCCGTACGCAACCAGGCGGGCTGAGTCATTGAGTTGTCCCGGTCCCAGCGTGTACATGGCATACTGCGCCACCTGATCTGCAAAGCGCGAGTCGGGGAATGCGGCGGTGAAGCGCTCGATGTACGACATGCGGGACTTGGGGTCCTTCTCATCGGCGATCGCGTTGAAAGCCGCCGCTTCGAGAAAATCATAGGAACCCCTCGCGGAATTCTTCTCCCCCTCCACCTGGTTTGCAAAATCCTGATCACTCATGGCTTCCGGCTTGGACTGCGCGGCAATTGAGTTGAACGCCTCTCCTCCTCGGGCCGCGTACTCGACGAGCTTGGCGTTATTTTTCATCTGCTGGGCGATGTTAGCCTGGGAGACCAGGATGTCGAGATTACGGGGAGACGCGGCCAGCGCCTTGTCGCCGTAAGCGAGAGCTTTCTCAAGGTCGCGTGCAGTCTGGTATGCCTGAGCCAGTTGCCAGTTTCCATAAGCCACCGCCGCGGGATTCGAGGAGAAGTCCTGAACGAAATCCTGGTACATGGCCAGTTTCTTCTGCGGATCCTGTTCATTGGAAATGGACGTCAGGGCCACGTCTTCGGGGGTTCCCGCGGGAATCACGATTTTGTCGAGTTGTGCCTGGGAAAACAGCGGAAAGAGAACCAGGAGAAGAGCGGGAAACCAGCTGCGCATGGGCCACCTCCGCGCGATGCCATGGTGCTTAACGGGCGAATCGTATCGCCGAACCGGGGCAACAGGCAAGCCGGAGATGCCCGGCTACTTACGTCCTTCGCGTTTTTGTGCGACTACCAGGCCGCGCGGGGTGGGCAAAAGCACTACTGAGATCAGACCTTCAGCTTCCAGCCTCAGAGCCGCTTCGCGCACTTGCTTGAGATGGGAACTGGCGTCGTGCATAAGGATCAGGCCATGGGGATTGATCTGCGGCAGGAAACGCCGAACTTCCTGCTCGCGGACGGGCATGTCGCTATCACTGAAAAGCAAGTCAATTCGGCCTTCGACTTTCATTTCCAGGCTCGACTCGTTGCGGCATTCGATCCATTCGGCGAGCTCAGACGATTCAATGCGTTTCTTGGCGTCGGCATAGACGAGGGAATCGAATTCGCAGGTAATGACCTTGCCGCGTCCGTTTTGCTTCAAGCCCTCAGCGATCCAGAGCGTGCTGATGCCGCTGAAGGTGCCGGTCTCGACCACCAGCTCCGGCTTGAGTGTAGTCACCACCGCGCGCAGAAACTCGAGTACTTCGACCTCAGCAGTCATCGAATCGTACATGCTCCAGCGCTCCGGGTGGGGACACTCCGGCGTGGCACGATGGTATTCGGGCTGGAGAACGTCGCCAGTGCGCTGAATCTGGCGCAGGATCTTGTGCTCTTGCTTTTCTTTTTTCTTGAAAAGGCGCTTCAGGTCGAGGCGCATGCAAGGGCAGTATAAGTCTTTCACTCATCTTGTGGGGACGGATCTCGGACCCGTCCGGGCGGATCGAAGATCCGCCTCCACACAGACCACGTCACCTCGCGAATTGGCGAGCATTCACTTTTAATTTAGAGTGAACGCGTGCGTGCCATTCTGCAGAAGCGGGCGCTGCGCTACGTCTTTGGCGCAAACCTGATCTCCATGGTGGGGAGCGGGATGAATTCGGCCGCGGTGGCATGGTTCATCTTGCAGGCCACGCACTCCGAGATGGCGGTGGGCACGCTCGCGGTATTGCAAACCATTCCCGCTATGCTGATGCTTCCCTTCACCGGCGTCATCATTGACCGCGAAGACCGGCGGCGACTCGTCATGATGCTGGACGCGGCGCGCGCCATAGTGATCCTGGTGGTCGCCCTGCTCGCTTTCCGGGGCAAGGTGCAAGTCTGGGAACTTTATCTGATGAACACGCTGGTGGCGGCGGGCTTCTGGATGTTCTGGCCGACTATCACCGCGCTGATCCGGGAACTGACGCCCGACGCGCAATTTGTACAGGCCAACACGTTTCTGCTGGCCGGAGTGCAGGGCGGGTGGTTGATCGCGGGCGCGATTGTGGGATTCGTCTATGAGCACATCGGACTGGGCGGCGTGCTGCTCATCGACTTCTCCACCTACGTGGTCTCGTTCCTGTGCTATTTCGCAGTGCGAAAGGGCCGCCACGTGGTGCCGCGACCCGCCGAGTTGCGCGCCGATATCCTGGCTGCGGAAACACAGCTGCAACGCTTCTGGCGGGAAACGAAAGAAGGCATTCATTTTTTGCGCGACCATCGCGCCGTCGCATTCCTGGGGGCCTGCTGGGCGTTGTTCCTGGGCGCAATGCTGACCGGGATTGTGGTGACTCCGTCCTTGAGCGAGCGCGTGTTCCACGCCGGTGCTGTCGGCTATGGATGGCTGAATGCCGGATGGGGAGTGGGTGCGTTCCTCAGCGCGCTCTATGCCCCGCAGGCCATTGCCAGGATGGGCGCTCGCCGCTCCATCGCTCTTTCCATGGCAATTCTGGCGACTTGCATGTTCCTTGCGCCATTTTCGTTATTCCTGGCCATCGCTGTCGGAATCTATGGCGTGATGGGTTCGGCACGCGGCGTCAGTGGCGTCGCCATGAATACCAGCCTCATGGAACAGGTTCCCAACCACTTCATGGGACGGGTGCAGAATATCTTCTATTTTTTCGGTACCGGCTTGCAGGTGACGCTTGGACTGGTCGTGGGCGCGGCAGCCCACAACGTTGGTCTGGGGACCGGCTTCGCAATCATTGGCTTGGTGTATACGCTGGCATTTATAAGCGCCAGTTGGCCAATGGCAACCAGAGTGGCCGTGGCACCGAGCGAGGCAGAATGATTGCCAATTTTCGAATGCCAATTGCCAATTGGTCTTGTCGTGGTAGCTCAATTGGCATTTGGAAATCGGCAATCGGCAATCCATCCTGAGAGACATCCACCCAAGCTAACTGGTATCCTTTCCTTCCAATTTTCCAGGAGCAAGGCATGTCATCGAATCTCGCAGGCCGGGTGGCCGTGGTCTTGGGAGTCGCTAACAAGCGAAGTATCGCCTGGGCGATTGCGCAAGGATTGCACGCCGCCGGCGCCCAGCTGGCCATTACTTATCAGAATGAGCGGCTGGAACAAGAGGCGAAGGACCTCATTCTTTCGCTGCCGGGTGCGCAGGCCTTCATGTGTGATGTATCGAAGGATGCGGAGATTGATCGCCTCTTCGCCGAGTTGAAGCAACGCTATGGCAAGCTGCACGTTCTGGTGCACAGCGTGGCCTTTGCTCCCGCTGACGAACTGAAGGGCGATTTCGTTAACACCAGCCGCGAAGGATTCCGCATCGCACACGACGTGAGCGTATATTCGTTGATCGCGGTGGCGCGCGGGGCTGCTCCCCTCATGGAAGATGGCGGCAGCATTATTACGATGACCTACTACGGCGCAGAAAAAGTTGTGCCGCATTACAACGTGATGGGTGTGGCCAAGGCGGCTCTGGAATGCACGGTACGTTACCTGGCCCACGATCTGGGTAAGCGCAATATTCGCGTGAACGCGATTTCCGCCGGCCCAATCAAAACTCTCGCCGCCCGCGGCATTGCCGGCTTCGGCGATATGCAGAAATCCCACGCCGAGCGCGCTCCGCTGCAACGTAATGTAGACGTCAACGAGGTTGGCGCGACAGGAGTTTTTCTCGCTTCCGACGCCAGCTCGGGGATTACCGGGGAAACGATTTACGTGGATTGCGGGTACAACATCATGGGATTTTAGAGGCTCGGCGCGGGGGCGCGCCCTCAGTTTGAGGATACCCGAAGCCGTTAGCGGCCGGTAATCAGGATCCGACGCTGGCTCTCTCCCACGCTCTCCAGTGCAATTTCCACGTCCCGCTCGGTCTCAAAGCGGGGGAACTTTTCCCCCCACTCTATCAGGAGAACGCTGTTTCCCGCGAACAGGTCGTCAATACCTAGCGTCTCCAATTCACGGGGTGTGTCCACCCGGTAGAGGTCAATGTGGTAGACATTCACCTGGGGGCCGCGGTACTCGTGCACCAGGGTAAAGGTAGGACTGGTCACATCATCCTCGCGGGCGGCATGAAAACCTTCCGCAATTCCCTTGACAAGCGTGGTCTTGCCTGCACCCAACTCGCCGCGCAGGAGAACGAGCTTGGGCGGTGCTAGCGTGTTGGCGAGGGTGCGCCCGAACGCAATCGTCTCTTCTGGAGAATTGGTGAAGATTTCCCGCTTGCTCATGCTGATCGCCAGACCAGTATAGCGAGGGACAACATGCCGAGCCGGTGGGATCGACTTCAGCGATTGAAGCCTGGCAGTCCCCCAATTCGTACCAAAGCGAGGAAAGTGCATTATTACGCGATATGGCGGCCCTTCCTCTTGAGAACACGCAGAGTAGCCAGAGCATCTTCCATGGCCTGCAGTTCAGCATGATGTTCGGCGCCGCGTGTGATCGCTCTGAGCCTGTCGAAAATGGCCCTTTCGGCAGCGGACACTCGTGCTGGCAGCTTTTCCATGTCGAGTTCAAGTACTGCTTCCAGGAGAGGCTTTTGCCAATCCGGATACTTAAGATCGACCTCTCCCATTCCCGATGAGACTCCCATGTTCAACGTCCTCTTGTTCAGAGCGAATGTGGCCTGATGCTGTAGGGCTCAGTTTTTCTGGCAGGATCTTCGACAATGACGTCGTTCTCCGCGTCTTTCTTCTTCTTCGCAATCTGCTGTTGAGCAATTTTCTTCACTACTTCAACGGGAATCTGCTCGAAATGGGTTTTGGACTTCCGCATTGCATTTATCCCTCTCCTGACTGAGAACACTAGCAGGCTGCGAGTGATACGGGGCGAATCGTTTAGGAACCGTCGTCAGCTTTTAGCATGAGCCAAGCTTCTCAGTTAACGGCGCTTGGGCCCCTGTCACTGTCGGTAATACGTCCGCAAATCAAGCAAACCGGATTTTTATTTAATGCATCGATTTTTTTAGTTGCACGATTTTTTAGCTGTTGATACGATAACGCTACGTTAGTTTAAGGTCTTGTCCGCGCCTATAAAAGGAGGTCTCTATGGCTCCTCGGACCAACAAAGTTCCTATGAACTTCAAGACCATGTCGCAGGGAGATGTTCCGCGAGGCCGAAATGGAAAGCACAGACAGATTGTTTCGAAGATCCTCTCGGACCTCGACCAGGTGCAGAAAGGCACGGCGCTCAAGGTGCCGTTGGCAGATTTGGCGGAAAGCAAGGAAAAGGTGCGGTCAGCGTTGAATCGTGCCACCCGGAAGGGCGGGCGCAATGTGGCTACCGCCAGCGATGACACCTTCTTGTATGTGTGGAATGAAACGCTGTAGGGGCGAATCTCGGCCTGGTGGTTGCTGACAATTCAGTGGGGCTGGGGTGTTGCTCGAGATATCGGCCCGTCACCTGTCCGTCTTCCCGCCTTAGAAAGTCCTTGGCAAGAAGGAAGTGGAGTGGATTCCGCTCAAGGTGCGATCCAGCACCGAGTCCAGCGCTATACGCAGCTTGCGATGATCGTCGTCGCCCAAGGCAATGAAGCGAAAGGGCTGCAGATACCCCTCTATGAGTTTGCGCGTCGGACTGAGCATTTCGGCCATGCCATGTACCGGGCCGGACTTGGTCTGGAACGCAACTTCGACGAAGTCGCCTTGCTCGAGGGCTCGGGCCAAATGCAACAGTCCACCGGTGGTGGAGATGGTCTGCAGTTTGGCCTTGGTGCGCTGCCCGTCATCGAGCTGGATGGCAGCCGGGACAGAACCGCCTAGCTGTACCCGTGGAGCGCGCCGCGTGGGGTGCGGTTGGGGGAAATGGGTCATAGCCGAGTCGAACTATGTCACTGGCCCTGGTTACTTGCCAGATTACGGAAGAACCATATCGATTGCACCGCCGCTCCCGGGCTCAGAGCGTAGATCATCAGCTGTTTCAAGGGGATGCGCGGGTTGTGGAGTTGGATAATGTACCAATGGGGACGAGAATTCCTGCCATCGCGGCGCAGACAGCCGCCCGGGACGGCGGCGCTACATCAGCAAATTCGTACCAGTTTTTGGCCTGCCTCTCTGCGAGTGCGCTGGAACGCCTCGGGCAAAGCTCTTACCAGGTCGGTGGCAACCAGCGAATGCTCTCCCATGCTTTCGCAGGCGATGTCACCTGCCAGTCCGTGAAGGTGTACGGCGGCCAAGACTGCGTCGAAAATGCGGGTAGGATTCTGTGCGACGACACCTGCCACCATCCCGGTAAGAATGTCGCCAGTGCCGCCCGTCGCCATGCCGGGATTGCCCGTGGTGTTCACCCAAACTTCTCGGTCAGGGTGGGCAATCAAAGTACGGTGACCTTTCAAAACCACGATCAATTGATGCTCGCGGGCGAAGGTGCGCGCGGTGGCGAGGCGATCTCTTTGGATTTCGACGACAGAGCGGCCGGTCAGCCGCGCCATCTCGCCGGGATGTGGCGTAATAACTAACTCGCGATCCCTGCCATTTAGTTGGTTCGCGCAGCCCTCGAACGCATTTAACCCGTCCGCATCGATCACCATGGCGGTCTTGTACTTGCCAATCACTGTGTGGACAAATTCCGCGGTCTCGGAATTGCGAGAAATGCCGGGGCCGACGGCCAGCACGGTATTCCCATGAACCAGCGCATCCAGGCGACCATATTCGAGCGCGCGCATGGAGATCGTTCCTGCTTCGGTTTCTTCCAGGGGCTCGGTCATGACTTCGGGATGAAAACCGGCAACCGTCGGCAGAACAGACTTGGCTGTGGCAACCGTCGATAATCCGGCGCCTGCACGCAGTGCGGACATGCCTGCCATCGCGGCGGCGCCGGCTTTTCCGACCGAGCCACCTATTACCAGGACGTGGCCAAAATTGCTTTTGTTGGCGTCCGGACGGCGGGGCGCGAGCAGCGGCGCAACATCGGGCGCGGTGATTAGGTTCAGGTGCAGGGAAGAAACGATGGCCTCGGGTGGCGAGCCGATGGGCGAAACTTTCGTCGGACCAGTGGCCAACATCCCGAACACGTGCGCCGGACGCGGCGCGGTGAAAGTTATGACGCCGTCAGCGCGAGCCACAGCGCCGATTTGCGGTCCCATGACATCGGCATCAGCACCGGAGGGAATATCCACTGCGACCACGGGCACGCCGTTGCGGTTGATCTCCTCAACCGCCTCGGCATAAAGCCCACTCACCGGTGGACGAAACCCCGTGCCCAGGATCGCATCCACCAGGACATCGGCGGCAAAGGCGGCGTGGGCTCGCTCACCTTTCAGATCTTCCGCGGAACGCACGATCACGGGCGCGGCGGGCAGCTTCTTGAACATTTCTGCCGCATCGCCCCGCAACTCGGAGGGTTGGGCGAGGAGAAGCAGGGCCACTTCCTTACGGGCTTCGTATAGCTTGCGAGCGGCGACGAAGCCGTCACCACCGTTATTTCCTTTTCCGCAAACGATGCCGATTTTTCGCGCTGAGGGATATTGCTCGAGCACAAACTCCGCCACAGCTGTGCCGGCATTTTCCATCAGGGTCAGCGACGGCACGCCAAAACGCTCACTGGTTACGCGATCGATATCGCGCATCTCGGCGGCGGTTACGATCTTCATGAGTGGGCTGCTGCCGTCTGTTCGAGTTGGCGAAGCTGGCTGGGTTCGCCCATAGCGATCAGGAAATCGCCGGGCTCAATGCGGTCGTCTGGCGCGAGATTGAAATGCATTCCTTGCTCGCGCTTAATGGCAAGAATAATCACGCCCCGATCTTGCCGGATGCGTGAACCTTCAATGGTCGTGCCGGCGAACCTGGACTTGGCACTAATGTAGACCTCGCCGATCTCAAGATCCATGCCCAGGTGCGTAGTTGCGGTGTCAAGGAAGCTCACAACGTGCGGCCGGAGAAACGATTGCGCGATGCGTTGACCGGCAAACAGGTAAGGCGAAACTACGGAATCAGCACCGGCGGTGAGCAGGTGCTTTTCGGCATCTTCTTCGCTGGCGCGGGCAATGATTTTGAGCCGCGCATTCAGTCCGCGCGCAGTGAGGACGATGTAAAGGTTAGTTGCATCGGTGGTGGTCGCGGCTACCAAGCCGCGGGCGCGATCGACCTGTGCCTGGCGCAACGTGTGTTCCTGGGTCGCATCGCCGATGATGGTCAACCAGTTCTGGTCGGCGTAGCGCTGGGCCTTGGCTTCGTTCTGTTCGATGATGACGAAGGGGACGGGCCGGCGGGCCAGTTCGCGGGCGGCGCTGCGCCCGACGCGTCCGGCCCCGCAGATGATGTAATGGTCGGAGAGCCGGCCGATTTCGCGTTCCATTCTCCGCCTTCCGAAGAAACTCTGCAGCTCGAATTCTAGCAAAGCCTGCGTGATCGCCCCGATGCCCACCAGCACCAGGGCGACACCAGACAGGATGATGAACACATTGAAAATGCGCCCTGCGTGCGAAAGAGGATGCACCTCCTGATAGCCAATGGTGGTCAGAGTGGTAATCACCATGTAAAAGCCGTCGAACCAGGGCCAACCCTCGATGAAGTGATAGCCAGCGGTACCGATAACAATCACGGCGGTCAGGGCGAGCCCAATGAGGCGGAGACTGCGCAGGGCTTTCATTTGGTCGTTGGTCTTCGGTCGTTGGTCTTTGGCCGAGCGATTCTTGCCAACGGGCCAAAAGATCAACGACCAAGGACTATAGAACAAGAAGGCCCTCCGCGTATGTGCGGAAGGCCCGTGCTTATGGTGTGGGCGGGTCGGAGACCCGCCTCCACACGCTTGATATGTCAGTTCAGTCAGCCATTACTTTCGGAGGTGTCGGTGTCCTGGGCGGTGCCGCCCCGAGCGCCTGCACACGGCTGTGGTAACGCCCGTAGCCGAAATAAATCACCATGCCGATGATGAGCCAGATTATCAGACGCAACCAGGTGTCCAGGGGCAGGCTCAGCATCATTAAGCCGGAAACCAGAATACCCATAATCGGGACGAACGGCACCCACGGGGTTTTGAACGGCCGCTCCAACTGGGGGCGCCGACGTCGTAGGATCCACACCCCCGCGCAAACGATCACGAAGGCCAGCAGCGTTCCGATGCTCACCAGTTCTCCCAAAATCCCGATTGGAATCAGCGAGGCGAAGATGGCCACGAAAATTCCTACGATAATGCTCGAGATCCATGGGGTGCGGAACCGCGGGTGGACAGATCCCGCCCACTCCGGCAGAAGCCCGTCGCGCGACATCGAGAAGAACACGCGGGACTGGCCGAGCAACATGACCAGCATCACGCTTCCTAAGCCCGCAATGGCGCCCAGTTTCACCAGGAAGCTGCCCACGCGTACGCCCGTGGCATCGATGCCGACAGCAACCGGGTCAGGGACGTTAAGGGCGGTGTAAGGCACCACGCCCGTCAGCAGGCCCGCAACCAGGATGTACAGGACAGTGCAAATGGCCAGCGAGCCCAGAATGCCAATCGGCATGTCTTTCTGCGGGTTCTTAGATTCCTGTGCGGCGGTGGAGACAGCGTCGAAGCCAATGTAGGCAAAAAAGATCACCGCCGCACCGCGGGCCACTCCCGACCAGCCATATTTGCCGAATTCACCAGCGTTAGGCGGAACGAAAGGATGCCAGTTCTTGGTGGCGATGGAGGGGTTCTTCAGAATAAAGGCAGCAGCAATGCCGATGAAGGTCAGCACGATCGCCACCTTCACCATAACGATGCCGGAATTCAGGTTTGCCGATTCCTTGATGCCGATCACCAGGATCAGAGTGACCAGCGCGATTCCTATGAAGGCCATGACGTTGAACACTCCCGAAGCGTGTTGCAGCGTGGCCGGGTCGACTCCATGCACCTGCAGCGTGGGAAGGATGGTGGCCAACCGCTCCCAGCGCCCGTTGTAGAGCACCATCTGAGTACCGGGCGTGGCGGTCAGCCAGGGCGGAATGTGTATGCCGAAGTCCTGCAAGAAACTATTTACGTATCCACTCCATCCAGAAGCGACGGTGGCCGCGCCAAAGGCATATTCCAGGATGAGGTCCCAGCCGATAATCCAGGCAAAGATCTCTCCCAGGGTCGCATAACCGTAGGTGTAGGCGGAACCAGCGATGGGAATCAGCGAGGCGAACTCGGAATAGCACAGACCGGCAAAGGCGCAGGCAATTCCCGCCAGGATGAAGGAAAGCACAATAGCTGGACCTGCATATTGGGCTGCTGCCGCCCCGGTCAGTACAAAGATTCCGGCGCCGATGATCGCGCCGATGCCCAAGGTAATCAGGTTGGTGGGACCCAGGGCGCGCTTGAGAGCATGTTCTCCCTCTTCATGCGCCTCGATCATGATCATGTCGAGTGGTTTGGTTGCCAGAAGATTGGGCATCGGTTTATAGCTTCTCCTTGGAGTTACGTGGCGGGTTGTTGCAGCGCCCGCCGTGACCACAGGTAGTACACCGGGATTCCGATCAGTACGATGATCAGCCCCGGCCAAGTGTACTGCGGCTTATAGCGCAATAGTACGACATCAATGAATACAGCCATCACAATATAAATAGCGGGTAGCAGCGGATACCCGATCGCCCGATAGGGGCGCTCGGCCTGGGGATGGGTCCGCCGCAGAACAAAGAGCCCAAGAATGGTCAGAATGTAGAACACCAGCACGGCAAAAACGATGTAGTCCAACAGTTGCCCGTAGGTTCCCGAGAGGCACAGAATGCATGTCCAGACCATCTGCACCATCAGGGAGACCGCCGGAGTCTTATAGCTAGGATGCAATCTGGCGACGTTGCGGAAGAACAGGCGGTCCCGCGCCATGGCGTAATAGACACGGGCGCCAGCCAGGATCAGGCCGTTGGCACAGCCAAACGTGGAGAGCATAATGGCCACCGCCATCAGCCCGCCTCCGCGGGAACCGAGCATTTGCGTCATGACAGCCGTTCCCACCCGGTCCTCAGTGGCGTACTTGATGCCGCGCTCCAGAATGGTTGTGCCGTTCGGGCTACCGTCCAACCGGAGGGTGGTCAGATAGATCCCGTTGCAGAGAACATAAAGCAGGATCACCACTCCGGTGCCCAATGCGAGCGATAACGGCAGATTGCGGCTGGGATTCTTGACCTCGCCAGCCGTGAAAGTTACGTTGTTCCAGGCATCCGCGGAAAACAGAGAGCCTACCTGCGCAACCGCAAGAATGGTCAGGGTTCCGACCAACACTGTCGGTCCGCCCATTCCCACCTGGATGGCATGTTTTGCGCTGAGCCCGGCATTCTGCCAGAAGTGGCCACTGAAATTAGCTGCCAACGCCTGGGCATTGCGTCCGACGAACAATCCCAGCAGTACCAAGCCGGCGAGTGCCGAGACTTTCGCAATCGTAAAAATGTTCTGGATTAAGGCTCCAGTCTTGACGCCGAAGATGTTGATTATCGAAAGGAAGATCACGACCACGATGGCGACCAGGTTCTGGGTGTTCAGGCCGACGTCCATGTTGCCCAGCACCATGGGGCCGACCTTGATAGGCGGCACTTTCCAGAAATGCAGGATCCAACTAGTGGAGGAAATCGCAGGAAAGAAGACGCCGAGGAATTTGCCGAACGCCACGCCTACTGCGGCAATCGTTCCGGTCTGGATGACGAGGAACAAAGTCCAGCCGTAGAGGAATCCCCACAAGGGCCCGAGTGCTTCGCGAAGATAAACGTACTGTCCACCGGCGCGCGGCATCATGGCGGCCAGTTCGCCGTAGCAAAGAGCCGCCACAATAGTCATCAGGCCGGTCACCAGCCAAGCGCCGATTAAGAGCGCAGGCGAGTTCACCTCTCGGGCAATTTCAGCGGAAACAATAAAGATGCCGGAGCCGATCATGGAGCCCATGACCAGCGTGGTGGCACTGGTTAACCCAAGACCTTTGACGAGCTCTTTGTCCTGCTGGGTGGCAGTTTCCCACTCAACAGCAGTTGCGGCAGCGTTCCTGGCCTCAGTACTCACGTGCCTCCTTACGATTTCAGGAGCGAAACGACTTTACCTCAAGACGCGCAAAAATTCCTCTGCTGATTTGCGGGGCTCCCGTAACAGGTCGGATATCACGGCGACCGAGTCGGCCCCGGCCTCGATAACGGACTGGCAGTTGACGCGGGTGATCCCGCCAATTGCCACCAGTGGTTTGCGCGTCAGAACACGAGCCTTGCGTACCCCTTCCAGGCCAATTACCGGATCGGGCTTCTCTTTGCTCGAGGTGGCGAAGACCGGGCCAATGGCCAGGTAGTCTGCCGAGGTTCGATCGGCCGCTGCGATCTGCTCGGGGTTGTGCGTGGAGAGTCCCAGCCAGAGTTCAGGGCCAATTACCTTGCGTGCTCCGTCGGGAGAGAGGTCGTCCTGGCCGAGGTGCACCCCGTCGAATCCTGCTGCCAGACAAAGATCGGCACGGTCGTTCATGATCAGCTTGGCGCGATTGCTGATGCGACGCTTCAGTTCGCGGGCGTGCTCCAGCATGTGACGTGCGTTGCCGGTCTTGTTTCGGTACTGAAGCAGAGTGATGCCCCCGGCAAGGAGTTCTTCAGCGAAGGCACATAGGTCTGCGGTCTCGGAGAAGCAGGATGCGTCGGCAATGGCGTAAAGGTGGGGAAGAATCATCGCAACGCCACAACATGTCGTCATCCTGAGCGGGCTGCAAGCCCGCGAAGAGCCAGATCCCTTCGACTCCCCCTCGCTCCGCTCGGGGTCGCTCAGGGCAGGCTCTTCGCGGCTAAAAGCCGCTCAGGATGACGACATGGTTGATTCAACGACTTGTGCGCAAGCGAAACGCGCAAACGATAGCCTACGCTGCGCTCTCTTTCTTGCTTGTACTCAGGAATCGCTCGATGAAGCTAGTGTTCACCCTCCCAGCGCGGAAGTCGGGATCAGCAAGAATTTTTCGATGCAGCGGAATGGTCGTGTACACTCCCTCGACGATAAACATCTCCAGCGCACGCGACATGCGGGAAACTGCCTCGTTCCGGTCCTTTCCACGCACAATTAACTTTGCAATTAGTGAATCGTAGTACGGAGGGATAACGCCCTCGGTATAAGCAGCAGTGTCGATGCGCACCCCGGTTCCCCCGGGCGGATGGAAAGTGGTGATTTTTCCGGCGGAGGGGGTGAACTTCTCGGGGTGCTCGGCATTGATGCGGCATTCGATAGCGTGGCCACGATGCACAATCGGGCCTTGCAGCACGGTTTTCATCCGCTCCCCGGCGGCGAGCAATATCTGGCTCTTCACCAGGTCCACGTCGGTGACCATCTCGGTGACGGGATGCTCTACCTGGATGCGGGTGTTCATCTCAATGAAGTAAAGACTACCGTCCTCATCCATCAGAAACTCAACGGTGCCGGCGTTGACGTAGCCGACGTCGGAGAGCGTCTTGCACAGGACGTTCCCAATCTGCGCGCGGGACTCCGGCGTCATTTGCGTTGAGGGCGATTCTTCAAGCAATTTCTGATGGCGCCGCTGGATGCTGCACTCACGTTCTCCCAGGCTGACTACATTGCCGTAGGCGTCACCCAGCACCTGAAACTCAATATGCCGCGGCCTCTCGAGGTACTTCTCCATGTAGAGATCGCCGTTGCCGAAAGCCGCAGCCGCCTCCGAGGAAGCCGCTTTGAAAAGGGCCGGCAATTCTTCTTCATTGCGCACAATGCGCATGCCACGGCCGCCGCCACCCGCGGAAGCTTTAATAATGAGCGGGAAGCCGACCGGCCGCGACCATTCTATGGCTTCTCCTTCAGACGCGATGACGCCGTCCGAGCCCGGCAGGATGGGCACGCCTGCCTTCTTCATGGCAGCGCGAGCTTTCTCTTTTTCGCCCATGAGGCGCGTGACCTCCGGCGGTGGCCCGATAAACTTGATGTGACAGGTCTCACAAACTTCCGCGAAGTTAGCGTTCTCGGCGAGCAGGCCGTAGCCGGGATGAATCGCCTCCACATTGGCGATTTCCGCAGCACTGATCACGCCGGGAATGTTGAGATAACTCTGTGCCAATTGCGGCGGGCCGATGCAGATGGCCTCATCGGCAAAGCGCACGTGCAGCGAGTTGCGGTCGGCCTCGCTGTAGATCGCCACCGTCCGGATGTCGAGTTCCTTGCAGGCGCAGATCACCCGCAGCGCGATTTCTCCACGGTTGGCGACCAGTATCTTTTTAAACATGCAATTAGGAATTATCAGTTAGCACTTGGCCCGCTTTGTAGCGCCGGCATCTCGCCGGCTGTCGCGAGGGCATCTTGCCCTCGCCCGGTTGCGGGCGAGACGCCCGCACGACAGCCGCCGAGACGGCGGCGCTACAGACACAAAAAGGCGCGTTCAGCGCGCCTTGAATGCTTCCGACAGCCTTCACTTCCTCGGCCGAATGACGAACAGCTCCTGACCGTACTCGATCGGCTGCCCGTTGGTGACCAGTTTCTTGATAATCTCGCCCGCAACGTCCGACTCGATCTCGTTCATCAGCTTCATGGCTTCCACGATGCAGAGCACCTGCCCGACTTCCACCGAATCTCCGACTTTGATGAAAGGCGGAGCACCCGGCGAGGGTGCTTCATAAAACGTTCCTACAATGGGCGAGCGCACCATGTGCAGGCCCTCTTCAAGGGGTGGCGCTGGTGCCTCCTTCGCAGGGGCGGAGTGGGACGGGGGCGCAGCGGGCGAATGCGCCGGCAAGGGCGCAGGGGGCGGGGCTGCCGGAACCGTCACAAAGCGTGCGTCATGCGGCACAGCCGTATTTGGCATGGCGCGCTTGATGCGGACTTTCACGTCCCCGCGTTCCAGTTCGAACTCCGCGATGTCCTGTTCTTTTAAGAACTCTATGAGTTCTTTCAACTCTTTTTGATTCATGTGCGGTGGGGCCGCTTTCTGTCTCCCGCTCGCCAACTTGAAATTGCGGGAGGTTGCCGGACGAACGATGTGGGCCGGATTCAGGGGTTCAAATCGTAATCAGTTCTTTGGTCGTGGGCGTGAGCACTTCGCAGCCGCGCTCGGTGACGACCACCATGTCCTCGATGCGAACGCCCCATCGGCCAGGAACGTAAGCGCCTGGTTCGATGGTGATGACCATACCCGGCTGTAGTACCTCTGCCTGTCCGGCGGCGACTCGGGGTGCTTCGTGAATCTCCAGGCCCACTCCGTGGCCCGTTGAATGCGTAAAATAGCGTGCCAGACCGGATTTTTTCAATAAATTTCGGGCTGCCCGGTCCACTTCGCCCACCGTGACCCCGGGCTTTACAGCATCGATCGCGGCCAACTGGGCCTCCCATACTGCTTGATAAAAGAGCCGCGAGTCAGCACTGGGGCGACCCACGTACAGAGTGCGGGTCATGTCGGAACAGTAACCTGCGAGTATAACACCGAAGTCGCAGACCACGAATCCTTCGGGAATCGGCTCCTGGGAAGCGCGCCCGTGGGGCAGAGCCGAGCGCTTACCGGCGGCAATGATGGTCTCGAACGACATGCCTTCCGCCCCCGCCTGACGGGCCGCGTACTCCATCTCGGCCGCTACTTCCGCTTCCCTCACGCCCGGTCGGACGGTTTCCAGAACCGTGTCGAACAGTCTGGCAGCCAGCAGAACGGCGTTGCGAATCCGTCTGAATTCTTCCCCGTCCTTAACCATGCGGCTTTGCTCAACGAGAGGAGGTATCTCCATCACGCCAAAGGCTTTAGGAAGCGTGGACGCCAGCCGCGTGCTCGCGGCTACCGGCATGTGCTCGCCTTCGATCCCGACAACATGGGAGCGCCTGCCGCGCCGGCTCCTCTCGTTTTTGCTCAGCCATTCGGCAGCCACAGGCAGCGGCGCCTTGGGCGCGACCACTATGCGTGCTCCCTCTACTTCTTCCCTCGCTTGCGCGGTGTAGCGGCCATCTGTGAAGAAGACGGCGTCGTGTTCGGAGACCGCCAGTATGGCGGTACTGCCTGTAAAGCCGCAGAGGTAGCGGACATTGGGGAGATGCGTAACCAGGAGGGTGTCGACCCTTTGCTCACGGAGAGTCTGCCGCAGTCGTTGCAAACGGCCTTTATGGTCCATCAGGTGGAGTTTAACAACGAGCCCGGTACCCTGGCGATGACGGGTTGTCGGCTACTGGCATCCCACGGGGTCGAGAGCCGCGATTCTGGGCCGAACCGATTGCGCAATTCCTGCTTGCCCAACGCTGATAGTAGGTTCATAATCCCCACGCGCGTCTTCTCCCCTGACCGTCGGTATTTCGCTGTCTGGCCCGTGGGGGCTGGTGAATTTGTACCTCAATGATCGGCGAAACTGTCTCGCACTATAAAGTCATCGAGAAACTCGGTGGCGGCGGAATGGGTGTGGTCTACAAGGCGGAAGACATACGTCTGCGCCGCTTTGTCGCTCTCAAATTCCTGCCGGCAGAATTTTGTCGTGATCCCCAGTCATTGGCTCGTTTCAAGCGCGAAGCCCAGGCGGCCTCCGCGCTGAATCATCCAAACATCTGCACCATTTACGACATCGGCGAAACGGATGAGCAGGAGTTCATCGCCATGGAGTACCTGGAGGGGGTGACACTGAAACACGTGATCGCCAACCCTGTCGATAATGAAACCCTGCTCTCGCTGGCCATTGATGTTGCCGAGGCACTCGACGCCGCCCACAGCGAAGGCATCGTGCACCGTGACATCAAGCCTGCCAACGTTTTCGTCACCAAGCGCGGGCATGCGAAGATTCTGGACTTCGGACTAGCCAAGCTGACCCCGGTGGGGAATAGGATCGCACAGGCAGCGGGGGTGGCGGTGGAAGCGACGGCTGGCATGAGCCTGGAGCACTTGACCGGCACCGGTTCCGCGGTAGGCACCGTAGCCTACATGTCGCCGGAGCAAGCCAAGGGCAAGGAACTCGACGCCCGTACGGACCTGTTCTCGTTCGGAGCTGTGTTATACGAAATGGCCACGGGCACGTTGCCCTTTCGTGGCGATACGTCAGCAACGATTTTCGATGCCATTCTGAACCGGCCGCCTCTACGTCCCTTGCGGCTCAATCCCGATCTGCCGCCGAAGCTCGAAGAGATCATCAGCAAGGCACTGGAGAAGGACCGCGACTTGCGCTACCAGCACGCCTCGGAGATGCGCGCTGATCTGAAGCGCTTGAAACGGGAAACGGATTCCAGCCATAGCGGGCAGGCCATCTCCCGATCTTCGGCCGTGATTCCCATTTCCGTGGCAGCGCCTTCCCCATCGCATCTGTCCAGCAGTTCCGCCGTCGTGGCTGTAGTGAAGCAGCACAAGTGGGGCGTCGTGGGAGTTGCCCTGGCTGTGCTGATGGTATTGGCGGCGGCGGGATTTGGCGTGTACTCGCTGTTGAGTGGCACGCCTCCAACACATTTTCAGAATTTTGCCATGACGCAGGTTACCACCACCGGAAAAGCGGCGCTCACCGCGATCTCGCCGGACGCCCGCTATGTGCTGACGGTCATTAACGACAAGGGACTGCAAAGCTTGTGGCTGCGCAATATTCCTACGAACAGCGACACGCAGGTGATTCCGCCGTCGCCAACCTCCTATAAGGATCTCGCATTCTCCCCCGACGGGAATTACCTTTACTTCATCAAAGCCGTCGACGCGACCAACACGAATTTTGATCTCTACCGCGCACCGGTGTTAGGAGGTACTCCGCAGACAGTGGTTCGGGGCATTGATAGCGACATCGCGTTTTCTCCCGATGGGACACGGCTCGCCTACGCACGGGCCAATGATCCGGAGCCGGGCAAGTATCGCCTGCTCACCGCCAACCTCGAGGGAACGGACGAAAAAGTGCTGCGGGTTGCGGCGCCTGCTTCCAATGTCC
This sequence comes from Terriglobales bacterium, assembly GCA_035631655.1. Lineage (GTDB taxonomy): Bacteria > Acidobacteriota > Terriglobia > Terriglobales > Acidobacteriaceae > Gp1-AA122. Next base: position 30,315 of record DASQIH010000213.1, read on the forward strand.
CCGGCTCGCTCGCCTGGTCGCCCGATGGCAAGCAACTCACCTACGGCTTGACCAACCCCGACAAGGCTCTGGGCGGCATTGAGCTTTTCGATATCAAGAAGGACAAGATCGAGAGATTCACTACCTTCGATGACAAAACTACGCGCGACTTCAAGTGGGTGCCGGAGGGGCGTGGAATCCTGGCCTTATATTCGGAAAAGGGACCGGAGTACCTGCGCCGCTCGCAGATCGGATTCTTTCCCGAGGACGGGGGGCGGTTCCAGCCCATCACGCGCGATACCAACAGCTATGCCACTCTGACCCTCTCGAACGATGGAAAAACCCTAGCCACCGTACAGGAGAAGACCAATCAGAACCTGTACGTCATTCCCGGGGCTGGCAGCCAGGCGACGGAAACCAGCGCTCTGCTGACCCAGGGACAGTACGTGGACTGGTTCGACTGGTCCCCGGACGGGAACCTGGTTTTCACCGATTTCGCACGCTTGTTGCGAGTGGGTATGGAGCGCGCTGCTCCCACCCAACTGACGGGCGACCCCAACGCGGCCATTGTCGAAGTGGCGGGCTGTGGCAACCACTATCTGGTGTTCTCCTGGGCGTTCCATGGGGACACCAATGCAACGAACATCTGGCGCAGCAACGTCGATGGAACCAACCCGGTGAAATTGACGGATGGGAAGAGCGATCATCTGCCGGTCTGCTCGCCCGACGAGAAATGGGTACTTTATTCCGATCGTGCTTTGCAGCAACTTTGGCGAGTGCCTGTGGACGGTTCCAAGGCGGCGGAAATGCTGCCGGGCAGCGCGGTCCCGCAAACCTTCCCCACGGGGACGGGAATGAGTGTTGCGCCGGATGGAAAAACCCTGGCGTATGTCCTGTCCACAGTGCCCACCAAGGAAGACCCATATCCACAATACAAGATTGCATTGCTGGACCTGGCGTCGGGGAAAACGCCGCCCAAACTGATCGACGCCGATGAGCGGATTTCCAGCGGCGGATTAAGCTTCACGCCCGATGGGCGAGCGGTGGCCTACCCGATCCGCGAAAATGGAGTGGACAATATATGGGTGCAGCCGCTAGATGGCTCGGCGGGCCGGCAGATCACCGGGTTGAATTCCGAACAAATTCTTACCTTCCATTGGTCGCCCGATGGCAAAAGCCTCTGCCTGCTACGGCGCCATACCGAATCCGACGTGGTTCTTATCCGCGACCTGAGCAAATAGCCTCCCTCGTTTCCCACTCTTGAAGACCGCTGGCAGATCGCTAAATGCCTTGATTCCACACCAGAGCAGGGGGTATTATTCGCCTCCGCGTCGCGTTTCGGTTGATCTTCGTAGGTGCTATGGGCTGTTGAATTCCCTTCCCCATAGATCCGGTAGGCCCATCATTTCGTTCGCTGTGGGGCTTCTTTCTAACGCTTAGCTTGCAGGGTGCAAGTCGCAAACGTGCGTTCTGCACAGCCAGTCATCATCACTTTGGCTTAGGTCGCTGCTGCTGGATGCAAACCTGATTATGATTGCGGCTCCCTGAACCAGGTAAACGGAGGCAGCAATGAAGCTTCGGAGTTTCCCAGCTACCAGAACTCTGCTCGCGCCCGAACTTTCGGCTCAGAGAATTGCAAAGGGAATTTTTTCTCTGCTCCTCGCCATTTTTGCGAACATCGGTATTCTCCGCGCGGAGCAACCTGCCGACCCGCCGGACCAGGAAAAGCAAACTATCCAGATGCTTCTGCAACGGATCGATCGATTGGAAGCCAGAGTGGCGCAATTAGAAGGGGCGAAGCCGCCAGCTACTGCCCAAACCGCCGCGCAGGCACCCGCGACCGCCGAAGCCGGGCCCGAGCGCATCGAACCAGAGAGAATGGACCTGAGCAAGACCCTGCTGCACATACGGGGATTTGGCGACGTCACTTATCACGGCGACACCCGTAAAGGCGATACCACATCTTTCAGTTTGGGCCAGCTGAACCTGTTCGTCACGTCGGATGTCTCGGAGAAATTCAAGTTCCTCAGCGAAATTGTCTTTGAAGCTGGGCCCGACAATGCGGTTGGTGTAGACGTGGAGCGTATGCTTCTGCAGTATTCCCCGAACGATTATTTCAATCTGGCGGCGGGCCGATATCACACTGCTATCGGCTACTACAATACCGCCTATCACCACAGTACCTGGCTACAGACCGCTACCGGGCGACCTTTTCTGTTTCTGTTCGAAGACCAGGGCGGGATTTTGCCGATCCACAATGTGGGCGTGTCGGCGTCTGGGTTGATCCCTTCTGGACCGGTTGGACTGCACTACGTGGCTGAAGTTGGCAATGGCCGTGCTTCGACCCGTACGCCGTTAGTCGAGGCGGTGCAAAACGTGGTCGATGAAAACAACCACAAGGCATTCAACCTAGCGCTGTTTGCACGTCCGGAAAAAATACGTGGCTTGCAGGTGGGCTTTTCTGGTTACCGCGATGTCTTGACGCCAATCAATCTGCCGAGAATCGGTGAAACGATTCTTGACGCCTACGCGGTAATGGTCCGCCCTAACTTTGAATGGTTAAACGAGGCGCTGGTGATTCGCCACGCGCCCGAGGGATCGTCGCGGCGGTTTCAGACACCGGGTTTCTATAGCCAGATTTCCAAGCGTCTTGGTTCCTATCGGCCGTACTTTCGTTATCAATATGTGAACGCCTCGGACAACGAACCAATGTTCCCGGACGTCGGCCTGCGGCATGGCCCTTCTGCAGGTCTGCGCTACGATGCAAGCGAATCAGTCGCGGTGAAGTTGCAATACGATTACACGCTGCTGCGGCGTCAGCAAGCGATTAATGGGCTAGCTCTCCAGCTCGGGTTTACGTTCTAGAGGCACACCAGAGAGAGGTACGAAGATGCAGCGTGCAGTGCGTGTCCTGTTCTTGCTGGCGCTGGCAGGTTTGCTGTTTCACGTTTCGTCCGGTTTATCTCAGGGACAGACTGCATCCGAGGAGGGCTTAGCCATCATCGTCAACCAGTCGAACCCGGTGGAAAACCTTTCCTCTGCCGAGCTGCGCAAAATCTTTCTGGGAGAAAAGAGCCACTGGCCGAACGGCCGTCGCATCACGCTGGTCATGATGGACCCCGGACCAGAACGGAAAACGGTGCTCCGCGAAATCTACCGCATGAATGAAAGTGACTTTAACAACCACTTCATACACGGCCTATTCACCGGCGAGGTCTTCGTCTCACCCAAGACACTGGCAACCCCAGTAGACGTGCGCAAATTCGTATTCAACGTGCCTGGGGCCATTGGATATGTGCGCGCGGCCGACGTCGACCCCTCGGTCAAAGCCGTTCGAATTGATGGCCGCCTTCCAGACGATAAGGAGTACAAGCTGCGCATACAGCGCGGCGGCAAGTAGTGAGTGGCGCTCTCCGTGGGCTGTCCCCTGCTCAGGACAATTCGTTGGATAGTCAACAACGACGAACCGCCGGGTCCCTGACAGTTTCTTCAGGGCTTCCGGCGGCGGTCTTACTGCAACTTGATAACCTTGCTATGTCTGAATGATGCGTGGAGTGATAAAGAAGATCAGCTCCTGGTTGGAGGTGCTGACGCTGCGCCGCTTGAACAGGTTGCCCAGAGCCGGGATGTTGCCCAGTACAGGCACCTGCGAAACGTTCACGCTGTTCTGGGTTTGGATCACGCCGCCGATCACCACTGTGCCGCCATCGGTCACGAGGACTTGGGTGGTGGCCTGCTGGGTAATCAGAGTCGGGTTGCCCTGCACGGTGCGTCCGAAGTCAGGCGTCGTATTCTCAACGTCCACGTTCAGGAAGATCGTGTTCTCCGACGTGATCTGCGGAGTCACGGTCAACCGCAGGAAGGCATCAACGTAGGTCACGGTGGGTGGTCCACCCAACTGGGCCTGAGTCACGATGGGAACGCGTACGCCTTGCCGTACCAATGCCTGGATGTTGTTTTGCGTTACGACCCGCGGGCGCGACAGGATCTTGAGCAAGCCACGCGATTCGGCCATGGTGAGGATGGCATCAATCTGGTAGTGCCGGCTGAAGTTCAGCAAGCTGAGTCCGCTGGTCGGGCTGGTCACCGGCAAGTTCGAGAACAGCGGAATTTGGGTCAGTGAACTGCCGCTGGGAGCGCTCGAGCCCACGGTTATATATTGCGGCTGAAGACCGAAAACTCCGACCGGAGAGGTCCCCACACTGCTAGCGCCACCGACCGCGCTGGCGCTGTTGCCCCAAGCAAGACCGAGCTGCGTGCCGATATCGCGGGCGAAACTGCGGGTGGCCGCAACTACGCGCGCTTCGATTTCAACTTCCTGGGTCTTGCGATCCAATTGTTGCAGGAGGCGATCAATCGCGGGAATCGTGCTGGGAATGTCCTGGATGATCAGGGCATTGGTGCGCTCATCTGCAATCACATCGCCGCGCTGGCTCAGGAAGTTCTTCACAGTCGGAACCACGTCTTTAGCGTGCGCATAGCTCAGGAAGCGCGTCACCGAGACTTTTTCCACGGCCAGAGCTTCCGCTTCGACTTGGGCCCGGCGAGCCTCTGCTTCTTTCTTCAGAGTCTCAACCGTAGCGATACGCAGCACATTGCCTTCGAGTTGGCGGGACAGATTGTTGTTCTTAAGAACAATGTCGAGCGCCTGGTCCCACGGCACGTCATCGAGCACGATTGTCAGGGTACCCTTCACGTTGGGATCCAGCACCACGTTGAGGCCGCTGATCTCGTGAACGAGACGGAAGAAATCCTTCAGGTCAACATCCTTCAGGTTGACCGAAATCGGTTCGCCCGTGTACTTGGGACCGTTCAAGGAGCTGTGCTGGCCCATCTGCGCCTTCTGCTCTGCAGCCATGTTAACGGCAGGCTGGGCAGCGGGCGCGGCCTGTCCTTGGGCTTGGAGTGAGGCGCTGGTCTTGGGCAGAAGCTCGGCCGCTGGCTTGTCGCCAAACTTGGCAGCGGCTTCCTGTGCGCGAACCACAGGCTCGATCACGGGCTTCTTTGTCGCAGCCTTGGCATCTTTGGGCTGATAAGAAGGCTCGACGAAAACAAAGTCGTTCGCCGAAACACTCGTCGCCGGAGCGCTGGCTGTGCTCTGCTTCGGTTCTACCGGCTTGGGCGTGCTCACAGCCGTTACAGGCTGGCTCACCGCGACCAAGCGCGGCATTGCCGGCTTGGCCGGTTTGCGAGCAGGAGTTGCCTTGGCCACGAATTCCGCGGTGTACAGCTTCAGCACCAGCTTGTCGCCGTCAGGCACCAGTTCGTACCGGATGGGCTGCTCTACGTCCACGACCACGCGGGTGGTAGGCGGCACCTGGCCGTCCATGCCCACGCGGATCGCTTTGACGCCATCGCTGTCCACTGTGATCTGACGCTTCGAGGTCACGGCCAACGTGTTCGGCAGGTCCAGTATCACCCGGTTAGGCCGGTCCAACGTGCTCAGTTTCGGAGTCACGTCGCCGACGGCGGTGATCTCGACGCTGATCTCGTTGTTCCCGCGCACCACGTCCACGTGCTTCAGCGCGGCGTGCTTGCTTGCCGCCTGGGCCGTCGTGCTCGTGCCTGACGTGCTCTGCGTCTCAGCCGCCACCATCAAGCTCACGATCAGCAGCGGTAGCATAATTGCCAGCAGTTGCTTTCGCATTTCCCTTCTCCCCACACGCGCGGGCCGTTTTGCCCACGACGTGTCTTTCAATTCCGTTCTTGCGGTTCTTCGGCCGCACCCGTGCCGCTTAGACAGCCGGCGTCGTAATCTTTTTCACAACCTCGCGCGTGAATTCCTTGCCCAGCCGATCCTGGTAGGTCTCCTTGAAGACCACCGAATCGCCAGTGATGCGCAGCACGTATCCGTTAAACACAGGATCGTTTTCCTTAAGGAAATAAGCCTTGTTCATGGAGTTGACAACTACCGCGATCATGCCGTTCTCGGACTTGACCACGCCTCGCACCATGATCTGGTCGATGGCCAGGCAGCGCTTACCTACGCTGCAACCCGGGCCGGACATGCGGGAAACAACCGGGCTCAGGAAGGGATCGCGGCGTCCTTCGGCCGTGATCGTCTTTCTCGCCTTGGAAACGTCAGCGGTGGCGCCCTCTTTAGCCGCAGCCTCGCCGGTCGCAGCCGGTGCCGCCTTGGGCGCTTCCTTGGCTGCCTTATGCGGAGCGAACGGAGTGGCTGGTTTGGCTGCCGACTTTCTCGCCGCCGAACCAGTTCTTTGCGCACCCTGCTTGGGCTGCGGAGATACTGGCGAAACCGCAATTTTCGTGGGCGCGGGTTTGTTCGGAGCAGCCTGAGCAGCCGTGTTGTCCTTCTTGTCTGCCGACCTGGCCGGTTTGGCCGCAGTGACGGCAGGCTTCGCCGGAGCAGCCGGTTTCACGGAAATCAGGGGCTTGGCCGAGGCGCTGGCCGGCTTTGCTGCCGGCGTCGCAGGCTTCGCGGTGGCCGTAACAGCAGGCTTAGGAGCCGGAACGGCGGGCTTGGAGGTAGCCTTGGCGCCTGCCGGTGATGGCTTGGATCCCGGCTTGGCTGAGGTTTGGCTTTGAGACTGGGGCGTGCTTAGCGCCTCATTCTCTTTCGCCACCTTTTGCTGCTCGGCCGCATGGACTTTGTCCTGAGTGCTCTGGATGATGTTCGGGTTCTGCCCCCAGGCAGCGCCCGCCATCATCATCGTGGTTAGAAGAATGCCTGTCGTCAGCTTCATACGATTCCCTTACCGCCTTGCTGCTGGCGCGCTTGCCGGCGGCGCCAAGTCATGACTGAAGAATGTCGTTGCCGTACAGGTCGCCACGACGCTCTCGCCGGGCGCATAGTTGTAGGTGTGCTTGGGCTTAGCGTCCTGCGGTTTGCGCGTCGTGGCCACTAGCAGGCCGTTCAAATTGACAATCCGTTCCAGTTTGCCCACGCGATCGAAGAAATTCAGCATCGAGTAGTACGAACCGTCCACTTCCAGTTCGAAGGGGAGTTCGGTATAAAAATCTTTATTGGCGACCGGCTTGGCCGTGAAGCGGCGGATTTCAATGCCCGACTTCATGGCTTCGCCCGTCATCATGCGGATGAAATCGTCGGCATTCTTTTCGTCCGGGACGATGCGACGCTCAATTTCTAATTGCTGTTTCAGGCTAGCCAGCTGCCGCTCGATTTCCGCTAGCTTGGGGCGATACGATTCCAGTTCCGCATTCTCGTGCAGCTTGGCATCGAGTTGTTGCTGCGCTTGCTGGTTAGCTTCCCGCTGGCTCTTGAACATGGTGAAGTACAGAGCCACGGAGAGCACGACTGCGCCCAGCACTAACGCCCCCCATTGCTTGATATCCGACAGATCGCTGAAGGTCCCCATAGTTTCCAGCCTCTAGGACTTGCCTTTCTCGCAGGACAAGGTGAACAGGAACGCCTGCATGTCCTTTATGGTGGCGTCCTGGAAGGTTTCCTTGATTTCGACGTTCTTGAAAAACCCTGTCTTCTGCAGATTGGTGATCAGGTTGGCCACGGCGTCCTGGCTCAGGGCCAAACCTTCGATATTGATCGCGTTGCCCTCGTCTTTCATGGTGTTGAGCCACACCGCCTCGGTGTTGTTGACGGTGGTGCCGACCATGTTCAGGAGGTTGACCGGCCCGGTCTGGTTGGCGCGCAGTTGATCGATCACGTCCACGCGGCGCTTGTAGTTCTCCGCTTGACGTTGCCGCTCCAAGTAGCGCGCCTTGACCTCTGATAATTCCTGGTTCTTGCGCAGGGCGATCTCCATCTGCTTCGCGATTTTGTGCTTCTGGCTGTCCAGGCGGTACCAGTAGCCGGCGTTGAGGACGGCGGCGATGAACAAGACGGCCGCTATCTTAATCGCCGGACTGACGCCGCCGCCGATATTCATTTCGACGACAGCAGGAGAACCGCGCTTGCCTTTCGGTTTGGGTGCACCCAGCAGGTTGATTCGAATCATAGGTCGTCAAAGCTCCTCAGGGCCAAGCCCACGGCGACGGCCATTTGGCCGGCGTTCTGCTCGATCAAATCCGCCGACATTCCATCCACCGGTGGCATGATCTTCTGGAACGGATTGAAGATCTCCACCGGCAGCGAGAACTCCTGGCGCAGCGCCTCTACCAATCCCGGAACCTTGGAGGAACCTCCGGCCAGATAAATTTTCTCGATGTGCTCTCCCGCCGCACTGGCGCGGAAGAAGTCGAAAGTCTTTTGAATCTCCAGCACAATGATTTCCGTCACCTGTTGCAGGATGGGGGTCTTGGCATCTTCGCTGACCGTGCCCACCTTCTTGCCCAGTTTCAGCGCCTCGGCATCCTCGAAGCTCAGGTCGAGCTCTTTCTGCAGCGAGTCGGTGTACTGGTGGCCGCCGACGCTGACGTCGCGCGGGAACAGGGGCGTGGTGCCTTTCACGATGTTGATGTTCATTACGCTGGCGCCCAGGTTGAGCAGCGCTACAACTTGCCCCGGAGCCGGCTCGTAGTTGTACTCGTAGCAGTTCTGCAGGGCGAGGGAGTCGATGTCCACAATAGCCGGAGTCTTGCCCGCCATCGAGAGTACGTTGGTGTAATTCAAAATTTTGTCCTTCTTCACCGCTACGAGAAGGACATCCATGGTCGGGCTGCTGGTGTCTTCGGAAAGGATCTGGTAGTCAAGATTGACGTCGGCCAAATCGAAGGGAATGTGTTGCGCGGCCTCCTTGGGAATGGCTTCCGACAATTCCTGGTCGCTCATCGAAGGCAGCGGAATACGCTTCACGATCACCGAGTGCCCGCTGACTGCGGTGGCCACGGCCTTGGTCTTGATCTGGTTATCGGCGAACAGTTTCGAGATTGCGCTCGAGACGGTGCCGGAGTCCACGATCATGGAGTCCACGACGATATCCGGCGCCAGCGGTTCCAACCCGAGGTGTGCGACTTCAATGCCTGCCCGGGTGCGCTTTAGCTCCACCGCTTTAATGCTGGAGGAGCCCACATCCAGACCAACTATCGACTTCGATCCGAATCCAAACATGTGCCCGCCTTCTACGTTGAACTTGCGGCCCGCGCCGCAGCTTTCGGTTTCTTTCGGCCCCGCGCTTCCACATCGGCACTTTGCTCTTCCATCCACTGATCCAGCTTCGACTTCTTGAAGCGCCAGCGATTACCGAGCTTGAACGCGGGAATTTTTTGTTCGTTCACGTACTTGTACAGCGTGTCGGGACTCACCCCCAGGTATTGCGACGCCTGGCGGATGTTCATGACTTCGCGTGCGTCGACCATAGTTAGCGCCCCTTCCACAGAAAAACCGCGTAGGGCGCCGTGTTTCGACCGGCTGCCATGCCGCGGATTGGAGAATTCATCTTTAAAACTTCGGCCATATAACTCCGTTGGGGAGTTGTTTGTGTGCAGAGCATAGCTCAACCCCGAAAGGGCCTGACTGTAAGTGTATTTCCGCGTTTTACCGGGTTTTTGGGGGTTTTTCTGGAAGGTCAGGCGAGGGTAAATGCAGAGCAACTCTATATCTTGTGGTTGCGTTCAAGCTGAACGCAATTCAGAGGGGTGGTCGTACAGACGGCTCGATGTCTAAGGTGAATCACATAACCAAGGTACTACGCACGGTACGAAGGTGCTATTCCGAAAGGAGACAGCAACTTGCGCAAGGTTCTTACAAGCTTATCATTCACGAACTTTTACAGACTTTTACCTCGTCTTTACCCAACTTCATACGACTTTCCCGCCCGCAACGTGTTCCAAACTATGAGAACAAACAAGCCGTAACCGCCGCAGGCGACAGGAAACAGGCAAGGAGATCTTAATGATGTTGAACCCGAGCACTCGACTAGCGTCGCCCGGCCTTGCCAATCTCCTTTATTGGGCGACCGTGGTCTCCCCGACCTGGGGCGGGGCAGCGGCAACTCTCTATATGCTCTTAGCCTGCGGACTACCTAAGTTCGGCCTCCATCGACATTAGAGCTAATCCGCGCGGGCAATCCCGGATCAGCGGTCGCAGATTGATGCCCGCGCCTGCTACCCGGGACCGGTTGTCAGTGGTGCCCTAAAACGGCATGCGGCCGGTACGGTTCCGACAAGCACTTTAACTCTTCGTCGCTCAGTTTCAAGCTCACCGCCTGCGCCAGGTCTTCCAATTGTCCGGGCTTGCTGGCACCAATGATGGGAGCGGTCACTCCCGGTTGATGCAGGAGCCAGGCTAACGCAATCTGCGCGTTGGAGACGCCCCTTCGCCGGGCCACTTCGGTTATGCGGTCCACGATCTGAAAATCCGAATCCTGATAGTAGAGCTGGTGCGCATAGTCGTCGGTCTTGGCGCGGCTGGTCTCGCCGTGGTCTTCACGCCGCCGGTTGCCCGCAACGAAGCCGCGCGCCAGCGGACTCCAGGGCACAATCGCAATCCCTTCGGCTCGGCACAAGGGAATCATCTCGCGCTCTTCTTCGCGATAGACAATGTTGTAGTGGTTCTGCATGGTCGCGAACCGTCGCAGGCCGAGCCGATCGGCGGTGTAGAGCATTTGGGCAAACTGCCAGGCGTACATCGAGGAAGCACCAAGATAGAGCGCTTTCCCGGCCTTCACGACGTCGTGGAGGGCTTCGAGAGTCTCTTCGATCGGGGTCTGCGGATCATAGCGGTGGATCTGGTAGAGATCGACATAGCTGGTGCCCAGGCGTCGCAAGCTGTCGTCGATGGCATGCATGATGTGCTTGCGCGACAGGCCTCGCTGGTTGACATTGTCGCCCATGGGGAAGTGCACCTTGGTGGCAATTACGACTTTCTCCCGCGGCACGCCAAAATCCTTGAGGGCGCGACCCAGAACCGCTTCGCTCTCGCCCAGCGAGTACATATCCGCGGTATCGAAGAAGTTGATGCCGAACTCCAGGGCACGCTTTATGAATGGCCGGCTGGAGTCTTCATCGAGCACCCAGGGACGCCACTTGGGCGTGCCGTAAGTCATCATGCCGAGGGCCAGGCGCGAGACTTTCAGGCCTGCCGCACCCAGGTTGACGTATTCCAAGTTGACCTCCGCGAGGAATCGATAGTGGCCATGACTGACCGAGGCGATGCGGCCAATGCGTGCGAATACAGATTCGATGATGCTCACGCGATGTAAGTTTCGGAGTCTGCTTCCGCTGGCATGCGCTGCTTGTATGTCGTCATCCAGAAGAGACGTAGGTCTGCGAAGAACCTGCCCCGAGCGACCTCGCGCAGCGAGGGAGCCGAAGGGATCTCGCGTGCACGACCCAGCAACTTGGCCAATCCTCGCAAGATCCTTCGCCAAGCTACCGCTTGGCTCAGGATGACAACCTGACGAGCGAGGTCCCTCTACTCGCGTTTGAGCAGCTTGGGGAGGAGCCGGTAAATTTCGGAAACCTTGGGATTCACTGGTTGTTCCGCACGCGCGTCGGCCAGCAGGGGGCCCACGCGGCGCAGGGCCTCGACCTGCGTGCGCAAGCGGGTAATGGCCAGCTCCTTCTCTTTGAGGTAGGTATCCTTGGTTTGCAGAAAAAGTGCCAAGGCCTGTTCTGCGGCTTGCTGCCCCCATTTGGTGCAGCCGGCCGCGAGCAGCACCTGGGCGAGGAACGCGTAAGCGGCGGCATTTCCCTTCGCCGCCCTTATTTTTTCGAAAATGCTCACCATCGAGGACGCAATCGGCGCTGGCAATTGCTTCCGCTCGCCCGCAGACGACCGCGCGTTCGGTTCCTCACCGGCAGACAAGGGTGTGAGAAACTCCAAGCCAAAACAAAAACCCGACCGATTACGAATCACGGCGACGACTCGGGCCTGGGAGGGAGCTTCGAACTCGATCTCCATCAGGTCGTAGGGCTTCAATTCGACCCCCGCAAAGAGGGCCATGCCGCCTTCGCTGATCTCGGTTCCGCGTCCGGCTACGCGCGTGCTGGAGGCGCCATCGCAAAGAACTACGCTCACCGGAAGATCCGCATCGTGGCGCGGCCAGCGCCGCGTACTTTTGGAGGAGGGCATCATTTCAGTAAGTGGGCGTGCAGGGCATAAAGGGTACCGGCCAGGCCGAGCAATCCCAGGCCGAGGCTGCCCAGCAGCACCCGGCTGAGCCGCCTTTGCGGGGGTTCGATCTGATTAACCGCCGCCCGATACTTCTCGATCCACGCTTCTTGCGGGCCCTGTCGATACAACGACGACTGAATGGCGGTCTGCAGCCGTCGTTGAGCCTCTTCGTGGAGCGTAACAAACCGGAACGGCTGCTGGCTGCGAGTGACTGGGGTGAGCATTTCGGCCGCTCCCATCACTGGCCCTTTGGACGTGAGAAACATCAGCTTTACCAACGAGCCCTGATGAAGAGGCGGGGACAGACCCAGCAATCCGCCGGTCAGCGAGACCACCTGCAATTCTCCCGTAGCGCAACCACCATCCTGGAGGCGCAGCACGGCCGGGGTGACGTCGGGAGGTCGCAAGCGGGCGGGACGGCGAGCGGAACTGAGTTGGGGGAGGGTTGTCATATGTTAAGCGGAGTATGGTACGTGTTACCACCGAGTAGGAGATTACGGAAGTGCGTGACCGACAGGAAAGGAACAGGGTCAGGGCGCAGGTCTAGGTCTCAGGACTTCTGTCCTCGGAAGAATGCAACCACCGATTCGGATCAATTCCGTTCCGCCTACCCCCTGAGACCTGATACCTGCGATCTGAGACCTAAAGCCTCATCCCACGCGAAAAAGCTGTTAACATTCCGCAGCCATGGTCGAAGACAAATACCGTTCATTTTAGCGATTATCTGGGCAAAGCCGAAGTGGGCATCTATCTTGTTCTCGCCGTGTTGCTTTCGATTACCGCGGTCGTCGCCTTGGTGAGCTCCGGGAAAATGTTGTGGGATGGCATCACGCACCGGAGCCTCGCGACCGAAACCCTTGCATGTGTTGGACCAGTTGCTCGTAGTATTGATGCTGGTAGAAATTCTGCATACGGTGCGGATTTCTATCCGTTCCCATATCCTGGTCACTGAGCCATTTCTGATAGTGGGATTAATTGCTTCGCTTCGGCGCAGCCTGGTCATCACGCTGGAAGCGGCCACCCTTACCAATAAACGCCGTAAAGCCCTGCCCTTTGGGCTGGGGATATAAGGCGTATTTTGCGAAGCAAAACCGATTGTGCTTGTATTAGATAGATACCTGTAGTATAATCTATTCATGGCAATGGAAGGATACAAAGCGAACAACAACGTGGTGTACAGCAGCAAGTACCACTGCGTGTGGACCCCGAAGTATAGACGCCCTGTTCTGGTTGGACCGATTGCAAAACGCTGCGAACAAGTGATTCGACAAGTGGCAGCGAAATATAAAGCCGAAATCTTCGCCTTAGAAATCATGCCCGACCACGTGCATGTGCTGGTGGAAGTAGACCCACAATTCGGCATCCATCGCCTGGTCAAGAACCTGAAGGGCGTTTCCTCGCACACTTTGCGGCAAGAGTTTCGTACTTTGAAATCGCGCCTGCCAACGCTATGGACGAATAGCTATTTCGTCAGCACCGTGGGCGGTGCTCCGTTGGCCGTCATCCAACAGTATGTTGAAA
>DASQIH010000214.1:0-3223 GCA_035631655.1 Terriglobales bacterium
GGTCAGCGTGCGACTGAGGGTGCCATAGCTGAGCTCCCGATAGAGGTAATCCACGTCCTTGGCCTCGCGGCTGGCTTTGCGCTCGGCGCTGATGGTCAGCAGGTTGCCCAGCAACTTCAATTCCACCGTGCTCGGATCCACGCCCGGAAGGGCCAGGCGTAGGTGATACTTCTTCCCTTCCTTATCCACCCAGACCTCGGCCGGCGGCACCAAAGCGAACGGAGAGCGATCCGGCTCCGTAACCGCGGGCGAACCGGTCAGCAGCCGGTTGAACAGTTGGTCGATACCACGACGGAGGTCGACCAAATCCTCAAACCAGTTCTCACGAATCGCTAGTTTGGTCATCGCACACCTCTCTTCCGTGCTCATCGGACACCTTTCATCCTAATCCCCAAGATCAATGAATTTCTGTGACGGCAGGTACATTTTCGAACTCGGAATCGTGATCACAGCGCAAAGACTTGGGAAAGTGAATAATTAATCTGGCATTGACTTGCCCTAGGGGCGCCAGCGGGGTTTTAGCGTAACCTACAAACGGAGGAACCTAGCAGCACCAAAGATTGAACGCACTTGAATTCAGTGCGCATGTGATACAATCTTCTTGAGGTGGTTACCACCTTCTCCTCTTTCAGGTTCCCTGAACTAAGTCAGCCCATCTGAAGTTTTCTTTCTTAGCCACCCCAACCTTAAGGAGGTTGCCATGTTTGCACGCAATGTCTCGATTCATCTGAAATCCAATATGCTTTCCGATTACACGCGAACATTTGAGAAGGATGTCCTTCCTTTGCTTCGTAAACAGAATGGTTTTAAGGACGAAATCACATTGTCAAATCCCGGCAGCGTGGATGTGATTGCAATCAGTCTGTGGGAGAACAAAGCGAGCGCAGAAGCTTACAACACCAATGCCTACCCAGAAGTGTTGAAAACTCTTGCAAGAATGATCGATGGAGCGCCCAAGGTTCAGACGTTTGAAACTGTCACCTCGACCTTCCATAACGTCGCTGTAGCAGCGTAAAGGTGTGTAAGCATGTCCCACGGGAGGGCGGTTAACTCCGCCTTCTCGGCTTACAAAGTGCCGAGGCATTAGTCGTTTAGAACGGAGGTTCGTTCCGCCACCAGCCGTTCAAGTCGGTGCCATTCTGATCGAGGCGTGGCCGCAGATGACGCAACTCCTTGGCCTGGAGAGCGAGCCCTATTCGGGGAACGGTCGCTGGTGGCGACCGGCTTCAAGACCGCCACTTTGAAAAGGATCGTTTCGCCCGCTGCATTGACCCAATAGTGTTGAAGTTAGAAAGTTCCCGTTGGCGTCCTGACCCTTGATGGTGGCGGCCACCGATCCTCTTCCACGCCTGGCCACAGATCAGGCGGGAAACTCGCCTGCCAGGCTTTGTGGTGCTGCTCGCTCAAGCGCGGCCATATCTTTTTCTCGTTCTCCCGCATCCACACTGGCACGAAGGGATGGAACAGAGGTTTGAATCGCTCACCGTGGAGAGGACACCTAACTTTGGCTGCGATTTGCTGCTCGATCGGGAACCCAAAGAAGGGCGGCTCATTCGGAGGAAAGCAGATGCAGTCGGCACATATCATTCTGGGGATCCAGCAGCCCTGCGTTTTCCGCTGCCGCAGGAATTGCACACACTTGTTGAAAATCACTGCTAGTTTGCGAAGGCGATCTCCCATGAAGGATGCAACTCCCACAGACTGCCGACGTATCGTGTGCCATGGTTATGTCCCTTCTGGGGATTCTTCTTCGAATAGTGAGCAGAATCATAGAAGCCGTAGCCGGTAACGGTCACGCGCAGGGGATCATCCAAAGGAATCGATCTCCCGACAGCTACGCTATAACCGTTCGCCGTCAGTTCCTCGATAAGCTTCCCCCTCTGTGGCAAAAACGCCTCTCCCTGTGGAACTTCGACGATCACTCTGGCACTCGTCGATGGCCGGCCGGGAGCAGACAGCTCTAGGTGAAAGTCGCAATCATTGTCTTCCACAATGACTCGCCACAAGTCACCAGTGAGCGTATAAACCTCGGATTCGCGTGGATCGACGGGATCGTTGCTTTTTCTGACCTTGGGGTCAGTGATGCCGTGAGGAGCTGCCCAATGCAGTATCTGACTCGCCGTCGTGTTATGACGCTGGGCTGAAGCATCGGCCGGGCCTCGGTGCTTAACATTCGTACGATGCTGCCGAGGAATGGCGACGGTTGGTGTGCAGACAATGTCTTGCGCACACAAACTCACAGGAACAAGAAATAAGCCCGTTAACAGTAGTAAGCACGCTCGCAGCATGGATTGCCTCCTCTCCAGGTGCAGAGACGCTGTTCGGCCGAGGCCAGGCAACTATCAACCGATCGAAGGGTCTGAGTTCGGAGTATTCTGAGTGTACTCTGCTCATGTCCAATGGTACGCCTCGTACCCTTGGCGAGCGGCACCGAGCAGGATGAGCTGCTGCGGAGCGGGGGTGCGGAACATGTGGTCAGCAGTAGCGACGCCGGCTTCGAAAGCAGCTTACGCGATCTATGCGAGCGGCCTGGCGCGACCATCGGGTTCGATGCGGTGGCGGGTGAGATGTCGGGGACGATTCTGCGAGCACAGCCGCGCGGCTCCCGCCTGCTTGTCTACGGCGGATTATCGTTCGCTCCCTGTCAAGTTGACCCAAGCTCGCTGATCTTCGAAGGGAAGCGACTGGAAGGTTTTTGGTTGAGCAAATGGTTGCGCAGCAAGAGTCTGTTGGGGCAAGTACGGGTCTCCCGTCACGTCCAGAAACTGCTTGGCCGCGATTTGAAGACCGAGTTCCAGGCGCGCATACCATTAGAGGATGCTGCGCAAGGGTTGCGTCAGTACGCCACCAATATGACCGCGGGGAAAGTCTTGTTGCTGGCTGAGATAGAGCTTAGAACGCGGGAGGTGGAAAATTGAAACCAGCGTCACATGCAGCACTGGATGCGGAACAGGGAAAAGTCCAAAGCCAACTTTTTCAAGCTGTGGAGCTGATTAATCAGGCCGATGGCCTTCTACGCAAGAATACAAGGTCGGATACCGCAAACAGCCGAGCCACGGCCCTGTTGTTGTCAGCCGTCGCAAGAACACTTGTGATTCAGACAGCCGAGCACTTCAACATGCTCGATCGGCTTCCTGTTTGAGGTTTCCCGAAATGAGCCGCACGTGCAAAAGCACGGGGCAGGTTAGGAACAAGACGGGTAGACTGTGGCTCCCATTCGGAT
>DASQIH010000215.1:0-4139 GCA_035631655.1 Terriglobales bacterium
ACGGTAGCTACTGGGACCGTGTATTTGTTCGAAGCCGTTGGTTCCGCGCTGGGTGGTGTTGCTGCCAGCCTCTTCCTGATCCGCCACTTTACTTCGATTGAAGTTGCGTTGCTGATCAGCTTATTGAATCTGCTGGCGGCCGCGAGTCTTGCTATTCGAACGACCTCCTATCGGCTGGCGACCATCGTAGTCTTGCTCGGCCTGTTCATCTTTCTTGTCTTACCGGTCGCTGGCCGCAGGCTGGAAACAGTTTCGCTAGCGCGTTTGTGGCCCGGATTTCGCCTCGTGGCCACCCACAACTCTGTTTACGGGAATCTGGCTTTGGTGGAAACACCAGGCAGCCGCAGCCTCTTCGAGAATGGCCTGTTGATGTTCAACGCACCCGATCCAGCAGCTGCGGAGGAGGCTGTACACTTCGCACTTCTCCAACATCCTTTACCGAAAACCCTATTACTCATCGGAGGCGGGGTAAGTGGGAGTCTTATTCAGGCCTTGCAACACCCCAGCCTGGAACGCGTGGACTACGTCGAGTTGGACCCAGCCGTTCTTGACCTGGCCCAGCGATACTTTCCGGAGCAATGGTCGGCCGTGCGGGCGGATACCCGTGTGCATATTCACCATGCCGATGGGCGGTTATTCTTGAAATCAACCGACCATACTTTTGACGTTGTCCTCATCAACCTGCCGGACCCCCAGACAGCGCAATTGAATCGCTTCTATACTCTCGAGTTTTTCCAAGAGGCGGCAGCGAAACTCAATGCTGGGGGAGTGCTCTCGTTTCAACTGAGAGCTTCGGAAGAGTATTTCACCCCCGAACTGAGCGCGTTTCTGCGCTGTATTAATAAAACCTTGAGACAGGTATTTCCCACAGTGACCGCCATTCCGGGTGAAAGCGTGCACTTCTTCGCAGTTAAACAGGGCGGACTTCTCGCCACCACTCCCGAGGATCTGTTGTCCAGGCTGCAATCCAGGCACATCCAGACCAGGTATGTTCGCGAATACTACATTCCATTTCGCATGATGCCGGATCGGATGCTCGACCTTGACCGGCAGATTCAACCCTTGGCCGATACGCCTGTCAACCGCGATTTCGCGCCTATCGCCTACTACTTCGACATCGTACTCTGGAGTACGCAGTTCAATCGCGAATATCGCCGCATCGTTGAATCCATCGCAGAGGCGCGCTTTGGCCGGCTAGCGGTCGCGAGCGCCGTACTCCTGTTGATGGTCGCGGCCGCTATACGATGGTTCCCACGCCGAGCAGCGCGCATCCGGGGAAGCGCAGGTTTTTGTGTTGCGGTCATGGGTTTTACGCTGATGAGCCTACAGGTCATGCTCCTCCTGGGTTTTCAGGCCATCTACGGCTACGTTTACCATCAACTCGCGATTCTGATCGCATTCTTTATGGTGGGAATGGCCGTGGGTAGCTGGTGGTCGTTGCGGCATTGCGTTCTCCAAGACGTCATCGAGCAGGGAAAAATCCTGAAATTGGCTGGGTTACAGGTCGCGGCTGCCTTTTCTCCGCTTCTGCTATGTGTGATTCTTGTTTCGCTCTCGCGCGTAAGAAGCCCTTCGGGCCTGGTGATCGTGGCTCAG
The DNA here is from genome assembly GCA_035631655.1 of Terriglobales bacterium. Taxonomy (GTDB): domain Bacteria; phylum Acidobacteriota; class Terriglobia; order Terriglobales; family Acidobacteriaceae; genus Gp1-AA122. The sequence goes on from DASQIH010000215.1 coordinate 1,597, forward strand.
GTTCTTTTTCCAGCACTGGCATTGTTGTCTGGCATCTTAGGCGGATATCAGTTTCCGCTTGCCAGCAAAATATTCTTCGGGGGTTCAGCATCGTCGCAGTCAAATCTTGGGGTTCTGTACGCCGTGGATCTGAGCGGGGCGTGCATCGGTGCGCTCGTCTTGTGCGCTTACTTGCTCCCGGTGTTCGGTTTCTTGAGAGTGGGTGGGCTTATCGCGGCGGTAAATCTTGTTCCTGCCCTCCTGGCCTTTGACTTGGCGTTCGCGAAAACGGATCCGCAGGAATGAAGGGTAGCAGCGTTGTCGACTCTCCGAAGACCAGCGCAGTGAAAACAAAGATATCAGTCTCCTTGTCCCGCCAAGCTTTCGCTGGCAGCCCGGCCTTCAAGGCCGTCTGCTCCAGAAGCGTATTTCTGTCCCAATGCTCTTCACTCGCGACTTGAGGAAGAAGGAGACCCTCGTAGTCACCCTTTTTCATGAGAACGCCGTGCTCTCCAAGTCGGATCTGATTGCTGTCAGAAACTCGATGGAGAGGCGAAAGGACCGAGATTTCATATTTCAAATTCGGCAGTTCGCTGGCGTTAACCGGCGGGAATCGCGGGTCCCGTAGAGCTGCTAATGCGGCCACATCCCTTACAGTCAGCGCAAGAGACTGCACGGCCCCGGTATGGCCTATGCAACCGCGCAGTTCTCCCTTCCTGGTGATGGTGACAAAAGCCGCGCGGTCCTCCATCAGCGGTTCCGACAAATTCTCAGAAGGCTGGAACAATTTATTTTCCTTTACTGCCGATTCCACGGACTTCCTGGCGATCTCCAGTAATTCCTTCCGGTCCCGTTGGCTCAAAGAAAAGCGGGTCCGCTCGGCCTTGCGATCTTTGGTATCCCGAAACAGCGCCACGGCGCCGTACCCGACCACGCGGCTGTGGTCGCCCGTTACGTCTCCCGTGTTGGCATACTTGAGCACCTCCGCCTTGGTTGCCCCTAACCGCTCGGCAGCCATCATGGCCGCTACAATGGGACCTCCCCCGCATGCCTCCCAAATGCGACCCTGAAAGTTCTTGGAGAGGGTCAGATAGTCCCATTCGCGAATAGCATTCAGAGTCTTGCGGTCGAGAGCGGAGGCCTCGTCGTACGTGTGATAGTGCGAGAGGTCCGAACTGGCCACAATCAGAGTGTCCGACCCGCGGCTCAATTCGGCCAGGGCAACTCCCAAGGCGCGGCTGGCCTCGTAGCTTTGATCACCCATAACTACCGGCACTAACAGGAAATTGGAGAGGGTCCGCTGCAGGAACGGGATCTGCACTTCCAGAGCGTGCTCTCCTTGACCCTGAGAAGGCGCGTGACCGCGGCTGGAGAGCTTCATCAGCGGACTCGAACTCGCGAGCTTCCGAGCAAACTCTTTATCCACCGGAACGTTTCCCAGAGGAGTCGCATACGCCTCGCCTTCGTACACCGAGGAAAAGGGAAACGCCTCAAAGTGCGAGGGTGCAATCACCACAACCCTATGCACAGGTTGTCCTCTGAGCAACGCGTAGCTGTGAGCGGCAACGGCGCCAGAAAACGCGTAACCAGCGTGCGGCGCGATCAGAGCGATAATCTGCTCCTTCCTTGCCGGAATGGCGGCATGAGCGACCAGGTTGTCCACATCGCTTGCCAGGGTCTTCGCGTCTCCGGGGTAGAACGACCCGGCTACAAGCGGTTGCCTGATCGCCTGTGCCGCTTCAGTGGCTGAGCAGTTCATGATCACAGATATGCCTACTAAAAGGCCGACAATGTAAACCAGGGGCATCAGCGGCATCCTCATGTCGAGGAACATCCCGGGCAGATTCCTTGCCACTTTAAGTTCTCCAAATACCGGGAATCGCGTACTGACAATACTCGCATTTCCCTTTGTGCAGGTGCATCTGTGTCACGGTGAAGCCTGCACGCTCGATGAGGAGACGACGGCACTTCGGGCAATAAGTGTTTTCTGCCGGATGCCCCGGCACATTTCCGATGTAGACGTAGTGCAAGCCTTCCGCATCGGCAATTGCTTTGGCCCGCTCCAGAGTCTCGACTGGCGTTGGCGGCAGGTTCTTCAACAGGTAGAGTGGACGAAATCGGGTGAAGTGAATGGGAACATCGGCGCCTAAATTGGCCTTGATCCAGCGAGCAAGGTCACGGAATTCCGCATCGCCATCGTTGAGCGTTGGGACGACAAGATGCACGATCTCCATCCACCGATTTTGCTTGCGAATCGTTACTAATGTATCCAGCACCGGCTGAAGCTCGCCGTTCACAACTTCTCTGTAATAGCTGGGCGAGAACGCCTTGAGATCTATTTTGATCGCGTCCACGTGTTGGCACAGCTTCTTTAGCGGCTCTTGCTGGATGAAGCCGTTCGACACCACGATGCTCTTCAGCCCCTCTGCACGTGCCGCATCAGCAGTATCGGTGACATACTCATTGAAAACTGTCGGTTCACTATAGGTGAAAGCCACAGCTGCGCACTGGTTTTGCTTGGCAGAGTGGGCGACATCACCGGGAGGCAGATACATGGCCGGCAG
>DASQIH010000216.1:0-67462 GCA_035631655.1 Terriglobales bacterium
AGTGAACAAGATAGTCTTGCCCAGCAACGTGGAGCACAGCTTTTTGTACACAGCGGCGCGGAACTGGAACTGCAAGCGGGGCAGGCCTGGGCGGGTTTTGTGGATCTGAGTGCGAAATAGGTCGGCCATATGCCGACCGCAAAGAATCTCCTGGACCTTACGAGTAAGGACTAGCGATCCGCTCGGCCTCGAGTCTTGCGCTGCTACCGCGAGGGACCCAGCGAAGCGTAGACAGAGGTATAGGCGGGGTGGGTATTCAACTCCGAAAAGATGCAATCCGGACGACGCCGACGTCTTTGTAATGCGCGGAAGGCAATATGAACGGGGGCGCTAGCGCGAGTCCCTGTCCAGTCCGGCGTAGTCGAAGACCCCAGACACGCCTAGAAACTTAAGGAAAACTATAGTGCCGGGAGGGGAGTCGAACCCCCAACGTACCAAGTACCGGCGGATTTTGAGCGCGCGCCATCCCAAGCCAACATGCCCTTTTTCGGGGAAGTACATGAATCCACAGAGCCTTCAATTGGACTTCGATAAGCTAACAATCAGCTATTGCGATCGGACGCCGGTCTGATCGGGAGGAGCGACCTCAGCGGGATGGGCTTAGGTCCAAGGTTGGATGTTCGGCAGGCTGTGGGTCCAGACGGAGCGCCGCGCATGTCAACGTTGGAAAGATGGGATCAGGCAAGGGCCAGTTCTCGCGGGCGAACTGTTCGCAATTGTGAGCTTCAAACTCAGCTTTGACGCGCGATGCCATCTCGGATCTCTCGGCTAGTAGGGCAGGCAAGGCGCGGTTCCAGCGGCATCTTTCACAGAACCATCCCGACCACTTATCGGAAGTAGTGAATATGAACCGGCGCTTGTACTTCCATTCCATCGGCTCAGCCCTTGGGGAAGGGGAAGCGCTGCTAGCATTGTGAAACCTTTCGGTGGTTTTCGGATGTGACGAACATCACGGTGCGAAGTCAACACTTTTTCTCCGCTCTCTCCTCTCCCCGCTGTCCGTGGCATTCTGGACAAGGGGTAGGCTGGACATCGGCCGAGAGCCGATCTGTCGCCCCGGCGCAACTTCAGTTAGCAGGTGGGAGATCGAGCTAGTGCCAGTTCTGATGGGCGAACGCTTCGCAGTCGTGGGCTTCGAATTCAGCGTTGACGTGCGATGCGGCTTCCGTTCGCTCTTGTGCTCGCTCAGGCAGGGGAATACTCCAGCAGCATCTTTCGCAAAACCAACCAGACCATCCTTCGGAAGCAGTAAAGACGAGCTTCCGCTCGTGCTTCCACTCCGTCGCCACAGGCACATGGTTCGACGAATTCCAAGGAAAGTCAAACACTTTCGCCCGCTCTTTCCTCCGTCTGCCACTAGCGCAGAGCGAAGACTTTTTGTGGAGACTCAGCGGAACGTGGTGCTGTCTGACCAAGGAAGCGACCTAGGAGGGACGGGCTCGCGTCCAATGTTGGATGTTCGGGCAGGTTGCGCCCTGCCGATCTACTGCGGCGTCTTCTGTGGCTGGTTTGCAATTCTCTGGATGATATGCACCTTCCGGTCTTTGCCTTCATCATCAATCACGTGAAGAGTTCTGGCGGAATCGACGGAGATCTTGGTCTGCCCGCCCACGGTAAGGTAGAGCCACCACTGAATACCCACGAAGTTCGCTTTGCAGTAGTTAGGAATGACGTAGGTGTACTTGTCTGTTTTCAGCCAGTACACGCCGCGCCTGTGCTTTCCAGAACTAGTCGAGCTCTCTCCGACAGCCCCTCCGCCCGGCAACGGAACCGCTACCGCTTCGGTTTCTGTTCCCCCAGAGTCAGCCTTCACTACCGTGGCAATCTGCCAGTCACGTGGCTGGGCAAACGTGAGCGGAGCGAACAGAAGGGATTCAGCAAATATCGCGCCAAGGAATACGATTAGCCTGAAAACAAAAGGCTTCATGGAAGCAAAGTTATACTGGAATGCCAAACGCTGCGGTGACGGCCATCACAAGACCGGTGTCACCACGCGTCACCGGCATTACCAGTGAACGTGTTCCGTTTCGGGAAGAAGGCACGATGCGGAGTAAGCGGGCCGCTGCGCCCTCGGGTAGACGTGCCCCGAGCCAGCGTTGTTCTGCCCGGGTAGCGGTCTTACACTTGCCCATATATGTTCCCACTACTCTCGATCATTCCTCCAGTCGTGTCGGATCCCGGGCGGATCCCGATGTGGACCTCAATCGTGGCGATCGCCGGCATCCTGCAGGTTCTCGTTCTTGCAGTGACCGCGTACCTCGTTCGTGGGTACTTGCGCGAGACCGAGCGGCTGCGGATCGCCACGCGGGATCAGGTCAACAAGACCCAAGAACTGGTGGAGACGGCACAGCGGCAGCTCACAGCAAGCCAGCAGCAAGTAGAGGCTAGCCAAGCGTTGGTGACAGCATCGCAGAAACAGCTCGAGGCCCAGATCCGGCCTGCCATTGTTGCGCGCATGCACAGGAAGGCGCAGGCAGTCGTGTTAGAGAACGTCGGCAATGGTGCAGCGGTGAACCTTTCTGTAGCGAGAGTTGATCCGGGCACGCCGGTGAACTGGCTGCAAACCTTCAACTTGCCTTCGCTGTGGAATGGCTCCTATCTGGAGCCGGACATGAACGGAGAGGAATGGAACGAGGGAGCGTTCAGCACCTCTTTTGTGACGAACGTGGCTCTGCAGATAAGCTATGAGAGTCTGTCGGGGAGGGCATATGCCACGATTGTGGAGTTCGATGGAACTGGCAGGCCCATGCGAACACGCTTTTGCGTGAAGGAAGAGTAGTCAACCCTTTTCTCTCGCTCTCTCCTCTCCCCGTCGCGATCGCGGAGACGCCGCCCCTGCGCGTGGATGCGAGAGTTGTCACTTTAGGGAAGCCGCAATTGCATCAAGCTTATTCTTTGCCGCGAGCAGATCATCGCGTAGTTTGAGTGCTTTTTTGCTTGTGTCTGGCAGTTTGATGATTCCAACAGCTACGAGTTTTCGGATAATCACCCGAGCGAATGATTTTTATTGCAGCCTGGCGTACTCGGCCTTGGCTTCCTTCAGGATGGGGATGTCGGGGTCGGCGTCTTTCCAGAGGGTGAGGAAATCTTTGTAAGCGGCCAGCGCCCGGACGCGGGCAGCGTCGGCATCCGCTCCCTGCGAGGTTCTCGCCTGCAACGCATTTGCACGAGCAACGCCCAGATGCGCCAATGCCCCCGTCCAGCAGTTCCAGACGATGCCGCCGTGATCGAGTATTTTCTGGAACTCGGCAGCGGCTGAGCTGCCCTGTCCGGCTGCCAGAAATGCCTGACCGCGAACAAATATCGGATACAGGCACGAAAGATTGGCGACGAACAGGATTTGCCCCAACTCCATGGAGGCAGCACTTTGCAGCCGGTTGATGGCCTCCGCTGGATTCTTCTTTTCAAGCGCTAATTGCGCCTGTATCGTCGGCAGCCATTCGGTCTGCGTCAAGGTGTCAAGCGGGAAGCGCTTGTTTAGTTCTTGCTCTAGAGATTCGGCCCGTGCTGTATCGCCCGCCATCGCGAACTCGAGCGCCGCTTCAACTTCGACGCCCTGACTCGCTGGCGCAAGCTTGAACCCGTCCGCCGCCGCTCGCCGCGCCGCCGTGGCATTGCCGAAGGCGGCTTCCCGGACCGCAGCATCCTCTTGCCATATGGCTCCGTTTCCCTTGCTGTCAACCCGTATGGCAGACTCTACAGCCCGGTTGGTCAGTTCCCGTGCCTGGCCCAAACGACCGGCGTATGCGTCGCTGTCGGATAGAAGAGACAGCCCAACGTTCTCGTATTCGCGTTTGCCTGCAAACCATTGTCCCTGTTCCGCGATGGCCGCGGAATCCGCCCTGAGAAAGGCCAGAGCATAGAGAGCAGCGTGGAGTGCGGGCCTGTCCACTCTTCGCGCCTGCTGGATGATCCGCCCTGCTTCGTCGAAGCGCTGCAAGGCGAGCAAATAGTTGGCCAGGTTTTCGTAGGGGGTGGCACTCTCCGGGGCGACGCGCAGCGCCTGGCGAGTCACCTCCGTTGCCTTCTCATACTGCCCTTGCGTGGCATAGGCGAAGCCTAATTGCTCGTATTCTGTATAGTCTCGAGGATAGCTAGCGATCTCCTCTCGATACGTCTGCGCCGCCTTATCGAGTTCCCCGGTTACGTTTAAGTAGTAGTCGGCGGTGATCACCAGCTTTTCCCGCTGGCTGGCGTGCTCCCGCAGCTGGAATGCTTTGCTGTAGTACTCCCTGGCCCGGCCAACCTCGCCCAGAGAAACGTAGCCGCCGCCCACTGCCCAATAAGCCATGGCAAAATTCGGATCGAGCTGAAGGGCACGCTGATGATAGGGCAGGGTTGCGGCGGGGCCCTCACGCAAGGCCTTACGGCCGAGGCTGTACGCTCGTAGGGCTTCGAGCGAAGAAGTGGTGGCCAGTTCGAGGGGAACATCGAATTTCTGCACTGTGGCCAGCGACTCGCCCAATTGGCCGCGAAGCCTGCTCGCCGCCTTGCCCAGCGCGTCCAGCACTTTCTCTTTGGCTGGCGCCGTGACCTGCTCCTGCACCAGCATGTCCCCGCTTTGGCAATCCACCGCCTTCAATCCCAATACATATTGGCTGCCTAGGCTGGCAATGGATCCCGCAATGTACGCCTTACTACCCGCACGCTGGCACACTTCTCGGATCACATCAGATGTGAGCGGAGTGTTGGCTGGACGAGCCATCAGCCGCACAGTCGAGGCGACCTTCTCGTCGCCGAGCACATTCAAAAACGGCGATTGCCGCAGGGAAACGTTAAGCCCCGTCTTCAGCGTGTCATCGAAAACCGGATCACCTGTGGTGTTCGCAAAGTCGGCGAGAACGATTGTGTCCTTCTCGGAGAGCTTGGGCGAGCGGTGAAGATAGAGGTAGCCGCCCACTGCGAGTGCCATGATGGCTAGTGAAACTGGAACAATCGCTTTCCAGCGCGTTTCAGGGCGACCCGTGGCTCCGGCACGTGCTGCCACTGGCAGCCGTGGCGACTCTATATCTCGCTTCACCCGATGCAGGTCGGTTCGTATCTCCGAAGCCTGCTGGTATCGAAGGTTGCGGTCTTTCTCCAAACACTTGTTGATGATCTCTTCAAGCTTTGGGGGTACTTCTGGGTTGATTCGGGCTGGGGGGACAGGCGAGCGTTCCAGAATTCCGTTGAAAATAACGCCCGAACTCTCTCCGCGAAACGGCAATGTTCCTGTCGCCATTTCGTAGAGGACGGCACCGAAAGAGAACAAATCCGTGCGTGTGTCCAGTTCTTTGGCACGGATTTGCTCCGGAGACATGTAAGCGATGGTCCCCACAGCTGTTCCGGGACGGGTTAGGTGATCTTCCAACGTCACGGTCGATTGCGCCCACGCCCCAGCTTCTCCCGCGTTGGTGAGGACGGGCACGACCTTTGCCAAACCGAAATCCAGAATCTTGGCATGTCCTTTCTTCGTGACGAAGACGTTCGCTGGCTTGATGTCCCGGTGAACGATTCCTTTCGAGTGTGCCCCATCCAGAGCGTCGGCGACCTCGATGCCGAGTGACAGAACTGTTTCGATCTCCAAAGGCTTGCCGCCGATGCGGTGCTTCAGCGTCATGCCATCCAAGAATTCCATCGCGATGAAGGATTGCCCATCGTGCTTCCCGATTTCGTAGATGGTGCAGATGTTGGGATGGTTTGGTGCTGAAGCAGCCCGCGCCTCACGGCGAAAGCGCTCCAATGCCTGCGAGTCTTGGGCTACGTCTTCCGGCAGGAACTTCAGCGCCACGAACCGCCCAAGCTCGGTATCCTCGGCCTTATAAACCGCGCCCATCCCGCCGCCCCCGAGCTTTTCAAGGACGCGGTAGTGCGAGATGGTCTGGCCTACCATGGGCGGGAAACTCAGGATGCAATGTTAGGAATGTGGTGGAGACGAAGTCAACGTGGAGGGGTTGATGCCAGGTTAATGCTTGGCTGGTGCCGGGAGGGGGAGTCGAAACCCCCAAGGTACCAAGTACCGGCGGATTTTGAGTACACAGGCAGGTTCTGAACCGTTTTGAACCGCTTACCAGCCGAACTTCTTGATCGGTTATGACTGGATGTGCTCGGTTTTAGCATAGAACTACTACAGTTTTACTACCGTCCCACCGAGGCCACTGGAGACCCGCTGACCGCTAACTTGACACGGTAGAGATCGGGTCTCAGTTTTCGAAAGCGTGCAATACGTCGAAGACGGGGAATCTGGAAATTCGCCTGCTTTGTCGGCGTCTACGAAGCTCTATGTCGCGTTTGCCAAGCTACACCCGGCCCCTCCCGTATCCAGGCCTTGGTGTGGGCGATGGCCACGATCTGAATGTCCGCCGGACCAAGTTGTCGGTAAATCACGATAAAAGGGAGTTGTCTAAGCAAGAACCTGCGCGTGCCATGCTGGCCAGCGGTCAATCGCCGAGGCGCCTGAATGAGGTGCGCCAGCGCACGATCCACCTCCGCATCAAACTTGAGAGCGGCATCCGGGCTCTGCTCCAGGTACCAGTCAAACGCCGCATCATATTCGGCGGCGGCTTCCTCATGAAACTCCACCGAATCAGTGGGCATGGGTCACCTTCGCCAAATTGCGACTGCGGACTTCCGCCCACGAAGCGGCCTTTGCCTTGCCGGAGTCTAGTTCTGCGACTCGTTTCCCGATCTCAGCTTCCCAAGCCTGTTCGACGTCTTCGTCCACCTTGCCGCCGAGGTGGGAAATCAAGGAATCTGCCAACGCTTCCTGCTCCTCAACCGACAGTGACAGCGCCTGCTCCAGCAGTTTGCAAACTTCCGGTGTCATCTGTGCCATAGTCACCCCGCTAGGCTTATATTAACCGGAATTTCCTTTTTGACCCTAAGAACGGCTGCCATTGTCCCCCCCAATCCCCGGTTCGGGTCAATGTGAACGAATTCTCGGTAGTGCCTCAGTTTGAATTCTTTGGTTAAATTGCTTGGGTTGCGCGTTTGTCCCGATTACTGCATTTGTTAACGCAGATCGTCGATGTCCTGTGGAACTCGTTCGGAAATAGGGCGAGAGTAGCGGCAATCGTGTAATCGTGTTGATATCATGCCTATCAACACCCGTGCTCTTTTCCACGCAATCATCGCAGAATCATTTGTGGGGATTCTTTTTGAAGAAGTCATAGACCTTCTCAGGGTTTGTCACGTAGCACCTCGCTAGTTCCGCTAGTTCGCCAGAAGCACGATTTCCTCCAGACTCCACACGTGATCGGATAGACCAGCGGCCATCTACGATTTTTCTGGGCGCAGCCGCTAAGGAGCCGCTCGAAGACATTCAGAACTCCGACGCATATCGATAAGATTGAGAGCAGCAAAATTATGACTTTAATGACCTGCAGCGCTCTGAAAATATGAACCCTTTGTTAGGATGCCATGTTCAGGAGAACCAATTAAGGAAATGCTTATGGTGATATCCAAGCTACGTCGCAAGCTATAAGCATCGTCTCGCCGTGGAATTGCGACGGCACAGAAGGCGCGGTGGGCGAAGTGGAAGGCGAAGCACCAGAAGCGTGCAACGTAGTCGGAATTGCCCCTAACCGGAAGTGATGAACTGGTGAAAACCAAGCCCAAAGTACGCCACATGGAGCTAGACCTAGCGCAAGTGGCGAGAGATATCGTTTCTGAAATGGAGCGACTCGGTCTGCCTGTTCTCCCAGACCGAAAAACAGTCGAACAAGAAGTGATTAGGGCCATTAAGAAAGATTTGAGGAAGGAAGCGAAAGTGATTAATTAGCGAGTCCAGCCCTTCGATGCTCGAAAGGAAGTCGAACCAATCACGATCTGTGATGCCGACGTAGAAGCGCACGTTCTGCTCATCGGCGCGCCTGTTCCAGAATCGGAACAAACCATTCTTTCGTCTTGGCGTACGCAACAACTCAGACTAAGATTCGCCATCCCTTCTCTTCCGCCCGGTTCCAATAAGGAGAATAGTGATGAAACGACTTCGCATTGCGTCAATTACGGCATTGTTGCTGATCGCAGCTATGACCCTGGGCTGTGGTCAAGCGATCAAGGTCAATCGCGCAAAGTACGATACTGTACCCGCTGAGGAGCTTGGCATCCCCTTCTACGTCAAAACGTCTGCATGCGAACAGCAGACTGTATGGTTGCAGCCGATTTACACCCTGACTCTGAAAGCCACAGCTACACCGCAACCGTCTTCGACTCCTGCCACGCAAGCACCGAATGCCAAGAGCGAGCCGACTGTCTTAACGCGGACGGTAACCCTGACTTTGAAGGAGTTTCGGACTGTTCAAGTCGCGCAACTCTACGCGGCGGTGAACTCCGCACAAAAAGCGCCCTTGACCGGGGTGACATCAGACACTCAGATTCAGGATATCGAGGACAAATGGCAAGCCGTCGTCAACCTTGCTCCCCCCGACCCCTTCACGGTGGACGAAGACCATCTGAATCTGTGTGTACCGCCCCGTTGTGACAACGAGCGGGTGATCAAAGTAGCTAACTCTACGTCAGTGAAAGTCTTTGTTGATTACACAACGATGTACTTCTACAACGTGGCTAAACCGCTGGCAGGCTCATCACAAGCCTCGCTAAAGCTTGCTTCCGATGGAACCATGACAGAAGGCAGCGCACAGATTGAGAGCAAGACTCTGCAAACCTTCCTTGATCTGCTTCCGGTGAAGGAGGTTCTCACCGCCGTCGCCAAGACCGCCGGTGGCCTTAAAGGGCTGGTTCAGGTTCCGCCAACGATTGTCAAATTTGAGCTAACGTCAGACGTGAAAACTTACAAACACACACACTCGGCCTATGTGACAACTCCCGCGACAACGCCCACAGTTTGTGCCCCACCAGCTGGTGACCTGCTCAGTGGGTACAACCTGATGATCGAAGATGTGACAGAGTCTAAGAAGAAGGCCGAAGGTGCCGATCAGACGATCTCTGTTAGTGGGTCAATTCAGCTCCCCAAGCCGAAGGAAGAGCCGAAGAAGTGATCGGGAGCGATGAGGGAATGGACTAACCGATTGCTGGTTACAGACGCGCGTTTACATGCGTGTCTGCGTTTCTTAGACTCCTCTCAGCATCAGGAATGACTCAGCAATCCTGGATCTGGCAACCGGGGTTGGAGAACCCACGGTGCCTTCGAGCCGCAAATGGCTCGGATGCGCGGAAGAGTAGCTTCCGAAGCAAGAATCTCTCCGGCGATAGACATTCACCCGCCTGATGCGAAGGCGGGTTTTGTGTTTTTTGAGCCGTCCTGATGCGTGCCAACACAAGGAGCACGCACGGTGAGTTCAGAGAACAACGACTGGTTTGGCCCCACCAGTGACATCGTAAATAAGATTCTTCCAGATGTCCTGATCCGCGACGAGGGAACGATCTTTCTCTTCAAGCCGCTCACGCCCAGAGCCAAGCAATGGATCGCTTACCACGTTCAGCCGGACGCGACGTGGTTCAGCAATGTGCTCGTGGTGGAACACCAGTACGCATGGGCACTAGCAGTAGGTATGCAAGACGATGGGCTTGTGCTTGCCTGACGGACGTGTCCAGCTATGCGCTCTCTCGGTGACCTTCAAGTGCCAGACCATGACGATCTGCGGCAGACTGGCTCCATCACCACGCCTGCGCTGGAACCGCAGGAAAAGTAGCAGCTGTACGCATCGGTCACTAAAGGCCCAAGCTTCGGATCGCACCTTGGTAACTCACGACTGCGCAGACAGCAGCGTTAAAAGTAAGTCAATCGAATCGACCGGACGCTGAAAGAGGGTCACCTTTGACGTACATGGTGGTGTGGCAACATAGCCCCAAGCATCGTGATTTTTCCCTATTTGATAGCTATGAAGAAGCTGCCAAATATCATGCTGAGCTGTCCGCAGCCTTTGCCATACTACCCGAGCTGTTTTTCTTAGGGCTGCTTTCGGTCAAGCTGATTGAAGCCAAAGGTCGAGGCCGCGATCTTTGGGTGCAGCGTGCCGGGAAGCAAAGTAAGACCCTGAATAGGCATGCTCGCCGAGTTGCAGAAGCATTTGTCTTCGCTTGGTATCGACTGCTTCGGCCATTTCGGCTGCTATGGGAAATACCTGCAATCGGCGAAGCTCCAGCAAAAGGTCGGGGCATCCCGCAGGTTCGCGGGAAACCCTGACGTTTGGCACGTTGAGTCAGCGTGCTGTAAATCGGCGTTGCGAAAGATCGGGCTGTTTACACTTTACTTCGACGCAAGTACCGCCACCGCAGTGGGCCAGCCGTTCCTTGCCACCTCTTTCTCCATCGGCGTCTTCGGCAGCTCGCGCCCAAGATTTTCACCCTGCACCCAGATCTGGTATAGGAAATAGTGGTTGCCATACTGGTGAAACACCAGCCTAGTGCTCGCCGATGCTGGCGTCGTTTCGACTGGGTGAGTACTTACGAAACCCGACTTGGTGCCTGCGACCAACAGCGTACCCGTGTCGTTCAGAGCTGTGACTCTGTATTCACCTGCGGGTAAGGTGATGTCTCCGGCGGTGAAAGCGAAGGGAATGGTAGCCTTCAGCGCGCCAGTCTGGCCATGAAGCGATCCCACTGCGAACAAAAGGAGCAGAGCGAGCAGAGGGAACAAATGTTTTTTCATAAATCATCCTCTTCGTTTGCGTTAAGCGTTGCATCGAGGACGTTCCCCCTCTTATTGTTTTTGTACGCCTTGAAAGCAGCTGAGCCTTAGGTGCGTTGACCTTGGCCTGCGAAGTAAGCAGCACTCGTTATGCCAAAGTGATTCTGCAATCCTTGCCAGTCACGGTGGTTCGAGCTAAATCGTTGGTGCCACGGTTCTGCCAGAGCAACAGTTCGAAATGCTGTCTGGCGCAGGTGATGGAGTCTTCGTCCTTTGCGACTATCCGTTCGGATACGCCATCACCGGCTAGATAGCAAACCTTCTTTTGGCGAGCAGGAAAGCGCATCTCTGGGCTAGTGCCTGCGTGGGGGGATGCAGACCTATGCGATACGTTTTCCTCCTCTTGTTCCACGAGATGAGAGTAAGCTAGTTAAGGATAGGTCGACATTTAAGAGGTGCAGCAACGCACATGTTCGTGTGATTCTCGTCACAGCACCAGCTGACGCAGGGCGATACTTTTCACAATTATTCTGACTGGGCCAGGTTAGGCGAGGCATTTTACACACTTAGCTGTTCGGTCTCGACCAATCTTCGTTTCTCGCAGTGTTTTCTGAAGCGCCGCACCCAGTAGAGATAAATAATGATGGTTCCACGACAAAGGTGGCCCTTTCGCCACAGATCCATGACCGCACCCTCGCGCGCATCAATCGCTCGCACCCGGGAATATAAAGAAGCGAGGTTGGCTGAAGCGGTGGAACCAGCGACAATCAACCACGATCTAAGGGTTCTGAGGCGGATGATGCGCCTCGCTGAGCGCAAACAATTAATCGTCCGCAATCCTTTCGTACAGGTAGAGTTTCTGAAACAGCGAAATCCACGGCTACCGCATATAGTTACCTTTGATGAAGAAGAAAAGATCCTGGCTGTGGCAGTGCCTTACATCCGCACCCTTGTTGTTTTAATCCTTGAGACGGGGATGCGATCCCACCGCGAAGCATTGTCCCTCAGGTGGGATGCGATTGATTTCGTCAATGACTTCATTCGAGTTGGGGAATCGAAAACTCGTGCGGGCATCAGAAACGTGCCACTGTCGGCTCGGTGTAAGACTGAGCTTTTGCGTTGGCGTAATATGGCCGGGTCGGGGTCTTCGCCATTTGTTTTCCCCAACCTGCGGACGCCTACTCGGCCTATGAGAGACATTCGCCAAACGTGGGCAAAGGCGTTGAAAGACGCAGGACTGCAATACTTCTGGATCTACAATCTCCGCCACACGTTCGCCAGTCGCTTGAGCGCCGCAGGGGTGTCTGATCTGTTCGTCGCCCAAATGATCGGCCATTCCACACCAAGCATTCTGCAAAAATATTCCAAGGCCATCGATGAGTACCGGCGAGATGCGGTCCGCAAGCTTGAACACATGCGAGCTCTGCACACTACTCAGCAAAGCGCTATCCTGACTTCCATAAACTAGTTGTCGGAAAGCACGGCACCTGGACTCTAAAGGTGATCTTGAACCTCTGTTTGGGGTTTGGCTCAGAGCCAGCTCTTTCAGTAGCATCCACAAAATTACCGGCTCGCTGCCCTGGGGCGTGCGAGAAATTACTACAGTTTTACTACAGTCGGCGGTTTTCCACGGGAAACGAGGCTGATACAAGAGGGTCGGGATTACCCGTAGACTTATCAAAACAAGTAGGATAACTCTGGTGCCGGGAGGGGGAGTCGAACCCCCAAGGTACCAAGTACCGGCGGATTTTGAGTCCGCTGCGTCTGCCAGTTCCGCCATCCCGGCGAAGGAAGGCTTTTCCGACTGGTAGCCACAGTATCGCACAGCCGCTGCGGGGCTGCCACAGCGCGACTTTCCGCCCAAGAGCCGATACTCAGAATGGTTCGGATTACCTTCGCGCCTGCATCCATTTCCATGCAGTCGACACGATGTCTCGAAGGGAGCGACTCGGCCGCCAGCCCAGCACCTGCTGGGCTCGCCTGGAGTCGGCAACCAAGGCGGGAGGATCGCCCGGGCGACGCGCCGCCACCACTCTGGGCACCTCACGTCCCGCAACCTGCTCGACGGTCTTGACGACCTCCATCACGGAATAGCCCTGGCCGGTTCCAAGATTCAACGCAACGGACTCGTTCTTATTCGTGACATGCTGCAGCGCTTGCACGTGGGCTTCGGCCAAATCGTTGACGTGGATATAGTCACGGATGCACGTACCGTCCGGAGTCGGATAGTCCGTACCGAAAACCTGGAGCTTGGGGCCTTTGCCGGCAGCCGCGGCCAGCGCCAGCGGTATCAGGTGAGTCTCCGGGTCGTGCAGCTCTCCAATTTCTCCGCTCTCATCGGCGCCGGCGGCATTGAAATAACGCAGGCTCGCGAACCGCATGCCATAGGCACGATCGTAGGCTTCCAGCGCATTTTCAACGAATAACTTCGTCACCCCATAAGGATTCACCGGCAGACGAGGCGTGCTTTCGGCAATAGGAACCGCGGGAGGGACTCCGTACACGGCGCAGCTCGAAGAAAAGACAAACTTCCGCACACCGGCATCCAGCGCCGTGTTCAGCAGCATCAGTGCCGCTTCAACATTGTTGCGAAAATATTTTCGCGGATTCTCGACTGATTCCCCGACGTAGGCATGGGCGGCGAAGTGCATTACCGCATCCGCCTTTTTCATTACTTGGCCAAGCCTAGACTGATCGGCAATATCTCCCTCAATCAGCTCGAAGCCGTTCGCCAGGAATTTATGGCCGGTCGAGAGGTTGTCATAAACCATGACCTCATGGCCATGGCGGCGCAGGGTTCGCGTGGTGTGACTGCCGATGTAACCCGCACCGCCCACCACCAGCACCAGCAACAGCTTTCTCCTTTAAGAACCTTACAGATAGGCACTCCGAATGAAGCTTCAGTCTAGCAAACCGGCGTCCGAGTGGGCTCGCGGGAGCCGGAAATTGGCCAGTGTCCGACCAGGCGAAGCACTCTAGATACTTTGCCCGCCCCGTTTTCCATGCGAGATTTGCTGCACGGACCGGCCCATCACCTATCGCCGGCCTCTGACCGCGTCGGAATCAAGAAATCAGTTTTCAGGACAACAGAATGGATATAACCACACCAAAGCGCATGATCTGGATCGACGGCGAAACCTTCACTGGCTGGTGCTGCTCGCTATGTGAATGGGGGCTCACGGCGCCGCGTCTGGAAAGCACGGTGGCGGCGCTCGCCTTCAACCGCGTCGCGCAAGAAAGCTTTGACAAGCACACCTGCCAAGCCGGGCAGGCTTAGAAACAAAACCGGGTCAGGAGGGCACCATGAAGAGCCGGACAATGTCCCTGATAATGCCGTTGCTGTTCGGAATCCTCGGGTTGGTGTTTCTGCTTCTCGACCACCGGCTGGGCGCAATCCCGATGGCAGATCTGATTCACGTGCTGGCTTCCGGGATGTGCTTCGGCGTGGCCCTCGCATTGTCGGTTGCCAAGCTGCGGAAGCCTCCAGCCGTGTAGTCCAGCATTCCCGCTGGGCGCTTTACCGGTCAGCCGGGCAATCAGAGGACTGGCGCATGGACATCCCGCCCTGTGACCAAAGTAATCAACCTATCGTCATCGGGCCGAGACTTCCTTATCTTTTTGCAGTAAGGTTGGTTAGCTCGGATTAGAAATACGGCGGTTGGACCCAGGCAGTCTGCAACCCTGCAATCCCTGATTCCGGCCGGCGGTTCTATTCGTAGTTAATGGCCGTTCTTGGCTAAAAAGTCGTATCATTAAGATTAATCGGCAGGAGAGGGTCATGAGGAAACTGTTCAGCAGACTCTGGTCGGAGGATACAGGTCAGGATATCGCCGAGTACGCGGTAATGTTGGCTGTGATTCTGGTAATCGTTGTAGGTACGATTCGGCTCATCGGCACCAACGCGAACACGGTATTCTCCAACGTCGCTAGCTCGATCCAGTAAGCCGCGCTGTTCGCTTCCCATCAAAGCAGCCGCTACTGCATCCGCCGTGTGCGGAGCGGCCTGCGGTTCAAGCGGTTGGTCGACGAGCCAAGCGGAACCCGCAATCATTCAATGCGCAGCAGCAACACGGGTTCTACCATGAACTCGAAAGCGTTGATTGCGTCCACCGCGCGTTGAACCGTCGGCTCAGATACCGGTTCCACAGTAATCACAAAGGACAGCCGGTCCTTGGGCAGATGGGGTTCCTGCTCCAGCGAGTCGATGTTAATGTCGTGATGCGCAATGACCTCCGCCACGCGGGCAACAATGCCGCGCTGGTCTTTCACGGTGAGGCGTAGATACCAGCTCACAGGGCGGGGATTCGCGCAAATCTCTATCTCATGGGAATCCAGGAAGCCCGAAACTTTCTTGGCGCTTAATTGACCTGCGGCCAGGTCGCGGGCAATCTCAATGAGGTCGGAAACGACGGCCGCTCCGGTGGCATCCCCCCCCGCACCCCGCCCATAAAACATCTGCATTCCGATCTTGTCCCCGAGCAAAAACACGGCGTTGTTTACGCCTTCCACCTTGGCCAACATCGAGCGGCAGCCGACCAGCCAGGGCCGCACGGAAACTTCCAGCCCAGCCTCGGTCTGCTCCGCCGAACCCACCAGGCGGATCGTGCTTTCCAGGCGATGGGCCGAATGAATATCGATGGCCCGCACTTGACGGATGCCATAGGTGGGAATCTTGGACACTTGCAGGCGCCCGCCAAAGGCCATGCGAGCCAGGATGCAGAGCTTGTCCCGAGCATCAAGCCCATCAATGTCTAACGACGGATCAGCCTCGGCGTACCCGGCTTTTTGCGCCTCTGCTAATGCCTGGTCAAACTCAATGCCACGACTCTCCATCTGGGTAAGGATGTAATTGGCGGTGCCATTGAGAATGCCATGGACAGCGCGCAACCGGTCACCAGCTGTGGATTCATGAATGACGCGCAAAATGGGAATGCCGCCCGCGACGCTGGCCTCAAACCCGATGGGTAGATTGCGGCACGCAGCCAGGGCGAAAAGTTCGTCTCCGTGCTCCGCCAGTAGGTTCTTGTTGGCGGTAACTACCGGCTTGCCCTTTTCCAGCGCCGCACGCACCAGCTGAAGAGGTTGGTCAGTGCCTCCGACGGTTTCCACTAAAACGTCAACATCGTCAGCCTGGACCAATTCCTTCCAATTGGAAACTGCGCGTGCGCCGGCCGGGGCATGCTCGCGCTTTACGCCGGAACGGCGGCAGACCGCTGTAACTTCAAGCCTGATGCCGCTTCGCCGCTCGATTAGCTGGGCGTGCTTGGAAATGATGTCTGCGGTTGCGCGGCCGACGGTGCCGAAGCCCACAATACCTACACGGACTCGCCTCATAGTCACTAAGAAAGGTTCCCTGTCACTGGATTTGCGTCGCGGCCTGCGTTTGCATGCTCTCACCGGCCTGGCTCAAGAATTCCTGATGGATGGCTCGTAACACATCGTTGACCCTCGCCGCGGTTACCGCAAAACAGATATTGAGCTCGCTAGCTCCCTGCGCTACGGCAATGACGCTGACATTGTTGCGAGCCACCACGGAAAACAACCGTCCCAGAATGCCGCACGTCCCTTTCATGCCAGAGCCCAAGACCGCAATCACTGCGATATCCCGGTGAACCGAAACCGGATTCAGGACTCCATGCTTCAGTTCCGTGCGAAAAAGGCGCTGGATGGCATGGACCACATGTTCTGTATCCTGCTCCCGGAGCACCAGTCCTAGGGAATCTTCTGAAGACGATTGCGTGGAGAACAGGACATCGATGCGCTCATGTCCGAGGCGCAGGAACAACCTTCCGAAGATCTCGGCGAAATGAACATCCCGGCGCGTAGTCAGGGTGACCAGCGAAGCATGGGTCACTGCGGTCACCGCCTTTACCGGGTGATTACTGGCCGGCAAGGCCTCCACAATTTTCGTTCCCGGAAGCTCCGGCTTAAAGGAGTTCTTGATCCACACCGGAATGCCACGCTCCATAGTCGGACGAATTGCCTTTCGGTGGATGACCTTGGCGCCATAGTACGAAAGCTCGATCGCTTCCGCAAAAGTGATCTCCGGCAGCGTGACTGCGTCGGGACAGATGCGGGGGTCGGCGGTGAGGACCCCGTCTACGTCGGTCCAAATCCAAACCTCGTCGGCATCCAGGGCCGCGCCCAGGATGGTTGCGGAGGAATCCGATCCACCACGTCCCAGAGTCGTAACCTGCCCGGTGCGCGTGGCACCGCTGTATCCCATGACCACAGGGATCTGCCCTTGCTTCAGGAGTGGCAAGAGCACTTCCCGAGAGCGCTGCCGCGTGGACTCCATATCGGGGCTGGCATCACCGAATTCGTCATCTGTCACTAGAACCTTCGCCGAATCCACAAAACTGGCTTTTGCCCCCATTTGATCGAGGCAGGCAGCGAAAATCCGCGCCGAAATCTGCTCTCCCAGAGGCAATACCATATCCATCACTTGGGGAGTGGCCGAACCCAGCAACAAAAGCGCCGAGCAGAACTCGCGCAACCGACGCAACGTGGCCTCAACTCCTCCAGAAACTGACTTTAGGTGTTCGCCCTGAAACAAGCCGGAGAGCACTTGTTCATGCCGATGGCTAAGCTGCTGCAGTCCCTCTTCGACTTCTTTTCCATTGCCCAAGCGAGCGGCGTTCAGAACCTTCAGAATCAGGTCCGTAACCTGCGAGAGTGCGGAAACCACAACCACAATGTCATTACCGGATTGAGCCTGCTGTTTGACGATAGTCGCTGCCTGGCGAATGCGCTCGGCGTTGCCCACAGAAGTACCGCCAAACTTCATAACAAGTAGACTCATGGAAATCCTGATAAGGGGAGATTCTTTTCACTAGTACAGCACGTGCGCGTCAAAACCAGCAAGCGTTATCTCCACTTGCGGGCGAAGCTCTGCCATCGGGCACTTTCCAGGCGGGAGGTTTCGAGAGGTGAGGCGGTTCGCGGGCTGAGACTTCAGAAAAGACACGAGCCGCATCCGCGCAACCGCGGATTCGTGGACTTGAAGTTCCTACTTCCCTGCGCGAGCGCGACGACGGATTGGAATCGGGGCCGAGTCGTGGTCCTCGAATGTCACTGCTCCCTGCTTCTCCTCTGTGTGCGGGAGTTCTTCAAGCAACCGCACGCAGCGATTCCACCGCAGGACGGCATCGTCGTTGTCAGGTGGATGAATCTTCTCCGCCGCTTCAAAATGCCGCATCGCTTCCTTAAACAACCCCGCGAGAATGTGAGCAGGACGTCCGGCTCGCATCTGGGCTTTGGCCCGACGCTCATGAAGCAGGCCCATGTAGTAGTCGCGCTCGTACGGATCGGTGAGCTGGCGAAAAACGCTTTCTGCTTCGGCAAAACGGTCCCACGCCTGTCCAATGAACTGATCCGTAATTGCCAAACCGAGCGTGCGCAATGCCACTTGGTGGCCCGGCTCGATCGCCAGAATGTCATGGCAGATAGATTCGGCCTCCTCCGGTTCGTTCAGGTAGCGGTACAGCGTAGCCTTGGAAAGGGCTTCAGAAATGCCACTCTGCGAAATCGTTTTCAGTTTCAATTCCATAACTCCTCCACCGCAACTTCCTACAAATTCCACAGCAGATATCCGGCAAAGATGGTACCTGCCACCGCTCCGCCATAACACAAGGTAAAGATCACTTCATTCAGGTGCTTCACCTGAAGCCCGTCGTAGAGCGTGTAGCGGAAGCGATGGGCCCAGTGGAACAGTGGCAGTGAGCACATTAGAAACAGGTAGATCCGCACCCAGGGCAGCCCAACCAGGCCCATCATGTGTTCGTGGCTAGGTGCCCGCAGCCAACCCAAAGGGAATGCCACTCCAAACAGAAACAAATGTACGGGGATAAGCAACGCGGCGACTACACCGCCCGCGCTGAACAGCGTCCACAGGAACGCCTCGTTAGACTGTTTTGCCATCCTTACTTCAGAACCAGCCATGCTACTCCTACCGAAATAACGACCCATACGGCATAGTTAGGCGCTGCAATCAGGATTTCGGGAAGCCGCTTTCCGCGCCAACGAACGGCCATGGCTCGCGGCGCCAAGTTGAACCACGTGATGGTGTGAAATATAACGAAAAATAAGCTGACTAAATTCAGCACGAGTGCAACCGGACTCTGCAGCCAGTGCTGGAACCGCGCATAGGCCTCTGGCCCGGCACGCAAGGCCCGCAACTCAAGCAGAGTGATCACGACGAATATCGCCACGAACACACTGCTGATTTCGCGCACAATGAACTTCAGATATTGCCACTGACCCAGCCACCAGTACACCGACACACGTGGCCGGTACCATCGGGGATGGAATTCCTGGTACAGCGGGAGCACTTTAGTCGTTGGCTGCTGCATGGCGAACATCCTTGTTCTTGCGACCGAGCGGCGTGACAAACGACTTCACCCAATCGAGTGCAGCTTTCAGCTTGTATTGCTGAATTGCCCCCGCCGGGTCCACATGCTTTGGGCAAACCCGCGTGCACTCTCCTACAAACGTGCAGCCCCAGATCCCTTCCGGGTGCGCCAGCACGGCCATCCGCTCCGCGGTGCCTTGATCGCGCGAATCCTGGTTGTAGCGCTGTGCCAGGGCGATTGCCGCCGGACCTACGAACACCGGATCGAGGCCAACCACCGGGCAGGCGGCGTAACACAGCGTGCAGTTGATGCACATGCTGAACTGCTTGTAATTTTCCAATTGCTCCGGCGTCTGCAGGAATTCACCTTCCTCCAAAGGCGGTTCCTTTTGCCGGATCAACCATGGCTTGACGGCCTTGAGCTTAACCAGAAAGTCACTTAGCTCCGTCACCAAGTCTCGGATGACAGGAAAATAACGCAGAGGTTCCACCCGAAGCTTGTTTCCGTTTCGCGCGTAGGACGACAGGAAGGTGGCGCAACTCAGCTTGGGCTCGCCATCCACCATCATGCCGCAACTGCCGCAGATTCCCATCCGGCACGACCAGCGATAGGTCAGCGAGCCATCTACCCGGTCCTTGATGTAGTTGAGGGCGTCCAACACCACCCATTCTTTGTGGACGGGCACCTCGAACTCTTCGAAGTGCGGCTGGGTGTCGCGCTCCGGTGAGTACCGCGGAATCTCGAGAATGATTTTGTCGGCCATATCAGCTGGCTCGTTTTGCCGGCAATGCTTGTGGCACTTCTTTGGGTGCCTCGGGAGCCTGTTCTCCGTAAACTCGCTCGCCTGGGGCCCAGCGCGTGATCTTAACCGGCAGATACTCCACCCGTGAGGATCCGTCCGCCTTCCGATACACCAGCGAGTGCGCCAGGAAGTTCTTGTCATCGCGTCCGGGAAAGTCAGTACGCTGATGCGCGCCCCGCGACTCGGTCCGGTGTAGCGCACACTGCACGATCGACTCCGCTACGTCCAGCATGAACCCCAGTTCCAAGGTAGCTTCCAGTTCGGTATTAAAAGTACGGCTGCGGTCATCCAGACTGATGTTTTCGTATCGCTCCTGCAATTCGAACAATCGGTTAGCGCCTTCCGCCAGCGAGCTTTCCTGGCGATAGATTCCCGCGCTCTTCTCAACCGTTTTCTGCATCTCATCGCGAATAGTCGCCACCCGCTCTCGCCCGCCGAGCTTGCGCAGAAACTGGCCTTCTAATCTCTTCCGCTCGTCATTCGCCTGCGCGATCGTTCGGCCATTGGGAGCTTCCTGTTCCGCCGCATACAGGGCAGCTGCCCGCCCCGCACGCGCGCCAAATACCAGGCACTCGGGTAGCGAATTGGAACCGAGCCGGTTCGCGCCATTGATGCTCACGCAAGCCACTTCGCCCGCAGCGTACAGCCCGGCCAGTGGCGTGGCACCATGGATGTCGGTGCTCACGCCGCCCATCATGTAATGAACCACCGGACGCACAGGAATCAATTCTTTGACCGGATCAATGTTCTGGTACTTCAGGCAGAGCTCTCGCACGAAAGGCAACTTGCTGTTGACGAGCTTCTCTCCCAAGTGCCGCAGATCAAGATGGACAACCGAACCGTAAGGCGTCTCGAGGGTCCGCCCCTTTTTTTCTTCTTTGACGAATGCCTGCGACAACCGATCACGCGGACCCAGTTCCATCGAGCGCAAGACCGGCTTGGGCTCAGGCTTCCCGAGGTTGTAGTCCTGCAAGTAGCGGTAGCCATCCTTATTCAGCAGGTACCCACCTTCTGCGCGTGCCGCCTCGGTAATCAGAATCCCGGTGAATGGAAGCCCCGTCGGGTGATACTGCACAAACTCCATGTCTTTCAGCGGAGCACCCGCACGGTAAGCCAGCGCCATGCCGTCACCATTCTTGATGTTGGCATTGGTGGTGAACGGAAACACGCGCCCGCAGCCGCCCGTGCATAGAATCACTGCTTTCGCGGTGATGGCCTGAATTTTCCCCGACATCAACTCAATCGCCACCACGCCCTGCACTCGCTCGTCGTCTACCAGCAGCTTGGTGACAAACCATTCGTCGTAGCGCGTGATGGGATCGTATTTCAGGGTGGTCTGAAACAGGGTGTGCAACATGTGGAAGCCGGTCTTGTCGGCAGCAAACCAGGTGCGCCTCTTCTTCATCCCGCCGAAAGCACGTACCGCGATGTGCCCGTCGGGCTCGCGGCTCCACGGACATCCCCATCGCTCCAACTGCAACAACTCCCGCGGAGCTTCCTTGACAAAAGCTTCAACGGCATCCTGGTCGCACAACCAGTCGCCACCGGAAATGGTGTCGTAGGCATGCTCGTCCAGGCTGTCATCGGGCTTGACCACTCCCGCCGCGCCGCCTTCGGCCGAAACCGTGTGGCTGCGCATCGGGTACACCTTGGAAACGACAGCGATGCGGAGTTTGGGATTCACCTCGGCGGCGGCGATCGCAGCGCGCAGTCCCGCGCCTCCGCCACCTACAAGAAGGACGTCGTGTGCCGAGGCATCCATGGTTTCCCCACTAACGGCCCGACGAGGTGGGCGGCCGCTTCAACCAGGCCCCAAGTGCTGCACATTCTCCTCCCAATTACCCTTAGGAAGCAAATAGATTCTGGAAGCGATAAATGCATTCGAAGCTCCTGTGTGGAGACGGGTCTTCGACCCGCCTACCCTGGGTCGTCACGGGCGACCGTCCTTGTTTCTCGGTCACTGGCCGAGCCACTACATCTTGTCTGCAAAAAAAAGACCGCATCGGGTGGCGCTCAAACAAACACCTCCTACGATGGACGACGCACCACCGATAAGCTCTCCCCACCCGAGACTCTATGGCGTCATTCTGAGCGGACGTCCGTCCGCGAAGAATCTCGCGGGCGCCAGCGGTGAACCCCTTTTGGAAAGACGGTTAGCCCGGCTTGTCACCCTGTGCTTCGGACAGACAAGACAGGGATCTGCGCTGTCTCCAGTGGAAATGACTTATGCTAGCGTTCCCTCAGAATCGAGTAGCCAACGCCAGTTCGCCTAAATGAACTTCCTTGACTCCCGGCACTTCCCGGACGATACCTGCGATCTTCTTAGCCTGGGCCGGACTGAGGATGCCTCCCTTGACGGACACTGATCCCCGTTGCGCAATCACTTCAAATTGAATGTTCGAGGTGGCCGGATCCATCGCAAGCTTCGCCTTGACATGGCTGGCCGTGGCCAGGTCGTCGACGGCTCTTTGGCTCTCGCCGTTGAACTCGAAGCGCTTCAACTGCGAAGTGAAGCAGATGACATCGCAGGCTTCTTCCAGATTCATTTGTTCCAGGTTGAGCACAATGTCGTAGAGCGAGGCATCTCTCCAATCCACGCCGTAGAGAAACCGAGTCCACTTGCGCCTGTCTTCATCCATCTTCTCGATGTAGGCGACGGCGTCCTTGCGATTGCATCTTACTCGGTCTTGCAATTTGCGGATGCGGAACTCCAGGGGAGCAATGATGCGAGTACGCAGCACGTGAGGCCCATTACCGAGCAGCAGGTGCCCCGCCAGGCCATGGTAAATCGCGTTCCCTGTCCTGACTTCCTCGGTAAGAGCCGCCTGAATGAAGGCCAGGTACATGTATTTCGTGTGCTGAGACTGCCCCAGAAAGCTGGGCGGCTTTTCGATAGCGGTGCGAAGGTCATCCTGCGACACGCCCCAGGCCGCAGCTTTCTGGATAATCTGGTCGCGATCGATGCAGCGGTAGCCAAGCCTCTGGGCGAGAAGTTCGGCCAGCATCTTGCCCCCGCTGAAAGAGCCTCGGGATATGGTGATCACGGGCACGGGAACCTCCTTGGCGTCGGCAGACACGGCAAAACGCCGGATGAGATCAACTCTCCCCTTAGTACTACAGCCGGAGAAAGAAAACGGTGACGGACCTCACCCTTGCGGGTGTTATCGCGCCGGGCAACATATTTCAGAGGAAGCGGACAGTAAAGGGAAACCCTCGTCCGACTTTAAGGCAGGCGATATTGCTCGAACTCCACAGCCGCCCCAAAATGTCCTTCTTGCCAATGCTGACTCACGCGGAGAACCTTGGTTTCACAGCACACGCGCTTGCTTTCTGCACGGGTGATTTCCGGTGGTAGCACCAGAGACATGTCGATTTTCAAGCCGGGCGTGATGCGGCGGTCGCAGATCAGGAACGCACCTTTAAGGGAAATGTTCGTCGCAATTGCGGCGCATTCGTGCCTCGTACCGTTTGGCACAATCAGCGAGACCACTTGCTGGCTCGCCACGCGATGACATTGGCGGCGTTCTCGAGATGTAAGCTTCAATGTTCCTCAGTTCGGGTGGACTGGATTTCATAAGCGCGAAGCGCCCCAGACTCGAATCGAATCTGAGGCGCTCGCGGAACAGCCCTCCCCCAGAACTGCTCACCTCCAACATAGAATCCCCGTCTGCGGGAGTAAATGGCACGTGCGTGTCAGTGACACGGCACGATCGCGCTAAGGTGTTTCAAGTACACTCCTGACACGTAACATGACAGCCGGCTACTCGCTGTTGCCGGGCTGTTCCGCAGCGACAGCGGTCAATTGGCCTAGCAAGCCGTCTGCCTCATCGTTCGGACCGGCGGTGAAAAACAAGCTCGTCGCGGATCCATTGTTGGTGGCATTCCCGCCAAAGCTGATGGCCCACAGGCCGTCAATAACCAGCGCTGAACCCGTACTGGCATCGAGCATCATGCCTTCATGTTTCCCGCTCATCACATTAAAGGCATGAATCGTGCCATCGCCGAAGTTGCCGATCAACAAGCGGTGGGTGAACATCCCGAAGTCGCTGGGTGCCAGGGCTACTCCCCAGGGCGCGTTGAACCACGATCCATGCTCCAGGCGCAACAACAGTTTTCCTCGCGCATCGAAAACGCCCGCGAAGCCCAGACCCGGGCCATGGTCCTCGTCATGGCTCCCCGGTTTGCGATGGGCAAAGGTAACCACCAGACTTCCCCCGATATCCTGAATGTTGAACGGAGCCCAATCGGGGCCCAGACCGGGCAATTGGAAAGCGTCTCCCTCAGTGCGCAGCCTTCTGAAGCTGCCGTCAAAGACCTCAACCCGGCCCGACTGGAAGTTAGTGGCGTAAAAGCGCGGTCCGCTCGCTGTATTCGCGATGGCGCCACCCTTATAAATGGCCTTACCCGCGCGATTCACGAGCAGAACCGCATTCTTGAGATTCACAGTGGGATTCCAGCCGGAGATGGTCCCATCTTCAGTTACAAAAAGAAAGAACGCCTTCGCTCCTGCTGCCACTTGAAAAGCCGTTGTGGCGTTGAAAACGGCTCCGGTGGGAGCCGCGGTGCCCGTGCCATCAGGAGTGGGAATTGTCACCACCAGGGCTTGCGGCACTCCCGTTGCGTTATACAGGGTCGAAAGCCCTGTGCCGTTGTCGGCAACCCACCACGGGCTGCCGCTCCCGCGTGCGAGTCCCCACGAGTTGATCAGACTTGGATCGATGTTGGCCGCGGATAGGGAAACAGTGGAGGCATCAGTAGTCAGGTCAGTCCGATGATACTGTTGTGCGTTGGCGGAAACCAGCGACAACAGCGCGAGGGTGGCGGCGAGAACAGCGCGACGGATTACTGAAATCCACATACCTGTACCTCTGCTGGATGGATTCTGATGCTGCAGCAGAGAACACGGTAAGCTGCGCCCATTCACGGCTTTGTCAAGGAATTGTCAGCTTTCCGTAACTTTCTTGTGAGCGGGTTCACTAACGCGCTCGGACAGTTTGGACGTGGTAAGACTGCGTGGGGCGCGGACACTTTTGTCCGCGTCTTTCCTATGCTATTTCGCTAGGCATCTAAGTAGCTCTGCCGCGCTCTTCCGGCTCATCGCGAGAAACTAATGGAAACTGCATCATCCCCGAGGAAGCTGACGGTAATTTTCGTCTCCGCCTCGACGGCATGACCATTTAGTTCGTAAGGACGGTATCGCCAGCGCCTGACGGCTCTTGCAGCGGCACCCGCGAGCCTACGATTACCACTTAGAATATCGACTTCGCTCACGGCGCCGTCGGTGCCGATCACCGCTCTCAAACTGACTTTTCCCGTTAGGGGACTGTCAATCACGGGATACTTAAAACCGCTCTCCGGCGCCTCCGCAATTTGCAAGCGCTCCGGCGGAGCTGGGCTCGGTGTCGTTTCTGGCGGCAGCACATGAACGATGGATGCGGTTGGTTGTTTCGGCAGCACAGGCATGATCGATGCGGCTGGTTGGCTCTCAAGCTGTTTGGAGCCAGCTAGCTGTACTGGCGCGCTGGAAGCAGGGCTCGCAATCGGCTGCTTGCTGACCATAGGCCTGGATGGCAGAACTGCTTCTGGCTGAGCAGACACCGGATTCGCCGCAGGGGATTCGTGAGCCTCAGCCGCCACTTGCGGAGGCTTGATAGCCCGCGCGGGCCGGGCTTCCTGAAAATAAAGGAAAAGGCCGAGCGCCGCCGCGCCGCACCCGGCAGGCAGCACCCATCTCAGCGTTCTTCGGCTTCGTGGTGTCCCAGTATCTGGCTCCTCTAGCGCCCGGCGCCCTTTGTTGTTCTTGCTCCGTTCTGCAGGCTGTTCTTTTGCAGAGGGTATGTCCAAAACGTTCGCACCGTGTCTGGCCAAAGTCCCTAGAATCGACGGACTCTGAGCCGGATTGCTTGCGCGAACCGAGATCTCCCCGGCAGCAACGGCTCGGGGCGGGTCGAGCTCAGCCCTGGTCGCAGTCATCTCGACTACGTTGCTCGCGGCCGCCACCGCCTGCGGTTTCACAGCTGGTATCGAAAAGGCATTCTCGATGACGCCGATGATTGGAAACCTGATAATCGGCCCCTTCACACTGACATCGGCGGTCTGGAACAGCTCTTCGGCTAGTCGCTGTTGGCGGCTATTCAGCACCTGCTTAGGCAGACTGTGGAAATTCCGGAACGTCCAGAGCAAGTAGAGGCTTTGCCAAAACGACGGCTTTGCATAAACTGAGCCGCCGCCGCTGCTGCGTAGTTCGACGCGGCCCGTGCGGATCTTCTGCGACACTGCACCCATGACGGCTTCACCCAGGAGTAGTTTCGTTGTGCCTTGAAAAGGGGGCCTGGCAACTTCGGGGGAGGACAGCATTATACCCCGAGAACGGCATATTTTATCAGTGCTTCAGCCGGGTCGAAGCAAGCGTTTTCTTCCTCTGCCAGGATTCAGGACTGGACCGCAAATACCGCCAAAGACGTAGAATCGCCGTATATGGAACTACTCACCGAGACGCAGATCCTCGATTTCACGATCCGCGGGAACTACTTTAACCAGCACACTCTCTTATCGCGGAGGCAACGCGGTTCCGAGGTAAACGCGTTTCCGAGTCGCTCGGGATATTCTCCCCCGGTGGCGGAGTTCGAACTTCAGGACGGCACGAAAACCAGCACTCCTGTGAGGGAGATTGACATCCCTCTGCTCTGCCAGGGTGACTTCGAGAAAGCAAAAGCGCATCTGCGCCTGATTCTGAACGCCCATCGAGGGGACGGCCAAGCCGCCAGGGACTTGCGTTCCGCAGAACCCCCTGACGTGGCCCGCGGTTCGGGCAGGCCTCAACCCGCCGAGAGCAGATTCGTCGTCCCCTCCACCAGCTCGGAAACTCACTCGGAGCGCGAGATAAGTCAAAAAGGGTTCGTGCTCCTGAAGTTAAGCCAGCAGGGCTATCCCGTCCCCGATTTTGTAGTGATGACCGCCGAGGCCTACAACGACCGTGCCCGTCTTGAAGACCATCTCGGAGAAGCCATCGAGCAACTCGAGACCCTCACCGGCCAAAAACTGGGAGCCTCCAATGCTCCCCTGCTCTTCGCCATGCGCTGTGCCACCGCCCAATACATTCCCGGGATCATGACTACCTTCCTCAATGTGGGCGTCACGGAAAGCACGTTGCCTTGCCTGGAAAAAATGTATGGTCCGCTTGCCACCCGCAAGATCTTCCTCAACAACTTGAGAAATCTCTATAGCTCTCTCGAACACGAGGACCACGCGGCGATAACCAGCGCCGTGCGCTGGGACCTGCCTGCAGAAGAAGTCAGGCGCTGGATAGAGCGGCTGTCGGAGATTGTCAGAAAACATGACAGGAAACTTATTGAGGACGCCTTTTATCAAGCCGCCTTTTTCGTAAGGCAGTCCTATAAACACTTCGAAGAGAACCAGGAACTGATTGTCACGTTATGCCGGGGAACCGAACATCATCCCTGCCTGATTCTGCAGAAGATGGTCTGCACGGTGCGCGACGATCAGGCCTACGCCGGGGTCCTGTCCAGCCGCCATACTCAGAGCGGCTTAGGCGTGGAACTCCAAACCGCGCACAACATTTTCGGCGAAGAAATGATGACGGGAACGGCAGAGATTCAGTCCACCGTTTTCGAAGACAGGCAGAACATTAAGAATTCCTTTCCTGCCGTGCACCACTTCGTCCCGCATCTGGCCGAGCTGGAAAAAGAGTTTGAGTCGCCAGTCACCATCGAGTTCGCGGTGGAAGCGACAAACCGATATCAGTGGTTCGCTCTCCTGCAACTCAACGAAACGGGAATGTCGGGCCGAGCCGCCCTCACGTCCGTTGTGGACCTGCATAAGTCCGGCGCAATATCGAAGAGACGCGTGACCGAGCTCATCCGGCCCTATCACATCAAGCAGCTTACCAGCGACACCATCGACCAGGAGGTTTTCAAAACGCTCAACACCTTCTGTTCTGGCGTGGCCGTTCTGCCCAGGTCCGCAGTTTCGGCGCGTGTCTATTTCACGGGCGACGCCGCTTTGGGAGCTAAGACCCAGGGCGAGAGAGTATGCCTTTGCAAAAAGACCTTTGTTCCCACCGACACGGTCGTGATGCGGGAAGTAGATGCCATCATCAGCCTGACCTCGGCCGCTATTCACGTGGTCACCATTTGTCAGAGCCTCGGTATCCCCGCGCTTCTGAATCTTGAGAAAAACGGCGTCTCCTTGCTGCCAGATGGAAGACTGGTTAACTCCTCGGGAAGGCAAATTAAGGAAGGAGAATGGATCACCATCTCCTCTAGGCGCAGAGCGATTTACGAAGGCAAAGCAAAGTTCACACCGGCCCGGCTCCTTCGCTACATGAAGGGAGAACCGGTCGAGATGGACGAGGAAGAGCGCAAAGCGTTCGCTTCGATTGCTTACGCCTACCGCTATTACCAGCAACTGGTGCGGGGTCTGACCGTCGAGCAGATCTCCACTCTCAGCGAAGTCACCCGGCTGGTAAACTTCGAACTGAGAGGCGATTCAGACGAGGCGAAGGAACTGGTAAACGGCTGGTTCGATGACCGTGAAACGCTCTACACAGAAGAGGTCCTCAAGAGCGATATCGGCGACCACCTGGGACAAAGCAATGTCTTCGACATGCTGACCCTCGACCGGAAAATCAGGTTCTTCAAGGGCGCTCTGGCCAAATGCTCCCGCGAACGCATCTCCGGCTACGAGGCAGGTGCTTTTATGCTGGGCCGGTTTTTGTCACAGCGCTATTCCGCGGCTTTCTGGAAACGTTTCAGCCCTTCAGAAATCGGTCTGCTGGTCAACGAGTGGGTTCTTTTCGAAAAGTACATGCAGCTTCTGCACAACGTGGGCGAGAGGAAAGTGCTGCAGGCCCGAAAGAAGATTCTGAAGGAAGGACTCGACAAGCTCTACATTCATCCCGGCTATGTGCAATCCCTCATCACCCTGAAACTGAGCGGCGCGCGCTTAGAGGAGGTGAAAAGCTCCTTGCCGGAATGGAGCGACCCCCAGTCCGCGCTGGTGCTGGAGCTTCTCGGGCAGCCGTACCGCGTTTTCTACAATTTCAATGCCGAGTGGTCCGTCGGCGAACTGAAAAAGATCTGCCGGGGCGAAAACCTGCCAGTTCCCGGACCGGACGATACCTAATCGGCGTGCACCGCGGTTGGAACCGCTGCCTCGGATTTGATCCCGTACAGATAATCGCGCTCAATGGCCGATTCCAACTCGCGAAGCACCTCGGGAAGTTCCACCCCGTCGCGCGCGGCAATCAGGCGCCCGAGCGCAAGGGACAGGGAAAGCACGGCATTCATGCCGAGATTCGCCTTCCGCTGCATGATTGCGATTCTCTCTTCCGGAGAGGCGCCGCGGTCGATTTTTCCTCGTTTGACCGCCAGATCCAGTTCGATCAGCAGAAGCTCCCGGTCAATGTCGGCCAGGGTGCCCAGCGCCGAGATCTTCTGCCCCAGAAAGCGCGGCGCTACGATTTCTGTTACGTTGGCCACGGCGTTCAAACACCCCTTACCGCCGTAGCGCTTAGCTCGTACCCAGAGATCGGCCAGTTCCCGATTTTCCTTGGTGATCGTCTCCGCCTTCACGTGCTCAGCGAAGCGGTAAGTTTTTTCTCTCTCTTTGTAAACGAAATAATTCGGGAACTTCCGCGTGAGCGGGTTGGCTTCAATAATGCTATCCACCAGGTGGATGGCCTCATCTGTTCCGGCGGAGGTCCCCAGCGGTGTGGCCGCGCAGAACTTCATTCCATTGTCGAGCATCACCACCACACCCACGGTCGGTATCCCGGCATTGGTGGGTTCCTCGTGCGCGGAGATGTCCGCAATGATGAGATCGGGATCGAGCTTGCGGGTGATCTTCGTGCCTTTCTGCGCCAGCTCGATCAGTTCGACGATACGGCTGTATTTGACCAGCCGCTCTGTGTTTGCTCCTCCTCCGCATTTCAGACCGAGCGCGCCAACCGCGAAACTGATGTCGGCTTCCATGACTTCATTGGGTGATTTGGACCGGTGAGAGACCACCAGCGCGAGACCCTTCTCCTTGGCCATACGGGTGGCAAGCAGGGTCTCACTCATCGTGCCGATCTGGTTGGCCTTAATGAGGGCAGTATTGATGAGCCCTTCCTCTGCGCATCTTTGAATTGTCGAATCCTTGGTCGTAACCAGATCGTCGCCAATGATCAGAATCTCCTGATCGAGATTCTTCATCAGTTTCTTCCAGCCTTCGTAGTCGTCTTCCGCGAGCGGATCTTCCAGAGAAACAATGGGATACTTCTGCACCCAACGCGTGTAGAGCTCGACCAGCTCGTCCGTGGTCATGACCTTCGGATCCTCGGCTCTCCAGAACAAATATTGGCCGACAGAATCTTTTTCTCCGGTCTTCTCCCGGTAAGCATTGCTGAGCTCGCTGGCTGCGGGATCGAGCGCCAGGACAACATCGCGGTCGGGGACAAAGCCGCATTCTTCAATCGCTTGAACGGCGACGCGCAGCGCTCGCTCCTCAGGGAGTATGTCACCTTCTTGCCGTGCATAGGAGGCTACAATGCCCCCCTCCAGTCCAATGCCTACGAAATTCAGCCCTTCTGAATCCTGGATGATTTGAATAGCCCGGCTCTGCAGGAGGTTAGTGACTCGTTGCGCTTCGATGTAATCCCTCGCAGTGAGCGGAAGGAACATCAGCTCCTGAAAGCTCAAGTTCCCGCCCATTTCTTCCGTGTGACGCCCTCCCATGATGGAATTCCTGAACTCCCAGGGAGCAAACACAATTCTTCCATTCGGCAACTCGACCTCCTGAAGCCGATGCAAACGGAGCTTGCGCCGAAGCACCGAGGGCTTTACCGAACGCGCCTCTTCTGTCGTGCGGGCAGGTTCCCCCGCCTTCACCTCTGCCGCCCTTGCCGCCGCCTCTTGCTGCCGGCTCAGGAATGCCCGGTATTTTCCCGGGTCGGAAAGAAGGAAATCGAAGAGCGCTACCACTCCAATGGTGAAGAGAAATCTTCCGGCGTAGACAGCGAAAGGAACACCGCCGTACATCCCCAGCAAGATCAGAATAATTCCCGGCAGGAACGTGGACTGGCTGAGCACTTTGCTGGCCCGCGGTCCAGCAGCCGCCACCGCCAGGTTCTGCGTCTTGACGCTCGGGTGATAGCTTCCCGCTTCCTTATTGACTCCCTTGAAGGTCCCATACGGGATCTTCACGAACATCGCGAGATACCAGAGCCATCTGCGCAGCCCGCCCTGGTTCATCCTCTCCTGAGCAGGACCCTCCAGCTCGGGTCTCAGATTGTTGGTTTTCACCGCCGCCAGGTAGTGGCCAATCTCATGAATCGCAATATTGGAATGCCATGCCACATACCACATCACGCAGGAGATCGTGACCTCGACGCTCAGGAACATCTGCCGGATTACATCGAATCTTGAAGCGATGCCCGGGGAGATGCTGAGCAGCGAGGTCAGGAACGCGGCGTGGAAGGAGACCAACTTGTGGTTGGCAATGATCCAGCCCCGGTCCAGTCCGGGCATTTCTCTTTCTTGTGGAATAAACCTAACCAGGAGGGTTCTTAGAAAGTTCATGAATATGTCCCTCAGAACTATGGAAGATAATTGAGCACATCGACTGCCTGAGATTCTCAGTCCGGAACGGGAGATCCTGCTGCCGGTACCATCAAATCAGAGGGTTCGACGTAAAGCGAGCCCATCATTACTACCCGCTTTACTGTACTTCTTTTCCTGGCATTTCCACTTGGACTGACGTCACAGTGTTGTGTGACAGGTATCACAGCTGAGGATGGCTGAGGCTTGCTTTCCAGGCACGGCACGCGAGATCCCTTCGACTCCCCTCGTTGCACTCGGGTCGCTCACACGCTCGCGGCGCCTTCCTCCCCCAGCATCGCGTAAATGGTGGGATTGGAGCACACTTCGTAATACGAGCGGTCGGTCCAGCAGCGGAAGGCCGAGTTACGAGGATCAATTTGCGGGATTCGACTTTCGCGCACCACGATTTTACGGAAGATATCGCTGCCCACGGGAACCATCCCGCTATACAGACGGTAGCGCTCGTTTCCCCATAGCGCTGGTACATCGAGGTGGCGCGCTTCCAGGGAAATCTCTTTCTGCAGTCTGCCGAAGGCGGCGGCGCTGATGCGTATGCCGTTCAGGTTGTAACTCATCATGAAATCATCGGCGTTTTCCCCGGCATCGGCATCGCTGACCATCTGGAATGCATAAACGTTGAACAGGCTCTCCAGCGGTTCCACTGCTTTGCGCGCCCGCTTGCTGCACGAGGATAGGCGATCGCTCTCGTTGAGCGCATCGGAGATCATGATGCGCTGCTCGCCGTCCATCAGGTACAGCGGCGCAGAATCCTGAAAACAGACTCCGATGCCCAACTCCAGTGGGGGTAAGCCCGCGCGCTGCAGCAAATGGTTGTACCCGCGAACAATGTCCAGTATTTCGCGTGCCAGCACGCAAGCCCGGCTCACCGCCAGCCCCGGTTGGCCCTCCTTTGTGAGCAGCGCCAGAATCATGGCGTCGCCTTCCAGAAAAACCTTGGTCGCGCCGTACTTGGGCAGCAGTTTATAGACTGGATCAAAAAAATTAAGGCTGAAGTAAGACGCGGGATTCAGCCCCCGCTCCATCAGCGATCGCGTCAGGCGGGTAGAGTCGCGGATATCAGCCTTGATGATCACGTGGTTAAGGATCTTTTCCTCTGTAGGCCGTTGTTCGTCAGGCAAGAGAAACTCGTACAAAGTGCCGTTGACATAAGAGAGTTCCCGCAGCTTTTCGTTGCCGATATGGTTGACGCTATCGAGCGCCGAGTTGAGCGCCTCCAGGCGCCGCAGATCGCGATGGTAGCGGAGGAAATCGCGAAGAAAGCGCCCGGCAATCTTCGCCCGTTCCACACCATGGCAATTCGAGACGCGTTCCACCGCGGCGAAGAAGCTATCGGTGGAAAGGCGGCCGTGCTGCTGGATCAGCTTCTCCACCCGGTCGCATTCCACCCGCGACACCAGTCCGTTCTTCAATTGCTGCGCATTGATACGCGGCGAATACTCAGATAAGAGCGGCATCACCTCGTAGGAAGCGATGACGTGCTCCATGACTCTGGCGTCCTCGAGCAATTTCACCCATAGAGCTAATCTTGCTTCCTGCGTGCGTCCCTGGCTGGTGGCCGTGTCCGGGGTCCCGCCCGCAACTAATTCCTGAGCATTTTCCGGGGAATTGAGCCAGCCGTCGAGCACACTCGTATCCTTGGCGTCCTTGCCGAGATCAAGCATTTGCAGGAAAGTACAGGCGATCTCGTGCATTTGGGGAAAGCGGTCAGGATCGCGGTCCCAATTGCCCAACATGACATAGTGATCGGCATTGATGTAATCGTCGCGCCCATCGTCGGTAAAAATCAGCCGATTGATGAACAACCGGTAATCCGCTCCTGCGATATCACCGAACAGGGACCGCCGCATGCGGGTCAACGTTTCCTTTTCGATCTCCTGTAAACTCTGGAACAGATCCTGTCCGGCTTTGCGCAGCACGGTCTTCTTGGCAACCTGGAAAGCGGCTACGCGCTCGCGAAACTCGACTCCCGTCTGCTGGCGGACGCCTTCATAACTCTTCAGCATCATGCGACAGCGTTCCAGTACTTGGGCAAATTGGCCCACCAGTTCGGCGCGCAAGAATTTGATCACTGCCAGCCTCGCCAGTAGATCCACGGCAATATTGCCCTCTGCCTTGGCGCGGTTGAGAGCGGCCACCTGCAATTCCATCAGCAGAGACTTTATTTCCGTGGGTTCGGGCTTACGACGGGCCGAGGCAGATTTGAAACCTGTGAACTTCCTGCTCCCCGCGAAGGTGGGAGTATCGGTTGTGAGGACACGTTCCACGTCGCCATGGCGGGCGATCAGACGCGCAATCTGCAGGCGCACCTGCTCCACGAGCTTGGGGCTGAGATAAACGTCGTGCCGGAGATTATCGACCCCGGCGGCCAGGCCCTCCAGAGTCAGTTGGGGCCTGTAACTCGAGAGTGCAGGTCGCTCTGCCGCATCACTGGAGTGCCCGAGTTTGAAGATGGGAATTCGGGGCATGCGGGATGGTTGCGGCGTAACCTCGCAAGTCTGCGCTCCGCGGGAAAATGCACAGTGCGGGCGCCGGAATTGTGCCGCCCGCGAACGTGTATTCTCCTCGGAAGCTGCTGATTTAGCTGCCGATAGGTCGAGCCTAGCACCTGGGCTCGAGGCACAAAAGGTTACTCAAGTTACCAGCAAGGCTTAAGTTGAGGATACGAAGACACGAAAGATGCGCTAGTCCGAAGCCTCCGGTGTAAGGTGGATTACTGGCCGCTCTGGCTTTTTATTCGTGCCGACTCAAACTCGTCGCCTTTCTCCCAACCAACTTGCTGAGGCATGCTGGCAGCCTTCCAGCCCAGGGCAAATCCGAAGCGTGCGATGGCGGCGTCGCCCGTGAAGTCCATATCTGGATGGTACTCATCGCTGGGCTGGTGATAGTGCTTGGCGGTAAAGTCTTCGGCCTGCTGCATGCCCCAGGCCGTGTCGTGGCCTTTATACTTCATGCCTTCATTAATGGAGAACGAGGGAACTCCCACGCGCGCCAAACTGAAGTGATCGGAGCGGTAGTAATGCCCAGCCTCCGGCCGCGCATCCGGCCGGATCGTCAGCCTGAAGTCCTTGGCGGTGGATTGAACCACCGGATAAAACGTCGTCCGCTCCGAGCCGGAAACTTCCGTTTCTTCGGGCGCACCCAGGGGCGGGACATCGTCAAAGTTCAAATCGAGGCTGATCTTGCCTGCCGGAACGGGCGGGTGCTTGCCCAGATACTCCGAACCTAGCAAACCCTTTTCTTCCCCTGTCACGGAAGCAAAAATAATCGAGCGTGGCGGCTTCTGGGCCGCACTCGCGTAGGCTCGCGCAATCTCCAGCAGGATGCCGCATCCGGTGGCGTTGTCATCGGCGCCGTTATAGATGTTGTCGCCGGATTGGTCCGGCACGATGCCCAGGTGGTCATAATGCGCGGTATACATGACCGCCTGCTCTCTCAATCTGGGGCTGGAACCGGGAACAAGTCCAACCACATTGTTGGATTGGAAGCTCCGAACCTTGCTCACAATACGAGCTTCTGCCCTCACAGGAAGAGGAACAGGATGAAAGTTGCGTGAGCGGGCGTCCGCCATCATCTTGTCCAGGTTCATCCCTACGGAGCTGGCCAGCTTGCGCGCAACCTCCAGCTGAATCCACCCAGCGGCCGTCAGTTTAGGGCCACCCTCGGATTTCAAATAGGCTGCTTCCGCCGACCATGAGTTGCGCACCACATCCCATCCGTAACTCGCCATGTCGGTTTTGTGGACTAGGATGACCCCCGCTGCACCCTTCCGCGCCGCCTCCTCGTACTTATAGGTCCAACGTCCGTAATAAGTCAGCGCCTTACCTTTGAAAAATTTGGGGTCCTCCGAAGGCGGCTCATTCACCAGCATCAACAGAACTTTGCCCTTGACATCTGCCCCCTTGTAGTCGTCCCAGTTGTATTCCGGCGCCACGATGCCGTAGCCGACGTAGACCATTCCGGCATTCAGATCAGACTGGGCCTGCTCCGTCTGGTTCGACACAACGTAGTCGTCCAGCAGCTTCAGATTGATCGCTTGTCCATCCGCCGGAACCAGCGAAAAAGTGCTTTCCGGCAGGGTAGTGACGCCCACCATCGGAACCTTCTGCATATAAGTTCCGTTGTCACCGGCAGGTTTCAGACCATAAAGCGCGAACTGGGTGGCCATGTATTCGGCAGCGATATCACCGCCTCGCTGCCCTGTCCCCCGTCCCTCCAGGAGATCGCTCGCCAGAAATCGCACATGCGCCCGGATGTGTTCGGGGTTGATAGTGTCCAGGGCGGCAAAGGCAACTCCGGGCATCCGAGGCGAAACGGCACGAACTTTCTTACGGGCTGGGGCCGCATACAGTAGACCGCAAAATAAGACCAACGCGAAGATGACGATAACCTTCCGCATGATCGCTCCTGAAGGGAATTAGAACGGACTATTGTACGCAAAGCCGACGCGTTTGGCAGGACAGGCGGTGCTTCCAACCTGCAGCTCGCTGAGGTAAGACTATTCCGAAATGGAAATTATCCCAACCCGTGGTGTTCACGAATCACAAACAAAGGCTTTCGCCGATTGTTATTCTGACTACGAATAACCGAATGTCGTCATCCTGAGCCGGGCCTCAGCCCGGCGAAGAGCCTGCCCTGAGCGAGCGAAGCGAGTCGAAGGATCTCGCGTGCACAACCAATGACTTCCCGCGACCGCGGGATCAGTTCTTGGACCCTCAACCCGCCCGGAAGTCGCGAACGTCCTCGCCCGGCTTGAAAAGAGGCACCACACCGGCTCCTAGCTCCTCGGCCGCTTTTTGGTGCATGTCCTCCACGTCTTTACGTGACCATCCGACGCTCGAAATCGCAATCTCCCCATCTTCTGCAATCCAGAAAACTGTGGGCACGTTCGTGAGGCTGTAGGCGTTCGAGACCGGATACGAATTTGTATCGTCAAGCAATACGGGAAAAGTTATCCCATATTCCTGGATGAAAGCGAGCGTATCGCGCTGCTTGTCCTGCGAGACACCGACGATTGTCACTTTCTTGTTGCCGTAGACTTTATATATCCGCTCAAGATAAGGCAGAGCGTACTGACAGACAGGGCAGGAGACCTTGAAGAAGGCAACCACAACCGGCCCTCGCGCGAGTGTCTCCTTTAAGGAGAACTTCTTGCCATCCACGCTCGGCAGCGTAAAATCCGGTGCCGACGTTCCAGGTGTCAAAGCAGCCATCTCTCTCTTTCCTCCGAAAATGGTTCGAAGCCAATTCATAGCTTCCGAAAAACCTCCCTATTGGATGACCTGAGTCGCGTGAAGGATTTTCCGTGCCAGACCCGTCAGCGGGAGACCCGCCAGTCGGGAATAGCGTATCCACTGGCCCTGGACCGACTTTGGCGCTGGGCCGCGGGCCACCCGTACCGTGTAATCCGTAACCGTGACCGAGTGCTTGAGTGTCAGCGCAATTTCGCTATGCCCGTTCGGCTCCGGCAGTTCCGGCAGTTCCCACATTCCCGGCATCAGGGAGCAGCTTTTCGGACGATGCACTAGGAACACCGCACCCGGGCGGATATCCAGCGCATAGCAAATCTCGCGTTTGTGGCGGATCTCAACTTGCCCGCGTGACAATTCGCCGCGTGTGGCGCACTGATCGCATACCGGGCACACCAGGCATTTCGGCTGCCGTGGCAGGCAGACCGTGGCTCCCAATTCCATCATGGCCTGATTGAAATCTCCCGGGCGCTCCCGGCTCAATAACTTCTGCGCCGTCTTCCAGAGTTTTTCGCCCGCAAGATTTTCCCCGGTGGTCCGTTGCAGCACACGTTCCACATTGCCATCGACAACGGCGACCGGCTCGTTGAACGCAATGCTGGCAACAGCGGCGGCCGTATATCTTCCCACCCCCGGCAAAGTTCCTAACTTTCCGGCGGTCGAAGGGAACGTCCCGTCCCTCGCAATCTGTTTTGCAGCCGAATGCAGCGCTCGCGCCCGCCGGTAATAGCCCAGGCCGCTCCATGCAGCCAAGACAGAAGAAAGACGCGCTGCCGCCAATGCTTGTACAGTCGGAAAACGTGTTAGAAATCGCGTGTAATACTCCACCACCACTGCCACCCTGGTTTGTTGCAGCATGATTTCGGCGAGCCACACGTGATACGGATCTCGATCCTTCCGCCAGGGCAGATCGCGTTTTTGCCCGTCATACCAGCGAAGCAATCGCTTTCGAAATTGCCGAGTTTTATCCATAGATAAGAGATCCGCTTGGGCTATAGATGAAAATCTTGGGAATTGTAAAGTCGTCGTCAGAACCCTTCAATTGTGACATGATGAAAATCTTTAAATTGCGCCCCCGGTACCTCACGATTGTGCAACGAACGACCCACGTGAATGCATCCAAAGACTACAGCCAGAATTGGAATGAACGTGCGCGCGGCTAATTCAAGCTACGGCCTATGAAGACAGAATCTGAGACCGACAAGCATACCGCGTGCAGCAGGCAATGGTGGCCGTGCATTGCCTTGTTGTTGGTGTTGATTCTTCCTTGCTCGGCACTCGCAGAGCTAGGCGGGGATGTGGCCTCCGTGCAAGCCGATCAAGCTCACATGAAAGGTATCCGGCGGCTTGCCAGTACGGCCGCCTACACACTGCACCAAATCCAGACACCCTCTGGGACCATTGTCCGCGAATATGTTTCCCCTGCGGGAAAAGTCTTCGGGGTGGCTTGGCAAGGGCCCTGGCTTCCCGACCTGCGGCAACTTCTCGGCTCGTACTTCGAACCGTACAAGCAAGCCGCTCAGGCCAGACACACCGGCCATGGCCCCTTGCGGGTTGAAGTGCCCGGACTCGTGGCGCACTCGGCGGGTCATATGCGCTCCTTTGTGGGAAATGCTTACATCCCCGACCTGTTGCCGTCGGGCGTTCACCCCGAGGACATCCGCTAGTGAGAGCAGCCGTGCGCAATATTCTCTTGTTCGCCTTATCTCCGATCCTGTTGTTAGCGGCAGGATGCGGTGGCGGCAGCTCAAGCCCGGGGAGCAACAATAATCCCATTCCCACTTCCGGTCAGAACGTACAGTCCATCGCGGTCAATTCCGGACCGTTGAACAACTACGCAAATGGAGTTTTCACCAGTGTCACAGTCTGCGTTCCCGGAAGCAGTAATTGTCAGACCATCAATGACGTGCTGGTAGATACTGGATCGTCGGGCTTAAGACTCTTGTCTTCCGCGCTCACGCTTTCGCTTCCCCAACAAACTGCTTCTGGCGGCAGCTCTGTCGTAGAGTGTTTTCAATTCCTGGACGGCGTCACTTGGGGCCCCGTGCGAGCGGCAGACATTAAGCTTGCCGGCGAACAGGCCAGTTCCGTGCCCATACAGGTGATCGGCGACCCTGGCTTTCCCACCGTGCCCAGCAGTTGTACCAGCGCCGGCGCCCCTGAAGACACGCTTCAGAAATTGCTCGCCAACGGGATCCTCGGAATCAGTCCCTTTCGTCAGGACTGCGGTCCTGCCTGTGCCATAAGCGGCTCTGGGAACCCTGGCCTCTATTACATCTGTCCAGCTTCCGGTTGCACGCAAACCCAAGAAGGACTTGCTCAACAACTGCAGAATCCAGTGTGGATGTTTTCTCAAGACAATAACGGGCTGGTGGTGGCCCTGCCGAGCGTCCCGGCCACCGGAGCTCCCAGCCTGAGTGGCTCGCTGATTTTCGGGATTAGTACGCAGAGTAACAATGCGCTGGGATCGGCGAAGGTATTTACCCTGGATGCGAATGGAAATATCACAACCTCTTTTCGCGGCCAGTCCTACACCAACAGTTTCATTGACACCGGTTCTAACGGCATTTTCTTCTTGACCAGTACGATCACAGGAATTCCCACCTGCCCCAGCCCGAATTCGGGTTTCTATTGTCCTTCCAGCACGCAAAATTTGTCCGCCACCCAAATAGGAGCGAATGGAACCAGTGCCAACGTTAGCTTCAGCGTGGCCAATGCGGATACCCTCTTCGCGACCCCCAATTTTGCATTCAACGATCTGGCTGGAACCAACGCAGGCGTTTTCGATTGGGGCTTGCCGTTCTTCTTTGGCCACGATGTGTTTATGGGTATCGAGGGGCAGAGTTCTCCCGCTGGTCTGGGCCCTTTTTGGGCGTACTGATACACAATTTGGTTGTTTGGCACCTACTTGGCCGGTTCCGGTGCGGCAGAGTGCGCGATGGCGAGCCAATCCCGCGCATATTGTTGCCACACCGTCATAGCGTGGATAGGCGTGGCCGGCAGCGCCTGGCCGGCGAGTTTCCCTCGAACCGTGAGAGTGTAGCTGACCACGTAAGTGTTACCATTCAATTCGACTATGAAGTCGCTCAGCGAGTAGTCCTGGATCTCAAGCTGCTTCCAGCGTTCGATGGCGGCGGCACGATCCAATGTTCCCTCTGGTGTAACCAGGACGTAGGTGCTCGCAAGGTGGGATTCCAGTTCCGGCCAATTCTTTGCTTTGAGCTGGTGCCAGAACACGCGTTCCAGGGACTCACCGCCGGTCACATCCTTCCACACATGCGGCTTGTGTTCGCGCCACATGGTGCAGCCTGCCAGCAGCAGCACCAGAGACAACACTAGTCCCATCAACGCCTTCCGCATGGCGCGATTCTACAGCAAACCTTCTTTCAGACACTCGCGTCCTATCCTTGCGCCCCGTAGCAGCCCGGATGCCCCGGGCTTGACCCTCGTCTCTGAGCAGGAAATAATGAGCAAGCCTGGTATCCGCGACGCGTGCGTAATGTCCACCGCGTCCCCACATCTGCAATATGAAGGACTTCAACCGCAAGGTCGGAGAAGCTGGCGCACGAGTGAACAAGTCCGTGGCCGAGGTGACCGAACGTCTGGAAAAGGACAC
This sequence comes from Terriglobales bacterium, assembly GCA_035631655.1. Lineage (GTDB taxonomy): Bacteria > Acidobacteriota > Terriglobia > Terriglobales > Acidobacteriaceae > Gp1-AA122. The sequence continues at coordinate 40,207 of DASQIH010000216.1, forward strand.
TGCCGAGCTAATTGCTTATCTCAACCACGAGGTGGTTCCGGCGGTCCGTTCTCATTCGACCAAAGCCCTGCGGGTAGCGGCCGAGAAGCTCTCCAAGCTCGCCGATTACCTCGACCAACACAAGCCGGTCTGACCGCTCGTGCCTTAGCCATTCTCATCGTGCTCGCTGCCGCGTTTCTCGCCGGCTGCGGCGGCCACAGACAAGCCAAGGTCAGTGTGCCTCCGCCACCGCCGATCCCACAGCCCGACGCCCAACCTGCTCCGTCCCCTTCTACCCCAGTTCCAGAAACCAAGGAACCGGAAGAAGATCGGAACACCATCTCCATTCCCGCCGATGCGAAACCGATTTACACGGAAACCGGTATCGCAAGCTGGTACGGGCCTCCCTATCACAACCGTCGCGGCTCCAACGGTGAGGTCTACAACATGAACGCCCTGACCGCCGCGCATCGCACCCTCCCACTCGGATCGATCGTCCGTGTAACCAACGTGAAGACCGGTCACTCTACGCTGGTGCGCATCACGGATCGCGGGCCGTTCATTCCCGGCCGAATTCTGGACCTCTCCCTGGCCGCGGCAAAAAAAGTGGACGTCTGGAAGCCCGGCCTGGCCACCGTCAAGATTGAAGTAATGAAAACCCCGGCCCCGCTGGACTCCGGCGGACGCTGGGCCGTGCAGATCGGAGCCTTCGAAACCAAGCATGCTGCAAGTGATTTGGCCGGGCATCTTTCCCGCCGCTATCACACCGCCGACGTCCTCCAGTTCGCCAGCCCCACAGGCGCCTGGTGGGTAAGAGTGCGAGTAAAAGATGATGACCGCCGCCGCGCCGAGGAACTCGCCCACGCCACCCAGACTGCCGAAGGCGCAGTTTTCCTGGTCCGACTGGATTAAACGACCCTGAACTTCGACCCTAACGGCTGGAATTGGCCGTGCGCTTGCGAATGTAAACGAGCTTCTCCACCGATGCGCACACCTCGCCTGCTTGATCCACGAGGTCAACGCAGTACGTCCGACCGACCGAACGTTCCTTTTCGAGAGTAGCCCTTATAATTGAGACCTCATCCTCGGTAATCACAAAGCGAGCCTGTAAGGCGGAGCGCCCCGGTTTTTTGAATTGGATAGTGGCAGCCTTATCCCACACGACGTATTCGGGTCCTAGCACTTTGATCAGCATGAGCATGTAAATAGGATCTACCGCCCCATACATGCTTCCGCCAAAAATGGTGCCCACGTAGTTGCGAGTCCGCCAGGAGAGAGGAACGTCCACCCTGATCTCCCGCCAGTCGGACGCGACGTAGCTCACCCGTCCGCCAGTACCCCGATAGCAGCCGTACCAGTAAAAAAACCAGCATCGCAGCTTGTGAATGATCGTATTCTTCATCTTGAAATAACTCTAGTCGTAAACCAGAGACTGGAGACTGAAACTACTTTTCAGAATCGACTTGAAACTGGAAACCAGAACCTGGAAACTCTCCCCATGCCCGACTACGAACCCGGCTGTCTTTTCTGTCGTGTTATACGGGGTGAGGCTCCGTCCAAGAAAGTGTACGAAGACGAGCGCACCTTCGCCTTTGAAGATATCAGGCCGCAAGCCCCCACTCACGTCCTGGTGGTCTCCAAAAGACATATTCGTGGATTAAAAGAGGCGAGGCCTGAGGATTCCGAGACGATCGGCTATTGCCACATAGTAGCCGCTCAAATCGCCCGCGACCGTGGCATCGAAGACGGCTATCGCACGGTGCTCAATGTCGGGCCGGGCGCCGGACAGAGCGTCTTCCATCTCCATGTCCACCTCATTGGCGGCCGGCATCTGAAGTGGCCTCCGGGATAGCCTATCCCTGCGTGCGGTCGAGGAATTCGGCGTGCCAGGCCATCTGGATAGCTTCCAGCTTACCCTCGTTGGACTTCTTGGGATCGTCCGTGAACCCGGGCAACTGAGTCACGTAGCGATGCAGATCGGTGAAGCGCACTTCCAGGGGGTTGAGCTCGGGATGAGTCTCGGAAAGCAGAATAGCAATGTCGTCTGCATCGTCCCAAGTCAGGTCTTTGGCCATCGCGCTCCCAGTCAAATGCTGTTCTTAGTGTTCTTCGGAGACGTAATTTCGATTCCAAGCCGGAATTTCCACCACAATCTTCCCCGCCTTCGTAATCACGGCTTGGCAACCGAGACGGGAGTTTAGCTGGAGATCGGCCGCCATGTCCAACCGGTCCGCCTCATCATCGTCCATTTCGGATAGGTTCTCAGCCCCTTCTTTGACCCACAGGTGGCAGGTGGTGCAGGCACAATTCCCCCCACAAGCATGCTCGAGATGAATGCCGTGGTTGAGCGCCACGTCCAGAATAGAGCCTTCCTTGCCATGGTCCTGGTAGGACAGCTTGCGATGGTCAAAGGTTACGGTCCTGCCTTCTGGCAGAAAGGTCACTTGTACGGTCTTCTCCCCAAGAACCTCCGCAGTCGCCGTTCTGCTGTTCTGAATTTTCTCGCCCGCCATTACGTTTTTCGTAGCGCCGGCGTCTCGCCGGCAAATCTTTCCGGCGCCAGTCGCAAAGCGCTACTCAAAATCCGCCTTCGCCACCGGATGAGGCGCCGCTGGGCCTTCGCCGACATCCGCCTTGTCCATGGTTTTCCCCTTAAGCACCGAAGCCACGGCTGTATCCATCATCAATTCTGCCAAACGCAAAGTGCCTTGATTCAGTGCCTCAATGGCCTTGCGAATCGCCTGGTAATCCTCACCGCCTTTGATGGCGCGGAGCGCTTTGTCAAGCTTGTCGATTTTCCTGCGCTCGTCATTAGTCAGCTGCTGCCAGGCCTCGCTCCTGCGGCCTTTCTCCAGCGCAACCAGGATTGTCTCCGCTTCGTTGCGCGCCTCGATCAGCTGCCGCTGCCGGAAATCTTCTTCCGCATAGTCGAAAGAATCCAGAATCATGCTTTCGACCTGCTCATCGGTCAGCCCGTAACTGGGCTGTACTGCAATTTCCGCTTCCTTCCCGCTGCGCTGTTCTCGTGCCGTAACGTTCAGGATGCCGTTGGCGTCGATCAGGAACTTAACTTCGATGCGCGGCAGTCCAGCTGGCATAGGCGGTATCCCTTTCAGATCAAAGCGCGCCAGCGAGCGACAGTCCTTTGCCAATTCCCGCTCGCCCTGCAGAACATGAATCGCCACGTTCGCCTGGCCATCCATCTGCGTTGTGTAATGCTGGGTGGCAGAAGCTGGAATCGTCGAGTTGCGAAGAATGACCTTGTCGGCCACCCCACCCGCAACCTCGATGCCCAAGGAGAGGGGAGTGACGTCCAGCAAAAGCATATTCTGCGTAGCTTCCGAACCGCCGGAAAGAATATTCGCCTGCACGGCAGCACCCAAGGCGACAACTTCATCTGGATTCAGATCGGTGTGGGGTACGCGCTGAAAAAGTTCTTGCACTAATTCGCGTACCTTAGGAATCCGAGTGGAGCCTCCGACCAGCACCACTTCGTTAATCTGCGCCGGCTTCAGGCCGGCGTCTTTCATGGCTTGCTTGCAGGGGCCAACCGTGCGGCCAATGATCGGCTGAATTAATTGTTCGAACTGCTCGCGCGTGATCTCCCGCTGATAATGTCTGCCGCCCGGAAGCTCCACATCGAGCTTGACCGAAGCTTCCGAGGACAGGGCTACTTTGGCATCAATGACCGCTTTGCGAAGGGTCTGCACCGCTTCTCCATGACGCCGGAAATCCAAACCCATATCGCCGCGGATATCGTCGAGCGCAATCGTGATCAGCAGATTATCGATATCATCGCCGCCCAGATGGGTGTCTCCGTTGGTAGCGATAACTTCGAAAATCCCGTCGTGCAGCTTGAGAATGGAAATATCAAACGTGCCGCCACCCAGGTCGTAAACGGCGACGATTCCGTTTTCTTTCTTGTCCAGGCCGTAGGCCAGCGAAGCGGCTGTCGGCTCGTTCACCAGCCGCAAAACCTCCAGTCCGGCGATCCGGCCGGCATCCTTGGTGGCTTGCCGCTGTGCGTCATTGAAGTACGCAGGAACGGTAATGACAGCTTTGCTAACCGGTGTGCCGAAGAAGCGTTCCGCATCCCGTTTGAGCTGGCGCAGGATGAATGCAGAAATTTCCGGTGGCGTGAAAGTCCGCTCGCCCAGCTTGATGCGCAACACTTCTTCACGCTGAAGGTCGTCGGCCAGGCGGAAGGGGAACAGCCTCAGCTCATCTTGGACATCCTCGACGCCCCGGCCCATCAGGCGTTTAATCGAGTACACCGCGCGCTCAGGCGTTTCAATCAGGAACTTACGAGCCGGGTTGCCAACCACAATCTGATCGCCGTCACCGAGCGCCACCACCGACGGAAGCAGGTTCAGTCCGTCCTCTCCGGGAATGACGGCAGGCATGGCTCCCGGCATATGCGCCACGAGGGAATTGGTGGTGCCCAGATCGATGCCGACAATGCGCTCAGTTCCCATTTTGTAATTTTGTAATCCTAAGAAGCCTTGGCATCCTGAGCGGAGCGAAGGATCTATGCATCTGCTGTGGGACGGCCTGTGACCCGTATGCGACCCAAATTACAAAATCCTTACCCTTCCAGCGCCTCGTTCACATCCCTGACCAGATTCCTGACGTAATTCCGCCGGTTGAGCAAGCCGACCATCTTGTCCCGTACGCTCGCGCGATCTTCTTCGTTGCCCTGGTCGACCAGCTTGTCCCACTGATTCCAATATCCCTTCAACTCTTCGAACAGGGCTGAGATTTGCTTTTCGAACTCCACCTTGTGCGCTTCGAGCTCTTTCTTCAGCTCAGGATCATCTTCGCCCATCTTCCTGCTGGCGCGCAGTTCCTCCAGTTGTACGTTCAACTCAAAAACTTCTTCCAGCAGATCCGGCGGGACCACCTGTTTTTTCACTTCGCCAGTCTCGCGTGCTTTGTCGGTGGCGGCCTTAGACTGCTCCTCCAGTTTGACCCCTTCCAGTCCCAGCAGGTATTGCGTCCGCTTGATCGGGTCCTTCAGCGTGCGATAGGCGTCGTTCAACTGCGAACTCTGCTCCATGCTCCATTCCTGCTCCTGCTGGTTGGTCCGGGCATATAAATCAGGATGCAGCTTGCGGCTCAGGTTGTAGAACTCGCGTTCCAGCAGCGCGGCGTCAATATTCAGCTTTCGAGGCAGTCCAAAGAAAGTGAAATAATCGACGGGCGCCGGCGGCTGGACTTTGCCGCACGCGCTGCAAAAGTGGACCGCCCGCATCATGCCGCACGACCAGCAGGCCGTGGTTGCGTCGCCGGGCATGATGAGCGAAGAACTCGCCTTGGATTCTGGTTTCGCCATAAAACACATTCACCACGCACGCTCAATCCTTACGGGCCCGTCTTCCCCTTGTCCGGGCCGTGAAGGTGGCGTCGTGGTGAGGTATGCGGCCGAGGCCGCCCCGCAATCAGGCCGTAAAGGAACTTCCGCACCCGCAAGATTTGGTGGCGTTCGGATTGACGAACACGAAACCCTGCTGCATCAGGGTCTCCTGGTAGTCCAGGGTCATGCCTTGCAGGTAGATGAGCGACTTGGGATCGACAAGCACGCGCACATCGCCGAACTGGAAAATATGATCGTGCTCCTCAGGCTGCGTCTCGAACCGAATGTTGTAACTCAGCCCTGAGCAACCGCCTCCCTGCACACCCAGACGCAACCCGCCCTGTGCCGACGAAATCCCTTCCTTGGCCATGGCCGCTCGGATTTTCTGCAAGGCCTTTTCGGTCACCTGGATGGCCTTCCCGGCTGCCACAACTGCCGAGCTACTGACTTCTTGTTCCGTCATGACTGCCATAATCTAACTTCTTGCTTCGGCAACTGTCTGTGCCCGTCGTCACAAGGCTAAAACCTGAGAGCCCCAGCTATTTACTTTGCGGGTGTGCTCGCGGCGATGGCCGGCGCTTCGATGCCCTGCTTCTTCTTCCAGTCGTGGATAGCCGCCCGAATAGCATCTTCCGCCAGCACCGAGCAGTGAATCTTCACCGGCGGCAGCGACAATTCCTTCACAATCTCGGTGTTTTTGATGGTCAGCGCCTCGTCAATGGTCCTGCCCTTCACCCATTCTGTAGCCAGTGAGGACGACGCGATCGCCGAACCGCAACCGAACGTCTTGAACTTCGCATCTTCGATAACGTTGGTCTGCGGGTTGACCTTGATCTGCAGCTTCATGACGTCGCCACACTCCGGCGCGCCCACCAGCCCGGTACCCACGTCGGGGCTCTTCTTGTCCAGCGAACCCACATTCCGTGGATTTGAGTAATGGTCAAGAACTTTGTCGCTGTATGCCATTTGCCTAGCTCTCCTCTAAGCCTGTCATCATGAGGCGGCGGCTTTGGCCGCCGAAGGATCCGGGTGAGCCACCGCGCGCAATCGTGCAAAGCACGATTGCAGCAAAGCGCGAGGCGAACTTCCTTACTTCGCTGCCCACTTCACGTCCTTCAAGTTCACGCCTTCCTTAGCCATCTCATACAGCGGCGAAAGCTCTCGCAACCGCTCCACCGTCTCGCACACGCGATCGGCCACGTAATCCACTTCGGCTTCGGTATTGAACCGTCCGAGCCCAAAACGGATCGAGCTATGTGCCAATTCATCTCCAGTGCCGAGAGCCTTTAGAACATAAGACGGCTCCAGCGTCGCCGAAGTGCAGGCCGAGCCGCTGGACACCGCCACATCATTGATCCCCATGAGCAACGACTCGCCTTCCACGTAAGCAAAACTGAGGTTCAGATTGCCGGGCAGACGGTGCTCCATCGAGCCGTTGATGTACACCTCGTCGAGACGGCTCATAATTTTGTCCCTTAGCCGGTTGCGCAGCCCCGCCAAGTGACAAGCTTCCTTCGGCATCTCCTCGGTCGCAATAGCGCAAGCCTTGCCCAGGCCCACGATCCCAGGAACGTTCAGGGTTCCCGAGCGCATGCCGCGTTCGTGGCCGCCGCCATCGATGATCGGCGAAAGCTGCACGCGCGGATTCTTGCGCCGCACATAAAGCGCTCCGACGCCCTTCGGCCCGTACATCTTGTGCGCCGAAATCGACATGAGATCGATGCACTGCTTATTTACGTCGACCAGCATCTTGCCCACGGCCTGCGTCGCATCGCTGTGGAAAATCACGCCCCGTTCCCGGCACAGCTTCCCAACTTCTTCGATCGGCTGCAGCACGCCAATTTCGTTGTTGGCGGCCATAATCGTCACCAGAATAGTCTTGGCGTCGATCGCACGCTTCAAATCCTCCAGATCAATCAGGCCATCCTTTTGCACCGGCAAGTACGTGACCCGGTAGCCGTATTTCTCCAGCCGCTTGCAGGCATCGAGCACAGCCTTGTGCTCCGTCACGGCGGTAATGATGTGGTTGCCCTTCTCCCGGTACATCTCGGCCACACCTTTAATGGCCAGGTTGTCGCTTTCGGTCGCGCCGGAGGTGAAGATGATCTCCTTGTTGGTAGCGCCAATGAGCTTGGCAATACGTTCCCGCGCGGTTTCGACGGCCTCTTCCGCCACCCAGCCGAAAGCATGGTTGCGGCTGGCCGCATTGCCGAACCGCTCCGCGAAATAGGGCAGCATCTCCTGTAGCACGCGCGGATCGACCGGAGTGGTGGCGTGGTTATCCATGTAGATGGGCAGCTTGACGCCGTTGGGCCCTTCGCGTACCTCGAACCCCTTCCTGTCCGTGCTCATGATTGCTCTCCTGCTTTTTATAAAAAGAGCCTTATCCCAGCGTGACCAGCGGGAGCGGTTTTTTTCTTCGCCGGTTACCTTCCGCCAGCTCTTCTTTCAACTCCGAAATGGTAATGCCCTTCAGAACGTCTTCAATGCTGCTGCTGACTTTGCGCAGCGGCTCGCGCACCGTGCAGCGGTCAGTTTGCCCGCAAGCGCCGCGGACCGTGACGCAAGAAGTGATGAGCAGTGGCCCATCGATGGCTCGGATTACCTCAAAAGCGGAAATCGTATGTGGAGAGCGCGCCAGATGGTAACCGCCGTTAATTCCATGCCGAGAACGTAGTAATCCCGACTTCGCCAGCCGTTGCAGGATCTTGGCCACCGCCTCTTGCGGAAGCCCGTACGCCTCCGCCACATCTTTGGCACTACAAGCTCCCTCGTCGGCCCGCTCGGCCAAGTGCTTCATGGCCATCAGCCCATAATCAGCTTTCTTGGTGAGCTTAAGCATGCCCTGCGTGGCGCCCAAAATCCGACCTTGTTGGTCGTATATCATTGTATACCTGAGTACCGCGAAAGCAACCGAAGGCAGACAACCGTGCCGCGGCGTTAGACACGACATAAGTTCTGCCTTACTAGTGTCTTGCATTGACGACTGTCAGCACCTGCCCTCCCGGAGATGTCTGCCGCGACCTGCGGCAGAAGGATTCCCCATCGGTGGAAAAGTCACTGTCAGCAGTGACCGCTGAGTGACCTCTGAGTACTTGACAAGCCTACCGGCGGGGCTACAATACCCGCAATTCCGGAGCAAAAGCCCCTCACCCACCCCGGGGCGGAGGGTTCGTATCCCGGATTTATGAATCCAACCTGCGTCGTCACCAGTTCCCGAACAGAGACTGAACATGAATCAGTGTAAGCATCCCCGCGTGCAGATCGTGGCCCGTGAAGCAGACGCCGAATTCGTCGAATGCCTCGAGTGCGGCGAGATCTTTGAGTCCAGCGAATTCAAAGACATGGCCATCGAAGACAGTTCTGCCAGCGCCGACTCCTGAACGCCTTCTCCACCCCGTCTATACGTGAGAACCCTGCTCCTTGTGTGTCCCCAACCACACCGAGGTAACCTGAACCAGCAGTAGTTTGTAGCGATTCCCGAACAACTCTGATATGTTGCGGCCCGGGAGTAGTCCGCCTCGTAGGAGGTTTGCTTGCCGCCTGTGGCTTTGGTAGTCGACGACTCCATGCTTGCCCGGCATTCTGTCTCCCGGTTCCTCGAAGAGCACGGCTTCGTCGTCGAGTCTGTCTCCAACGGACAGGAGGCTTTAGACAAGCTGGCGAATTTCCGTCCCAACCTGATCGTCACGGACATGAAAATGCCCGGGATGAGCGGCAGCGAATTGATCAGGGCTTTGAAGACCAACCGTCGCACAGCCGGCATCCCCATCATCATCGTGGCCGCCCGCCAGAGCGGCGTGGATCCTAATTCCGACGGTCAGGCCGACTACGCGATCTATAAGGACATCAATGTCGAATCCCAGCTGGACAAGGCACTGGCGGCACTGTTCGGACCTAGCGATGGTCGTGGGTAGAATTGCCGATTTTCAACTGCCGATTGCCAATTGAAAGCTCGGAATGCTGTCACTAAATTGGGAATTGGAAATTGGCGATTGGCAATCTTCTAAGCTCTCAATGCCAATCCCGCCTCTGCCGAAAAATCTGCGGGCGCGAAGTCTCCCGCGAGAAACTTTGGATACGCCGCGGCCGCGATCATAGCGGCATTATCCGTGGACAGAGGACGTGAAGGGAAAAACACAGGCAGTCCTTCCATCGCGGCATCGTGCTCGAAGCGTTGCCGCAACTCATTGTTGGCCGCGACGCCGCCTGTCACGAACAGCGTAGCCACATCGTAAGCGCGCGCTGCTGCAAGTGTTTTGCTGACCAGGTCGTCAACCATGGCGCGCTGGAATGAGGCCACCAGGTCCAGTGTTTCCTTGTCACACAGCCGCAGGTAGTCTTCCAGTTTCGGTTTGACGATTCCGGCTAGGCTTCTTCGCCGAACTTCAATCGCGCCTTGCATCCCGTGCGTCTCTACATAACGCAGTACGGCCGTCTTGATTCCGCTGTAGGAAAAATCGAAGCGCGGACGCTCTTCCTCCGTCTTGTCGCGGTCTTTGCGGTCCCGATGTTTGATCTGAGAGGGGGGAAACCTTACCGCCTCAGGATCGCCGTGGCTTGACAGCTTGTCGACGACCGGTCCGCCGGGATATCCCAGGCCCAGCAACTTGGCAACTTTATCGAATGCCTCCCCAGCCGCGTCATCCCGCGTGTGTCCGATGTTCTGATACGACCAGGCCTCGCCTTTCTGCTCCACCAGGTAAAGATGAGTGTGCCCACCGGAAACCACCAGGGCCAACACCGGAAACACTATCTCATGATTCCCCTTCTGTCGCTCTTCCAGCAGCACGGCATGTATGTGTCCTTCGAGGTGGTTGACGGCAATCAGAGGTTTGTCGAGCGCAAAGGCCAGTGCCTTGGCGTAGCTGATGCCGACCAGCAGCGCCCCTGCCAATCCCGGACCCTGCGTCACAGCAATGGCATCAATGGACTGGTACGTTTGTCCGGCATCCGCCAGCGCCTTGCGAACCACGGGAACAATGGCCCGCAGATGCTCTCGCGAGGCCAGTTCCGGAACCACGCCTCCGTAAGGTTGGTGCGTGGCGATTTGCGAGAACACCACGTTCGAGGCGACCTGCTCCCCCGACCGGACCACCGCCGCCCCAGTCTCGTCGCAGGAACTCTCGATGCCCAGGATGTGGACAGACGACATAACCTTATATTATCTGAGCGACATCTAAAGCGACTTGCTCAAAGAACACGCCATCTCGATCGTGCGCAGGTTGCGCGACTCCAGACATCAGGCTTATCTGGTGGGGGGATGCGTGCGCGACTTGGTACTCGGCCGCGAACCCGCCGACTACGACGTGACCACTGATGCCACCCCTGATGAAGTCATGCGTCTGTTCCCGGAAACCTACGCGGTAGGCGCGCAGTTCGGAGTGGTCCTGGTTCCTTTTTTGAAAGACCATAGTAGAGACGGGGCCCGCCTCGTCTCCTCACCCGAACCAGACGCAGCTTGCCGCGTCTCTACCGAGCATCCGGGCGTGGTCGAGGTTGCGACTTTTCGCAGCGACATCGGTCATAGCGATGGGCGTCATCCCGACCAGGTCCGCTACAGCAAGGATCCGCGCCAGGATGTCGAGCGCCGCGATTTCACCATCAACGGCCTTCTCTTCGATCCCGTCAAAGATGAAGTCCTCGATTTTGTTGGCGGCCGCAAAGACCTGGATGCGGGCATCATTCGTACCATCGGCGACCCGGAACGCCGTTTCGCCGAAGACAAGCTGCGCATGCTGCGCGCTGTGCGCTTCGCCGCTCGCTTCGACTACACCATTGAACCGGCTACCTTCGCTGCTATCCAGAAATTGGCCGATCAGATTCACCAGGTTTCCCGCGAGCGGGTGCGCGACGAACTGACCAAGATGCTGACCGAAGGGCACGCACGCCGGGCCTTCCTCCTGCTCGATGAGACCGATTTGTTGCAGGAGGTCCTGCCCGAAATTACGGCGATGAAGGGTGTCGAGCAACCACCCCAGTTCCATCCCGAAGGCGACGTCTTCGTCCACACGCTGCTCCTGCTCGAAAGACTTCCGCAGCCCTATCCCCGCACCTTGGCCTGGGGCGCTCTGCTACACGATGTCGGCAAGCCCCCCACGTTCCGCGTCGCACCCGACCGGATTCGCTTTGATGGTCACGTCGAAGTCGGCGTCAAAATGGCGCAGGAGATTTGTCATCGTCTCCGTTTCTCCAACGAAGATACCGAGCAGATCCTTGCCCTGATCGCCAATCACATGCGCTTTGCCCAAGTCGATCGCATGAAGGAATCCACCCTCAAAAAATTCATGCGCTTGCCTCGCTTTGCAGAGCACCTGGAACTGCATCGCATGGATTGCCAGTCCAGCCATGGCGACCTGACTTCCTACAACTTCACCCGTGAAAAGCTGGCGGCTACCCCACCCGAAATCATGCGCCCGAAGCCCCTTCTAACCGGACACGACCTGATCGCCACCGGCTACACTCCAGGTCCACGCTTCAAAGAAATCCTTTCCGCCGTGGAAGATTCGCAACTGGAAGGAAGGCTGCATAATAAAGAAGAAGCAATTGAGTTCGTCCGGCGCGAGTTTCCGCAGTAATTATTCACCGCCGAGATCGCCGAGAATGCACGAAAAATCTCGTCATCCTAAGCGGACGGCATTCCTCCTGTCCTCTCGCGTCCTCGGCGCTCTCGGCGGTGAAGGTGTTAAAATCTACAATTCATTAAAAAGGGGAGGGGCACCATGGAGCACGCAGCCGCTGGTCTTCAGAAGATTGTCAGTGACGCCTTGCGGCGCACGCCCCCCGGTCAGGCTCCCATCCTGGCATGGCCGTTGGCCTGCGGTACAGCGGTTGCCGAACGCACGCGAGTTCTCGATTTCGCACGCGGCGTATTGCGCGTAGAGGTTCCGGATTCCGGCTGGCGCACCGAACTGCAAGCGCTCGCACCCCAGTATCTTGCTGTAATCAACCGCTACACCGGCGAGAGCGTTCAGCGTATTCAGTTTGTCGTCGGCGAGAAGGTCGCACGCCGCTGATGTTGTCATCCTGAGCGAGGTTGCACCCTGCCGAGCGAAGGATCTAGGCGAGCCGCGGCGCGCAATCGCGCGGTGCAGGCGCGATTGCCATAACGCGCCAGGCGAGCAATCCTTACTTAAATGAAAGTCACCGAAAAAGATGTGTCGTATGTGGCCGACCTGGCGAACCTTGAGCTCACTGCGGATGAGTGTGCCCGCATGGTGCGCGATTTGAATTCGATTCTGGATTACATCGACCGCCTCAATCAGCTCGACACCACCAACGTGCCGCCCATGGCGCAGACCTCCGATCGTTTTGGTGTCGATCCGGCCAAGCAAGGCAGCGCCCGTTTCGCCTATGCCAGCCGGGAAGACATCCATAATGGCCTGCGCAAGTCATTGCCTCGTGAGGAAGCCCTCGCCAACGCGCCCGAATCCGACGGAACATTCTTCACAGTACCCAAAGTGATCGAGCGATAGATTTGGAGGTCGCCATGTCTGCCGAGCTTTGCCTCCCGCCCAGCGCGGTCTCAGACAAGAACGCTTGCGAATTGATTCGAGCCTGGGCGGCTCATGGCGGATTGCATTGCAGCCTAAATGTTGAAGCATGGCCCGATGATAAGGCTGCGATCGGTTGGGGCATTCTCCTGTCTGACGTCGCCCGCCACGTGGCCGATGCGCTCAAACAGTCTCAGGGCTTTGAACAACCCGATACCATCAACCAGATTCGCGCCGTTTTCAACTCTGAGTTGACTGCTCCCACCGCGCATACCAAGGGAGGGTTTACTTAAACCGTGGAGATCAGTTCCCTCACGATTGATGCCGCTCGGTCCGCGGTCGCCGAGCGCAAAACCACCGCGACAGCCCTGGCCGAATCCTTCTACGCCAGGATCGAGAAAGAAGACCCGGCAGTTGGCGCTTACCTGACCCTTTCCAAAGACCGTGCTTTAGCAAAGGCCGCGCAGGTAGACGCACTGGCTGCCAAGGGGGAAAAGCTGCCGCCACTAGGCGGTGTTCCCGTCGGCATCAAAGACGTGATGATTACGCGTGGCGTGCGCACAACTGCGGGCTCGAAGATCCTGAAGAATTTCATTCCACCTTATGACTGCACCGCGGTAGCGCGTATGGAAGCGGCCGGAGCGGTGGTGCTGGGCAAAATGAATTGCGACGAGTTCGCCATGGGCTCGTCCAACGAGAATTCCGCGTACAAGCCGGTGCACAATCCCCACGATTTGACCCGGGTCCCTGGAGGCTCTTCCGGAGGATCAGCGGCCGCGGTCGCAGCCGGAATGGCGGTGGTCACGCTCGGCTCTGATACCGGAGGCTCCATCCGCCAGCCCGCATCGTTCTGCGGGGTAGTTGGATTGATGCCCACCTACGGTCGTGTTTCGCGCTACGGCCTTATCGCCTTCGCTTCCTCGCTCGACCATATTGGTCCCCTGGCCAAAACCGTAAAAGATGCCGCCATCGTCCTGCGTACCATCGCGGGTCGCGACCCGATGGATTCGACCTCCGCCGATCTCCCGGTGCCTGACTACGTCGCTGAACTGGAAAAGCCTGTGCGCGGTCTCAAGCTGGGTGTCGCCAAGGAGTATTTCGGAGAAGGCCTCGACCAAGAAGTCCGGGACGCCGTGGAATCCGCCATTCAGAAATGGGCCAGCCTGGGATGTGAGATCGTGCCCGTGTCCCTGCCTCACACCGAGTATGCGATCCCAACTTATTATCTGGTGGCAACCGCGGAAGCTTCTTCCAACCTCGCCCGCTACGACGGCGTTCGCTACGGCCACCGCGCCCGGAACGTGCGCACCCTTTCCGATATGTACGAGCGCACGCGGGATGAAGGTTTTGGCGCCGAGGTAAAGCGCCGCATCATGCTGGGAACGTATGCGCTAAGCGCCGGCTACTACGATGCCTACTACCTCAAGGCTCAGCGCGTCCGTACACTACTGACCCGCGATTTCGAAGAGGCCTTCAAAAAGGTGGACGCTATTATCACTCCCACTAGCCCCACGCCGGCCTTCAAATTAGGGGAGAAAGCCGACGATCCCCTGGCCATGTACCTGGCCGATATCTACACGGTGACGGCTGACCTGGTGGGCATTCCGGGAATTTCGATCCCTTGCGGTGAGACCTGTGAAAAACTACCGATAGGTGTGCAACTTCTGGGCCGCCACTTCGACGAAGCGACCCTCCTGCGCCTGGCCCACGTTTACGAACAAGCGCGCAAGAACTGACTCTTCCCTTGTCATTCCGAGGAGGACTTCAGTCCGACGAGGAGTCTGGTGTGAGACTCGGCTTGAGCCTTACTCGGTCCCGAAGCTCTCCTCTTCCGGAGCTCCGTGACGCCGCAATAGCTGAGGCAGATTCTGGGAAAACGCCGAGCGCGGCAACACCATGTCGCATCCCGCCTCATGGGCCTTCTGTTTCAAATCACCCTGCACGTGGGATAAGAACCCAATGATGGAGGTCCCCTTCTTCAGCTTGGCCTTCAGCTTGGGAATCACGCTCAGTGGCTTGGCGTTGGCGTTATTCAGATCGAAGATCAGCAGTGAGGGCAATTCCTCGCCATTTTCCTTCATGCGCTCGTTCAGGTCCTTCTCGCTCTTCATGAACTCGACTTTTACGTTGAGCTTGCGCGCGGTTTCCTGAATCTTGGCGAGGAAGAAGAGGTCGTCCACGAAGGCGAAAATGCGCGAAGCAGCATCGGGCTGTCCCGCGGGCAGCGGCTCAGGCTCGGCCGGACGATAGGAAGGGGCGAAGCCGGGTCGCCCGCCGCGTTGGTTCCTGCCACCATGCTTCCCGCTGTTCTGGCCATCCAGAGCAGCGCGATAGCTGTGGTCCATGGGAGCGGTATAGATACCGTCTTTGTTATGACGATCGCGGCCGCCATGGCCACGTCCATGTTTCTGTCCATGGGGATTAGGTGGACGCCGTCCGCGACGTCGCCTGCCTCTCCCTCCTTGACCGGAGGGACGATCGGGTCCTGCGTTCATAGTTCTCTCTTCTGGGCAGTCTGGCATTTCCGTGGGGAAGGATGACTGCTCGATTTGCTTTGTCTTACCGTTCTACGGGTGGCACTCGCATCGCGCACTCTAGCCAGCGTGTGGAAAACCCGGGGCGGCTGAAAAATTCACTCGTGTATGATCTTTTCCCTTACTGCACGCCCGGAGCCATTGGGCGCGGGAGGCCTGCGCAGGAGCGCGGCCGCTAGGAACATATTCGATGTTACCCGTGTCCCGCTGCCAGTGCAAGTACCAAGTGGCCCGGGTTTTTCACAGCACCAAAGTGCTCACCTTCATGGCGCTCCCAAGCCGCTTTACACCGACTCCCTCAGGAACGATCCGCTCTTCCGCAGCACTCGGTTTGCTAGAATAGAGTCACTCTTCCGGGCGCTTAGCTCAGTTGGTTAGAGCGCGTGCTTCACACGCACGAGGTCGCAGGTTCGAGTCCTGCAGTGCCCACCATCGTACCCTAGCTTGCCTGAAAATGATGCCTTTCGCTGCTTCCACATAACTGGATGGTCGAGCACGCGAGATCCTTCGCCCCGCTGCACTGGGCTCGAGATGACGCCATTGGAATTATGTCGTCATTCTGAGGGACCGGCCCGTCCCGAAGAATCTCGCGGTCGCTACCGATAAGTATCCTCCTCGCATTGCTCGGCTTCGCCTAACTCCCCGCGACGCTCAGGAGTCCTGCCCACGAGATTTCTTTACTTTTGGCCCTCTTTGGCCTCGTGGTAGCCTTGGAACGGACACCGAGCCCTAGCAATTCCCTTGTTGTCAGCTATTCGCCTGATGGCCAAGAAATCCACACCTGCCGACCCACCCGTAAGTCCTTCTCCCAGAGAAGGTTCCCCTGGCACGCCTGAACCCGGCGCAACGCAACTTTCTGAGCCAGAAGGGGTTCAATCAGATGTGAGCAGTGTAGCCCTAGATCGGGGTCTCCTCTCCTTGGCTGGCGCCGTCCCGCCATCCCGGGCCGCCGTGTCGCCGGATGGGTTGACGGACGCCGAGGTTATGCTGCGGGTCAAGGCCGGCGATGAACCGGCTTTCGATTACCTGGTGCAGAAGTACCGCCGTCCGATGGTGAACTTCATGTATCGCATGGCCCACAATGCGGCCGCCGCGGAAGACCTCGCTCAGGAAGTTTTCCTGCGAGTCTATCGCTCGCGGAGCAACTACGAGGCAAGCGCGAAGTTCACGACCTGGCTGTATCGGATTGCAACCAACCTGGCCGTAAATCATGCCCGCGACACACGCCACGAGCGCCCCGAAAGCATGGTCAGCCTGGACGAGCCCGACGAGGAAACCGGCACCACCATGGATTTGCCTGACACCTCTCTTAGCGTCGAGGAGAAATTGGTCAGGCAGGAGCGCCTGCAGGCAATTCGCCAGAGGGTGGAGAGCCTGCCCGAGCGCCAGCGCCTGGCGGTCATCATGCACAAGTACCAGCAGATGGACTACAAGCAGATCGGCGAAGTTCTGAAGCTGAGCGAGTCGGCGACCAAGTCGCTGCTCTTCCGCGCCTACGAAACATTGCGCCAGCAGCTGAAAGAGTTTATTTAGGGGATAGTTATGACGTGCAAGGAAGTTAGTGAACTGATGCCGGACCTGGCCTTGGGACTGAGCCAGCCCTCAGCCCAAACCGGCGAACATCTGCGCAGTTGCGCGACCTGCGCAACCAAGCTGGAAGAAATCCGCAAGACCATGGCGCTGTTGGATGAATGGCAGGCGCCGGAGCCGTCGCCGTATTTCGACACCCGCCTGCAGGCGCGCCTCCGCGAGGAGAAAGCTAAAGCCTCGGCTAGTTGGCTGGTGTGGATCCGGCGTCCCGCAATAGCCTTAGTGGCGACGATTCTGCTGGCGGTCGGCATAACCATGTTCCGCGGCGACTTCAGCAAGAATGATTCAGGACCGGTCGCAGCTCTTCCGGGAACGGCAGTAGGCGACCTGCAGCAGTTGGATAAGAATCACGACTTGTATTCCGATTTTGACGTACTCGATGATCTGGCGGCGCAACAACAAGACCAGACGGCGAATCCGTGATTGATGTTTGGCGAAACACCGGGGCATAGAATCTTGAAGGGACAATCCAAAACGTTCCTGGCGTTGGTTGCCGGCCTGGTTCTGGCCGCAAGTGTTCCCCTGTCCTACTCGCAAGCGCGCCGTCCAGCCGCGAATAAAGTCGAAAAGCCGCACGCGGAGAACCACCCCAATCGCCCTGCACAGACCCAGGAAGAGCGTCGCAGTGGACACCATTCTGGCGCATGGCTGCGAGAACACAAGGATTTGCCCCCCGACCAGCAAATGCGCGCCCTGGAAAACGATCCCCAGTTTCGCAAGCTGCCGCCCGAGCGGCAACAGCAACTGCGTCAGCGGTTACAGCATTTCAGCACTCTGCCGCCACAAGAGCAGGAACGCATGCTCAAACGCATGGACACCTGGGAGCATTTGACGCCCGAGCAGCGCCAGCAGGCTCGCGGCCTCTTCCAGCAGATGCAGCAACTCCCGCCCGACCGCCGCAGAATGATGCAGACCGCGATCCGCGATCTGCGCGAGATGCCTCCGGACCAGCGGCAGCAAGTGCTCGATTCGCCGCGCTTCAAGAGCATGTTCTCGCCGCAAGAGCAGGAGATGCTGAAGGGCATCACCCAGCTTCCCCTCGCGCCCGCCGAACCAGGCGAAGAAGCTGGATCGCCAAAGTAGGCTCTTGGCCTTCAGTTGCCAATCTGTTATCCCGTTATCCTCCCGACCCTGATCCCGTATCCCCCGGCCGTAATTCCGTATCGTGCCGAACGTTAACGGCGCATTTCATCCTGACCTCCTCGATTGCAGACAACTCGCAGCCCTTCGCCGGCAACCAACTGCAGGGTGATTCATGCGGGGCACGTCGGCATTTTTGATGACAGTCGGACTACTGCAGTTCCTGCCCGGCTCCTTGGCATCTGGACAAACTGACTCCCCGCAACTCGCTTCTATCGTGCAGCAGGTGGAAAAGGCGCAGCCGGCAAAGCAGCCGAAGACTTCCTACCAGGTGATTCGCCGCTATCGGGTATTTGGATCCAAGAGCGGCAAGCTGACTTCTGAGGTCGTGGCCGAAGTAGATTTCCAGCCGCCCAGCAGCAAGTCCTATAGCATTCAGCAGTGGACCGGAAGCCGTCATGGCGAGAACGTGGTCCGCCACATCCTGGACCATGAAGTCGAATGGCAGGCCAAGGGATCCCGCTCCGCCGCGATCACGCCCGATAATTATGAATTCACATACTTGGGCGAGAGCGTGGCTGATGGCCAACCCTGTTTTTTGCTGGGCCTGACCCCGAAGCGCAAAGACAAGGGTCTGATTTCGGGCCGAGCTTGGGTCGACAAATATTCCTTCCTGGTCCGGCAGATTGAGGGCGAACTGGTCAAGAGCCCCTCCTTTTGGGTCAAGAAAGTGCACATCACGATGGATTTTGGGAACGTCCGCGGGACCTGGCTGCAAACCGCCATGGAAGCTGTAGCGGACATCCGCATCCTGGGCAGCCAAACTCTAAAATCGGAACTCATCGACTACCGGACCAACGCCGTGGTAGCGGAACGCACCACGCCCCTCTCCCGTATCTCCGCCCGCCGATAAAGGACAAAAGCCCCCACGTCCGACCAAGCATCCACTCTCAGCCTTGCCACCAGCCTCCATGTCGTCATTCTGACGACCGTCAGGTCCCGAAGGATCTCGCGCGCAGAAGTAGCTACCGCGACTTCCCAAAAACGGAAGCTCTCACGTTCAAAGATGACCCACGTCACTATAGTTCGGTGCGCAACACAGCTACTCTGGCACCTGAGCAGTTCTTGGGGGAGGGCTGTTCGAGGGCGTCCTGCCACTCGCAAGAGTCAGGGCGCTTTTCTTATGACCACTGAACCCAAGTACAACGCCGCTGCCGCGATAAGCATCTATTCCCCGAATTCCGGAACGAGATGCTTATGCCCGACGATCTGAGAATCAGTCTGCCTGAACTGCGCAAGCGAATGGATGCCGGTGAGCCGTTTCTCTTCCTCGATACCCGAAACCCGAAAGCCTGGGAGGAATCGGATGTGAAAGTGCACGGCGCCATCCGTGTTCCCGTAGACCATTTCGAAGACTACCTTCCCGAGCTCCCCAAAGACCGGCCCATCGTCTCTTACTGCACTTGACCCAACGAAGCCTCCAGTGCCAGTTTGGCGCAAAAGCTCCGGGAACGCGGCTACCAGCAAGTCTGGGCACTGCAAGGCGGACTCGACGCCTGGCAGAATGCAGGACTGCCGCTGGATCGGAAACAGAAAGCCGCCTGAGCTGGGGGCTCAGTCCGCGATCTTTGGCTGTATTAAGTACCCCTCCCTTCGCTGATCCCTGGAATCAAAGACTCAGAAACAAATTCTGGGCAAATCTGACGTTCTAAGAGATTTCGCCGAAAAAGCCATAACTCTGCCCCCAGGCCTATCACGTCTCTCAGTTTCCCGCTGCGGATTGTTTCGCCGGCGCGGACAAAGCCTGCCCTGAGCAAAGGACGGTCTTCAGACCGTCAGTACTGTCAGAAACAGGTGGCGATGAGAAAGTGGTGGAGGCGAGCTCTCGCTTCCTCAGAATGACCCGAAGTGGTGGTGGCGGCAACGGCTGCGGAGCTTCGCTGCGGCTGGACGGGCGAGACGCCCGCCCCCACACAAACCTGCGCCGGGTCGGCTTTCCGATGCTCCCCAGGCCAGCTGCCCGTCAGGCTCGGAACAAATTCTTCAAGATGAAGAACACATTGGCGGGCCGCTCCGCCAGGCGGCGCATGAAGTAGGGGTACCACTCGGTGCCAAACGGGATGTAGACACGCATGCGCCAGCCGTCCCGAACCAGGCTCTGTTGTAAGTCGCGGCGGATGCCGTAGAGCATCTGGAACTCGAAGGCGTCGCGGGCAATCTTCTCGCGCATGGCGAATGCCTTGGCTTCGTTAATGATGCTTTCGTCATGCGTCGCCAGGCCGTGATAGATCCCGCTCTTGATCAGAATCTTCATCAGCTTGACGTAATTGGCATCCACGTCCGCCTTCTTTTGAAAGGCGATTTCAGATGTTTCCTTGTAAGCCCCTTTGCAAAGGCGGATGCGAATGCCGTCGGACAGCAGGTTGTAGACATCGGCTTCGCTGCGGTGCAGATAAGACTGGATGACGGTGCCGACCACACCCCGGTTGCCCGGCTGGCGATGAAGCTCGCGGACGAAATCCAGCGTGCGCTGGGTGTAGGGCGAGCCCTCCATGTCCACGCGCACAAAGCTCTTCAGCGCGGCGGCTTTGGCCACCAGGCCGCTGACCTGCTCGCGGGCCAGATTCTCATCGACGTCGAGGCCCATGTGGGTCAGCTTGAGGCTAATGTTGGCGTCGAGACCCTGCGCCGCAATGTCGTCGAGGAGCCGATGATAGAGGGCGGCGCTGGCGCGAGCCTCCTCGGCGTTGGTGACGTTTTCGCCCAGGTTGTCGATGGAGACGCCTTGGCCCAGCTGGTTGACGGCCCGCGTGGCCCGCAGGACATCTTCCACCTGGGTGCCGGCTACAAAACGGGCGGACACGCGCTGTCCGAGCGAGGACTTTTCGGCAACAGCTCGTAGCGAGCGGCTCTCCGATAGATAAATGAAGAGCGCCCTTAGCACGAAGGCCCTTGCAGAACGCTATGAATGCGCAACATGAGAACGTTATGTTTTACCACATGAAGCGACCGCAGCGGATATGACCGCGGTCACAGGAGGGAGTGGGCAGTGGTCAGTGGTCAGTCGAAGAAAGTTGCTGTTCTCTGCGCTCTCGGCGATCTCGGCGGTGAATCTTTCTTATAGCCCAGTCCGCAGCGCCCGCAAATAGGGGTCGTCTCTCCACATTCGACGAACGGCATCCGCCTGCTCTTTCGAAATCGGTGCGCCTTCGGCAGCGGAGGTGTTCTTCTCTGCCTGCTGGGCATTGCGAGCTCCAGGAATTACGGTGGAAATCACGGGATGCGAGAGGATTAATTTGAGCGACCATTGCGCGAACGCGACCGAGTCACCGGCAGCAATACCAGCCAATTCGCGCAGGCGTTCGGCCCGAGGAACGAGTTCGCGCATGGTTTCTGGCGGCAGTGTATGCGAACGGTGGTCATTCTTCGGAAACGTGGTGTCGGGCCGAAATTTGCCGGCGAGAATGCCGTAGTACAGCGGCACGCGGGCGATGACGCCGACATTCTTCTTCTGAGCCAGCGGCAAAACCTGCTCCTCCATTTCCAGGCGCAACGGGTTGTAGGCGAGTTGAATGACGTGCCCCTTGCCTCGCGCCAGCACGGCCATGGCTTCTTCGGGCACGAAAACCGAAACTCCGTAGTAGCGGATTTTGCCGTGCTTCTGCAGCAGCTCCATGGTCTCGGGCCAATCGGCATGGCGGATGTCGTAGACATCGGGATTGTGGAGTTGATAGACGTCGATGACATCCTTCTTCAGACGCTTCAGGCTGGTTTCACAGGAGCGCATGATGTGCTCGCGGCTCCAATCCTTCGCGGCACGCTCGTGACGGATGATATTGCCGACTTTGGTGGCGACATAGACGTCCTTCCATTCGGGGCCGAGCGCCTTGCCCAGGATTTCCTCGCTGCGGCCGTTGCCGTACACGTCAGCAGTATCGAAGAAGTTGACGCCCAGCTCCCGGGCACGCTGAATGGCGGCAATGGCCTCCGCCTCTGGCGTTTCGCCCCAACCCCACTGCGTACCGGCAGCTTCGCTGGTGCCGCCAATGGCCCACGCGCCGAAACCAATCTCGCTGACTTGAAGGCCCGTGGATCCGAGGGTGCGGTAGTTCATGAGTAGTTCTCAGTTCCAGGTTCCCAGTTATCGGTAGGCTAGTCTAATGCATCAGGCAAGTTCGGAGTGGGGAAAGAAAGGGAAACAGCCGAGATGCGCGGAGGAAACGGGAAAACCGAGATCCCTCGCGGCGCTGCGGAATGCTAGGGTAGCGCCGGCATCTTGCCGGCCCGAGGCCCGGGCGGGGCGCCCGCGGGACAGCCGCCGGGACGGCGGCGCTACAAGGGCTAGCCAGGCAGGTGAAGAACACCAGGTCCCTGGAATGCGCGGATGGTTCGCAAGCTCATCATCCAGTTCCGCTCGCGACGACAAGTGAGGTCCGCAAGTTCTTGTGGTTCTACTGACGACTGGCACCTGGGAACTGCCCTCAATGTTCCTCCAGGAACTTCTCCACCTCCAGCGCCGCCATGCAACCCGTGCCTGCGGCCGTGATAGCCTGGCGGTAACGGCGGTCCTGGACGTCCCCGCAGGCGTAAACGCCCGCAACTCGGGTGAATACGTTGTTGGTCGTTTTCAGATAGCCATCCTGGTCCATGTCGAGTTGACCCTCGAAAATCTTGGCGTTAGGGATGTGACCAATTCCCAGGAACATGGCACTAGTTGGGAAGTCCCAAATCTTGCCCGTCTTTACATTGCGCAACTTCAGGGCGGTCACTTCCTTCTTGGAGACGTCGTGCACGTCTTCGACAACGGTGTCGGTGACGAAGTGGATCTTTTCGTTCTTCTGGGCCCTCTCCAGCATGATCTTGGAGGCGCGGAACTCGGCGCGGCGGTGGATCAGCGTAACCTTGGTAGCGAAGCGGGTCAGGAAAGTGGCTTCTTCCATGGCAGAATCGCCACCTCCGATGACCGCGATCTCCTTGCCAGAGAAGAAGAAGCCATCGCAGGTGGCACAGGAGGAAACGCCGTGGCCGATCAGGGCCTGCTCGTTCGGGAGACCCAACCAGCGGGCCGAGGCTCCACTGGCAATGATGAGCGTGCGGGTCTGGATAGTGTCTTTGCCCAGACTCAGTGTGAACGGGCGCTTACTCAGATCGGCTTTGCTCACATGACCCATCTGATAGTCGGCGCCGAAACGCGCAGCCTGCTTGCGCATGTTCTCAACCAGCTCAGGACCCTGAATGCCCTCCGGGAACCCTGGGAAATTCTCCACCAGAGTGGTGAGCGAAAGTTGGCCTCCGGGTTCATGGCCTTCGATGACTAACGGGTTCAGTTTGGCGCGGGCAGTGTAGAGTGCGGCCGTATGTCCGGCGCATCCCGAGCCCATCACGACGACGTTGCGAATCGAGTCATCCATGGACGTACGAGTTTAGATTGTTTACGGCTGATTTGGGTTCAGGAGCATTTTTTCACCGCCGAGAACGCCGAAACGGCCCGGTCATTTGGTTTTGGGAATGACTTTCTTGGATTTTTGGGTGGGCCTGGACTTCCCGGGACTCAGGGCGACCACCTTCGCCAGCTCGCCGGGAACTGTCCGGCGGGCCGCTAGCAATTCGCGATAGCGACCGAGCACCGTTGAGGCATCCCGGAAAAGCGGTTCGTAGGCGCTTTGATCGGGCGGCGGTCCGCCTTCCGTGCCCTTGCAGCGGGCCAGTACCACCGACGGCTTCCCGAAGCGCTCCAGCTTTATGCGATCCACCGGAGTGTTAGTCGCCAGCATGCTGGCCGGGGTGGTCACGGCGGAAGCGCTGTCCTCGATAGAAAGCTGCACCAGATCTTTCGGCTCTCGCACGTGCAGGACCAACGTTTCGATCATGTTCTTGTCATCCGCGCTAAAGGAATACTGCACGTTACTGAAGAGCGACTGTACGGAGAACTCGCGACGAATCCGGACCCAGGCGGCGGTGATGGGCTCCGAAGAGAGTTCGGCGCCCTCACCTGCCTGCAGTAGCTGCGCTTTGTCGGAGAGGCTGGAGCGGCCGCGGGCCACTTCGAAATCGGGGCTGAACAAGGGCTGCTTGGGAACGTGCGACAACGCCGAGGCGATCTCCTTCTGTTCGTCCGCGGAGGGGGTGCACACGTTCAGGACATTGACCTTGACCGGCGGGGCGCCTTGCTGCGGCTGCTGGGCAAGACAAGGCAGCAGTAATACAACAATGGTCAGAATTTTGGGAAGCACGGCGGCAATTCTAAATGACACGGGAGTGGAGCGGGAAAACTTTGAAAAGCATTTACCGCCGAGAGCGCCGGGCCTTCGCTTCGCTCAGAGTTTGTGACTTTATTGTTTTAGCGCAAAAACCGATGCTGATAATAAACAGCTCAGGCACCTCCAAAAGCGCGAAAAATCGAAAAAGTCACAACCTCTCAGGATGACAAGCGCCTTTGGGACAAGCATATCGGGCCCAGGATTTGCGCGACTATAATCGAAGGCTGGAGTCATGGACCGCCTTCTCTACCTACGTTCCAGGCTGACGCAACTGGGATGGCCCCCCCGCACCCGCGTAGGGCGAGTGGCCTTTTTCATTCTCGGCCTGGACATCCTTCTTTTTGTACTGCAGAAGTTGACGGTCCTGCTACGGATCTCGTCGGGGCAGACCGTTGGCGGCTGGGTCAGCTTTCTTACTTTCCTTTCTTTTGTCTTATTCAGCTGGCTGCTATTTCGCTGGTTGCGTAACAAACTGCTGTGGCGGCTGCGCAATCGCCTTATTGTCACGTATGTTTTCATCGGCGTGATCCCCGTCGTCCTGCTGGTCACGTTAGCGGTCACCGCGTTTTATCTCTTCGCCGGACAATTCGCGACGTTCATTGTGACCAGCGGGTTGAACTCGGAATTGAAGAGTCTGGAGGCAGCCAATTCGGCTATCGCGCACGATCTGGCGGCGCGCTTGCAGCGGGGCAGCGGGGCGGAATCGCCGGCTCTTGAAGGCTTGCGGAAATCCGACAAGGCTTGGGCCGGCCGGCAAGTGTGCGTCTGGGTAGACGGCAGGCTGGTCTTAAACAGCGCTCCGCCCGGAGTTACAGCTGAGCCGCCCAGTTGGCCCAGCTTCGTGAAAACGCCGTTCCGCGAGGTGGTGCGAGATCGCGACCATCTTTTCCTGCGAGCCGCGAATGCCGTTCAAGTGGGCGGAGCGAAATTGACTGTCCTTTCCAGCGAGCCTCTCGACCAGCACCTGCTGGAGTATCTTGCCGCAAATCTGGGAGAGATCACGCTCTATGCCAAAGGCTTGAGTCTGCACAAAGTGGATCAGAGCCAGCCAAGCACAAAAGCGACTCCTGAAAGCGATGGTTCGGTTCGGGTTCGCAAGCCGGAAGGCGGATATGTGCTCGACACCGGTAAGGAGCCGCTGGTGCCTTCATTCAGTGCGGGTACGATTCCTCCTGCGCAGCGGACCGGGGACCGCATGGTGACCTTCGCCACTTCGCTCTTCGTGGTGGACTGGGAGTCGGGAGACGTTAACAGCCCGGCGGCGGTCAGTGTTCAAACACGGCTATCGGTGCTGTACGACCGTTTATTTGCGGCACTGGGCGAATTTGCCCCTTCCGTCGAAGTCGCGCTGGTGGCTATGGTGATTGTCTTTGCGGTCATCGAGTTATTTGCTCTGCTAGTTGGTGTTGGTCTTACGCGCACGATCACCAGGGCGGTGGCTAATCTGTACCACGCTACCCAGCGCGTGAATCGGGGAGACTTTTCCCATCGCATCGTGGTGAAATCGAAGGACCAGCTGGCGACGCTTGAGACTTCGTTCAATTCCATGACCGAATCTCTGGAAAAGCTGCTGGCAGAACAGAAAGAGAAGCAGCGCATGGAGAACGAACTGGTCATCGCGCAGGAAGTGCAGGCCCAGCTGTTTCCCAAGGAGATTTCGCAATTGGAGTCGCTGGAGGTACACGGTTTTTGCCGACCGGCACGCACCGTCAGTGGAGATTACTATGATTTCCTCACCTTGAACTCGCACAAGCTCACCTTGGCGGTGGGAGACGTCAGCGGGAAAGGAATCTCCGCGGCCTTATTGATGGCGACGATCCACTCAGCGGTGCGGGCCTACAGCCTGGAAACGATCCCCGCGGCAAGTATGCCATTGGCTGTGGGGGCGTCCGCGGGATCGAGAATGATGCTGGCTCCCGGGTTGCATGGCAGCGATGTGTCGGCGGGGGCGCTGCTTTCGCTGTTGAACCATCAGCTCTACGAGAGCACGCCTTCGGAAAAATACGCAACCCTGTTCCTCGGGGTCTATGACGGCGAATCGCGCAAGATTATCTACAGCAACGGCGGACACCTGCCTCCGATCATCCTCAGCGAAGATGGCGGGATCAGGCGATTGGAGGCGGGAGGTACGGTGGTCGGCCTGTTCGACAACATGTCTTACGATGAAGGTTCGGCACAGCTCAAGACAGGGGATATTTTTCTCGCTTACAGCGACGGAGTGACCGAACCAGAAAATGATTTTGGCGAATTCGGAGAACAGCGCCTGATCGAACTGGTGCGCGAAAACCAGCATCTCTCGCTGGTGCGCATCAGCGAGATTGTCACCGCGGCAGTGGACGACTGGATCGGAGCCAACGAGCAACCGGACGATATCACGCTGGTGCTGGCACGGGCACGTTGAAGGAACTCAGAACGCGATATCGCGCAGCGTAACGTTAGGCGCTGCGCGCGGGATTCCTCGGCACCAGTCGGTCCCTCAGAATGACGACATAATCCTGAGGGATCCTGAACAGCCATGAGAAAGCAATCGTCCTGCCGGGCATGTACTCGCGCGACAGCCCTTCCACAGGCTAGGCCGAGCGATGGACTTGAAATTGCCAGCTCGCAATCCCAAAAACAAATGCCTATCCCACTCTGGTAGCTCGTCACTGGAAAACTAAGGAATCTTTACAGAGTAACGAGTTGCGCCATAGGTTGGTTGTATCAGCTAATCGCGGCGATCCGGTAGTTGTCACAAAATCTGCTCGCGCGGAGGATATTCATGGATACAACCATCGAAGAGCTCAAAGAACTAAAGTTTATCCACCTGCACAAGGCTTTTTTATGGGTGACTACGCCCCATAGCTAAAGCTAGGGGCTTCAAGGGCCACGCCCGCTATGGCAGGCGTTTCGGTCCTCAGGCGCAGTCCGCGCCTTAAAATCTCCAATGCCGAGGCATGGTCGCGGGTTGTGTTTAAGCCGCAAGCC